>CAINNF010000001.1 GCA_903851045.1 Candidatus Adlerbacteria bacterium
CGACCGACTTCAGTTGGAGTGTATCCTCGGTGCACCATTGCTGCCGCATCTCGACGCACTTTGGGCATGTACGGGTTCTTGGTGTAAGCCATGTCGCTATGGTACTGCCTTTGTGCGTCCAAGCTATTGAACCATTACGTACAGCTTGACTTCGAATTTTATTGTGCTAATCTAGCGTCAGATTACTTTAGGGTGGATCATGACTCTTCGAAACACGTTGGCAATAGTTGTGTTGCTTGGGGCCGTAGTGCTTTTGGCCGCTTGCACCACAACTCCGTCGTACCCGGCCCCATCGCCTACTCTTGCCGCTTCATTTCCGGCCATCTCTGTGCTGGACATGGAACAGCGAGCGTGGGAGAAGCAGCGCGCTCAAAACGAGCAGGTGCGAATCGCGCAGGAGATGCTCGCGCGCTTAGCAAGCCCCCCTGTACAGGCATCTGACGCCGCTGCACAACAGCAAGAGCTTGCAGCAATCGCCGAAGCGGCGGTGCCTGGGAGACAAAAAATACACGCCACCGCATGGTGCACCCCGCCGCATACCGTGGCCGTGAGACGAAGCCGATAGACACTGCGAAATAGGGAGATCTTGTCATGACTACCGAGATCGAGTGCAAGGACTGCGACGGAACCGGGAAAGTCGAAAGGTATGGATGGCTTTTCGGTTCCTTGTTTGGCTACAAACCCTGCCCGACCTGCAAGGGCGTGGGTCGGGTACCCGAGGGCACCCAGTTCAAATGCGATTCCTGGGAGGGTGACGACGACACCCTCACGGCCTTGGCGGGTGCCATGCCTGGCCACCCCTCGACGGCCGCCTTCGTCGCAGCGGCTGGGTGTGACCATTCTGGGGTCGAAGGAGACCCCGACACCGGGGACACCGACGGTTGTGACGGCGAATAACCGCTAGAGCCACCCCGTTAACGACGTGTCGTTAACGGGGTTTCTTTTTTTATGATTTCTCATTTATGTGCGCAAGCGTATACTGGATATATGACTACAGGAGCGAAGGAGATCATAGAACTAATGGACAGTCCGACCGAGAAACAGGTCGACTTTGTCGAACGGGCCTACGCGTTCGCCGCAGAGGCTCACAAGGACATGAAGCGCTTCTCGGGCGAGCCGTACCTCGTCCACCTGGTCGAAACTGCTAAAGGGCTCGCAATGCTCGGTATGAGCCCGATTACGGTCGCGGCGGGACTCTTGCACGACTGTATCGAAGATGCGGGCGTCGCCCCCGAGGTGCTCGAAGAAAAATTCTGTAAAGAACTGCGCTTTCTCGTCGAAGGGGTCACGAAACTCGGCCATTTTAAATATCGCGGCACCGAACGCCACCGCGAGAGTCTGCGGAAGCTGCTCGTCGCGACCGGACAAGACACCCGCGTACTCATCATCAAGCTCATGGACCGGCTCCACAACATGCGTACGCTCAAGCACGTGCCGCCCGAGAAGCAAAAGCGCATCGCCATCGAGACGCTCGAGATCTATGCCGCGATAGCGCACCGGCTCGGTATGGGCCTTGTCCGCAAAGAGCTCGAGGACCTCGCATTCGAATATGCGTATCCTGAAGAGTTCGCGAAAGCAAAACATCTGTTGACCGAGGCAGAAAAGGAAACCTCCGAACGTCTGGAGAAGATGTCGCGAACGCTCAAGACCGAGTTGGCGAAGGACGACATAAAACTGTTCCATATCGACCACCGGGTAAAAGGCCTGTGGAGCCTGTGGCAAAAGATACAACGCAAGGGTGGCGATATCGGTCGCGTGTACGACATCGCGGCCTTACGGGTCATCGTACCGGACGTGGCGGACTGCTACCGGGCGCTCGGCATCGTGCACAAACTGTGGCAGCCGCTCCCGAACAAGATCAAGGACTATATCGCCTTCCCCAAACCCAACGGTTACCAAGGACTCCACACGACCGTCTTCTCCGGCGACGGCGGCATCGTGGAGATCCAGATACGCACCCAAGCCATGCACCAAGAAGCGCAGTATGGTATCGCGTCCCATGTCATATACAAAGAGAATGAGACCGCTGGATCACAACAGGGCACCACCTCCGGCGGCAGTTTCGATTGGATCAAAAGTCTCATCCCTGGGTTCGGGCGTGGCACGACGCCACCGGTCGCCACCCCAGAGGCACAGACCCGCAAAGCTCGTGCGCGCTACGTGAGCCAAGATATCCCCGAGTGGCTGAGCGAACTGGAGGGTGAGCGAGACAATCCCGACTTCGAGACGACGCTGCGGACCGACATATTCTCGCATCGCGTGTTCGTCTTTACTCCTAAAGGCGACGTAGTCGACCTGCCGCTCAACTCGAGCCCTATCGACTTCGCGTACGCCATACACTCCGACATCGGGAGTCATATCTTCGGCGCGAAGGTGAACGGTAAGATGGTGGCTCTCGATACAACGCTGCACAACGGCGACATCGTCGAGATCCATACCAAGAAAAGCGCGACTCCGAAGGCTAAGTGGCTCGACTTCGCCAAGACCACGATGGCCCGCCGCCACATCCGCAACGCGCTCGAAAAGGAAAAGAAAAATTAGAAATTAGAGAGAGAAGCTACTCGGGTCGAAGGAGTTCTCGTCGATTTCGACCTCTTCCTTGGTGCGGTCGTCGATGGGTTCTTGCACCGGTTCGGCAATAGACTGAGGCGGTTCCTCTAGCTTTGCGATCCGCGCGGCCAGCTGTGCGAATATGATACGCAAGTCGTCCTCGCCAACGAAGTCGATGATGAGCTTGCCGCCGTTCTCCTTCGGTTCGATAGCCACGCGCGTCCCCAAGGAGTCGCTGAGCGAGCGCTCCATCTCCAAGATCTCTGGTGCATAGAGATACTCTTTCTTACGCACCTTGTCGAACGCGATGCGACGCGCGATAGACTCCGCGTCGCGCACCGTGAGTCGCTTGAGCGTAATCTCGCGAAAGAGCACCGACTGCTCCTCGGGACGGTCAATGAGCATCAACAGGGGTCGTGTGTGACCTTCGGATATCTTGCCATCGGAGAGCGCCTGCTGAATATCCGCAGGAAGGGCAAGCAGACGGATGGTGTTGGACACGTACTCGCGACTCTTGCCCACCTTCTCGGCTATCTGCGTGTGCTTGAACCCGAACTCGTTAACAAGGCGCGCGAAGGCGGCTGCACGGTCCATCGGGTTGAGGTCCTCGCGCTGGAGGTTCTCGATGATGGCGACCTCGAGCTTGGTCTTGTCATCGTCGTAGTCGGCGCGGATAATGACCGGCACCGAAACGACGCCAGCAAGCTTGGACGCACGCAGACGACGCTCTCCCGCTATCAACTCATATTCAGTGCCAATACCGCCGTCCGGCTTCTCGAACTCCTTACGTGTGACGGTCAGCGGCTGGATAACACCGTACTGGCGGATAGAACGCGCGAGGTCCTCGAGCTTGGCCTGCTCGAACTCACGACGAGGTTGGAACGGGTTTGGTTTGATCTTGTCCACTTCCACCCAGAAGATGGCATTGTTGTAAAACTGCGACATGCGGATATACTAACACAGCAAGAGCCTTTATATGAAGGCTTGGGCAATGTCCACTGTTGCTGGAGCGGGCGGTTTAACGACCTCCTGCGCAAAAGCTACGGAGGTCAATGCCGGAGTGGTGGAATGGTATACACGTGCGACTCAAAATCGCATGCCCACGCGGCTTGAGGGTTCGAGTCCCTCCTCCGGCACTAGCATCGCATATTCTTTTACGACCACACCTGTGGTAGTGTACCGCAAGTAACATCCACTGGACGGAACAACCAATGGCCAAGGTCTTTGAAATGCTTCAAGCGCGCTGGGATGCTGGCAAGCGGATATGTGTCGGACTTGACTCCGATATGGAAAGGCTTCCCGCAAACCTGTCCGGGAATCAAAGCGTCTTCAATATATCGATCGTAGACGTCACACACGCTCATGCCCTGGCGTACAAATTCAACATCGCGTTCTACGTGACGGAAGGAGAACGTGATGTCCTCTCGAGCACGATAGCGTATATTCGCCGTGTGACACGACACTTCCCGGTTCCTGTGATACTTGACGGCAAACGAGCAGATATAGGAAACACCAATAACGGATATGTGCGTGAGATACGTCTCTTCAAGCCTGACGCAGCAACCATCAATCCGTATCTTGGCATGCGCGCTCTCGAACCTTTCCTCGCGTCTCAAGACATCGGCATGTTTGTGGTGTGTCATACGTCGGACGAGGGAGCTGAAGAGTTTCAGGAGCTCTTGGTCTACCCACACCCTGATGACGCGAGTCGATGGGGACTTACCACCAAGACGATACCGCTCTACCAAAACATCGCATACCGGGTAGCGCGTACATGGAGCGCCGTAAGCGGCAATTGTGGACTGGTGATGGGTGCTACCATGCCAGGTCATCTCGCAGCTGTACGCAAGATTATCGGAGACGATATGTGGATCCTTGCGCCTGGTATTGGCGCCCAGGGCGGTGATCTGCGCGAAGCACTCCAAGCGGGACTCAACACGCACCAAAGCGGCCTTGTGATCAACTCGGGTCGCGACATCATCTTCGCAAGCAACGGGATGGACTTTGCTGAAGCGGCCCAACGTGAACTATTACGACTCACCCAAGAAAGCGATACGGTGCTTTCCCTATAGATGTGCACAGGAGAACGCTGGTGAAGCACGCCAACATCGGTGAGTACATGCTTACCGCAGACGCGAACACGATCACTATACGACGACGAGACGGCGGACCCGTGGTGTGGTACCCAAACGAGGTCATCGAGGCCGCATACGCGTTGCTAAGCGACACCGACCGGCAAGGGCCGAGCGTGCCAACGAAGGCCGCCACATAAGCGGCCTTTTCTTTTTGCATTGATATTGATAATCTGCAAGAAGACGTACCACAACGAACACAACCCGCATACAAGGAAGCCGATGATGTCCCCACCGACCCATCTCCATGTGTATGAACCGTTTACAGCGCCATCAGGAAGGACGTTTACCCATCCAGACCTGTTGCTGGTCAAACTGCTTATCCAAAGCGGTTCGATACTGCATCTGGACGTACCAACCGAGCTGCACAGTGGGCGGATGAGTCGTCATTATGCCAATCTACGATTTCATCGCGACGTGCGAACGTTAACGTTGCTTGGCGCTCATATTATTCGATTCGTTCGAAGTATAGAGATCACGAAGGGCACGGTCCCCTGTATGATCGGCATACCCACCGCAGGCACACCACTCGCTATCGCTGCAGCAATCGGAAGCGTGTACGACAGTACCCCCTTCCATTATCGCGTGATGCGAGAGGAACGAAAGAAAAGAAGGCACGGGATCGACAACACGTGGGCCGGACCTTTCGATCCGGGGGAGACTTATTTTACCGTCGAGAATGTCTCCACCTCCGCTACCACGATACTGGTCGCGTTGCAACGGTTTGAGGAAGACCATTTTCCTATCGACTCTATGCATCACATCCTCTTGGTCAACAGAGGAGGCGCAGAGGCTCTGCGCAGTCGGGGGATTCCACATGTTCACGTCATGCTTGAGTTCCATGACCTGCTTGCTGCTGCTGTCCATATTGGCGAACATAGCGAAGAGGTGCTTGTAGAATATCGACAGGAGATAGCTGACGGCGGCTAACCTATATATTAAGCGGCAGCAAACACAAGCTGCCGCATTTCTTTTTTATGAAAGTCGGTGTACGTTTTGAGTATGTCCGCACCCAAACCAAAAGTCATCGCTATCGTCGGACCGACCGCTTCGGGGAAGACGTCTCTGGGTATTTACCTTGCACAAAATATTGGAAGAGAGTCCCGTAAAGGTGCTTCGCATCCACGGGGCGAGGTGGTATCAGCTGACTCACGCCAAGTGTATCGTGGCCTTGATATCGGGACCGGCAAGGTCACCATACAAGAAATGGCTGGTGTCCCCCATCACTTGCTCGACGTCGTGCCGCCAAAGAAGGTCTATACGGCGAGCGAGTACGAGAAGGACGCTAAAAAAGCGGTCGAGACGATACTCGCAAGACATGCGGTACCGATCGTCGTTGGCGGGACCGGGTTTTATGTGGATACCCTCTTGGGGCGTATGCTCTTCCCCGATGTGCCACCGAACGAAAAGCTGCGCGCGCGCCTAGAGAAGAAGTCGCCCGAAGCCTTGTTCACGATGCTCGAACAGCTTGACCCAGAACGATCGAAAACGATTGAGCGACACAACAAGCGCCGGCTCATACGTGCGCTCGAGATAGCGGCCGCACTCGGTAAGTCTCCCGCCGGAGGCCCATCGCTTGAGAGAGCGGGCGTATATGACGTGCTGTGGCTAGGTATCGACCTGCCGCAAGACCTTCTGCACCAAAACATCCACACGAGACTTCTGGAGCGCATCATGGGCGGCATGGTCGAGGAGGCCCAAGATCTGCACGCTTCGGGATTGTCCTACCGACGCATGGAGGAGCTCGGGCTCGAATATCGACACCTTTCCTCCCTACTTCAAGGAACACTTTCGAAAGAACAGTTCATCGAACAACTCGAGTCGTCCATACGACAGTATGCGAAACGCCAGCTCCGATGGTTCAAACGAAACAAAGACATACAGTGGCTTACCTGCCCACCAAACAGTAGGGCGGGCAAAACAGAAGCACTCACACTCGCCCGAGCGTTTCTGTTCGGAAACAAAAAATAACCCATAAGGGGTTATTTTTTTGTGGCGGGCTACTCGGGATTCAACTGAATGGTGCAAGACCCCGTAAGGATATTCTAGCGCGAAAAGCACCACACCGCTAAGGCTCTCGGGTCGGGGCTCTAGTTTTTGAAATGAGACAAATGAGACACTTTTTCGCGTTTTTTTTGGAAGTGTCCCAAAACACCAAAATGTTCATATTTTACTTATCCACAGGTTTAGTCTCTTGCAAAAAAACCGCTTTCGTCTATGGTAGGTATAGGGTCATTGCAAACGTATTGGGCTTCAGCCACCCATTTGTTTATTTTGAACGTAAATGCTTAGAACTTAGGACTGTGTCGTCACCCAGACGATATTGAAGATTAGAGCAGCGAACCAAAATAATACCGAATCACTCCGCATGGCGGGATGGTTTTGTGTTATTTCGGCTCGCCCCAAAAACGAAAGAAGCACAACCACCCTACACATGGGTGGTTTGTTGCATAGCGACCCTGCCATTACAAGGTAGGAACTAGAGTATGGAAACACAAAAAAGTTTGAAGATCGAGTATGTAGCAGTGGATGTTCTTCGTGCGGCAGACTACAACCCGCGCAAATGGGACAAAGATGCGGCGCAACACCTCCGTGAGAGTATCACTCGTTTTGGCGTGGTAGACCCACTACTGGTGAATAGTGCGCTTGAGCGAAAAAACATTGTCATCGGTGGACACTTCCGTCTATGCGTACTTAAAGAGATGGGCGTGACTGAAGTGCCCGTGGTGTATGTGTCTGTTCCTGATATAGAACGAGAAAAAGAACTCAACATACGTCTCAATCGAAACGTCGGCGAATTCGACTGGGATTTGCTCGCCACCTTCGACGAGGCATTTCTGTCAGATGTCGGATTCTCCAGCGAGGAGCTTGATGGCATATTTGCCCCCGATGAGCAGGAGGAAGTATTTGACCTTAAGAAAGAATTGGACAAGCTCAAAATTGATTCGATCGATATACAAAAGGGAGACATGTATCAGCTTGGACAGCATCGCCTCATGTGCGGCGATAGCACCATCGAGTCGGATATGTTGACACTTATGGGCGACGAGAGAGCAGACATGTGCTTCACGGATCCGCCGTACATACTCGACTACTTACACGGCAAGACACGCCATGGCGAGGCGACCACTGGATTCGGCGCAAAGAAGAACCGTCGGTATCTTGAGACAGAATCCCTGCCCGATGATTTCAGTGATCTGTGGATGGCAAATATTGCCAAGGTACAAAAGCCCGATTTCTCTATCATGATATTCGAGCACCCAAAGAATCTGCGCACCATCTGGAACGCAATGGAGAAACATTGGAAATACCGCAACACCATTGTCTGGCATGTGCCCAATCGCGTACAGGGATTCTCCTCAAAGTACAAGTTCTTCAACAAGCACGATATAGCCCTCGTGGGTACTACTCCAGAGTTTGAGCTGCCAAACACTGCACCAGAAGATGACGCGCTCTTTCAAACAGAGTACGAGAACGCGCTATTTGCCACGGCAGGCAAACCGCAGTGGGAGGGCTATGAGAAAGGCAAGAAGTATCAACCGACCGATTTTATCGAGCACGTGGCCGCAGACGAGAAATCATCGGGTCAAGGCATTATCTTTGGCACGAAACCCCTTGAGCTCCTGATACCATACATAAAAGTGCTTACCAAACGCGGCAATCTCATTGTTGAACCGTTTGGCGGTAGCGGCTCTACCCTGATTGCCGCGCACAAAATGGATCGGCGGTGCTTCTTGATGGAGAAATCTCCTGTGTATGCAGAGGTTATTAAGAATCGCTGGGAGACACTCACTGGGCAAAAAGCACATAAGATATGACATGGCAGCAACACCCAATACACCAACCATACTCGATGAGCAACAACGGGAACAAAAGACTCTGATTATAGAGACGCTCAAAGTAAAACCAGTAGTCCAGACCGCATGCATAAAAGCGGGCATTGTTCGAGCTACCTACTACCGATGGATGAAAACGGACCGTGCGTTTGCAAAAGATGTTTGTAGTGCGATTAAAGAAGGTAATGACTTGATTAACGATATGGCAGAATCAAAATTGTTCGATGGGATTAAGGAGGGCAAGATGAGCGCGATACGGTACCGGCTGGATCACAAGCATCCAAAGTACAAAAAGAAGCTCGTGCAAAAACGGAAGCGCAAAGACCCGCCGCAGAAAAAGATGGTGATTCTGATTAAGGAATGAGCGTGAGAAATGGACCAGCTCTCTCCTTGGTACAGCCGGAATCTAGCCTACCAATCACTTGATTGCACGCATCTTTAAAGTCATCAAAAAAATCTTCCGCAACTAAGAGTAATTTATCATCCATCTGTGATAGATTCTCGTGGCCATACTGCCTTTGAGCTAGGACGATGTTGTTTCTAGGTCGGAGCACATGACTCATTCCACACCTTAGTTCTGTATACAACAGATCTTTGTGTATATGGTATTCAGAAGGAAATAGACGCTTGAGAGCTTTCTTAAATCTGCCCTCGCTTAAATTTCTTTCCGAGAATTCTTTTTGTGGATCTTCAATAATCGCTCCCAATAATTCAATACCCTGCGTAATTAATCCAAAGGATAGGTAATGATGGCGATTTACAATGTCTTCAATTTCGCCAATGAGCACATTACGTATGAAGTCCCTCGAAGTCATTTTATAAGCTAATATTTTGCACAAAAGGTATCGAATGCAGAAAGTACGCAACTCCAAAGATTATGACAGCCGCAATAACAGTAAATACAGCAGAAAATATTATTGTTGGTAGAATTGATATGGTGCCCGATATTTCTTTCTGCTTTTGCAGAGCTACTTCAATTACTAAAGCAAAAAGCAGACCAGAAATAATAGAGAGTAGTATGGTTTCCATGTTTCTTTTTGTTATTTATTTTTAATCGATCTTGTAACTGCCCGCGCTAAAGATTACTCGCTGGATGTTTCTTTTTTGACGAATATCATATCCCAAGTCCCTGTATATTGGTTCCAAATATACATAAGATTGTCATCACCAAGTCCAAATATGTCATCGCGCTGACCACCAATTATCTGTGTAATTTTCATATTATTGTCTTCCCTAATCCTTATAATGCAGGCGTTTAATAGACACATTCGCTGTGCCCGTCCGCCTTCAGTTTTTTAATTGCTGCGGCAAGTATGTAGCTTTGCGTGGCGTCACCTCCACCCTTAGTGACATCTGCGGCAACACTTTGCTCTGCATCACTCAACAGTTGATTACAATCAGTCTGGGGCGCTTGTATAGCAGGAGTCTGATATTGAGATTGATACTGATTTTGAGTGTGAAGTGTTTGTGCAAATTGGTTAAGTAGCTGATTGTATAACCCCTCTATCTGGAGAAAATCTTGAACAAATTTCTCCTGTGACGAAACTATATTCGGGATGACCGTGTCACTCCAATAGGGCTGTTGAACATATCCATCCGTAATCAAAGTGTTCTCATATGACCTGAGAGTTACTATATAGGCCTCAATCGAGGCAATTTCTGTGACATCTCCCATATTTACCGTACTAGTTACTTGAGAAAGAGTTGGGATACTTGTTCCGAACTCAATCTGATTAGCGTTTACATGATCATCAAAATCCTGAATCTGTTTTTTAAGATTTTCGAGTTGTGTAATTGCAGTTTCAAGGACAGTCGACATATCGCTAACATCCTTAGCATTTTTCGCAGAATTTGTACTTGTGCCGCCTGTTTGGTTTTGAGACGTCTTCTTATTTTCGAGAATTGGTTGGGATGATGTTGAAATGGTCGTTGTAGCTATAGGAGCAGCTGAGATTTGTTGCATCTTTATAGGGTTCGTTGAAAACAAGCTTGAAAGCATCAAAACTGGTGCGGATATGACTGCAAATATTGTATGAATAAATTTCATATTTTTGTGCTAAATGAATACAAAAAGCCCATCACGGGTAGTGGCCTAAGCCACTCATGCCAGTTTCCCGGTATGGCGGATCACGCGACCCCATGATGGGTTCTTTACGCGTGATCCGACTTTTCGACCTTGCCGCAACAGACTGTTGCGGGGTAGGTCCTTTTTATTCAGTTTTCGCCCTGACAGCCGATACGGCTATCAGCTACTACTGTAGCTCAAAAAGGAGTTCTTGCGAAGAGGCAACCGACGGGTCTATTTTGGTCGCTTAAGTTACCAACACCTTGGGTGCTCGGGACGCTCTGGACTCCTGAGGCAGTCTGCGTCATTCCTTGTGGTGTATGACCAACACAACACAAGTGCCAGCGGGGACACTGGCTCGGGCGGCGCAAGTCCCAATACCAGTAAAGTATTGTTTGTATGCTCGCAAGAGCACAGAGTCCGAGGAGCGGCAGGTGCTCTCCATCGACTCGCAAATCAAGGAGATGCTTCAGCTCGCCGAGCGTGAAGGACTCCAGATTGTCGCTATGAAACGCGAGTCGCACTCGGCGAAGGAGACGGGTCAGCGTCCCATATTCAACGAGATTGTCGAGGAGATAAAGGGCGGCAAATACAACGGCATCCTCACTTGGGCACCCGACCGCATCAGCCGCAATGCAGGCGACCTCGGCAAGATAGTAGATCTCATGGACGCGGGTGGATTACAAGAGATACGCACCTACAGCCAAAGCTTCCGCAATAATCCGAACGAGAAGTTTTTACTGATGATACTCGGGAGCCAAGCAAAGCTCGAGAACGACAATCGCGGTATTAATGTAAAACGTGGTCTGCGCACCAGAGTGGAGATGGGGCTGTGGCCGACGACCCCACCGACTGGCTACCTGACACAGAAGAATATGGAGAAAAAGTGTCAGGTTATCATCGATCCAGAGCGTAGCCCCATCGTGCGTAAGATGTTCGAGAAAATGGCGTATGAACATTGGTCGGGGCGCAAGATACACCACTGGCTCAAGTTCGAGCTGAACTTCAAGACGGTGGGTAACAAAAATCTCGCGCTCAGCAACATCTTCCGAACGCTACAAAACCCCTTCTACTACGGAGTATTCGAGTACCCGAAAGCATCTGGAAACTGGTATACCGGCAAGCATGAACCACTGATAACCAAGGAGCTGTTCGAGCTTGTACAGACACAACTCAAGCGGGACAACATCACCCGACAAAGCCACGAGTTTGCCTTCACCAAGCTCATTGTCTGCGGCAAGTGTGGATCATGCGTGAGTGCCGAGGAAAAGTACAAACCGCGCAAGGATGGCAGCACAATACGGTACATCTATTACGGATGTGGCAGATCAAAAGATCATCACTGCAAAGGTAACAAATACTTGCGCGAGGAAGATCTGGTCGAGCAACTGCTTGGCGTGCTTGATCAAATCGACCTCAACGTGCTCTGTGTACAGATAAAGTTCAAAGACGAGCTCAAGCGGCACAACAAATTCCAGCGCACGGTACTGGGACTATCAAACCCATCTGCCGAGCACGAAGATATCGACCTCAAGACCTACGCCAAATACATACTCAAGGAGGGTACGAACGAAGAGAAGCGTGAGCTGATGGGGTGCTTCAAGACAAAGCTCAAGATTACAGAGGGTGTTGTAACTATCGGCTAGGGTTGTGCGTACTAAACCAACCCTAACTTCTCAAATGGATAATGTTTCTCGTCTGGCGTCGACATTACCTCAATCGTCGATTTACCAGATCTTTTCAGACGAAGCACCCGCCGTTTTGGATGCCTCAGACACTCTTGCACGAGATCAAAAGTGGCGACAAGATCAACGGTCGGATAGATTTGCGCCATTGAGTACGTCTCTTTTACAGGATCGGATTTGCCAATTATTATTATCGGAGCATGAGTTGCCAGATTTTTCTCAGCGAGCGCTTTCTGCAGTTCTGCATATGGCGGCACCAAAATCGGCCTATGCACGTGGCATAAAATAGTCGTTTGATCGTCATATGATTTCTTGCGAGCGAGCTTAGTATTCATCAGAAAGTTGATCAGATTGGTTTCAGAAGTATGTTCGTCGAATGTTACAACTTCGACATCTTGAACCGCAAAATCGTTATCTCGAATCTTCTTCTCGTAGCAGCCGGTCCGCACATCAGGGCTTCCTTCATCGTCGCTGACGAGCTGCATCCAGAATTCTCTGTTGAGAGTTTTCATGATGCCCATAAGTGAAATAGCTACAATATAGCATTCAGCCGCTTTTCGGTAGATTTTGCTGCCGGGTACTATTTTGCGTTGTCGCTCCAACTCTCTGAAGTGATGGATGACGTTTAATGGCGGGAACCAAAGGTTGTCAGCGAGAAATATCATACACGCTAATAATAAGCTCTCGGGTCTGTCCGATACAAAAGTCTGCGGGCGGGCCCACGAGGATTCGAACCTCGGTCAACGGTTTTGGAGACCGCTATTCTACCACTGAACTATAGGCCCAAGAGAGCCCTTAGAATATACCACGAAAGGGGCTAGCGCTTCGCCTCCTTGTGGACGGTCTGGGCGCGATCCCACTTACAATACTTATTCAAAGTGATCTTGCGCTCCACGAGCTTCTTGTTCTTGGACGACCAATAGTTAATACGCTTGCACTTGGCGCAGGCCAGCTTTATCAGACGATCTTGTGACATGAAGGGTACTATACCAAATAACCCCAAAATGGTCAAAAAGTCCGCCTTACCGTACTACTTCTTTACCACGACCGGTGTGGAAACCTTATTAGTGACCGTTGTGAAGGGACACGATCCAGAACCGTGACAACCAGCCACGTCGACGTGTCCCAGTGAACTCGTTTCGTTACTGCATGCGGGACACGTGTCAGCCGCGTTGAACGTGATGGTCGACGGGTCGACGGTAATGCCATAGTTGGTTTGTATGTAGTTCGCAAGAAACTGTGCCTGGTCTGCTATCGTAAAATTTTGACCATTGTACGTGGCCACATCTGACGGCGCTAACGCTATACTGATCGGTTGTGTTGGCTGACCAGCGATCACCGCCTGTACAAAATCTGACTCCGTGTACAGAGGGTTGTTATGATTTCCAACATCGGCACCATTGATTCCGCCGCCTCCTGGGTCTCCTGGGTTGTATGTAGTAGCAGTCGTTGGCCCACTTCCCCCGCCCCCGCCAGCAGAGGGCCCATTAAATCCCCCTCCTCCCCCTCCCGTCACGTTCGAAGCGGTCAGGTTCGAGTTGACGAGGTTGTTGAAGATGTCGGGGACCTGGTTGTGACGCGGTCGGTTTCCTGCGCACTGGAGCGACTGCCAGCTCCATCCGCCGCTCTTGAAGTTAC
>CAINNF010000002.1 GCA_903851045.1 Candidatus Adlerbacteria bacterium
CTCCAGGACGATACCGACCCCACCCACTGCACCTGGGTACCCACGACCGTACCACTTGGCACCCTCTTTGACGGCGTGCAGCTCTCGGGTTCGGTCGTCAACGGCATCAGTGGGGTGGGGGACCAGGTGTGGTTTGATGAATTGAAGGATGCGAGTGATATGCTACCCCCTACTACGACGGTATCCCTTACAGGTACGCCGGGTCTACATGGGTGGTTCATATCAAGTGTTACCGCAACCCTTGCTGCGACCGACGTCGGGAGTGGTGTCGCCGACACCTACTACTCGCTCGATGGAGCGGCAACGACGACGGTGGTAGGGCAAGCTGGTGCGACCATCCCTATTACTACCGAAGGGGTGCACACGCTTTTGTATTATTCGGTAGACGTTGCAGGCAACGTCGAGCCGTTGCGGTCGACGACAGTACGGATAGATGAGACTGCGCCGGAGGCAATCATCGCAGCTAGCACCACCATACAAGATCTCGAAGTCACCGGTGTCGATCCTTTATCGACCACGATGGTCGTGAAAACCCCTACGACCGTAACCATCACCGATCAGGCGGGGAACACCACCGCACTCAATTTCTCAAAGACCTATTCTGGTAAGGTTCTTACCTATGCGCATCTCACAAGTATCCAATATGGGGCCGAAACACCTGTATCGCTTCCGTCGTCGTTCCTGTTCGTGTGGAACGTCCTTAAGTGTCCACCGCCACTTCTGAGTCAGACCGTCGTCGTTGACCCCGTGTATGGTATAGAGGCCTTATACAGCCAAAGAAATAATCAAACGACAATCGCTCTGTTACAAAAAGGTCAAAAGATTCAGATCACTACGGTACCTCAACTCGCAATCATAAAGCTCACGACGAACAAGGGGGTCATGGGTTATTCCTGGTAGAGCATCTATACATGCAAAACCCCTACACCACCGTCCATGAGGACCGGTGGTGTAGGGGTTTTGGCACGGACAAAGGGGGCCATACATCACCCTGCGATTCGCCCCGTTCGGCAACATCATCGAACGTCGGGCCACCGTCGGGTGGTGTATTGCTCTCTTTCGACAAGCCCTATCCTCCTTGTTGGCCTGTCCACATTCGTATACGCGGCTCAGATCGAAAAGGTTTCGCACGTATCGTATGTATCTAAAAACCCCGCATTAAGCGGGGTTTTTAGACAAGAAAGAGTGTTGATTAATTACCCGAGACGTCGGAGCCGGTATTGACACCATCGCCAGTACCTGCAGGAGCTTTGCAGGCGACTGCGGCTGTGCGGTACGTGGTCCACGCGTTGTTGCGGGCGGTCTGCCATGCTTTGCGTGCGGACTTTATCGATGCGCTGAATGTCGACCATGCTGTCTTCACGCCAGCCTTAACCGCGGTGAGAGTGCTCTGAGAGTACGCTGTCTGTAGTGCGGCGGCGCGAGCGCTGTATGCGGCACTTTCAGCGTTCGTAAAGGTGGTCATGGCCGCATCGAGCGACTGTTCACGCGTATGCACAGCCGCACCAACGCAAGAGATCTTAGACGCGGTTGTGACGGCGGTGCTAGTGGCGGCGCCAGTTTGCGCGAACGATGGAGCGGCGACCGCAAGGAGGCCGACGATAGCTACGGTAGTTCCAATTGTTTTGATGTTCATATGAATATACGTTACGTAAATAATAAGCCCAGTTACCCTAGTATATAATTTTTAATAAAACACCTCAATCTGGTACTATGCCAGGTATGCAGGAATTGCGAGCGAACGTGTATGGTCGGGTGCAGATGGTCATGTTTCGCGACTTCGTCCAACGCAAGGCGCGCGGTTTGAAGTTGGTGGGGTATGTGCACAACCTTGCCGATGGCTCGGTCGCAGTGGTCGCCCAAGGCGAGCGGACGGCGCTGGAGACATTGGTCGAGCGGCTACACGAAGGTTCGATCTTGTCCAAGGTGGAGAAGGTAGAGGTTGCGTGGGGCGAACCGGCGCACACCTTTCGAAACTTTTCTATTAGGTACTAACGTTATACCAAGCATGCAGCAACCACCACGGTGCGTGGGCATTATTCTCGATGGCAATCGTCGGTGGGCGAAGGAACGAGAGCTACCCACTCTTGAAGGGCATCGCCAGGGGGCTAAGAACACGGACACCATCGCGCTTGCGGCGCGTGACCTCGGCATCGAACACGTGGCGCTCTACGCCTTCTCGACCGAAAACTGGAAACGTCGGTCAGAAGAAGTATCGTATCTCATGGAATTGTTCGAAGAGGCGATTCGTGATCGTTTCTCGCGCCTGACCAATGAAGGGATACGAGTGCGGTTCGTTGGGCAGCTAGATCGCTTTTCGGAAAAGCTCCAACGGTTGATGTGCGACGTCGAAGCGAAGAGTCCTGCGGCGCCGCGTATGACGCTGTGGGTGTGCCTCTCCTATGGGGGGCAGGCCGAAATAGTCGCTGCCGCACGAGCACTTGTAGGAGCGGGGGAGGATATAACCGAAGCGTCGCTCGCCGCGCACCTATGGACCGCCGATATGCCCGACCCCGACCTCATCATCCGCACCAGTGGTGAACATCGACTGTCCAACTTCCTACTTTGGAAGTCCGCATACAGCGAACTTTTCTTCCCCGATGTCTATTGGCCCGCGTTCACGAAGGCAGATCTCGAGAAGATACTCGAAGAGTACGCGGGGCGTGAACGTCGACTCGGGAAATAAAAAACCCCGGCATCCGATTGTGGTAACCCTTTACCATCTGGGCCCATATGATACATTGCACATGGCCGCATAATGGTGGCCGTATCGTAAAGGACCTGTCGGATGCGCGGGATGTCGAGTGCTTTGGTTATCACGGTGCTGGTCTGTGTGTACTTTGGATTATTGTCCTATGTTCAGAGCGAGACGTTCACTTTCGAGCCGCTCAACTGGAAGGGTACCCAAGTGTCAATCTCTGGCGACTGAATATATCAACTCATATGCCCGCCAGGTCTTATGATCTGGCGGGTTTCTGCTATCCCACGAAGCTCGTCATGGTGTGGATTGTGTGTCCGATACGACGTTTCGTGGGGTACACTACGTGACATATGTGTTTCTCAGCTACGGCAAGTTTTGTGGCGGGGGGTGCCCTGGGCGCGGCAGGAGTCGTGACCATCACACGAACGAAAAAGGATCGAAAGTTGCTTCCGTTGGCGAGCATCCCGCTTCTGTTCGGTATCCAACAGGCTATAGAGGGTGTGGTGTGGTTGTCGTTCTCGACGCCGCTCCTGAACGCGGTCGCGACCTATGCGTACACGGTCGTCGCGAATGTCGTGTGGCCGATCTATACACCGCTGGCGGTTCTTGCCGTCGAGACCGACTTGCAGCGAAAGAAGGTGCTGTATGGTCTTTCCGCAATCGGTTTCGTGTTGGGTGTGTATCTGTTGGATTTCATATACATCGCACCGGTCGTATCACATATAGTGAACTGTAGTATCGCCTATGGCTTCGGCAACCGTTTTCCCCGAGCACTGCTCGGGGTGTACGTGTTGGTGACGTGTGGCAGTTTCTTCGTGTCGAGCCACAGGATCCTTCGCATCTTCGGCGCGGCCCTGCTCGCGTCGTTCTTTGTCGCGGGGTGGTTCTACACGCAGACGTTCTTTTCGGTCTGGTGCTTCTTTGCCGCGATACTCAGTATCATCATTTTTTGGTTCGTCACGACCGGCACAGCGAGTAGGCGAGGGAAGAAAAAGAAGCCCGTTTCAAAAAAGACCCGCTAAGCACCTGTCGCCGGACCTGCTCTTGGTCGCTACTTCTCTTTTGCTTTCGAGGCGAGGACGGCGCGGATCTCGCCGTAGGTATAGGAGTCGCCGAGCGCTTCCTTCAGCGGTTTGAGCAAGGCACTGCCGTGTGCCGCGATCGCTGCTGTGATAGGTGGGATCTTGTGTGGGGCAACGACCGCCTCGACCGTTAGGGTACCGGCGGTGATGCAGGAGGCAAGGTGGTTCTCGATCGTGGAGACGCTCAGGTCGCGCAGTTGCGCGATCTCGTCGACCGGTGTGCCGGTTTTGAACAGGCGCAGTGTTTCAGTTGCGGTGTCGTTCGTCGATGGTGGTTTCGATACGGGTACTTGCGGGCGCACGGGGCGTGAGCCGGACTTCTCTCCCATGCGCGAAGCGAGTCCCTTTTGTGTGCAATAGGCGACTATGGGTTCGAGGAAGATCGTTCCATAGCGAGCCATCTTCACCTCGCCAAAGCCGGAGATGCGGCCCATGTCGGCAAGTGTCAGTGGTAGGTACGTCGCCAACTCTCGCAGCGTCGCGTCCGAAAAGACGATATAGGGCGGCACTCCCGCCTTCTCGGCACACCTCCGGCGCAGTGCTCGCAGCGTGTCGAAGAGTAGGTGTTCATAGTTCTCGTCAAGCATGGTCGCGCTACTCGTCCGCATGTTCGAGCGGGTGGTGGTATGGTCGAAGGTGTCTTGAACTGGTGCGCAGATGTCGCAGTTGCCGCACGTCTCCGGTGGGCGCTCGCCAAAATACGCCAGCAACACCTTTCGCCGGCAGCTGGTCGCTTTACAAAAGTCCGCCATCTGCCAGAGCTTCTTGAGCATGATGCGTGTTTGCTCGGGGTTCCCCTCGACCTGCGCGAAATTCTTGAGCTTCATCACGTCGCCGCCGCTGTAAAAGAGGATGGCATCGCTGGGCAGCCCGTCTCTCCCGGCACGCCCGGTCTCTTGGTAGTAGCTCTCGATGTTCTTCGGCATATCCATGTGCGCCACAAAGCGGACGTTCGACTTGTTGATGCCCATACCAAAAGCGATGGTTGCGACGATGATGCGAACCTCATCCTTCTGGAACATTTCCTGATGTTTGTTCTTGGTCGTCTGCGGCAACCCCGCGTGGTACGGTCGGGCGGGGAAGCCGTCGCGGCTCAAACGCTCTGCGAGTTTTTCGGCCGATGCCTTCGACAAGGTGTAGATGATGCCCGACTCGTCGCGGCGCCGTTGCAGGAAGTCGAGCAGACGTTCGTAGCTCTTGAGCTTGGGTACGACACGGTAGTGGATGTTCGCCCGGTCGAAGCTTGATACTAACCGAGTCGCATTGAGTAACCCAAGTCGTGTCAAGATATCCTTTCTTGTGATATCGTCCGCCGTCGCGGTGAGCGCGATGATGGGTACGGTAGGGAACTCTTGTTTGAGTCGGGAGAGCCCGAAATAGTCGGGGCGGAAGTCGTGTCCCCACTGCGAGACGCAGTGCGCTTCGTCGATAGCGAACAACGACACGCGACTGTTTTTCAATACGCTCAGAAACGCGCCGTCACGTCCTGTGAGCTTCTCCGGTGCGACGTACAAAAGTTTTAGTTCGCCTCGTCGCAGTCGCGCCACGACCGCGCTCTGCTCCGCGAGCGAGAGCGACGAATTTAAGAATTCAGCCTCGATCCCGTTGACCCGCAGCGCGTCGACTTGGTCTTTCATCAGCGCAATCAGCGGAGAGACCACCACCGTCACGCCAGGCAACAGGAGTGCTGGTATCTGGTAGCACAGCGACTTCCCGCCGCCAGTCGGCATAAGCACGAACACATCTTTCCCGGCCAACACCGCGTCGATACTATCCTTTTGCTGCTGCCGAAAGGAGTCGTACCCAAAGCGGGACTTAAGGATCGAAAGAGGGGTGTGAGTGGTCTCTGACATACGCTATCGCGAACCCACGTTCGTGAGCGTATAGTAGTCGAAAGGCTGGCACCGCGCCAGAGTTTCCCGCAAACGAACGCCCTCATGTATAGTTGAAATATGGATACGAAACAGTTGTTGCGGCGGGGGCTTACGCTTGAATATATAACCCTCGGGTGGAATGTCGTTGGCTGCGCGGTCGCGGTGTGGGCGGGTATCGAGGCTGCGTCACTCGCGCTCGTTGGGTTCGGCATAGACTCAGCGATCGAGATATTCGCCTCGGTCGTCGTGGTCTGGCAACTCCACGCGACCCACAAAGATAACGAGCAGTTGGCGCTCAAACTCATCGGCGGCGCCTTCATGCTCCTCTCGCTCTACCTCCTCGTGCGCTCTGCCCAAGTGCTCATGGAGCAAGTGCACCCCCAGACGTCCATCGTCGGGGGAGTATGGCTCGTCATAACCGCACTCGCGATGTTCTCGCTCGCCTACGGCAAGCGCATCATCGGCACTCAACTCAAGAACACGATCCTGCTTGAAGAGTCGGTGGTCACGGTAGTCGACGGATTCTTAGCGGTCGCGATCCTCATCGGTGTCCTCCTCAACGCCGCAGCGGGGTGGTGGTGGGCCGACGCCGCAGCAAGTCTCGTCCTTGCGATAGTCAGCATCCGCGAAGCGACCCACATCTTTCACGGGGGACACGGAAAATAGCTCGAGTAAAAAAAGAGCCCCACAGACGGGAGCAGGGCTCTTTCGTCAGTGGGGCGGTACGGCGGGTGCCGTCAATGATGGTGGGGAGTGCTCCACACTCGTTTATGTAGGTGATAGAGAATGCTAATGAACAAGTATATGCCGATACTGGCGAGCAGGCTTTGCCACCATACCCACCCGAAAGCGGGGAATGCGGTGAACGGTAAGGCGAGCTCAAGTGCGACAGTGAGTGCCACCAAGGCTACTACCACCCGTTGGTAGTCCGGTCCGCCATCCTCGAACGCTTCGAGGATGGCGGGTATAAGCCAAAATATCCAGCTGAGCAATGCGAAAAACACTCGCCCAAACAGAAGACGTCGCAGCCTCGCTCCAGAAAGTGCGGGGATCATGGTATTTTCTCTCATGTTGCGGTCCGCATTGATACTATCGAGAAGTCGGGAATATGCAAGTATGTGTTGGGTTGTGGTGGTATAGTAGCAACGCAAAAGCGGTATATGAAAGAATATTTTGGCGCGAGCTCGGGGGTGTATGTGCAGACGAAAGGGAAGCGGTTCTTGCTCATGCCGGCTATCGAGCGATACCTACCAAAAGCGAGTGCGGTGGGTGCGCGGCTGCTGGATGTCGGCTGCGGGAGCGGAGACTTTTGTACCTTGGCGGAGCCGAAGGGGTACCGCTACGTCGGGTTCGACGTATCGGCCGACATGGTCGCCCGCGCCCGCGAATCGCACCCGTCGGGGGAGTGTGTGGTGGGTGACGCACGCACGATGAGCACCACCTTTCAAGATCCATTCGACGCGCTTATCGTGTCGATGCTCCTACCGGCCCTCGGCGAGCGGGCGGATATGCAGAGTGTGCTGTTGCAGTGTCGCGGTCTCATGCGCCCCGACTCGACGCTCCTCGTCGCGGTCACGCACCCGAGCTTCGACCACTACATGCAAAACTTTTTGTTCGACCGCACCGATGTGCGCACCACCTTCAAGGGTTACTACGCCTCGGGCCAGCGCTTCGAGATCGACCAAAAGATGCATAATGAAATCTTCACCTTCGAGGACTACCACTGGACCCTCACCGACTACGTCGAAGCAATAACCAAAGCCGACCTCACCATCGCCGCCATAGACGAATGCCCACCCGACGAAAGATCTCTCACCCCCACCGACCACCCCTGGGCCCAAAACCGCCACAACTTCCCAACCTACATGCTCTTCGTGCTGCGGAAGAGGTAATGAAAACCCGCCAGGTGGCGGGTTAGTGGTCTATGTGTTCGCGGACGAACGCGCACAGTTGTTCCCCGAGTGTCCTCTGCCAAAAGGCCGCCTGTTCGTTGGGAGACATTTCCGAAATATATCTACCCGACTCGGGGTCGATCTGGATAGACTCCAGTGGATACCCTGGGACCATGGTGCTACTTCGCTTACTCGTAAAAACACGCGGTGTGCGAAGTGTAGTCTCCGCGAAGGTGCCATCCGGCTTCGCTATGCAAACCCCGTACTCCCAGTAGCCAGTGACCGACTCCCCGAGCGAAGCGATCAGTGCGATGCTGTGTGTGAGCAGATCCTCATCGGTCGCGGCATCGCCCCCACCGATACGTCGCACGTGCACACCCGGTTGATCCCCCGGCGCGAGCCCATCCAAGAAGAGCGCGTTATCGATAGACAAGACCCGCCGCCCAAGTGCGCGAGCATACGCAAGCGCCTTCGTGCGCGCATTCTCCAGAGCCGTCGTCCCATCCTCAACAACCGTCGGCAGCTGACTCCTGTCCCGCACCCCGTCGACCGAAATATCGAGTGAAGCCAAAGCACCCTGCAGCTGCGCGATCTTCGCTGGATTCGTCGTCCCGATGATAAGTGTCGTCATAGTGTGTGTCCCTGTTGCTGTCTTGGTCGATGGTACTGCGTTTTATGCGTGCGTGCTAGTGGGTTTATTGGGGAGGGGAAATAAAAGTTGGAATCTTGTGAAGTCATAGAAGGAGCGATAAGCTAGTGGACATAAACAATACATATCTATGGCAAGTTACCTATTGGATATATAATCTTATTACCTTATGACAAAAACACTAAAAGCTATTGATCTTTTTAGTGGCTGTGGCGGTACGACTCTGGGTCTTAAGCAAGCTGGTTTCCGCGTAATCGGTGCTGTCGACGTGGAAGCTGCTTCAATTGAAAGCTATCGAGTGAACCATCCCGAAGTCAAATTATGGGATAAAGATATTCGAACTCTTAAGGTGGATGATGTAAGAAAAGAATTAGGAATAAAAGAAGGTGAATTAGACCTGTTGGCTGGCTGCCCACCTTGTCAAGGCTACTCGAGTATTCGCGCAAAAAGTGCTAAAGAAAGGACTAAAGATATAAGAAATGATCTAGTCTTCGAATTTTTAAGATTTGTACGAGAACTTAGACCCAAAACTTTGATGATGGAAAACGTGCCAGGGCTTGCCAAGGATTTTCGCATGAAAAAGTTGGAAAAAGAGTTAATTGATCTTGGTTATACAATAAACTATAAGGTATTAAGTGCGGAGGACTACGGTGTTCCTCAGAGACGAAAAAGACTCATCCTCATAGGAAGTAAGAGTGGTGCAATTGAGTTTCCCGACCCTATTAAGAAAAAAGTCAGTGTAAGGTCTGTATTTAAAAATATGCCCCCCGCCGGTAGTAGCGGTGATCCGTTGCACGATCTTTTGGCAACCCATAACGCAGAGGTGATGAAGATTATAAAGATGATACCAAAAGATGGGGGAAGTCGGTCGCAATTAGGTTCAAATTATCAACTAGCTTGTCACAAGCGTACCACGGGCTTCAAAGATGTGTATGGTCGTATGAAATGGGACGAAGTATCGCCAACAATTACGGGTGGCTGTACAAATCCGTCGAAAGGACGTTTTCTCCATCCTGAAGAGAATAGGGCGATTACTCTGCGTGAGGCCTCCATCCTTCAAGGCTTTCCTGGCAATTATTTTTTCCCCATAAAAAGAGGCAAACAGGCGGTATCTCGCCTAATCGGAAATGCGTTTCCTCCAAAATTTACCTCCCACCATGCCATAGCCGTGCGTAAACACCTTCAAGGTGGTAGAACTGATGCATGAAACCACTTAGGCTAACCATCCATGGCAGAATAATTGATCATCTTGGTATCCAGATGTACCAAAAGCCGGTTGCTGCACTGGCGGAGCTGATTTCAAATGCCTGGGATGCAGATGCAACACGTGTTGACGTTACTTATCCGGGAGAGTTTGATGAGGGGTCCGAGATAATCATAGAGGATAATGGTTTGGGAATGACCTACGCGGAATGTCAAGAAAGATATCTGGAAGTCGGATTAGGAAGACGAGAATTGTATTCTGATGTGACTCCTGGGGGTCGTCCAGTCTTGGGACGAAAGGGTATCGGTAAATTTGCTGGCTTTGGTATCGCTGGGGTAATTAAGGTTGAAACAGTAAGTGCAAGTACTAGAGAAAAAACAGTTTTTTCTCTAGACGTAAGTAAGATAAGGGCTGAAAAATATATGGGGGAGGGCATCGATGCCGACGAAGTTCATCATTCTAATCCAGTTCCTGGTACCAACACAGATTCTGGAACAAAAATAACTCTGAAGAGCGTTAGATTACGAAAAAGAATACCTCTGGAGAAGCTTCTCGCTAGTATGGCTAGCAGATTTCTCTTATATCAGACCTCCTCAAACTTTAAAATCTATATTAATGGTATGGAGGTTCCTGATGAGCCTCAGGCTGGAGTTGTTGAATACTCCTTCCCTACGGATTATCAGCAAGACGAGACACCTGATGGCATAAAGATTACTGATGGATGGGGTTATGAATTATTACCAAACGGTAGAGAGATAAAATGGAGAATAAACTTTTATAGAGATACTGTGGGTGATGAAGAGTTGCGAGGTGTAAGTATATTCGCACGAGGAAAACTCATACAAAACCCCTTCTTTTTTAATTTGGGTGGTGGGCTTGGAGGTCAGCATGGGCAGCAGTATATGTCTGGTCAGGTTGTAGCTGATTATGTAGATTCTTTACCTGAAGATGTTATTGCCCCAGAACGTCAAAGACTTAGTTGGGAACATCAAGAAACGCTACCACTAGAGGAGTGGGGACAAAAACGGATTAAAGAATTACTCGTGTTATGGAAGACAAAAAGGGGTGAACAGCGACAGAAAGAAATTGAAAGTAAGTTAAATGAATTTTCACAACGGCTCAATAAATTACAGAAGCATGAATCAAAAACAGTAAGAAAAGCCCTCCGAAGTATCGGCAGTATTGAAACACTATCAGATCAGCAATTCCAAGACCTAGGTAATGCCGTTCTCACTGCGTGGGAAGGTGGCCGACTGAAGGAGTTGATATCTGATATGGCCGAGGCAGGAACACTCGAGCCTGCGCAAGTACTCGACCTCCTTGCCGAAGTTAACGTTTTAGATGCCTTAAATGTTGCAGAGGCGGTGAAGGTTAAGATGGAGACCATAAACGGCCTAAGGAGTCGTGTTGCGAATAGGGGTTTGGAGAACGACTTGAGAGATTATGTTGCGAAAAATCCGTGGCTACTTAGTGCTAAATGGGAAACATTCAAAGTTGAAACAGCAGTAAACACTTTTCTGAGGGAAGCTGCAAGTGAAGTGGGTTTAGACGATGCGGAATACCACGGACGTATTGATCTGGCTCTGAAGAGTGGCGATCAATTGCTTGTGGTTGAGTTTATGCGACCAGGTTTGAATTTAGATTATGGCCACATAAGTAGATGCGAACTTTATATATTAAAAATACGCGCATCGACTGCGGCAACTACCGCTCTAGGGATAAAAAATGTGCATGGACTTTTGGTTGCGGATAGCTTGGGCAGGAAAGCGGAGATGGTTGAGAAACTAAGAACTCTCTCTGATGGCAATATTGTCGCGCATGACTGGAATACTTTGCTGGAAACAGCTGCCCAGGAGTGGGCAGAACTTATAGATATCCTTGCCAGTAGAAGGCCAGAAGATGTTCGCTTACGGAAATTAAAGGAAATAGATTAGGGGGAGGCGGGACAGGCACTATTTATTTAAAAGAAGTTTGTTACAGCTTTGTCCCCAGCACGGCTCGGTATCTCGCTATGAGGAATTCTTTCTTTTCGCGGCGCCAGTTTTTTATTTGGATTTCACGCTTGCGCGCTTCGGCTAGAGTGGGGTAGGGCTCGAGGAAGGCTAGTTTATACGTGGGGATGTGAGAGGTGAACTGCGCTCCGCGCTCGGTGTTGTGCTCCTGCAGTCGGCGTTCGGGGTTGTCGGTGATGCCTACGTACAGTTTGTCCGCCGAGTTTTTGATCATATACACAAAATACATGCGGGAAGCATAGGAGAACACGCTTGCTAAAGCAAGCAGCCCCTCCCTCGACGCTGTTCGGGATACATCGCCCCAGTAGCCCCTCGACGTTGCTCGGGGCACTCGACTCGCTATACGAAAAAACACCCCTGGTGAGGTGTCTTTCGTTTGTGCTTCTGCGGGTGGCTTGCCACGAGTGAGCGAAGCGAGTCGAGTGGAGACGGCGGGAGTTGAACCCGCGTGCAAGAGTGGCTAGAGAGAGCTTCTACGGCGTGTAGTTCATTTTGGGGTCTTAGGCACTACTCGTCGAAAGTGAACAAAATCGAGTCGTGCAGCAGATCCAATATTCGGCGTTCGCGTGGATCACGCGCGGTCGCTATATGCTTGATATATACCACCCACACCCAATCCTCAAGCGAGAGACTGGGGGAATGCGATCTTTAGGCTCGCGCGAGCGCGAACTGGAAGTCGTTCGCCGAGAAATACGGCGACACTGCGTTTTTTGCAGTTATGGTTTCCCGGTTTTAACGTAGGCTGGGGCTACGACGACGCGCATCTTTCTAGTGACACCATTGTCTATGCCTGGCATCCCCGA
>CAINNF010000003.1 GCA_903851045.1 Candidatus Adlerbacteria bacterium
GTATGTATGCTTTGTACTCTTTCGGGTCGATCAACTTGATCTTTGAAACATCTCCATCAGGATCTGCCTCAAACTCTCCATACGGTTCGACGATGCACACCATGCGGTATTGCCGTTCGCGACCGTGACCATCGACCGCTGCCACGTCTTGATATCCTATGCATTCCATCCAAAGCACTTGCATGTTCGATTCCTCCCACACTTCTCGTATCGCCGCTTCTTCGTACGTTTCTCCTTGTTCGATCGCTCCACCCGGCGGAGTCCACTCGTCGCCATCTGCATATCCCACAAGCACCAAGGTGTCGTTGTAAAAACAGTAGCAATGGACTCCACCACTAGTGGTTATCTCGTCAGGCACCCCATCCTTATACACAACATTGAAAGCCCTCCCTCTATATGTAAATTGAGACTTTATTTCCATACTGAGATATTACTACAGTTGTACACGGCCTCACGACGTCGTATCGTCGCTCGCCGTAGCCAATGATCGCAAAAAGCGGTACTTGTGCGGTACTGCTTTTGACTTACTGAGCAACCTCGTGGACGAGGTTAGAATGGGAATAGGGAAAAGTATATACTTAGAATCGAATGGCAGACACGAAAGACATAGAATATTCGGATGACTTCGTATCTACTAAGCTTGATGCATCATTCTGGAACCTCAGAAGGATTCGAGAGGGTCGTTTTGAAATGGTGCACGATGTCGACGGCACAGAAGGACCAGCACTAAGGATTACCGTGCATCAAGGCGATCTTCCTGAAATAGGAGGCGACGGCAACGGTACAGAGCGTTCAGAATTGTCCGAAAGAAAAGAGGTCATACTTCCTGCCGGTACGGACGTCTGGTATGCATTTTCTTTGTACATACCTAAGGATTTTGTCGTAATCAACAACCGCCTCCTTTTTGCAAGTTGGAAACAAGTGTCGAGCAACAGACGCCCCGCCTTAGCGCTGCGCTATAAAAACGGTAAAGTTACATTTATAATCCAATCAAAAGAAGAGAGACTTGCCTTTAAAGCGCCGCCTATCGAACTTGGAAAATGGCACCGATTCATGGTGCATTATAAAATAGATACAGATCATCAAGGACACGTAGAGGCTTTTCTTAACGGCACGTCCTTCGCATTTTTCGAAGGATATATAGGCCATCCTGACGATGTGGTAGAAGCATATTTCAAACTAGGAATATACCGAGACACTGTCCCCCACACTGACACACTCTATTTTGCGCATTTTCGCAGAGGGGCCTCACGAGCTTTTTGTGAACTCACGTAAACACGTACAATATCGTCAGTAATTACAAAATCGGACACCTGTTGGCATCCGATTTTGACGATGGCGCGACCTAGTGGACGACGTTAGAACTGGGATAGAGAAAAATACAGCTTTTTGTGTACCAACACTCGCTGCTTATTTATAGACGGTGTGAAAAATATCGTCGGTATCGACCAATGGCAGTATTTCAAAGAAACGCCCCACCGTATCTGGGTGGGGCGTACTGTGTCTGAGGACACAGCAAGTAAAGTCTCCTACTCGGAGAGTACGACGGTCTTGGTACCTCCGATGATCCCATAGAGTGGGACGAGGTCTTCGCGGACAAGTTTTGGCGGAATCCGAACAGTCTTCTCAGCATCAGGCTCGCTCCCCCATGGACGCCGCCAATGCAGACTGCGCCAATGAGGACGCTTAAACGTAGCCCCTTCGTGATGGATTCCCTGAGTCGCTGCTCCACTCTTCTGGCCGAAACTCCCGAGCCCTACAATATCGAAGAGATGTTCTGGCTCGGTAATGATGCTTTTGGCACCACCACTAATGATCCTCGTCGCTCCATTTCGCGAGTTCGGTCTCTGTTGCAGCCGATTCGTCTTTTGCAGAGTCTCGAGATAGAGCATCCACCCCACCGCAATCCGAAGCGACACACTCTGCAATTCCCACCAACTACGCATGTCTTCGAAAGGCTTCATTTCTTGTGCCGCCCTTCTCGACCCAGCTTGGTTCATGGCATAGATATTTTCTGCCTCCAACAGAATCTTCTCAGCAGTGGTGTGCCTAAGAACTATCGTGAAAGAGACTTGGCCCTGTATAAACGGGTAGCACTTCGCCGTCTCCATCCGCCGAGCATCACAGAGACGCTGCGCTTGGGGATACCTGCCGCTTTTCATGAGTTGTTCGAAACGACTCATGTCAGACGGTGTTAATCCAAGACGCACACCATCTTGCCTTGGCCGCTCAAGCAACCGAACACTCATACAAAATGGGAAAGCTTCATCTGGAAGCCGCGTCACCACGAGCGTGTCGTACTCTACAGTCTTGTCCTTGTGAATACCTTGCAGCGGCTTCTCAAGTGTAACGATGAACGATTCAAAGGGCCACTGAACATCGCACCACTGCATGTCAGGGAATGTCGCAGACGCGAGCAAAACCTCAAGTGCATGGGGCAGATGGTACACACGCCGAGAACAGCGATTCCACATGAACAACTCTCGGGCGAAGTTGTGGAACGAATGCCCAAGAGGTTTGAAGGTTGGGGAATCGTCGATAAATCGGCCGATCGGGTACCAGTCATGCTCAGCAAGTGTCTGGACACGATTGTTGAGAATAACCTCGGCCAACTGACGACCTCTTTGAGAAGCCGCATACTCTCTGTCAGTAACAGTGTGACCTTGGGCACGAAGCGAAGCAACGTGCGCTTCATATATCAGGTACATGGTCTGCCACTCGGCAAACGCATGAGCAAGACGCTCAGAGACGTTTGGTACGTTGGGTGCCATGGGTACCTCCTCCTAGTTTGTATTGAACAGGTTTACTGCAGTCATGGTAAAACATTATACCAGTATTGTAAATGCCCCGTAATGGTCCAGTAGCCTGGCACCATTCCGCAGAGTTCCACCGTCCCGTCCCCCGCTCCAAACGAGTGTTATTTTCTCGACCAAAAACCAATGCGCAAGAGACGGGACTTGAACCCGCAACCTCCGCCGTGACAGGGCGGCGCTCTAACCAGTTGAGCTACTCCTGCATATTGAGCACAGAGATACCATACCGCAAAAACCGTTTTAAGGGAACTCCCCGTCCCTTACAGAGCCTCTACCCAGCGACAGACCCACAACCTAGAGGAAGCTAAAAAGGCGATGAAAGAAGTTCCCGATACCACCCAAGAGACCACCCAGCCCTCCTGGGCGGGCGTCCGTGCTTGCGTTCGTCGCAGTGATTGACTGGGATGCCGCAGTAGGTGCTCCACCATCCATCACGGTCGAGGCGACGACGGACACACCATTGACCACTCCCTGTACGACGACCGCATCACCAAGAACAACGCTCGATAGGTGCGAGGGAACGTTCTTTTTTTTGATCTCAGACTTTGTCGCGTCTACCGTGTAGATGATACCGTTCTTGTCGGTTACAGTGAGCGTTAGACCGCTCACGGCGGTGATACTGCCACTGATCACCGACTGGTCGTTTCCGTGTGGGAGCGAAGCCTGTGCCCGTTGCCCCTGTGTGCCACCATCGCGGATGGAGATCGCGGTGACGTTCGCACCGTTAACTACTCCCATGACCGTAACCGAATCTCCGACCATAATGTTCGCGAGCGATGCGCTTGCGCCGCTTTTAATGATCTCTGCCTGTGACGCATCTACCGTATAGGCGGCAGGAGAGGAACCGCCCCGATTCGTCCTCGGCGAGAGAGTGAACGTGTTACCACTCACTGACATGACCGTACCGAAAACACCCGACATGTTGCTGTTGTCGGACTCCCCCGCCTGCGCCCCACCACCTTGGGTGTCGCCGGTCATCCCAACAGGTTGCGCGAGAGCTGTCCTATAGACGACAGCAGAACCGAACAGGACCGCACTGGCGACCACGAATCCGAGCGTTGTTTGCAGGTGATAGCGCATATGTACATTAGTATATAACACACAGCGCACGGTAATCACCTTTCTACTGTGTCTATAGTAGTGGATAAAGACCGAAGAGGCACATGCGTGACCCGGGTGTGACGCTCAAAAAAACAGGCCCTGGTCCCCCATCCAATCATGATAATGATCAGCGATGTTCGGACCAGGACCTGGTATCGATCGTTTTAAGCGAGCTTCCACGCCACCGTGCCGCCCAGACGGAATGGGACGACTTCCACACCGCTACCCGGTGCACTGTCATCGGCCAAGAAGAGCTGCCTCACGGTCCAGTCTTCTCGAACGAGCGAGAGAGTTTGGGAGCTTGGCGCATACCCGAAGAACGCGGGACCGTTGATCGACGCGAACTCCTCGAGACGGTCGAGGGCACCCATAGTCTCGAACACTTCGACATAGAACTCGATCCCGGCGTGCGCCATGAGCACGCCGCCCGCACAGCAGTCGGCACGTTTCTTCGCAAGCGGATGCGGTGCCGAATCGCTACCGAGCCACACGAACGGCAGACCAGCCGCAGCAAGGGCACGCAGTTCGTCACGGTCTTCACGACGCTGGATGATCGGCCACCAGAACGTGTCCGGTCTGAACCCGCCGTTGAACTGATCACGTCGGTCCAACAGCAGATGCTGCGCGGTCATAGAACACCCAAGGCGAGCGCAGCCGTGCGTTCACATGAAGGCCGCACCGACCGCGGTCGAGAGATGCTCGATCGAGATCTTGAGTTCCGGATGCGCGTCGATAATACGCGGAAGTGTCTCACGAAGAAAGTGCCGTTCCTGGTCGTACGGGTCGATCACCTCTCCATAACGGTCGACACCATCGGCTGCATGCAACAAGAAGACACCACCTTGCGCCGCCAGGATACGGAGCGTCTCGAACGGCACCGTCCCGCGCGTCCAGAGCGACGCGGGGTCAGCGACACCATTGTCGCTGTTGGTCGTGAGGCCACGCGGATAGTATTTGATACCAACCGCTTCGCCAGGCACACAGAATGCGACGTCGGCCGGATCGAGCGTATCGGTCAGGTACAGCGTCATCAGAGGTGCGAAACAATGGTCCGCGGTAGCTAACGCGGCCGCTATCTCCGCTCGATAGAGCCGTACTGCATCGACGTTCGTGATGAGGTCAGGCAACGTGTTGGGCATGACGATAGCCAGCGCAAACCGTTTCGCGAGCATCGGCACCACCGCGCGAAGCATCGCGCCGCGACGCAAGTGGTGATGCATGTCGGCAGGCTTACGCATGCGGATGATGGTCGGCCTTCCGTCGGCATTTCGAACGATATCCATCGACTTTCTCCGTATAATCGTTGCGAACAAGTCCGCTCGGCACTGTAACAAAGCGAGCGGCAAAAAGAAAGAGCTCCACATCGTTCGATGTCGAGCTCTTCGTTGTATCGTGTATCGCGTCAATCCGGCAGACCATGCTCGACGAGCAGATCGACGAGCCCAGGCGCACCGTCGCTACCACAGATGATCTCTTGCATGACCCGTGGGTCGTTGTGTCGACGAGTGAGCGCGGTATTGCACTGGAACCCCTGCGCACCCAAGGCGAGATATTCGTACGCGTCCGCACCGCATCCGACACCACCGGTGGCGATGAGTTTGGTCTTCGTACCCTTCACCTGCGGCGCAGCCATCAGGAGCATCCCCTTGATGATCGGCCGGACTCCCCGCCCGCCCATACCGCCGCGCACCATCGCTATCGCCGGCTTTCCATCCAGTGCGAAGTAGCAGTTCGGAACGGTGTTCGCCATGACGATATAGTCGACCTCATGCTGCAAGCACAGAGCGACGTTCTTGTGCAGGATACTCGGCTCGGAAAGTGGCGTCAGCTTCGCCGCGGTCTTTCGTTTGCCCGCACCTGCGACAAGTGCACCGACACCAGCATCGAACTCGTCGAAGTCATAACAGACGATCGGCTTGCGCGACCCATCGGGAAGCACCATGTTCCCACAGGAGAAATTACCCTCGATAACATCCGCCGCATCGTCACGGTCGAGTCGGTGCGCCATAGCACCATATTCGTGTTCATCGAACCGGTCTCCGGCGGAGACGCTGACCCAGGCGTGCGCACCACTCCCACGTACCGCAGAAGCGACAGCGGGTAGCTCCGGATAGCCGTCGATGCCTTTGTTAGGGATTCCCAGCGCATTGACCGAACAGTCAGAGTGTTCGTCGTAGTAGAAATTGTCGCCCGGGTTACCCGTTCGCGGACGCTGTGTGATGGAGCCGAACATGACCGCGGTCATGCCGGCCTCGGCGAAGCGTCGAGCCGTCGACAGGTCTCGACAAGTACCCGCTGCGTTGCCCCATGACACCTCTTCGATCAAGAAGCGCAGAGCTTGGTCGGTATTTCGAAAAGAACGCACGATCGCCTCCTTGGGCTGTTAGTCCGTGTAACGCCAAAGGCAGCGTACCACACATGAAGATCGATATGAAACCAACCACCTCACCTGTTCGAACGACCGCCCTATTGTCTTTGTGTCGGCGGAAGGACTTGCACCTTCGACCTTGGGTTTATGAGTCCCATGCTCTAACTACCTGAGCTACGCCGACGTGTTCCTCCGAAGCTTCAGCGAAGGAGGACATTGACCCACCACGAGGCGGGGCTAGACCCTACCCTATCATTTTTGTCCAATTAGCTCAACGGTGCGCGAGTTTCAAATATATATGCGCCCACGCGATGAGCGACACTGGCAGTGTGACCAACGCGCCGACGAAGAAGCACATAACGCCCGCAAGATTGCACACGAGCACGACCAACACGAACAATGAGAGTCGCAGTGTCTCCCTTGAGGTCATCCGATAGCTCTCCCGAAGACTCTCCACCACACCTTTTCTGTCGAGGATGACGTACCGTACCATCATGAGACGAATGAAGATGTAGAACGCAAGCACACACGCGAGCGCCATGACCACGACACAGGGTATCTGCGTCGTGGTCGGCATCGCCGCGAAGGGGTCGGACCCCGAGGTCAAGAACACGTCCATGGTCGACAGCACGATAGCTCCAGAGATGATCGAGCCGACGAAGATCGGCAGGAGGATAGCGAGGCCAGTGAGTACCGCAGAGAGCAGGAACTTCCATGCCAACTCCGGTGGCGGCACGATGTCCACATATCGCGCCGACTCACCGCAAGCAAGCCGCAGCGTGATGATCGTCGTGCCTATCGCCACCGCCAATAGAGCGAGCGCGAGCACTACCGCGCCGAACAGGCCGAATATAGTGTGTGCGTACCTGCTCGCCACCGTCGAATAAGCGAACTGGAGCGCGAACAAGGTGAGTATCACCTTGAACACGAGCGCACTATGCTTGCGCACCGTATGGAAGCCGAACGTGAGCGACTCATAGATCAAGACGTGGGTGCTCATGACAGGTATACCGACTAAAGATACTTACCAACCTCTACTGGTCCACCTGGTTCGGGTCGCAGAGCACTACGTCGTCGGTGTGCAGTTGCTTGTTGAACCAAGCCGTAACGGTCGTGAGGTCTCCCAACTGGTCCACCAGCCCTTTCATGATGGCCTCAGAGCCTGGTATCGCGGCACCGTCCGCAAGTGCGGTCACGGTGGAGGTCGACAGGTGTCGATTCGAGGCTATCTCGTCAACCAACGTCTGATACTCTTCATCGACATTCTTCTGGAGGAGCGTCAACTCGTCCGCAGTTAATGGCTTGTCCGGATTGCCCGCATCCTTATATTTGCCCGAGGAGATCTGCTCGAAGGTATTGCCCGCCTTCGCGTTGGAACCCGAATAGTCGACGAACGAGCTGGTCACTCCGATGTCACCGACGCTCGAGAAAGGAGAGGCGATGATGGTGGTTGCGCCCGTCGCGGCGAAGTATGCGGCCGAGTCTCCCATGTCGTAGATGTACGCGGCCGACGGCTTGCCGAGCGCCTTGAGCGCTTTCGATATCATCTCGCCACCGACCGGTGACCCACCGGGCGAATCCACCTCGAGCAAAAGACCTTTGATCTGGGGGTCTTCTTTCGCTTGTTCGATCTGAGAGACGATGACGTCCGCACCATATCCCGAAGATGCGCCTGCTTGTGCGACGTCGGTGGCATACAGCTCGTCGTTTTCGAGTCGCACGACAGCAACATTGCACTCGTCGCCATACTGATCCTTGTACGTCTGGAGCGTGTAACTTTTGTTCGACACTGGCGACGCAATCTCATGCACGTACTTTTTAATAAGCCCCGCGCCCACCGTATACACCGCGACCGCAAGGACGACGATGTACACCAGTTTCATGACCATACGATGAAACCAGTGCCGATGACCGCCACACGAACAGTTCGTCGAAGGTGTATGTTCCATACCACCCATACTATGCGCATCGACCAAAAAGGACAAATGAAGATGGTTGATAGATTGTCCCTGTATGAAAAAAGCGAGGGTGTTACCCCTCGCCATAGTTACCGCACGATCCGTTGCAGATACCGCTCACCCACCGAGACCACGACCGTACTCCCAGCGTTCCACCCGACCGCCTTCTCGACCACCCCATCGGAGAAAAGGTATCCTCCTTCGGGCATTTCTGACGAGACGATGAGCGGCTCGCCAGGGACGATGCGCCCCGTGACGATACTTACCCCGGTGCTCGGCGAGGGGAACGGTTCCCGCACGACGAACACCAGTTGTGTATCGGTCGCGGACGGCAGCGACGATAGTCGATGGACCTGACCCACGCGGGTCAAGCCGGACACCATCGCCGCGATTGAGCGCATCCAGCCGGAGGAGCCGACACCGGTCGAGACGATGATGCCGCTGGATGACTGGGACTCCTGCTGCCCTCGAAACGAGATACCATATCGGGCCGAGACGTGGTCCTTGCGCCCGATGAAGATATCACCGATCCCCCACACCACACGGTCATCATCGATCGACGCCTTCGCGAACGGGAGACGCTCGAGCCGATGCTTACCCGCTTGTACCTGGGCGACCACTCCCGCAACCGCGCTTGGCGGAAAGAGCATGAGCGCCCCGGCGACCGTGCGCGGGTCGGGATTGATGGTCAGGATAGGCTGGTTGCCGACGTACTTCGCGAGATTGACGAACAATCCGTCCGGACCACAGACTACGATAAGGTCGGTGTCCCGAAAGAGAAAGTGCGGCAGACCTTCGCGACCGACCGTCGTAACGGACACGTCGTTGGGTAGCTGCCGATAGATCTCGGAGCATGCCGCCTGATAGGCGACATGCTCCGCTCGGTACGGCTCGATAGACTTTCCTCGCGACTCGAGGGCGAACTGCGCGGCACCTTCGGTCAGATGTTGCGCGATGAGCTCCTCGAGCCGCGTCGGCTTCGTGACGATGACGACGCGGTCCATGAGGCAACCTCCTACTTCTGGCCAGCCGCGGCGAGGAACTCCGACGTAAGGTTAAGAGTTCCCAGTCGGCCGGTCTCGGCCGCCTTCATAACGGCAGCACCGAGCAACTTGCCCGCCTCGACCTCCTGCAGAGGAGCGAGACGGATCCGCGTCGCTTCGGCATCTGCCCTAGCTTTGGCTTCTTCGTTCTTGCCCTGCTGCGCGATCAGCGCAGCACGGTCCTCTTCAAGCGTGCGTGCAGTCTCGGCTTCGTACGCCTTGAGCGCACGATCACCTTCGAGCGCCTTGAGGCGCCGAGCATGCCGGGCAGCATCAGCACCAGTGAGCAGTTCTTCTCGCTGCTTCGCACCGATTGCTTCGCCAACCTCGTCCTCACTCGGTTCGACCTTACGGATCGAGCACGAGTCGACGATGATGCCGTCGTGTGCCAGGTCGGTGTCGCGGAGCACCTTGATGACCGCTTCCTCGACCAGCCGCTGTGAACCAATCGCGGTCTCGATGTCGAGCTCCTGCACCGTGTCGAGCACCACGCGTAGCACGTGCGCGGTGACCTTGGCGGGAAGGATCTTCTGCCAGTCACCGACATAGCTGCCGCTTCGTTTGTCGACCGTGAAGTCCAGCTTCGAGACCGCGACCGCCACAAGTGTGATAGTGACACTTCCCTGCACGACGACCGCCTGTTGGTCATCGGTCAGAGCGTCGATCTCGAAATTCAAGATCTGCGGCGTCTCGGGGACGACCGCGACCGTGGTCCAGGGACCGACGAGCCCGCTATACGCGCGCCCTTTATCCTGGGTCTTGCCGCCACCGACCAAAAAGACTCGCCCCGTGGCGCCGGCCTTCTTGAAGAACGTGAACATGGTCCGTGTACCCTTTCTGCTTGTGTGATAGAGAGTGTATGGTCGTACACCGTTTCAATGAACTGTAGTGTTTCGCATACACCATCTAAGCGATGCAAGCCTTACAAAAGGATCTACAACACATGTCAATAACAATGTAATTTAAAATCGGGTTGTTGACAGTTCTTTGAAACGACAAAGGCACCGGCTACCATTTGGTTGTTCAACGCCAAATTAACAGCTCAGTGCCTTTGTCATGCACAAGAATACCAAATTGTTGCCCTACCAGCGTCGGGA
>CAINNF010000004.1 GCA_903851045.1 Candidatus Adlerbacteria bacterium
GGTTGAAGTGATGCATAACCCGGTGTCGTCGTAGCATCCTTGGCTCGTGACACGCCACGGGTAGGTAGCGTCTTGCCAGAGGCCTTGGTGGTAGAGGCTCCCTAGGTGGTAGGTGTCGAAGGTGTCGGTGAAGGGGGCGGCCGCATGCACAGGGATGCCGAAGCCGAAGGCCGAGATGAGAAAGATACCGAGCGCGAGCAGGTACTTTTGCATGGCGGCATGCTACCACCACGTATACTGGGTGCAAGTAGACAATCGTTTATTTTTGTCGGGTTTTATATATAAATCACCCAAACAAAAGACCGACCTCAGCATATGCGGAAATCGGCCTCTCGTTAACTACTAAAGATATATTACCGTGTGACGCAGAGCTCGTCCGTCGTACCGAGTGCAGGTTCAACCGAACCAGGCGCACAAACCTTGTAGCGACCAAGGGTGTCGACAGTGACGGTATACTCCGTATCATATTCCGTATTGCTACCCCAGTGCGCTTTTTGGATGCCGGGGTCAAACGGGAGGGCCGACGGAATATACGTTGGGACGAGACATGACAGATCAAGTGGATCCGTTGGTGGGTTAGTACTCGTTTTCGCGATAGTGTACGTCGTGCCAGCGGTGAGCGCATCGCATCCGGCACCTGAGGGGAATGTGCCTTTATTGTCCGCAACGCGCTGCCCTATCGCGTTGAGGATCGTGTTAATGTTTGACTCACGTTGAGTGTTGCGCGACTGCGCGAACTGACGAGCGGGGTTAATGGCGATGATAACAATCGCCGCGAGAATGGCGATAATCCCTATGACGACAAGAATTTCTATAAGCGTAAAACCGCGCACCTTCTTACAAAGGGTACTTCGCATATACGTGAAAAACTTATGTAATAAATGAACGGCAACGCCGTTTGCACGCGAATATACTGCAACTATTTTGTCGCGCAACTTGTCTTTTGAGAAAACATATTGGACACTTATACCGACTGCTTAGGGGACTTGGGTCCATGACACGATTGAAACCGTTGGTCCCAGCCGCACCGGAGCGAACGCCGGGTCAGCTATCGTCGCCTCGACCTGCTCGCCAGCAAAACTGTCCTGATACTGACCCTGCGTCGTAATGATCGCCGTCTCCTGATGATCCAACGTGTCCACCATATATATGATCGACCTGATATAACACACTTCCTGTGCACCCTGTGCATCGATACCGATACTCACCCGGACTCCCCTGCCCGCAACATACGCGGGATCGGTCACCAGGTCGTAGGTATAATTTTGAGCTATGTCCAGGAGCGCGACCTGCGCGCACGACTCGGCGAACCCTTGCGCGACACGACGATATTCGCGCGAAAGCGAGTCGAAGCGGGCAAAGAACGAACCGGTACACAACGTTGCCATGATCCCCATCAACACAGCGGAAATAAGTATGGCAGACATGAGCGCAATGAATCCTCGGTTGCTTCGCATATCAGTTACGCAGTGACACGGTCGTCGTCGGAACATGTTCAGACACTACCATACCGTTCGGCGCGGTCGTCTCTATGTCGAAACTACACTGTACCGCCTCCGGATCCACACCGACTCCGCTCGAAAACGTGTGAGAAAAAAGTAATCGCGTGACACGCACGTCTGGATCAGTGAGAGCTTGTGGACCATGTCCCGTATCGATATACAAGACCATCCCGGTCAAACGGATAGAGGTAATGGTACCGTCATGCATGACCACTGACAGAATGGTCCCGGCACCGTGTGCGGGTGGTGTGCCCACCGCGCTTGCATTGAATATGCTCCACTCAATCTTCCCAAGGATGAAAGAATCTTCCTCTTGCAACATTGCGCGCGTTTGTGCCTGTGCACTCCACCCAAGCACGTTGTATGCAGCAACAACCGCACCCGACATCAACAGTCCCAACAGTGCGAGGTACAAAAGCGTTTCAATCAGTGTCATTCCTTGTCGCATATGCATACTTACGGATGGATCATCGAAAGATATCCCTTGTTCGCGACATCATTCGACCCAACGACGATGGTATTCCCCTCGCAGTCGAGCGCGGCACCACTACTGGAGCTTGGTAGTGAGAGAGACGCGTAGACATCTAGCGCAAGCGGGTTGGCGATATCGAACACGGCCAGACTACCCGGTTTCGACGCGGTGCCAGTCAACACGAACGCGAGGAAATCACGCGCCGCCACCCCTGACACCGTGCTCGTGAATTTCACTCCAGGTGGTTGGGGCGTGTTCGGATTGTTGGTGGCCAGCTTCGTTGGATTGGCAGCATTAAGTAGATACCATTCGTCGTCGTGCGTTAGTTCGCTGTCGGTGCGACCGAAAAACAATGCATCACCGAGCAGATACAAACGATTTCCAGCCCCGTCGTTATCCGGCGCATGGTATCCACTGACACGAGTCGGGTGTGTGGAATCATGCACGTCAAGTACCGTGACCTGCTCCTGTATCGTCGCAGACGACGTAGTACGGTGTGCGACGTACGCGACACCATCACGTACAACGATCGCGTTTACCGTATACCCGATAACATATCCTCCGACCCAGGTAGGGTTCAGTGGATCATGCACATCGATGATGTTGAACTCAGGCCCCGTGGTCGTCTTCGTAAGCCCAAGATACAGGTACCCGTCCGCATAGAAAACGGTGTTTCCCGCAGCACTACCTGCGGAGCCAGTCACCTGTGTGGGCGGTATTTTATAGTTCACCTTCAAAACGGGTGACGCGGGGTCCGTCACGTCGACGATTTGCATCTGCGCACAACTTGCCCGCACCGCACATGAGGTGAAGTTCGCACCATACGCGCTCGCGACGTATGCATAGGTATGTCCGCGAGCTGTCGCTACCGTCACAGCAGCGGCACCTGAGCTCACCGATGCTCCGGTCGTGTCGAGCGAAGCGAGGAGGGCTGGGTTACCGGTCGAGGGAAGGGTGAAGATAAAGAATGTTTTGTTCGAAGGGTTGTTTGTCGTTGTGGTCACATACAAAGACCCGTGGTACGCATCGACACCGGTGATAGTATACGTGCCGACGCTATCTCCGATAAGCGCACCAAGACTCGTCGTCGGATTTTGCACAAGTGGGTGCCGCCAGTCACCCACCAACACCGAACTGCAGGTGTTGAGGCCCGTCCCGTCAGTAAAATTCGTCACAAGTGTGGTCAGTGAAATGTGCGACGTGCGTCCGTACTGAGCGTGCCATGACACCGTCGCGACGACCTTTTTGGTCATATTATCTGGCGACACGGACACGTCGAAACGACTCGTGTAGGTGATCGGACCACTTACTTCGAGTGTGGTCGTCGGCACCACGAGGGCGAAATCTTTGCGTGCGAGCGCTTGTTCGTGTTCGATGAGTCCTTGTGCAAGGTTGAGCGCTTCGACCTCGGTTTCGGTGTCGACCAATGTGGCTGGTCGCATCAGTAGGACGGCCGAGATCGACAGTGTGAGCACGGTCATCGCGATCAATAGTTCGAGCGTTGAGAATCCGCTGTGTGGTCGCGTGGGCATGGGCGTGTGCCGAGTAGTGCGAAGATACCACCGTCTTGTAAATTGGCAACCGATGGGCGAACGAATGACCTCCTCCCCGGGCGTTGCCCGGGGTTTCCTTTTGCGGCATGAGGACCTAGAACAAGCGGGCACTTTGTGGTTGCTCTTTGCGACCCTGCCACGCTATGTATCGTTTGACCTGTGTCTCGTTGAGTCCCACGGTA
>CAINNF010000005.1 GCA_903851045.1 Candidatus Adlerbacteria bacterium
CGAGGTTCCATACGCATGGAGCCAGAGATTGATATGACCACTGTCGAAGTACACCGTGTCCGTGAGCGGGATGACCGACCGATCCTCCCGCATCCGCTCGAGCCACAAGCAGAAGCGCGCCGCAGCAGTGCGCGGTTCCTCGCATACATGAGTCATATGCCGGAGTACCAGCGCCGGGTCGAACTGAACGTGCGTTGGATCGAACCTTGCATCGATCAAGCGCTGCTCCTCCAAACAGCAAAGATGCAAGCAACCGACTCGCATAGCCCCTGTATCGAACTCCAAGACGGTGGGCTTAAGCTCCGTATAGAAGAGCAAACCGCGTGCCTGATACTCATCAAAGTCCAAACACTCGCGCGTGAGCGCGCACGCACCGACCGACAACAAACTATGTACCCCGAGCCGTGGCCCGGCCGCCTCCACATCGAACGCGACATAGAGAACTTCCTTTCGCACCCGTGTCACCGAGAGCACTCCTTTCTGTATGAGATGTCCCCGAAGGGCAATTAGACCAGCGTATCACTGTTGTATTAAAAAACAAGGATTTTCGAGATCACCAATCGTCTCTCCTATAGTTCGGATTAGTATAACGTTCACTGGGCTGCCTATGGATGCCGTTGCCTCCATATGATCACTCGCATCCTATGACGCCCTCTTGCATCATCTATCCCGACATCCTCATCCTCGATAGTATCGAGGAACGCCTCTGCCTCTTGGGCTGCATCGAACGATTCGTGCGCCTCAGCGGTTGGCACGATCGCCTCTTTAACTAAAGGTATCTCCGTTGCCGGCGAGGCTATTCTTCGTAAAAAACACAAAAAAGAAAGAGCGCCCGCCGGTCGAAACCGTGGACACTCTGTAGCGCGAGACGAGAGCATTTCAAACAAAGCTATTGATGATCTCGCGCAGCCTCTGTGAAGTCGCTGCGGCCGAGTCGGGCATCGGGTACGTTGCCTTGATGGCGCCGTAGACATAGATCTCACCCGCTTCGCCCTTCTTGCGACGAAGCACGATGCTGATCTTGCCTTTAATGGGATGCTCGACGCACAAGCTCATGTTGAACCACTTGTTCGAGGTGTCGGGCTCCATCATCTCCACGCCGACGCCCTTCGCCACCATGTCGGTGACGAACCAGTTTGGCAGCAACGCTTCGAGAAGGTCTTTGTTTTTCTCGCGGCGGTCGCCGTAGTTCCAATTATACATCTCGAACATCAGGTCGCCAGACTGGCGGCCATACTGCGGATTGTGCTCGCACTCGAAGTGCTTGCATCCGCGGCAGACGACGCTCTTGACCTGCGAGAGGAAAGGCTCCTCCTGCATCCGAGCACCACGCGTCCACGCGGCCGCCGTCATTCCCGCCGCTTCAAGCTGCGGTACGAGAACGGTGGCGAGCCTCGGCTGCATCTCGTCGGCGATCCTGCACCCCTTGGGGAAGCAGCACGTCTCGAGGATATTGAAAGTACGTACGGCGGCGGTCATGGGTTCCCCCGTTGGCCCGTTGGTGTGACTGTAAGCCAAATCTTATTGTACACCCAGGACACGTGTTTGTCAATTAGTCAAAACCGGGGGGATGTCCCCCGGCCTCTACCAACCCAGCTTCTCGAACAAAAGAACACGCCCCTTCTGTGCCAGCTCGACCGCGTCATGGTCCGCTCGGTGTGGCTGCTCGTTGTGAGGCACTGGGAGTTCTCCCAACCATGCATTGC
>CAINNF010000006.1 GCA_903851045.1 Candidatus Adlerbacteria bacterium
CCCACACTGGACCATCGGATGGGACCACACAAAACAAGGGTAAAGCGATCGTCGCATACCGCATCCAGATCAGCGATCTTCAGGAAGCAGGTAACGACTACACGAACACGCTGACCTACGTTGCGACGCCGACGTTCTAACGGACGCTTGCGCTGTGGTGTGGGTAGAGGTGGTGTGTCAGACAAAGCATGGTACAATCTGGTGATAATATACTGACATATGAAAGACTTTTTTAATAAGGCAGGGCTTGTGGTGTTCGGCTTCGCGTTGCTACTTACATCACCGTCTCTGGTCCATGCGCAGGCCGCTCTTGGTCTGCAACTGAAGCCTGCGGTCGTCGAAGATCAAGTGAATCCTGGTGAGACGCATACCTATTCGATCTCGGTTACGAACGTGAGTAAAGCCCCAGGAACGTTCTATATCAGTTCACAGGATATCAAGGGGGTCGATGACCAAGGGAGGCCGGTGTTCGTGACCCCTGGAGGCGAGGTCACCGGATATGAGCTTAGTGCGTGGATCACGCTTCCGCAGGAAGCTTTGACGCTTAACCCTGGAGAGACGAAGAGCCTTTCGTTTTCGGTACACATACCAGCGAACGCAAGCCCAGGTTCGCACTTCGCGAGCGTCTTCGTTAGCGACAAGCCGATAGCACCATCGACTTCGGGGTCCGGTGTCGGCTTTAACGTTGGGTCAATCGTGAGTCTGCGCATCTCAGGCGATATACATGAAGAAGCGCAGTTGCGAGAGTTTTCGACCGATAAGCTCATCTATGCGTCGCCCTTCGTTGGGTTTGCGACCAAGGTGCAGAACTTGGGTAATGTGTTGGTGCAGCCGACGGGAGTGATCCAGATCACCAACATGTTCGGCAAACAAGTCGCGAGCGTACCCGTCAACGAGTCGCTTGCTTCGGTATTCCCGAACGCCGACAGGACGTACCCTGCGACCTGGAAGTCGGACAGTTTCGCGTTCGGCAGATACCAGGCGGTGGTGAGTCTTGTGTACGGGAGCGATGGCAAGAGAACGATCTACAGCACGACGTCCTTTTGGGTCCTACCCCTCGTGCCGATACTCGGCGTCCTCGGCACCCTCTTCGTCCTTGTAACGCTTGTGTACGTACTTATGAAGATGTATATACGCAACAAACTGCGTGAGATGGGGGTACAGCATGTGAGTCGCGCGGATACCGACTTCTATAAAAAGAAGTATCAAAAGTCCGGCTCGCGGCTCGTCGTTGTGACCATGGCGGTGCTACTTATCTGTCTCGTGTTCCTCGCGCTCATGTTCGTGTTGTTCGCGTAGGGTGTGGGACTCTCCTAATTTCTTCTATGCGTAAGCGGATCGGATACATCAATGCGACGGCGCTTACGGTTGCGGCGCTCCTTTTCGGTTTTGCCGCACTGACGTCGACCCCCGCGGCACTCCTCCAGACCGCTCGGAACATGTTCGCGACCGTCGGTGTCAGTATCGCGATCGCTCCCAACCCGTACAATACGGTCGCGCGACAACTCGCCGACAAAGAAGCGCAGCTCAACCAGCGAGAGGCTCAGGTGAGCGCACAAGAACAGGCCGTCTCCAACTCACAATCGTCCAGGGACACGTTCGGCTTCTACAGTCTGTGCATGAGCGCGGTTCTGTTGGTCCTTGTCGGTATAAATTTTTATCTCGATGCTCGCAGAAGGAGTTCTACGACCTCGCCGAACTATTCGGTAGACTTGCGCTAAAGAAAACGAGCTATAATTGAGCGTAATGTATCTGCGTCGTTTTTTTTTCGTACTATGCCTCCTGGCGTTCGCTGTGCCGGCGCACGCGAGCCTCATGGACATGGTGAGTGACCTGATCTCGACCTCTGTCCCGGGAGTTCCCGCGGACCATCGGCTACAGTTCACCACCACCCATGCGATCCCTCCGGGAGGAACCATCACCATAACTCCGGACAGCGACGCGTTCGTCATTCCCGATGGATTCGACTACACCGATGTCGACCTTGCAGTGTGGGATGGCAGCGCATACGTCGACCGTTCACTTGCCGCGAACCCGAGTGCGACCGAAGATGGTGTCAGTGTGTCACCAGGCACTTCGGGTACCATCACGATCACGCTCTCGCCGTCGCAAGGGATACCTGCTGGCAGCAAGGTACAGCTCCGTCTCGGACCCAATGCGACGTTCGGTACGGAGGGGTATGTCGCGATAACGAACCCGGGGACGCCACAATCGTACCGCATCGGAATCGTCACTGCCGATGATACAGGCACAAGTATAGATTACGCGACCGCCATGATAGCGATCGTGGCCCCGGTCACGATCTCGGTGCCATTGCGGAACGTACCCCCGATGATCTTCAACAGTTTGCCATCAGGGGTCCTCGCCGCCGGAACGAAAGCGATCGAGATAACGTTCGAGACGGACAGGACCTCGACCTGTCGCTACTCGCTGACGCCGGGCGTGCCGTACACCAGCATGACCGAGTCGTTCTCTCCGCACCTCGGCGTATTCTTTTATACAGTGTTCGATGGATATGTCGATAATACTTCGTATACCTACTATGTGCGTTGCATCGGCATCCAAGGTGCAGTGAATACCGATGACTATCCGATTACGTTTTCGATAGCTCCAACCCCCATGTCGAACACCTCGGTCACAGAGCAAGGTGCGGTGACCGGTTCGGGACCCGTCTCCAACGGGAGCCAAGTGCTCTACCTTTCGACCGTGACGTTGACCGGTCTCGCTATGCCGGGGAGTACGGTGCAGGTGTTGAAGGATGGTGTATCGTTGCTCGCCGTGCAAGCGGGAGCGGATGGCAGCTTCCACGCGGACGCGACCGGCTTGGAGCGCGGTACTTACACGTTCTCGCTGTATGCGACGGACCACAAGCAACGCAAGACCGCTTCGTATGCCGCGACTCTTACCGCAGGGGCAGGTACGAGTAATACTGTCTCGAACATCATCTTGCCTCCCACGCTGTCTCTCGATACGGACCAGGTCGCCGTCGGCGCCCCCGTTCATATATCAGGAGAGGCGACACCTAACAGTGGTATCGAAGTGTCGTTCACACCAAAAGGCTCAACCTCTGCCGATGTCCAATATTTTACGGCGACCACGAGTACCTCTGGTGTGTGGGACCTGATGGCGACCGGCACGCTGCAAAAGGGTACGTATCAGGTCAAAGCCCGTCAGCTGCTCCCGACGGCGCAAAGTGACTTTAGCGCACCGGCATATGTTGGTATCGGACAGAGTCCCTCGGTCTCGGCGACGAATCGAGCGGACATCAACGGCGACGGCAAGGTGAACCTTATCGATTTTTCCATCATGCTGTCCATGTGGGGGACCAGCAACGTACGTGCGGACCTTAATGATGATGGCACGGTCAACCTTGCGGACTTTAGTATCTTGCTATTTAATTGGACTGGCTAACGTATATGCGAAAACTTTTTCACTGGCGCTCATGGCGCATACACAAACTTCCTCGGAACAAAGTATTGCGCGCGATAGGGATCGCGTGTGCTGTCGTCCTGGTGGTGCTCATCATACGCGCTCACTCACCGCGACCAGGCACGGTACCGTTCACCAACGAGTACAATGTCTCGCTTATCGACTATAATGGCGCAAGCGTCCGGTTCGACACCTTCAAACAAAAGCCGCTCATCGTGTTCTTTTGGGCGACCTGGTGCCCCTACTGTCAGTCCGAATTGACGCATCTGGGTGAGCTGAAGGCGCAGTATGGTGATCGGTTGCAGATTCTCGCGGTGAACAGGGGAGAGTCGCGAGCCGATGCGAAAGCGTACTCCGATGCGCTTTTGCTCCCGCCTGGCGTCATCTTCTTGCTTGACCAAAACGACGGACTCTTCAAGCAGCTCAAGGGGTATGCGGTGCCGGAGACCATCTTTGTGAACAGTCGTGGTGAGCAAGTGGTGCACCAACATGGACCCATGAAGCCGCAAGATGCCGACCAGGCGGTACTACAGATCGTACAATAGTGGTGTTCAACAAAGAGCGGTTTTAGTGTAGTGTAGGGACACGACCCCCTTCGCATGAAGCTTCGGCGGGTCAATTGGGCATGTGGCGGAATTGGTATACGCGTACGTCTCAGAAGCGTATGGAGCGATCCTTGGGAGTTCGAGTCTCCCCATGCCCACCGATGGACTTTTGTGCTGGAACGCTATACTAAAGGTATGGAAAGATTTCCTTCTTCAGGGTCACCAGAAAATAAAAAGACAAAAGGTCTTTCAGGGGTAGGGAAGTTGGCGCGCGCCACGCTTGCAGGAATCGCTGGTTTGGGTGCGGTCGCGGCAACGGAGATACCTTTAGTTAAAGAGGCGATCGTGCCAACCGCTGAGGCGCACGAATCGTTCGATGCAGCCCAAGAGGCAGAGGCGTTCCTCGATACTATCGAGGATGAGGATGTCGGGATAGATGATGCGAGAGGGCGTCATAGGATGCGCACGAGCATCGAAGAAAAATTGAACGTGTTCGCCTTGGCGTGTAATAGACGTATGCCACATTTTTCTGCACCCGGTGAGCGCCTCTCAGGGACCGTGACGTACGACATGCTCGAAGCAGCGAAGCGATATCTACAATCAGGACTTGCGGCTCGTGACGTGCAAGGAAATAGGGGACTACAGATCCTCCAGGAGATCATCACTGGTCGTCGTGCTGTGACACCAGCGCCTCCACCTTCGTCATCATTTCCGCACTACGAGCAACCACAAGATGAAGGCAACGGCATCCATAGGCAGCCCAGTGAACGTTATACTAATCCGAACTATAGGAGAGACGATTGGTGATCGGAGGAACCGCGCACTGCTGCGGCGCGCTTCTGCTTGTGGCTCGAGCGGATGCGGGAGGATCGGTCGGTCATCCCGCTCACGGACACGGTGTACTTCGACAGTGGTCATATCAATCTCTGGCTCCATGCGTATGGAACCTCG
>CAINNF010000007.1 GCA_903851045.1 Candidatus Adlerbacteria bacterium
ACCACGAGATGTTCGAGTGATCAACCGAGCACTGAAACAGTACCTGCGATACTACAACGAGGAACGGCTGCATCTAGGGATCAACTTGCAGACGCCTCTTCAATTACTAGAACGCGTCCAAGCTCTTGATTAGAAAACGACCTAATGCTTGCACACTTTTCATCAAAGTATGGCTATATATGAACTTTATTCACTTCCTCTGTCGGACACCGCACAGCAAACACCGATGCAGAACTACGTACTTGACAAGTATGTTTCAATAGTACATAACATTATTTGGAAGGTGCCGTTGTGGCACCTGGAAGCCTGAAAGGGCAAAGAATGAAAATTCGTTTCATCCTGCTGGCCACCCTGCTTGTCGCTGGACACCCCGTGTGGGCGCTCGAATGCAGCCCCGCCGAACGAGTGGTGCATCTGCTGACCCTCAACGACAGGGATGGGAAGGTGCAGCGATGGGGCACGCCCCGTAACTACGCGGACATCTGCGAGGCGGGTGATGGGGATTCGCCCGCCTGGCGTTTGGAGGGTTTTCCCGGCAATTATAAATCGCCGGAGGCAGCCGCAGCGCAACTCGAAAAAATCTACGCCGCGACACGTGTCTTCACGAAGGTAGAGTGGGACCAAGCTCTCGCATTCGCGGAGCGCGCGATGCGCGAAGGCACCCAGAACGGTAGCCTTTTCGTTGAGGAGTCGGAGAAGAAGTAGTCCGGGGCGATTACAACCCCCCCCACCAAACCATCGGTGGGGGGTTCTACATTTTTATACACAGCCTTTCTTTTTTACCCATTCTCCTCTACAGTTAGGGTTGGGCAATTATTACATAATTCGCGAAATGCGTAGATAGATAGGCCTTCCACCCTTGGTAGGGACATGAGAGACCTAAAATCTGCGTGTTTCGCTATTGATCATGCAATCAAGAGTTTTTAAGACGTCTATCGGGGGCAAGGATATGGTCGCGGAGTTTACTGACCTCGCCGAGCAGGCGAGTGGGTCGGTGATACTCCGCTATGGCAACACGGCGGTGCTCGCGACCGCGGTTATGAGCGAGAAGACACGGGACGACATCGACTACTTTCCGCTCACCGTCGACTATGAAGAACGCTTCTACGCAGCAGGTGCTATCCTCGGTAGCCGTTTTATGCGCCGCGAAGGCCGCCCAAGCGAAGATGCCATACTCTCTGGCCGCGTCGTCGACCGCACCATTCGCCCACTGTTCCCACAATATGTGCGCAATGAGGTGCAGGTGATCATCACTATCTTAGCATTGGATGAGGAGGACCCGGCGGTAGTCGCCGTGAACGCCGCCTCGCTTGCGCTCGCGACATCGGACATCCCGTGGAAGGGGCCAGTGGCAGCTGTGCGTATTGCAAAAGTAAAAACAGGGACGGAAACAGCGATTTCGTCCACTGCAGGAGCAGCGGTTCGCACGACAGCGGGCACAGCAGAAGTGGTTTCTGCAGCGTCCCCTCGCAGTCCTGCAGCGGAGGACACTACTTCTGGTACGCCCGCTCTCGTCATAAACCCAACCTACAAACAACGTGAAGGTGCCGAACTCGACCTGCTCGCCTGTGGCAAGGATGCGACCATCAATATGATCGAGGTCGCCGCACACGAAGCACAGGAAGGGGATGTTGCCGCAGGCTTTGCGCGCGCGGTGGAGCTCCACACCGAGCTTATCCAGTGGCAGGAAGAGATCGTACGGGAAATAGGGAAGACAAAGCGCGAAGCGCCTGAACCGATACTCCCACCGGCACTTCTTGACCTATATACGACCGAATTCGCGCCGCGACTTACTGAAACGGTTTTCTCCGGCGAAGCGGGGAAGAAACTTCTCTATGCACTTAAAAAGGAATTTTTGACCAGGGTAGGGGAGTCGGAGGATCTTGCTCCCTACAAGAAACTCGCTGATCGATTCTACGAAGACAAAGTGGACGAGGAGATCCATCGTGGCGCTGTCGAAGATGGTGTACGCGCCGATAATCGCGCGTTCGACCAAGTTCGGCCGTTGTTCGCGAAAGCGGGCGGTGTATCCCCAATACTCCATGGTTCGGGAATCTTTTACCGTGGCGGCACGCATGTCTTCACCGCACTGACGCTCGGAGGCCCCGGCGACTCTCAACTGATCGACACCATGGAGGCGCAGGAGGCTTCGAAGCGGTTCATGCACCACTACAACTTCCCGCCATACTCAGCGGGCGAGACAGGGCGCATGGGCGGACTCAACCGACGCATGATAGGGCACGGGGCACTCGCTGAAAAGGCGCTCGTCGCCGTGATCCCTGATAAGGACAAGTTCCCATACACCATTCGGCTCGTCTCGGAATGCTTCGCATCCAATGGGTCGACCTCGATGGGTTCGGTATGCGCCTCGACACTCGCGCTCATGGACGGCGGCGTACCGATCAAGGCACCGGTCGCCGGTATCGCGATGGGACTCATGCTCTCCAGCAACTACGCCAAAGATAAACAATACAAGGTGCTCACCGATATCCAAGGACCGGAAGACTCTCATGGCGACATGGACTTTAAGGTCGCTGGTACGCGGTCAGGTATTACCGCGATCCAGATGGACATCAAGCTAGATGGCATACCCGTACCAATACTCATCGAAGCGCTCGCAGGCGCAAAAAAGGCGCGGCTGGACATCCTCCAGGTCATAGAACGAGAGATAGACGCACCACGCGCGACCATCAGTTCGAGAGCGCCGGAGATCGTGACGATGAAGGTGCGCCCCGACCAGATCGGCCTCGTTATTGGCGGGGGAGGGAAAACGATCAACGGCATTCGTGACATTGCCGCCGTCGAGGATATCACCATCGAGGACGACGGATCCGTGTTCATTACCGGCAAGAACGGGAGCGCACAGAAAGCACGCGCGATGATCGAAGCGCTGGTGAAAGAATATCTTGCTGGTGAAGTCTATGATGGGGAAGTGACGCGTCTTATGGATTTTGGCGCTTTCGTTCGCATCGGCCCCGGAAAGGATGCTGAGGGACTCGTGCACGTCTCAGAGGTGGCGCCGTTTCGCATCAACAAGATCTCTGACGCGGTGGGTATCGGGGATAAAGTACGGGTTATGATAAGAGAGGTGGATGAAAAAGGTAGACTGAATCTCTCTATAAAAGCAGCTGATCCCGACTTCGCATCACGCAAAGGACTCAAACCAAGCAATGGATCCGAACCAACCAGAAACAACAAACACTTCGCCGGGGGCCAATAATCCCCAGCCTCCTAAGAGAGTAGACCCTCGTTCTCTCGTCTTACCCACCAAAGAGATCCATGACCCATTGAACGCACAACGTGTAAATGCAGGTTTTTTGGCGGCCCAAGAAGCGACTGCGACACTTCCCAAAGCTCCACCTCCGCCACCACTACCATTTCAAGCGCCACCACCCGATTCGGTTCGACCGCTTGAGACATATCAGAGCGATGTCGAACGGTATGTTCGCGAACAGAACGTTTCGACCGTTACGGTAGCGGCGGCCGAAGAGAAGCGGCAGCAAAAAGCGAAACGGGTCATGGAGGCCCCTCCAGCGGAACCAAAAAAAGGATCAGGGATATCGCAGCTCGCCAGCGTGATCGGTGGAATCGCGCTCATTTTTATAGCGGCCGGCGGAATCGGTTTCGCATATATCCGGTCGCGTCCCTATACCCAACCAGCAACACCAGTCGCACCATTTATCGCGATAGATTCGGTAACTGATATCTCAATCGTTCCTGGAGAGACCCGAAACGACATTATGAACTCACTCCAGACAGCAAAGGGAAAGGTACATCTCTCGGTTGGTCTGATGATGCAGCTTCGCCCATGGTTAACCGCGACAACAAGCACCACACTGCTTCCAACCCAGACGCTGTTGTCCATGCTCACGCCAAACATCCCCCCCGCTCTTTTGCGTAGCATCCAACCGCAGTCGCTACTCGGCATACATTCACTCGACGTTAACCAACCGTTCCTCATGTTCAGCGTCGACTCCTACCAAAGCGGTTACGCAGGCATGCTCGATTGGGAGGACGCCATGCAACGAGATCTTTCACCGTTTTTTACGTATACACCCCCACAACATACCGTAGCACCACAATCGTCGACAACCCCAACAACCAACCAACCGCAAGTTATCGCAAGCCCTTTTGTGGACACAATCGTCGAAAATCACGACGCACGTGCTATCAAGAATGCGAACGGTGATATCGTCTTTTTGTGGACCTTCCTCGACAACTCGACCGTGCTCATCACCACCAACGCCGACACCGTGGGCGAGATAATTACCCGGCTCAAGAACGCACCCCAGATGGTGGTGCCGGGACAATAGCCGATTGCACCTGTGGGCAGGACTGGTATGATGCTTGCATGGACCACGTTAAACTTGCACATTTTAAAAAGCGATTAGAAGAGGAGCGGAAGCTTGTCGAGCAGGAGCTTAAGAGTCTTGGCGTTCAAGACGAGCATACGCCAGGTGGTTGGGATGCGACACCGGGCGATATCGACGATACGGCGACCGAGCCGGACGAGCTTGCCGACCGCATCGAGGAACTCGAGGGGAACGAGGGCGAGATCAAAGAGATCGGGGCACAGAAAAGGAACATAGAACGTGCGCTCGCGAAGATCGAAGAAGGCGCCTATGGTGTATGCGAGATCAGTGGCCACCCGATCGAAGAGGACCGCTTGGAAGCGAACCCTTCGGCTCGGACATGCAAAGCCCATATCGATGATGAGAGCAGGTTGACCGACTAGCGTCGACGAACGTACAAGCAAATATAGGGGGGGGTCGAACGATGATGTTCGACCTTTCTTGTAAAAAAGCCGCTACCGTGGATATTGGTAGCGGCGACGTTCGCACGACACAGGTGGATCAAGGGACCTTAGGCTAGAGTAGTGCTAGAGCTTCGTAGACTTGTGCAGAGGCGTCCTCATATGCGACACGGATCCGCCGTTGCATTTCGGGCAGCATACTCTTAATGAACGCGTCGGAAACATCGGTATCCCGAAGACGCCCGTTGTCAATCGTTTCCATACAACTCTGCCACTGTAAGATGACCGACAGAAGATACGTGTGCAGCGCCTGGACCAGTGGACTCGCACCGAGCTTCACATCTCTCTTAAGTGGGTAATCTCCTCGGTCATCGATCGCCGCGTCGAAGGTACGCCACCCAGCATACGCAGCATGACGATACCGACGTTCGATCGTAAGACCACTCTCCATCTCATAGGTAACCGCCGACAGAAGCCAACCGATTACCAGATGTCGATGCAGGACGTTAAGCATGTTGAGATAGTGCGTGTGGTCGAACTCTTTCGCGAGCGTCATAACGAACAGGGTCCACCGATGCCATTCGAGGCTTCCATCGAACACCACACCTTTTCCGTCTCTCTCGAAGCAGTGACAGAACGTATATTCTGTCGAGAATGGTAGGTCATTCGTGCGATTCCGTAGATAGTCAAGGACGATACTTTTTGGATTGAGTCGTCCGCTCGTCGTCGTAACGTCCGCCATCACATCTTTCCTTACGGTTGGATTGGGTACAAGCTGATACGCATAGTACAGGTATGGGAGTATCTGTAAAGCTATCGTTTCAGTTTTTTGGTATGCATTTGTCAGCAAATATATTTTATTTTGTGTCAACTTCACAGCGAGCATGGTGGATGTAGAATGCCGCCATGCAATATGCCCGCGTATACGGGGCTCAGACATCTTTGCTCACGCCCTATGTCGTGAACATCGAAACTGACCTTTCGCGCGGACTACACTCCTTCGCCATCGTTGGACTCCCGGACAAAGCAGTCGAAGAGTCTCGTGACCGTATGGCGGCCGCTATCAAACACGCTGGCTTCGAGTCGCCGAAAAGCCGGAACCAAAAGATTGTCATTTCGCTCGCACCGGCTGACATCAAAAAAGAAGGACCGATGTTCGACTTGCCGATAGCGCTGTCGTACTTGCTCGCGAGCGATGATATTCGGTTCGATCCAGAGCCGTATCTGTTCATCGGCGAACTCGCGCTCGACGGTACACTACGCGCTGTGCGTGGTGTGCTACCGCTTATCGCAGAAGCGAAGCGAAAGGGAATGAAGGCAGTCTTCTTGCCGAAAGAGAACGCGCGCGAGGCGGCGCTCGTAGACGGTATCGTGATCTACGGTGCAAAAAATCTTGGAGAAGTTATCGAGCATCTCAACACTCGAAAGGACAAGAACGGAAAGGTCGGTGAGAAGCTTTCGCCGACCCCACCAACCACACTCGCGGAGGTCGAGGTACAAACGCCGTTCGCACTTGAAGATATTCGCGGACAGGAATCGGCAAAGCGTGCATCGCTCATCGCCGCCGCCGGTGGACATAACCTTGGACTTTCGGGCCCACCGGGGACTGGCAAGACAATGTTGGCACGTGCACTCAATTCGATACTCCCGCCACTGACGTTCGACGAAGTACTCGAAGTAAATAGCATCCACTCGGTCGCCGGGTCGCTGCGCGGCGACATCATGACGCTGCCGCCGTTTCGCTCGCCACACCACACGTCGTCGTATGTCTCGATCGTCGGCGGCGGCGCGAACCCACGACCCGGCGAGGCGACACTCGCGCACCGCGGTGTTTTATTCCTCGACGAATTCCCGGAGTTCGATCGACGCGTGATAGAGGCGTTGCGACAACCGCTGGAAGATAGAGTCATCGCAGTCGCACGCGCGAAGGGCACCGCCTATTTCCCCGCACGTTTCACGCTCGTGGTCGCGATGAACCCGTGCCCCTGTGGCAACTTCGGTCACCCTGAAGTCGAGTGCACCTGTTCACCGGTCGCGCTCGAGCGATATCGCAGAAAGATCTCGGGACCGATCGCCGACCGTATCGACTTGTGGATGACGGTAGGGCCCGTGGAGCTTGGCGAACTTGGCAAAAAAGTCGAGCGGGGGAGCGAGACACAAAAAGCAAAAGAAAAAGTCGTGCAGGCGCGAAAGAAACAAGCCGCGCGATTTGGCAAAGAAGGAAAGACGAATAGCGAACTTTCCCCGCGCGAACTCGAAGACTTGGTGCCACTCTCAGCAACCGCGCGAGCAACGCTCGAGAAAGCAGGGGAGCGACTCAACCTCTCACCACGCGCGTTCCACCGCGTCATCAAGGTCGCCCGCACGATAGCCGACCTCGACGAAGCCGAGCACATCAACGACTCGCACATTCTCGAAGCGCTGCAGTATCGTGAGCGGAAGAGTTAGTTGACGGGTTGCTATGCCGAAAGGTCCCACAATGCCTTGAACCATTTTCGATAGCCGTCAGCAACCAGCGGGTTAACTATCACCGTGAGCGGTGCATCTTCATTGAACGAGCCGAGCTCGACTTCAGGATATAAGATAGAGTAATTGCCGAATACGTCGATAGACATCGGGGAGGTAAAACTTTTGGGCAAAAATCGGTAGCGCACATTACTGTCTTTTAACCCACGTTCAAACCGCGTACCCTTCACTCCCACTTCAAACAGTATGTGGAGCCGCATCTTCTTGCGCTTCGCCTCTTTATTGAACTGCACAAAAAATGGTACGAACCGCTCGTCCGTCCACGCGCCCTTGCCGCCAATCGTGTAGACATCCTCGCCGACACGCAACATGTCCCGGAGCGCATTCTTCCACCCCTCAATGCCGCGATAGAGAAACACCTTCTCCGAAAATGGCACACTCTTATACTTCTGCTCCAGCGCTGGCAGTACGCGCAACAGGGAAGCGCGCTTCTCTTCAACGAGTTCGAGCAACTTGCTTGGTTCAACCGCTTGGAACCGTCGCTCGTTCGTGTCGACGATCTCAAAGACAAGCCCCTTCCCAACCAACTTCTCGAGCGTGTCATAAATGTTGCGCCGGTTAATGCCCGAGTGCGTGGCGATACCAGAGACCGAAAGCTCGCCCTGCTCGGCAAGCGTCACATAAATCTGCGCCTCATTTTTGGCGAGCCCCAGCTCCTGTAATATCTCGATATACATAGTGGTAGTATATACCACACTGTGGTGGTATTTGCCACTCCTACCAAATAGGATAGCTTACGACAGGGAGTACATTACTACACGGAGGAATCGATGGATATCACGCGTCTGCCGACAACCAACTTCAGAACACTGTTCCCCAACGGTATTCCAAATACCACGAAGTATCTTGTCATCACGGTAAAAAGTGGTGACACGGAAAAGACTGTCGTCCGACTGGGCACCGATAAGTATGTGTTTCACAAGGACATACTCGCTGATTTCGCACAGGAAGTGTTCGGCGATAGGAAGGTGACCTCACGTACAGGAGTTACGATCAATGCCTTGGGAGGGGGCAGCATAATGATAAGCCAAAAAAACGTTTACTGGCTCTATGATTTCAGTGGTACCTACGGCTTTGATCCTGACAAGGAAGCTACAGGCAAGTTACTGCTCGCGGACATTGGGGACGACTTCAAAATCGATATTGAAGAGTAGTGGTTTTTCATCGCCGCGCACCATGTGTGATGCGCGGCGAAATTTTTATAATCAACACAACACCCACACCAACAACGCGGGTAGCGCCAAAGCAGTATTGGGTTTCACAGGGTAGCGTTTGGGCAAGCCTTTATACAGCGAACTGACCGACCGTGGGTGGTTATTGCACAAAGAACCTATAGTTTTAGGTGTTATTCAAGTACTTTAGGCGATGGGGCCATGGGCAGCGTTTCATATCACTCGCCTCTGCGTAGTACTTATTTCTTCGAACGGATAGTCGAGTGTGTCGGGAGTGTGTGCCACAGTATTTCAAAAAGATTTCGACGAGTCTGTGCGAACGACTCACATTCGACGACCATAAGCACGTTGTCGAAACGTGGCGAGGCGAGCGCCACGAACTCTGTGCAAACGATCTCTGAAAACAAAAGCGGGTAACGAGAGGGTAGGAACTTTGAGGTACGGTTCTCGTTCATGTCTTTTGCGACAATCTTTCGTGCGTAGGCTGAATCAGTAATGAGCTGGCGGCTTTTGATACCTTGTGTGCGTTTGGCTCCAATAATCTCCTTCATAATATATTTCTCATGAACGTATTCAGGAAACGTGTGACCCGGAGTTGTGATCAAAAATTCTTTGTCAGATGTCGCGAAGATCATATCCCACAACCGCTTGAAGCCGGAAGGGCCGTACAGAAAGTATGTTCGTGGTCGCGGGAATACCGCATGCTGAAGTTGCTCCAACTCATCAAGTACTTCTTCAACCTCGCTCACGCGTTCACGACAACCCCGGACCACCGCACGAGGTGCGGTGGGTTGGTAGTACCACTTCTTCTCTCTCTTCACGAGCACGAGCGCCCCAGCGTCGGTGAGTTCAGAAAGCACGTAGTACACGGTCGTTCGTTTTAGCTTCGAACGTTTCGCCAAATCTTGCACCGTCGCTTCGCCCAACTCAAGTGCCGCGACATAGACCTTTGCCGCCTTTTCGCTCAATCCAAGTTTTCGTACTGTCGCCACCGCGTCCATACCACAAGCGTAGCAGGATATTACTTTTTGTCGAATAGTTCGACATTTTATATTGTTTCTCGTGTCGTCTGCGACCATACTGATACTGGATACCCGATAGTTCTTTACACCGCAGGAGACTATCATGTTCGAGACCATCGCCACACAAGTATATGCACACATGATTGGCGACTATGCCTTCCAGTCAGGGTGGATGGCGAACAACAAAACACGTCGCTCGATCCCAGCCTTCGCACATGCACTCACGTACGGTCTCGTGTTCTTTGCGATCCTCTCGCTGAGTCACCAACCACCTTCGTTGACGGCGATGATTGTTATCGTTGGGACGCACTTCGGTATCGACCGATGGAGGCTTGCACGGTTCGTCGCGTTCGCGAAGGAGTTCCTGGCACCGGTGCGTGCGTGGCCGCTCTGGCACGACCACGCTGATACGGGATATCACAAGAACACGCCACCGTTCCTGGCGGTGTGGTTGATGATCATCATCGACAACATGCTGCACATCAGCATCAACGCGATCGCTCTCGTATACCTATGACACGAACGCCGCGAACGACATGTTCGCGGCGTATCTTTAAAGATCGTTGACACCACCGCACCGCCACGTAGACTGCAAACATGGAGGACTTCGATATTTTGGATGCGACAGGGAAGCCGACGGGGGAAGTTCGTTCGGCTGCCGATGCGCACACGTTTGGACTCACGCACCGCACCGTACATGTGTGGCTCGTGAATGCTCGCAAAGAGATCCTGCTACAAAAACGCTCGCCGCAGATGCGTGCGTTCCCTGGACAGTGGGACATCTCGGTGGGCGGACATATCCCGACAGGGGAACACAGTCTGGATGCAGCGATACGCGAGACACATGAAGAGTTGGGGTTAGCATTTCCACCAAGCGCGTTCGAATTCCTTTTCACGATCAAAGAACATTTCGAACCGAGCGATGGTCGCTACATCGACGATGAGTTCCAAGATGTGTACCTGGTACGCTCAGACGCAACGATCGCGGACATCGCTTTGCAAGAAGGCGAGGTCACCGAGGTACGCTGGCTATCGCTCGACGAATTCGAACGGTGGATACAAGGTGCCGGTGAACTTATTACACCGCACCACGAAGAACAAGTGAGACTGCTCGACCATCTCAGAAAAAACTGACACGAATAGTTACAACATGAACGGTGGGTGTTTATTATGAAGTCATAAAAAAGGTCTCCAGTTACCTGGAGACCTTCGAATGCGTACCGAGCTGCTACCAGTTCATGGCAACCTGGTACACAATCCACCCGACACACAGCAGGGCGCCGATAACGAGCGCCCCAAAACAACGAGGCGAGATCCGAGCATCCCTCCGCCCGAGCGCCTCATTTCGTTTTCGACGCATCGATGCAACCACAATATACATACGTTCCTCCTTGTTCGTGTTTGATACCAGGGGCACACCAGCAATACATGTACCACATTTACATGTGAAAGTCCATTGTCGCGTCGCCACAGTAACAGGTCAATGAGCAACCACCTAGCACACGGAGGAATGTATCGAACGACAATCGTGCTCGCTTAATTACCAACAGCTTGATGCGCGTAGGCGGTATCGACGAGACCATTGCGCTGCGCGAGATAGTAGACGGAGCCAGCCCCAAGAAGGAGTAGGAGGAGCACAGAGACGATAACTTCTCGAGGCTTGATGAGCATCACATTAAGTATACCAAGTCTTGCACAAGACTCCATGAGCATGCGCAGCAGTTATGCAAGCATCGTCATCACAGTCGCTCACAAACCATGCGTAACACTATTCGCCGCTACCGACCGGTATCGCTCCGAAAGGATTGGTCGCACCGCGAACTTCGAAATGGAGGTGTGGGCCGGTCGCTTCGCCTGTCCGGCCGACCTTGCCGATAAGCTCGCCCTGGGTCACCGTGTCACCAGCCGAGACGAACACTTTGCTTGCGTGTCCATACAACGTCTGTGTGCCATTCGGATGCGCGATAACGATATAGTTACCGTAGCCACCGTTCCATCCGCCATTATCTTTTGCGATAATGACCGTACCCGCCGCCGAGGCATACATGTCGGTCCCTGTCGGTGCGCCAATGTCGACTCCATTATATCCGTGGAGCGTCTGGGTAATGATCCCCCCAGCGACCGGCCACATATAGTAGTTGTCATATTCTGGGCCACCTGCATCACGCAGCGGCGCTGGCTTGAACGTCTTCGACGTGGACACCTTTGTTTTTTGCTTCGAAGTCGCGACCTTCGTTTTCGTGGTTGCCACATTCGAACTGGTCGAAGGGGAGGCGGCCAACTCGCCGTTCGGGATGATGATACTTTGTCCGACAGTGAGGGGGTCGGTATCCGCAAGGTTGTTATAGAGGGCTATGTCGTGGGCATCCGACTTATAGGCATCCGCAAGCGATGCAAGCGTCTCACCTTTGAGCACGGTGTGCTGGATACCAGTGATGGGCAAAATAATGAGCTGCTCTCCAGGATGGATGACCCCGTTCTGAATATCGTTCGCACCGATGATGGTGTTCGGGCTAACCCCGAACATCGTCGCTATACCAGTCAGTGTGTCACCGTCGCGTACTACATATACACTGATCTGGGAGTTGACCGGACGACTTACTACATCCGCTGAGGCGAGTGGGTTCTCGACCGACATGAGCGCATCACCACTTACGAGCGTTAGGTTCCCACCACTTGAGGGACTCGGATCTATATTGATCGCTGCCGCGAGGAGGGGAATCGTCTGGGAATTAAATGAAGAGTCCGCTGCGGAAGAATACGCGGCGGACTTTTGGATCATGTCGTTAAAAAAATTCGCCGACGCTAATATCGGCACAACTAGAACAGAAAACGCCCCGCTGACCGCGATACCGAGAAACAACGCTTTTGTAGCCATTCTCACCTGCTGACCAGGTTGAGTCGGTTTTTTGGAGTGTTTTGAAGACAAGGCTTTAGGGGGAATGCCGGTCAATTTGACAATAAATGGCTTAACTGAGCCATTCACCGCCGTCCATGCGGGAGTACTTCTTCATGATACGCCCATGAATCCGCACGTCAACTTGACAGAAGATAACCTGTGGATAGCGGTGTTTGGGCAGATTTTCGAAAAATGCGCTAGGGTGTATAGGTGTCATCACTCAACATAGCTCAAAAAGAAGCGGTCGAAACTACCGAGGGACCGTTGCTCGTACTTGCAGGGGCAGGGGCAGGCAAGACGCGCGTCATCGCACACCGCATATTGGAGATCGTGCGCCGCGGCACCACGCCCGAGCATATCCTCGCCATCACTTTTACCAACAAAGCCGCGACTGAGATGAAGGAGAGGATTATTTCATTGTTGCAGAGCGCTCCGGAGGCAAGCCGCTTTGCTGCAGGACAGCAAGGAGACGCTGCACGACTTGCCTCCGGATCGCTCTCGAACTTCCGGACGTCTGAACCGTTCCGTCCTCCTTTTGTCTCTACCTTCCACTCGTTGGGACTCCTTATCATCAAGGAGAATGCAAAATTGCTCGGCTACAAACGGACACCGACGATCTTTGACCGCGCTGATTCGTTGCGCGAAATGAAGGCGGCGCTCAAGATGTTCGACGCTGAGCTCGAGCCTCGTGCAGCGCTCGGCATGATCTCACGCATGAAGGGGCAGGGGATCACCTCGAGCGAATTCGTCGAGAAGGCCCGCGGCTACCGCGAAGACGTCGTCGCCAAAGTGTGGCCGATATATGATGCGGCGCTTCGCAAGGAAAACGCTTTGGACTTCGACGACCTCCTTCTGCGCGCGATGTTGCTCCTGCGCGATAACGAAGAGGTGCGGGGGTGCTACCAACGCCGATGGTCGCATGTCCATGTCGACGAGTTCCAGGACACCAACTATGTGCAAGCGCGCATGATGGAGCTTTTGCTCGGACCGACATGCAACGTGTGCGCGGTCGGCGATGTGGACCAAACGATCTACGGGTGGCGCGGTGCGGAGATCAAGAACATCATGTCGTTCGAACGCACCTTCCCCGGCGCAAAGATCGTGATACTCGAGGAGAACTACCGCTCGACACAGACCATACTGGCCGCGGCGAACAGCGTCATTTCAAAGAACACATATCGACCGGAAAAGAATCTGTTCACGAAAAATACCGAGGGCGACCCGATATCGCTCTACCAGGCGTTCGATGAGACCGACGAGGCGAACTTTATCGCCCGGATCGTGCGCGAAGGACTGGCAAAGGGCAGGCAACCGAAGGATTTTGCCGTACTGTACCGCGCGAACTTCCAGTCACGCGCCGTCGAAGAAGCGCTCTTGCGTGCGGATATACCGTATCAAGTGCTCGGTACGAAATTCTTCGAACGAAAGGAGGTGAAGGATGCGTTATCGTTCGTTCGAGCGGCGATATACGACACGAACGCCGATCTGGCGCGTATCGCGAATGTTCCACCACGAGGTATCGGCAAGGTCACACTGTTGAAGATCCTTGCTGGCAAGGAACAAGAGCTGACCGGCGCCACTCGCGAGAAAGTCGTACAGCTGCGCTCGCTCCTTGCTCGTATCCGTGACGCCGCACCGAAGTACACACCGTCCGAACTGATGCGATTCGTCATAACGAACAGTGGTCTCGAAGCGCAGTTCATCCAAGACAAGCTCGAGGGACCAGAACGCCTCGAGAACCTCAAAGAACTCGTGACGCTCGCGGCACGATACGATACGGTCGACCATATCTCGAACGAATCCACACACGCGGGACTCGATGCGTTTCTCGAAAGCGCTGCTCTCGCCAGCGACCAGGACGAACTGAAGGACGAGGCGAATGCTGTGCGCCTCATGACCGTCCACGCATCGAAAGGTCTTGAATTCCCGGTCGTCTTCATCACCGGCCTCGAAGAAGGTCTGTTCCCCTACGCTCGCGAGGATGAAAAGGATGCGGACAAAGAAGAGGAGCGCCGGTTGTGCTATGTGGCTATCACTCGCGCCCAACACAAAGTGTATCTCTCCTATGCGTCATACCGGACCATTTTCGGCTCAAAAAACGCCACCATACCTTCACAATTCCTGTCCGACATACCGGACGAATTGCTCGAATCCGAGATGCCTGAGCGCCTTGGTAGAACCATCTATCTAGATTAGAGTAGGAGGAGTGGGAACAAAAGTAGCTCTGCAAAAGTCCTCGGGTCTCCCGTCCAGGCTAGAGGCCAGCCAAGCGGGCCAGACTATTTGCATAGCTACTTTTGTTCCCACTCCCGTATGTTCAAAAAGAAATCACTTGGCCAACATTTCCTTCATGCGCCAGCATATCTGCGGGCGGTCGTTGATGCTGCAGATGTGGCGGCAGGGGAAATCGTGCTCGAAATTGGCCCAGGCGACGGCGCACTTACCCGCGAACTCCTCGGACGGGGAGCTCGCGTGGTAGCTATCGAAAAGGATCATCGACTCCTACCCCTTTTGACCCTCACGTTCGAAAAGGAAATACGCGGTGGCCAACTTACCCTTATAGAAGGCGACGCCCTCGAGTTAGACCCAGGTGCCATGCTCCCACCTATATATAAAGTAGTTGCGAACATACCGTACTACATCACCGGGGCGCTGCTTCGGAAGTTCCTCACCAGTTCGACGCAACCGAGTACGCTTGTGTTCTTGATACAGAAAGAGGTCGCGCAACGTATAGCAAGATCGAAGAAAGAAAGTCTTCTGTCGCTCTCGGTAAAGGCGTACGGCTCTCCTGTATATATACGGACAGTGCCGCGTGGGGCATTCGTACCACCGCCCGAAGTAGATTCAGCGATCCTTGCCGTGCACCACATCTCTCGGGACAACTTTTCGGATGCAAAACAAGAATCGCTTTTTTTCGACCTACTCCACGCCGGCTTCGCCCAAAAACGGAAACTACTCACCCGCAACCTAGAGCCGGTGCTTAGGGAACAAGCAGGGGACATCGTTGCAGCGACCGGATTGCCGGACAAAGTCCGTGCAGAAGACGTGCCTCTGCACGATTGGCTCGTGCTTACCAAGACAGCGAGTCATAAAATCGAGTATACTGAAGCTCATGAGTCTGCGCGATACTCTTCCGAGTAAGAAGTTTTCTGCTATCGTTGGATCTATCGCTCTTTCGTGCCTTCTGGTCATGGTCGCGAACATCGTCACACAGCCACCACCACTCCCAAAGGCCGAGCTCGCAAGCGACTCCAGCGCCGACCAAGCGACCGACTGGCAGGCAACGCTCGACAATATCCAGGCACAGCAAGCGAGTCGACTCCCGACGCCGCCGGACCCAACGACCGTCCAAGATCTTCTGCAGGGAGCGCAGACGGCAAATATCACCGACTCGGTCGGGCGATCTCTCCTTATCAATGTCACCGACGCAAGCGCGCAAGGTCTTGGGGCAGACCAGCCGACACAGAATCAGCTCCTTGCGGCTGCCATGCAACAGATCCAAAACGTCGCCGTACAAACAAAGACCTACTCAGTGTCCGACCTTACCATCGTCCCAAATTCGAAAGAGACACTGCATGCCTATGGAAACGCGCTGGCGCTCGTGCTCGCGAAACATCCTGACGCGAGTATGGCCGAAACGCTCACCATGTTCGGAAGCGCGGTCAACGGCCAAACGACACAACTGACAAAGATGGGGACGATCGCAAGGGAATACGAGGCTCTCGCCACAGACCTCGCCAACATACCAACCCCTCTTTCGATCGCCGCCTACCAACTTGGTGTCATAAACGGCGAAATGACCATGGCAGGGAGCTTCGAACACATGGAGATGGTCAGTTCCGACCCTCTGCGCGGACTGGCAGGACTCCAAATCTACAACAATGCGGCACAGAGCGTGCAGGGTATGTTCATAAACATCACTCAAGTATTCGCTAAAGAAGGTATACTTTTCACTAAGGACGATGCTGGCGCACAACTTGTCTCGATGTTGTCCGGACAATAGGTCATGAATAAAAAGATCATTATCGTGGTGCTGGTCGGCATAGTGATCGCTGCGATCATTGCCCTCATGTGGTGGTGGTTCTTTAATCGACCGAACAACGCACCCACACCGACTGGCAACTTTGGTACTGCACAGGACCGGAACGGAACCAGCACCGGAAGCGGCCTGACCAATATAGGCTCACCGACCATTAGTAAACCTACCAATGCAGCGAACAAGATACCCAAAGGTACCTACCTCATTAAATCGCTTCAAGGAAACGTGCTTGGTTCGTACGTGGTCGACACGAACGCGGACGGCTCTTTTAGTTTTACTCCCACGAACGGATCGAACCCCCTCACGGCGGGTGACTATACTCTGACAGTCAACGGGACGACCATGGGAAACTTTACTCTAGCACCGACCGGCTATCAGTATGCCTTCGCTCTTACCCCCTATACCGGACTTTCGAACGGCACCTATGTCTTGAAAACGCTCCAGGGCAGCACCACCGGCTCCTTTATCACGACGACCAACCCGGACGGGAGCGTGACCTTCACACCGACGGGGGGTTCGGGACCGCTCACGGCGGGGGACTATGTTATTGGGAATGACACGTACGCTCTCTCTTCCAACAGCAATGGGACGTTCAATGTGAATCCGTACGCCGGGATCCCAGATGGCAAATATAACTTAGGAACAGGCACCTATGTCGCAACGACCAACCCGGACGGGAGCGTGACCTTCACACCGACGGGGGGTTCGGGACCGCTCACGGCGGGGGACTATGTTATTGGGAATGACACGTACGCTCTCTCTTCCAACGGCAATGGGACGTTCAATGTGAATCCGTACAACGGAACATCCGATACGAATACCTACGCTAGCGCCGACGGTGGATACTGGCTGTCTATCCCATCGATTGATACTTCGACAAACGCCGGATACAACGCGACCGTATATACCACAACCGGCGCCAGCACTACTGGCGTCAGCATCCCGGGGTATGACGCAACGGGCTATGGCTACGGCAGTACGACTATAGGAAGCGTCGGTATTGGGGGGGGTATCTCGTTCAAAACCGCTTCGGGCACTATTTTTAGCAGTGATAATCCGTTCAATAGTGGCACGATACCGAGTATTGGTTCTTCAGGGAACCCGAACGGTAAGGGGCTCGGGTTGGAAGGTGCCCTTATCGGCGCGCTCGCGACCGGCGTCGTCGCCTGCGTCCTCCCAGCACTAGCAAAGACGATCGGCGGGTCATTTGCTCTTGCGATCACGGGTAAATCAATTTCAACCGCGGGCGATACTTATGCTATAGGCGGCGCAGTGAAAGCTGAGGCTGCCGCGAAGGCTGGGGATTATTGGGAGGTGGGGGGCGTCCCGGTCGGCGGGGCAGCACCAACAACCGGAGAGGCAGCCGCAGGCACGGCAAACTCAGCAGCAGGCACGGCAACAGCTAATTTGGGCGACACCATAACCGGAACAGGACAAACGATCGCCGAGAACCTCGGACTTTCCATACAACTCTCAGACCTCATAACAAACGATGTACTTAACTGCTTCGCACGCACGGTCGCACATGCCGCACTGGAGCAGATCGCGCGCAGCACTGTTGCCTGGATCAACTCCGGCTTCAAGGGGTCACCGTCGTTCGTGTCGAATTACCAGCAGTTCTTCACCAATGTCGCCGATGCCGCCGCCGGGCAATTCCTTCAAAGCAGTGCGCTGTCGTTCCTTTGTAGCCCCTTCTCGCTACAGGTCAAGATCGCCGTCGCCCAAAGCTACGCCAGGACTACCGGGCAGCAGTGTACGTTGACCAGGGTGGTGGGTAATATAAACAACTTCATGAACGGTAACTTCGCCGCTGGGGGGTGGCCGGGGTTCCTGTCGTTCACCACACAACCAACGAACAACCCGTACGGGGCCTTTGCCGTAGGTACGGTCGGTATTCATACGGCGGCCGCAAACGCCGTCGATCAACACAAATTCGACCTGGGTCTGAGCGGTGGCTTCTTGTCCATCACTCAAGCACAAAACTGTCAGAACATAGCGGGGGGCACCGCTAAACCACCGCCAGACGTTGCTCCCGGTAAAGGCGTACAAACAGTGACAACCAAAGACAATAATGGAAATGTGACTGGTTCGCAATACCAGGTATGCGACATGAAGAACGTCACCCCTGGTACTGCTATAGCACAATCGCTTAACCAAACACTTGGTATTAATACCCAGTCACTGGAAATGGCGAAGTACTTCGACGAGATCATAACCGCTCTTGTCGCGCAACTCATGCAAAACATCCAGTCTCATGGTTTGGCGAATATGAGCGGAGGTGGTTCCGATGGTTCTGGGTATTATGGTGGCTATGTGACCGCCTCAAGCACCAACACGTCCGGCATGATCCAACAGAGCGTCCTGCAAAATATCGCTCCACTACTGCAGTCGGCACAGGACGTCATCACGTACGACACCCAAAACATCAACAACATCAATGCGACCTTGGCGAAGGCATCCGCACTCCAAAGTTGCTGGTCAACGCTCGCAAGCGCCGCCACCTCGACCACGATCCAAACACAGGCACAACATAACGCAGCAGCCATCACCCCGTACATCACCGACCTCAACAATCGCCTGAGCGTATACCAGACCGGCATCACACAAGCGAATTCGAGCGTCGCTTCTATACAAAGCGCGCAAACACAGGCCCAATCGACGACCGATACCGCAACGCTCGAGAACATCCTCAACAGTGTCGTGAAGAACACCCAAAACCAAACGTTCGTGCAGGACACCAACGTTGTGAACGCTCAAGAGGACCAGATCAACTTAAGCGCCGCACTTGATGAGTACAATCAGATCATTTCGACCCAGATGCAGGCATGCGCATCGTCTACCACCACATTCCCGCCGCCCGTCATGGTCCCAACCCCGATCACGGTCGGGGGTTGAGGAACGTTATAATCATGTACAAATCCCTACTACATTCGAAAATCCTCCAACAAGCGACAAAGGTCGCTATTGGTGTTGTGTTGGCTGCAACCTTCATATCACCACTCGGAGGATTGTTGCCGGTCGCTCACGCACAAAAACCCGCGCCACTTCCTGCAGGCACCGACACAGGCGACACCGGGGGAGCCGCGAAAGATGCTACAACCGGTGCTGGCGCCACTGATACGGGCGGCTGGTCGAATCCTAGCAGCGGATCTGATCCTAGCAGCGGATCGGCCCTTAGCGCCTTCGATTCATGTACTAACTCGAAAACACTGAGCATCTGTCTTTCGAACATCATATACGCCCTCTTCACGTTCCCCATGAGCATGTTCACCTACATAACCAGCTTCGTCTTCGATATCGGCGTCCAGGTGACCCTGAATAGCGTCACCTACTCCCAAGACTTCATAACCGTCGGGTGGACCACTGTGCGCGACATCGCCAACATGGCGTTCATATTCATGCTGATATACCTGGCGATCATCATTGTCACCCGGGCCGACACAGCGAACACCATGAAGATGCTCGCGTCGATCATCATCGTCGCACTACTCATCAATTTCAGCTTCTTTATCTCCCGACTGGCGATAGATGGGGGGAATCTCTTGGCGATACAGTTCTATAACGCCATCAATGTACAGCCGCTCGCGACGACCGCCTCACAAACCGACGCCTCTACCGCGACCAGTGTCGCGGGAGCAATCACGCCCGCGGGCCTCGCCAGCACAAAGGATCTTACCTATAACATCATGCAGCTTATCGGCGTACAGACGCTTCTCGGTTCAGGATCTTTTGCCTTGGCTTTCCAAAAACAAAACAATTTCGTCGTTAATCTTGCCACCTTTTCGTTCATATACATCATCGTCGCTATCATATTGGCGATCTTGGCGTTCATGTTCCTTGCGACGGGGATCAAGTTCTTGCTGCGCTCCGTCATGCTGTGGCTACTTATCATGGCGTCGCCGCTCGCGTTCGTAGCGGCAGCACTCCCCGACAGCAAGGGCGGCAAGGACCTTTTCAAAAAATGGTACACCAACCTGTTCGAATACGCGTTCTTCCCGGCGGTCTTTCTGTTCTTATACCTGATCGTCAACATGTTCGCGGCGGGACTGGGCCAGACTAACAATAGCAAAGGTGGGCTGCTGAACTCAGCGTTTGGTAGTTTAACTCAAACCGCTAGTGGTGTGAGCGTGAGCCAAACAATGCTTGCATTAGGCGAAGTGATTGCCAGCATCTCTATCCGCCTTGGACTCCTCGTACTCTTCCTCGGACTCGCCGTGAAGCTCGCGGACGATACCATGAAGGCGGGTGGGGGAACGTTCCAAAAGATAAACGGCTGGGCGGCGAACAAGGTGAGTAATACTGCTGGCATGTACGGCAGAAATACGTTTGGACGTGCGGGGTATCGGTTCGCCAACAGCAACATAGGCAAGCGTTGGGCGTCGCACGACATGGTAGGACGAACACTCTACCGGGGCGCAGATAAACTTGGGCGCTCGACCTATGACGTGCGGGGTGTGACCGCCTTTAGCAAAGCTGCGGACGCGGCCGGGGCTCGTGTTGGTGGACCAGATAAAAAGAACTTTGGTAGTGTTGTTAAGGAGAAAGTCGATCAAAAGGTGGCGTATGCTAACAGTCTGAAACCGAATGAGGCTCAGATGGAGCGTCTGTATACACAAGAATTGGAAAAAGCTGACAAAAAAGATGCCATAGCAGCCTACAAGAAGTGGCAAGAAGAGGAGGAGAAGTATAAGAATAAGCCAGGGAGCGATGATAAGGAAGTGAAGCGTGCGAAGAGCAAATATGATGCCGAGATCAAGAAATTGGAAAGTGGTGTGAAAAAAGAAGTGAAGGCGTCGGTCCAAGACAGACTCGACAGATATGCGGACACTATCGAGACGAGAAGGATCGGCAACATAGGAGGTATCTTAAGTTCGGGTCTCCCCGGCTTCATCGGAGCCGAAGATAGGGTTGCTGCAGCAAAGATTCGGGGTCGTAGCACAGATGCTAAATCACGCTTAGAAGATGCGGTGGAGACGGCTGCAAAAGATGCTACGGTTACTGGTAGCACATCCACTGGCGAAGGAACTGGTGGGACAACACCCCCCGCGACCCCACCAACTACCGCAAGACCGCCTACTTCACCAGGAGGACAGCCACCGGCGTTCGTCCCACCGAACTACCCACCTGCGTTTATACCACCAGGTGTTCGATCACCGAAAGCAGCACCTGTGCCCATTAAACCGCTACCTCAACCACCAGCACCCAAAAACCCTGGAGGCTCAAGCGGGGGAGGGGGCGGAACACCGACAGGGGGAGGGGGCGGTCAACAACAAGAGGCGGCCGCGCAATCCGGCGGAGCGACATCCACCAATAGACGGTCGATCCCTCTTGCCGCGAACAACAACACCTCTCCTGCAGCAGCACCTGCTGTGACTAATCAATCGATAGGGAACCCTGCCTCGTGGACGCATGATGCCGGATCCACAACGCCAGTGACGAGTGCTGCGAATCCTTCGATTGTGATGACGACGACAAGCCCAACGGTCATCACACAGTCCACCAACCCTGCTGCCCAAACACACCTCAATGAGCTGCACAATGATCTCGTCACACATCCAAACACCGCCGGAGCTCACGTCGGGATCTCCGCCGATAGTTCGGTCCAGATCAAAAAAGTAAACGACGAGATACTAAGAGACCATGTTACCGGAGTAGAGCAACGTGTGTTAGAAAATGACGTGGAAGCTGCGAAGACGAACAAGGAGGTGTTGGAGCGACAGGTCGAGGAGATAAAGAATGTTGGTCAAGCGGTCGAACGAGTCAACGAGACGACCCAGGGACTCACCACCGCACAACGTGCGGGTACTAAAGAGATTAAAAGCTCTTTGGGCGATATACATCAAGCGCTTCGATCGGGGGGACGAATATCGGATGTCACTGCAGCTGTCGAGAGTTCACGTCTGAATTTTGTGAACGGCGGGGCTGGGGCAGCACAATCATCGGCAAAGGGTGCCAATACATACTATAAACCAGGAGCTTCGAATCAAAACAATGCGGCAACCGCTCCACGTCCGGCTGCCGCACAACAAAATCCTGTGCCTGCTCAAGTGAAAAAAGTCGTACCATTCCCCACACCCCAAACAAAAAACAGTGAGGTGCCAGCCAACGATAATCAAACTGGCCTACAAAAAACGGGATAACCATTAGCAACTAATAACAAGAATATGGACGACGATCTGACAAAACAAATACAGGAACGTATGGCAGAGTTGCCGCCTGATGTTCGTAATGCAATCACTTCTGCCGACTTTGGCAAGAAGGTGCAGGCGATTGGTGCCCGACATCAGCTGCATATCGACCAAATTGGACGGCTGCAGGACGAGGTGTTGTTGGTCATGCTCGCGTTCAGCGCCCCAGGCGACTTCGTACCGAATATCGTCGAACAACTGCACATACAGGAGGATATGGCGAACATCATAGCCGACGAGGTGTCGAACGACATCTTGGGGCCCATTCGAGAATCCATACGAACATTCATGGAAGAACGAGCGGCACAGCAGATTCGCACCTCGCTCGAGCACGAGATAGTGAACAGCCAACCAATGACGGACCAACCTCAACCGGTCGTGGATACTCCTGCGAACCCTCGTCCCGAACCGGCTTTGGCACCGATACCAATCCTGCCGATACAAACCCCAGTCGCGTCGACTCCTCCGCCGCCAGTACTGACACCAAAACCGGAATTGCGCATCGCGGACACCGTGCTGACTCAGACCACCACGACGCCACCCGTTCCACCACAAACCTCGACGACCAGTACGCCACCTCCCCCGACACCCATGACACCGCCATCAGCAGCAGCGACATCCTCCTCTCCACGCGACTATACGACAGACCCGTACCACGAACCGATCGATTAATGTTGGCACAATGTGCGATATACTAAAGGGCAATGCACTATCAAGTTCCTCAATTCATCGAGATAGAAGATAAGATATTCGGGCCGCTGACGCTCAAGCAGTTCATATATCTCGCAGGTGGGGGCGGCATATGTCTCCTCTTCTATACGCTCATGCCGTTCTTGCTCATGGTCGTGTGCGCGGCACCGTTCGTTGCATTGTCGCTCGCGCTTGCGTTCTATAAAGTGAACGACCGACCGTTCATCGTGACCATCGAACATGCGTTCAAGTACTTCGTCAGCAGTAAGCTCTACCTATGGAAACAGATCCAGTCCCAACAGCCCACGCTCGACGAGCCGGTAACCCATCTGCAGGAGGCCTCGATTATGGTACCGACCTTGTCGGAAAGCAAGCTTAAGGACCTCTCCTGGTCGCTCAATATCAAGAACCGATCGAACATGGGCGTCATCGACCCGGAAAAGCCGCAACACGGAATATAACGTATGCCAGCAACCGCAGTAAAAGCAGAGGCCACACAACAGTTCGTACCCATCAAAGAGGTGCGTGACGGCATCGTCATACTTAAGGACGGTTCGTTGCGTGCGATGGTCATGGCGTCGTCGATCAACCTGGCACTGAAGTCGCAAGACGAGCAGGAGGCTATCATCGGGCAGTTCCAAAATTTTCTCAACTCATTGGAGTTTACGGTGCAATTCTTCGTCGAATCGCGCGATCTCGACATACGACCCTATATCGCGCTGCTGGAAGATCGGTATGCGGCGACCCTCGACGACCTAATGAAGATACAGATACGCGAGTACATCTCGTTCATCAAAGACTTCACAGAGCGGGCGAACATCATGACCAAGAACTTCTTTATCGTCGTGCCATACGATCCGGCAATCCTGTCTCGTGGTGGCGGTATCACCAGCACCCTGTCCAACCTCATCCCGACCAAAGGTGGAGCGAGTTCCGGTGTGATCACCGATGAGACCTTCGAGCAGTATCGTATGCAACTCGAGCAACGCATGTCGGTCATCGAACAGGGGCTGGTACGCACTGGTGTACGCGTCGTCTCGCTTGGCACCGAAGAAGTGATCGAGCTCTTCTATAAACTCTTCAACCCTGGCGAACTGGAGAAGCCCTTACAAGTAACCCAGGCGGGTCAAAAATAGTATGGCATTCCTTGATTTTTTAAAGCCGAAGGGTGACCCGAACAAGAATGCGGTCGTCTCCATCATGCCCGAGCAGATATATCGCCAAGGCGTACTCGAGCTCCAAGACGTCATCGCCCCGTCGGCGCTCAAGATCACTCCACGCGAACTGAACCTGGGGGACAAGATTGCGCGAACCTTCTTCGTGATGTCGTACCCGCGCACGCTCACCGACTCATGGTTCTCGCCAATCATCAATCTTGACCGCGTACTCGATATCTCCATCTTCATACATCCAATCGAATCCGCGGAGATCCTGCGCAAGTTCCAAAAAAAGGTCGCCGAGGTGCAGTCACAGATCATGACCCGAGAGGAGAAGGGGCTCGTGCGCGACCCGGTGCTCGATACCGCATACCAAGACCTCGAAACGCTGCGCGACGAGTTGCAGCAAGCGCAAGAAAAGATTTTTGACGTTGGCGTGTATATCACGGTGTACGGTTCGACCACCGAGGAGCTCGACAAGATCGAATCGGACATCAAGTCGATGCTTGAGTCACGTCTCATCTACCTGAAGCCTGCGCTCTTTCAACAAGAACAGGGGTTTCGCAGCACCTTACCCCTGGGTACCGACGAACTTGGGGTGAACTCAAAGTTGAACTCGTCGCCGCTTTCCTCTATCTTTCCGTTCGTTTCCTTCGACCTCACCTCCGACAAGGGAATCCTTTATGGGGTGAACCGACACAACGCATCGCTCATTCTGTTCGACCGTTTTTCGCTCGAGAACTACAACTCGGTCATCTTCGCGAAATCAGGCTCCGGTAAGTCCTACACCACGAAGCTCGAGATCCTACGAACACTCATGTTCGATGCGGACGTGCTCGTGATCGACCCAGAGCGTGAGTACGAGTTCCTCTCCCAGACCGTGGGCGGGCGATACTTTAACATCAGTCTCAACTCCGAACACCACATCAACCCGTTCGACCTCCCTGTGCCGCGTGAGGACGAGAGTCCGGCCGACGTGCTCCGGTCGAACATTGTGGCACTCGTGGGACTCTTTCGCATCATGCTCAGCGGACTCTCGCCGGAAGAGGACGCTATCATCGACAAGGCGATCACCGAGACCTACGCACTTAAGGACATATCGCCGGACAGCAACTTCGCCGAGCTGGAACCGCCGCTCCTTTCGGACTTCGAACTCGTCCTCTCAGGCATGGAGGGAAGCGAGAGTTTGGTACAGCGACTGTCAAAATACACCAAGGGGACATGGTCCGGCTTCATCAACCAACCGACGAACGTCGACCTTAACAAGAAGTTCGTGGTCTTCTCCGTTCGTGACATGGAGGACGACCTTAAATCCGTCGCCATGTACATCATCACCCACTTCATCTGGAACGCAGTGCGAAAGAACCTCAAGAAGCGCCTCCTGGTCATCGACGAGGCGTGGTGGATGATGAAATCGGACGATACCGCCTCCTTCCTCTATGGTATGGCAAAGCGTGGACGTAAATACTACTTGGGGCTGGCGACCATCACCCAAGACGTCGATGACTTCTTGAAGTCTCCGTACGGCCTCCCGATGATCACCAACTCATCGATTCAGATACTACTCAAACAATCGCCGACCACGATCGACAAACTACAAAAGACCTTCAACTTGTCCGACGAGGAGAAATACCTCCTGCTCGAAAGCGACGTAGGGGAGGGGATCTTCTTCGCAGGACTCAAACATGTCGCTATCAAGATCATTGCTTCGTACACCGAAGACCAGATAATCACTTCTGACCCGTCCCAAGTCCTTGCCTTACGTCGCCAACGAGCTGAGAATGGTACTGTATGATGAAATATCTCCCGTTTATTTTCGCCGCGATTTGCATCGATGCTATGCAAATGGCACTACAGTGGGCCTTTCTTGCCTTTGGCACCGTCCTCACGTCCATCACACCGATCGGAGGCGCACTCACTGGCGCGGCCGTCGGTGCCCTTTCGTGTTGGAACTCTTCAGGGGGTGTCATTTCGGGTATTATTGATGCTGTTAAGTGTGGGGCTGCGGGGGGTACGATGGGCGCAACGCTCAGTGCTGTTGGTATACCACTCGGAGCCGGAATGGGAATGGCCGCAGACTTCTGTATCAGCGTCACCTTCGGCACAATGTTGGTGCTTGCCCTGTGGAACTTCGGTATGTTCTATCCAAAATATATCTTGAGTGGTGGATTGTTCGAAATGGTGCCGGGGTTTGACGCCCTCCCCGGCTGGACCGCGATGACCATCGCTTGCGTGTTGCGCAAAATAGCAGATGAGCGCAAGCTCGCGAGCAAAGCATCTACCGCGTTCGCCACGATCGTCGCTCCTAACACCACTGTCGGCACCGCATACCGAGGAATAAAGACCCTGCAGCGCAAGAACATCGCGACCATGCGTGATGCGGGCTTGGTAAGCGACGAGCGGATCAAAGCAGACCGTGTCCAGACCCGACAGAGACTCACACAAGACCTCAAAGATATCGATGGGGTAAACCTCCGACCGAACACGGCGACTGGTGTCCGTGCGCGAACAACGTATGCGGTATAAAACTTTTTTCACCATTGGTCTCGCGGCTCTCCTGTGGACGGGCGTCGCCCATGCGCAAACATTCACCAGCGGCCCGGACCCGGTGCAGTATACGGTCGTGCCCACAACGCCGGGACCGAACGAGCACGTCGACCTCTCCCTCCAAGGTATCGGTTCGTTCCTCGGAGACGCAACAATCACATGGAAAGAGAACGGCAAGGTGGTGAACTCCGGTGTCGGACTCACGAACCACTCGTTCACGACCGGGGGAGTGGGAACGATCACCCGGGTCAACGTCACGATCGTATCTGCCACGAACGGTACACTCTCTCACGACTTCACCTTCACCCCGTCCGTGGTCTATCTCACGTGGGAGGCCGACACCTCTGTGCCGAACTTTTACAAAGGTAAGTCCTTATATACCTCCGGTTCACAGATAAAAGTGGTTGCGGTGCCGTTCGTCGTGTCGGGCCATGGACTCGTTCCGGCAAGTCAATTGTCCTTTCAGTGGAGACGGAACGACGACCTGGTACCCGAGCAGTCGGGCATGGGAAAGAACGTCTTCGTATTCAACGGCAACCAATTACTCGGTGCCGAACAGGTGGCCGTCAACGTGTTCTTAGGGACCACCGAGGTCAACCACACAGAGATCTCGATACCCGCTAGCAACCCCATGGTGCTCCTGTATGACCGCGATCCGCTTCGAGGCGAACTGTTGGAGAGAGCTCTTCCATCCAGTGCAAGCTTTGGTGCGAACGAGATAACTCTTCAGGCGGAACCATACTACTTCGCACATTCGTCCGTCGTAGCTGGCGCACTCCAATATACGTGGACACTCAACGGACAAGAGACGACCGGTCCTGACAGTGCGAAGGGGGTCCTTACCCTTCGCCAAACAGGGCAGGGGACCGGCTCGGCAACGGTCGGTATCAACGTACAGAACACGAACGACATGGACTTCTTCCAGACTGCGGACGAGTCGATCCAGATGACCTTTGGACAAACCACGAGAAACATTATTTCAACATTCCTTGGTATATGAAAAAAACAGTACACCGTAGTGTAATTCCGTTGCTTCTTGGGTCTATACTCATCTTTTGTGGTGTACAGGTACCGCCCGTTCAGGCTGACGGCTGTTCGAGTCTCGGTTCTTTCTACACACAAAGCCCGTCGAGCGTTGCTGGTATGGTCACCTGCACTGGACCAAACGGTTCCACTGTTTTACAGCCTGCCACTGTTGCTGCGCCTCCAACGATAGATACTTCACCGGCAAACTCAACGATCGTCCCTTCCAGTGTTCCCGCTGCGGCAACGGTACCCGGATCTGGCGCAGCAGGAAGTAGCGGCGGATCAGGGGGGAGTGGCACACAATCCAGCGCATACGATGGACAAGGAAACATCACCAATTACGTTCCGCTTGAGCCTTTGCCAGGACTGGCACAATTTGAAACAGGAAATTCATCTTTTGGACAACTGTTGACCGGTCTCTTTAAGATACTCATCACTATCGGCGCGCTCATTACGGTGGGGACGTTCGTGTATGCGGGCGTCGTGTATATGACATCCGAAGTGGTCGGCAACAAGAAGAATGCTTTGAGTCGCATCCAGGCGTCGCTTCTTGGGCTCTTCGTCCTGATAGCATCATGGTTGATACTCTCCACCATCAATACACAGCTCGTGACCTTTGGTTCTGGTTCGCTCAATCTCAACCCGGCACAGAACCTGAGTCCAGTGGTGGCACCAGTGACGACGCCGCCAGCCGCTACACCACTAGGACCCGTCCCGGAAGATTTTTATTCAATACCACCGCTGTTGTAGCAGCTTATACTCAACCCAGAGGATACGCGCATAGATATTATGGAAACAACAAAGAAAGTCTTTATAGGAGCAGGAATAGTTGCGGCAATAGTGCTTGTCGTGTGTGCGGCATGGTTCTTGTTCAATCGTTCGACACCGACAGCTACTACCCCTGGGACAACCATCAAAAATACACAGTCATTCACCACATCGAACACCGCGACGCAGGAAACACCGCTCACCGCCGACGGGCAACAGATAGACACTTCCGGCACCACTGCTCCCGAACAGAAGATATTCAAGATTGCGGACGGACCGGTGATGGGAGCGCTGTTCATACAGACATCGAACCCAACGACGACACTCGCTCGTTACACGATGCAAGACAACGGTCACGTGTTCGATATGCCGGTCAACGTTCCCGGTGCCATTGCCCGCGTGGTGTCGAACATCACCATACCGGGGCTACGAACAGAGTTGTGGCTTGGCCCGGGGAAGGGGACGATACTCCAGTATGTCGAGGGTTCAGTGATAAAAACACTGTACCTTGGGTTTCCTGTGGCTTCGACCACAGCAGCGACCTCTTCGCCCCCGGTCATTCGGTTCTTCCCCGACAATATCACTGGCATCGCTGCATCACCCGACGGGACACTGGTTACCTACCTTTTGAAGACTACGAGCGGCACCGTCGGATATATCGCGGGAAGTAATACCACCAATCCAAAGATACTGTTCACACTACCGTTCTCTCAACTTCTCATCTCATGGTCGTCGACGCACACCTTGTTGGTCCAAATGAAGGAAGCGACGGGGGTGCCGGGAATGGCGTTCTCGTTGTCATATACGGGCGAACTATCCCCACTTTTATATGCAGACAGCCTATCTGCCACAGCGAACGCCAACTTTTCAAAGGTGGTGTACCAAAGTACGTCCGAAACAACCTCACAGCGAACCACCTACGTACACGACGTGCAAAGCGGCCATGACACGAAGATCCTTTTTAATCCACTTCCAGAAAAGTGCGTGTGGGGTAACACGAACTTCAATCTTATGTATTGCGCCGCGCCACTATCTCCGACACCGTCCAACTACCTTGACCTGTGGCACCTCGGTGCAACGAACGTAGCTGACGATATCTTTTCGTTCGACGTCGCCGCTGGCATCACCTCCATGCTCGCGAGTCCTGGGAGTCCGCAAGGGGGTACACAATCTGAGATAGACCAGATCGCTGTGTCTCCGGACGGGCAATATCTACTCTATATCACAAGAGGGGATAGGACGTTGTGGGGTGTCCACATCGGCCGCTGATATTACTTATACTTGAGGACGATGTGGCGAAACTTGCCTTCGCCCTCCGAAACGGTTTGGATCTGTGGATCTTCTGAGAAGAGTTCATGTATAACGAGGCGCTCGTATGGACTCATAGGGTCCATCTCGACGTCGTGACGGAAGAGTCGTGCGCGTTGCGCCAACATGCGAGCGTTTTGGCGAACCTTTTCCATACGCTCTTCGTGGTAGCCGTTCACATCGATAAGAAAATTCGCCGCGTCTTCTCCGTGCTGATGCTCCACAAGTCGTCGCATGACGGTGTTCAGTGAACGAAGGTGCTCCCCGTTAGGTCCGATAAGGACCTTCGAGTGTGGCGTCTTCACGATAACGAGCGTACGGTGGCCAGTAGATACTGACACATCCTCGACCTCAACTCCTAACAGTTCTAAAAATCGCTCTACCGTCGTTTTAAGAAGTTGGGGCTCCATACCCCAAAGATACTGCAAACAGCGCATGCTGCCAACTTGCCAGCCTATATTTTAATTTTATGCTTTTAATTTCAACTGTTCACGAATAACGAGTTCTTGCACCAAGGAGACGAGGTTCGTTGTGGCGAAGTAAAGTCCGACCGCAGCAGGGAGCGAGTAACTGATGACCGCCATCATCACCGGGAAAAAGTACAACATAAGCTGTTGTTGGGTCTTTTGAGCCATTTCTTTTTCGGCACTGAGCTTGCTCGATCCTTTCTTGGTTCGTGCGACCGAGAACCACATAACGCCGTATTGGAGTCCGGCCACGAGAGCGGTAAGAAGTATGTTGTGCGCTGACCCAAGCTGTATCACCCACAGAAAGTCCATATTGACCATGTGCGGTACCGACACGAACGGATAGAGCAGATTCGTCGCTATCTTAGGCAATCCTTCCCTAAAAAAAGCGGCATAGAGCGCAAACAAGATTGGAAGTTGAATAAGGAGTGCTAAGAATGAACTGAAGGGGCGTATATTATTCTTCTTCAGGAGCTCCATGGTGCGTTTTCCGCGCTCCGAAGCGTCGTCCTTATAGGTCGTATTGATCTCATCGATCTCACTCTGTACGGCCTGCATACCCATCTGTGTGCGAATGGATGCGGTAAACGCGGGGTAAAAGACAATGCGTACCAACAAGGTCAATGCGATAATGGCGAACCCCACATCTCCCTGCGGCATGAGACCGATGAGGTAGATGAAGATGTTATAGATCGGTTGTACCAGGTACGTCGTGAACATACTTTATAGCATAGCGTTTTTAAACAATACTGCCACCTCGCTGTTGAATGCTTTTGAGAGTTCCTGTGGGGGGATCTTCTGGACGAACAGCACCGCGTGTCCGTGTCCTGAAAATCCTGCCTGCTGGTAGAGGACGGAGTCGAGCGCGCGATATACCGCTCGGCGCAGGCGATTTCGCTCTACCGCCTTTCGTGCGACCGATTTCGACACCACCGCCGACGTCTTGAGGGGGTGTGTGGTTGATACAAATTTCATCGACAGATAGGTACCGCGGCGCGAACGACCCGCACGCAACACCTGCGCTACTTCTGGCGTCGTGAGCCGTCTGCGCTTAGGGAGCATGCGGCGGCAGATTATGCCGAGAGGCGAGTGCGGCCTTTTTGCCGTCGGCGAGCGACCACCTTTTTACCACCCGGGCTTTTGGTTCGGTTAAGAAAACCGTGCGCGCGTGCGCGCTTTCGCTTCTTTGGCTTGAATGTGACTGACATGCGCACACTATACCCGAGCTTTATATAAAAGTAAATCAGTGGTGTTTTTGACGCTCAGCGTGCATTCGCGTATTCTATACACCACGCGACTCATGACTACAACAAAAGAACTATGGGAAAATGCACTCGTTGAATTAGAACTTTCTATTTCTAAGCCTAATTTTAATACCTGGTTCAAAGATACACACATCGTCCGTGTCGAAGACAATATCGTGTACCTTGGAGTGCCAAGCCAATTCGCTCGCGACTGGCTCTCGATGAAATTTCATAAGGATATCCTCCGATCGCTCAGGGGATTGTCGGAAAACGTTCGATCTATCGAGTACATCATCTCTCGTGGACCAAAGAAACAGAGCGAAGAAATTCGTTCGACACCGACCGCGCCGTCCGAACTACCACTGGAAGCGGTCCACGCACGCACGAACCTCAACCCACGCTTTACGCTCCAATCCTTTGTGGTCGGTCCTTTCAACGAACTCGCCCACGCAGCTGCTCAAGCGGTCATCCGTAAGCCCGGTATCGCCTATAACCCTCTGTTCATCTATGGGCCGACTGGCTTGGGCAAGACCCACCTCATCCAGTCAGTGGGGAACCATTTTCGCATCCACGCGCCTGAACGTAAGGTCTATTACGTGACGTCGGAGAAGTTCTCGATGGATTATGTGTCTTCGCTTCAAGGAGGGAAGGTGCAAAGCTTCAAAGAGAAATACCGACAGTACGACCTGCTTATCATGGACGACGTCCAATTCCTTGCCGGACGCGAAAAGATAAAAGAAGAGTTCTTCCACCTGTTCAACCATCTGTACGACAGCAATAAACAGCTTGTGTTCTCCTCCGACCAACATCCGAACGTCATCCAAAACCTCGAGGACCGTTTGAAGAGTCGTTTCAACGCGGGCATGACCGTCTCTGTCACACCACCCGACCACGATTCACGCCTCGCCATCGTCCGCACGAAGGCCTCTCACCACAACGTCGTTATCTCTGACGAAGTAATGGAGTATCTTGCAACTACCATCGAAGGCAACGTGCGCGAACTCGAAGGAGCGCTGAACCTCCTCCTTATCCATCTCGAGATGCGTTCGGACCCGCTCACGCTCATCGATGCGAAAATGCTCTTGCGTGGTGCATCGAGCACGACCAAAAAAGCGGTATCTATCCCTGAAGTAGTGCGTACGATCGCGAGCTTCTACGGAGTTGAAGAGGCAAGCATCTACGAGAAGACCCGCCGAAAGGAGGTGGTGCGCCCACGCCAGGTGATTATGTTCCTTTTGCGTGAGGATTTTAAGATCTCGTTCCCAACGATCGGAGACAAGCTTGGGGGACGTGACCACACCACCGTTATCCACTCATGTGAAAAGATAAAGAACGATCTCCCCAGCGACAGCGTACTTACCCAAGAACTGCACCAGATCCGACTCATGTTGAAATGATGTGCATAAGTGCCGGAAGGACCTGTGAATACCTGTGGAGAAATATTTTGTCTTTTCAGGACTAGTTGTTTATTCACACGCTTGCGTTAGGATATGCACAGATAGTCCCTTCTCGAAATCCTGAAAGGAGCTTACAACAGAACGCTTTCAGGTAGTTATCCGACCAATCCACACCCTTAATAATAGTAATAGGTTTTATATATAGAAGTTATGCGTTTTGAAACCAGCACAGACCAGTTCGCAGCAGCGGTAGCGACCGCAGCGCGTTTTTCCGAGCGTCGACCGAACCTGCCGGTACTCGGCAGTATCCTTATCGTCGCAGAGAGCGGTAGATTGCTGCTACGCGCGACGAACCTCGAATGTGGTGTGGAGATCACAACCCCGGCTAAAATCGTCGAACAGGGCATTGTAGCTGTACCTGCAGGGGTGTTGAGTGGTTTTGTGGCGAACGCAAAAGGGAGATCGATCTCCGGTAGTTTGGTTGGCGAGGTATTTAAGGTCGAGACCGAGCGCGCATCAGCGACCATTAAAACCATCCCGAACGAAGATTTTCCCATACTTCCAAGGGTGTCAGCTGAACGTTCGTTCACCGAAAAGACGCATGACTTCGCGAAAGCTATTCGTTCCGTCGTGTATTGTGCTTCGACCTCGGCAGTGAAACCGGAACTTCAAAGCGTATTGCTGTATGCCGAAGGGGGGAAACTTGCCATGGTGGCGACCGACTCGTTCCGTCTTGCTGAAAAGACCATACCGCTGCGCTCCGGAGAAAGTGTGTCACAATTGCTACTCCCTGCTCGAAACGCTTCGGAGTTGATGCGGATACTCGATGCGGCGTCGGGAGAGATCGAGATCTACTATAACGACAATCAACTCTCTACCCAGGTAGAGAACGTGTATTACACGAGCCGACTTATCGACGGCGCCTTTCCGAACTATCGACAGATCCTACCTAAATCGTTCATGACCGAGGCGGTCGTGTTGCGCGAGGACCTCAGTTCCGCATTGAAATCGCTTTCTATATTCGCGGATAAATTCTCACAGATATCCCTGACGTTCTCGCCGGAGAAGAAGGCGATACTGCTTACCTCTCGAAACCCGGACGTGGGAGAACAGATATCCACCATCCGAGCTACCTTGTCCGGCGAAGAACTCACTATGTCGTTCAATAGCCGCTACGTTGCCGATTCGCTCCAAGCTATCTCGGGAGAAAGCGTACGGTTGCAAGCGAACGGTCCAGGAAAGCCGATGCTCATACGAGATGCGGTCGACGAGTCGTACCTCTACTTGGCGATGCCGATGAATAGATAATCTACTGTGCCGTCGATGTTGCGACTGAAGTGGAAGTGGTTGCCATGTATGAGTTCGTAGACGAGGAGTTGAGTGCGTCTGCAGGTAGCGGGGGCAAGTTGGTCATACCGTTCTGTGCGGCCCATGTTTGCACAGGCGCATCCCAATATTTGAACTGCGGGTCGCTCGTTGGATCGGTAGGTATCGGTCCGTTCGGGTCGTTTTTGTTCACCCAGTAGAGTATGTCGTGCAACTTGCCGTCGCTTCCAGGATTTTGCCAAATGCCGCGAATAATCGGTTTGAGACCAGTTGTATCAGTCTCAGATCGAGTGAATGCTTGGTTGGGTGTGGTACTAAGCGCATACTGCATGAACTCATGCCACATAGGGCCTACAATGAATCCTGAGACCTTTTTAACCATCGGGGTGTTGTCGTTGTTACCCACCCACATTCCTACCGCTATATTGGGCGTATAACCGATGGTCCAGGCATCCTTGTAGTTGTTCGTGGTGCCGGTTTTGACCGCCACATCATGACCGGGGAAACCGAGAAGGTCGTTCTCTCCTAACGGAGCGCGTGCTACTGGGTCGGATAGGATGTCATTTATTTCTTGTGCGATGGTAGTGGGGAGTACCTGGCTGCCTTGCTGTTGTGTATTATCTTCGATAATAACGCCGTTCGCGTCCTTGATCTGTAATACGGATACAGGGTTGTAGTGTACACCGTTCTCGGCGAACGTCGCATACGCGTTCGTCATGTCGAGCAATGTTACTTCGCCACCGCCAAGTACCAATGTGAGGCCGTACTGGTTTGGATCTCCAAGGGTTGAGATACCCATCGATTTTGCGAGGCGGAGTGTGTCCGCGATACCTGCAAGGTACAAGGTTTTTACCGAAGGAACGTTTCGTGACTGGGCGATAGCGTCACGCAGGTTGATAGGGCCAACGAACGCATTGTCGTAGTTCACCGGCGCATAACAGCCGTTCGTGCTTGTGAAGTTCGTAGGGTCGCAGTTGGTCGAGAACTGTGTCGGCAGGTCGAATACGACCGTGTCTGGAGTGTAGCCTTTCTCGAACGCTTCCGCATATGCGAAAGGTTTGAATGCCGAACCTGGCTGCCGGTCAGCGAGGGTAACATTGAAGTTGCCGTCGATGGTCGTATCGAAATAGTTGCGCGAACCGACCATAGAGAGAATCTGTCCGTTACTCGGGTTTATAGCGATAAGTCCGGTGTTGGAGGCGTTGAAATTCGTTTGGTTAGAGGCGGCGTGAGTCTGCACCACTGCCTCGGCCTTCGCTTGAAGGTCTGCATCGAGGGATGTTATGACCGTCCAGCCGTTCTGCTCGAGCGCATCCTGCCCGTATTTGTTCTGGAGGTATTGTTGTACATAGAATACGAAGTGCGGGGCTGTTATCGATGATGTTTTTGGTGATTGAAACTGCACTACGACCGCTTTCGCGTCATCGTGCTCGGTTTGGGTTAGGTAGCCGTGTTCAAGCATCTTGTCGAGTACGAGGTTCTTGCGTGCATCGAGATCTTTTTTGTGTGGCCCATAGGGGGAATAGTAGGTGGGGGCGGGGAGTACCGCGGCCAGATAGGCGGCTTCGGGGACGGTAAGATCACTGGCGTGTTTATTGAAGAAGGTCTCCGATGCCTGCTCGACACCGTAGATATTGCCGCCATATGGCGCTTGGTTGAGGTAGAGCTCAAGTATTTGAGATTTAGTGAGCACTCGTTCGAGCTTCACCGCTAGCACCCATTCTTCGAGCTTCCGAGTGATCGTCCGGCTATTCGTGAGGAGTGTGTTCTTGATCACCTGCTGAGTGAGTGTTGACCCACCTTGTACGACGCCGCCGGGGGTGACGTCCGCCAGTATGGCTCGCAGGATCGCAGTAAATTCGATACCGCCGTGTTGATAGAATTTTGGGTCTTCGATAGCGATGGTCGCGTTTTGGACATTGGGAGATATAGAGGCAAGAGGAACAATGGTCCGTTGAGCGTTACTGTTGAGGTTATATAGCATCACTGTGCCAGTACGGTCATAGAGCCGAACCGACTGTTCTATCTTTCGATTCTCTATCGATGCAAGATCAGGCACCTGAAGTGTTGCTGCCCATAGGAGAAACCCGCCCATCATAATGAAGACGATACTACACAGCCACGCGATGACCGCTTTCCAGTGTTTTCGGACGAAACGGAGACTTTTTGGAAGAGAGGATGAAGGAGAACGATAATGCCTCATGTAGGCATTCTATCATAGGGGCTGTTGTGTTACAGTGTGGCGTATATGACAGAGGTGGTATCTACGGATGCAAAAAAGATAGAAGAGCTACTTACGCGCGGGGTAAGCGAGGTCCTGGTCAAGGAGTCGCTTCGTGCGAAACTCCTCAGCGGTAAGCGATTGCGTATCAAGTTGGGTATCGACCCGACATCGCCGGACCTCCATATCGGTCGGGCGGTACCGTTGCTGAAGCTTCGCGACTTTCAAGAGTTGGGACATCAGATTATCTTTCTTGTCGGTGATTTTACGGCCGTGATTGGCGATACGTCGGACAAGGATGCTGAGCGACCTATGCTCGCGCGCGAGGTCATAGAGGCGAACAAGCAGACCTACTTCGCACAAGCAGGGAAGATCCTCGATCTCTCCAAGGTGGAGACGGTGTATAACTCGCAGTGGCTCGAAAAGCTGACCTATCGTGAGATCGGGGAGCATGCGGACGTATTCTCGGTCGCGGACTTTATCGCACGCGAGAATATCGCGAAGCGTCTCAGCGCGGGCAAGCGCGTCTCGCTGCGCGAAGTGCTCTATCCGCTCATGCAAGGCTACGACAGTGTTGCCATCAAAGCCGATGTGGAACTTGGTGGTACGGACCAGAAGTTCAACGTGCTCGCTGGGCGACCGCTTCAAGAGAAGTATGGCCAGCCGCCACAGGATATCGTCCTCAATCCACTGATCGATGGGCTGGATGGCACCAAGATGAGCTCGAGTCGTGGCAACTACATCTCGCTTACTGCGACCCCGAGCGACATGTACGGTAAGGTGATGAGTATGGGTGATGCGCAGATCGGCACCTACTTCGAAGTATGTACCCGTGTGCCGATGGAAGAGGTTGCTGCGATCAAAACCGGTTTGATGGACAATGCACTACACCCGAAAGAGGCTAAGATGCGCTTAGCGCGTGAGATCGTCTCGCTGTATCACTCCACCGAAGACGCACAAAAGGCCGAAGATGATTGGCAAAAGACGTTTAGTGAGGGTGGTGTGCCCGAGGATATACAAGAGGTCGTCGTATCTCCCGAGACGTCACTTATAGAAACGCTCGCGTCCCTTGGAGAGTCCAACAGCGAGCTTCGTCGCCTTATAGACGCCGGGGCTGTCAAAGAGGTGGGGGGTGAGAACCATATATTTAAAGATCCTAAAACACCTCTTACTAAAGGAATGACGCTCCGCATCGGCAAACACCGATTTTTGAAGGTACTAGTGAAATAAAAAACTCCCTACGCGGGAGTTTTTTATTGGGTATGGGTGGTGGTCGATGTTACTCGTCGAATACGTCGTCATCGGTCCCTTCGTCCTCTTCCTCCACATCTTCGCCTGCTAGGCTCGGATCCTCAGTGTCCTCTTCCTCGTCGACGTCGTCGCTGTATACGGGGTTTACTCGCGAACCAAAGTCATCCTCTTCTTCATCTAACGAGAACTCTTGTGGTGTTAGATACTCATCGCTCATATGCTCATTTGAATTACTCTTAATAATTTTCTACAGAGTTAGACAGACACGTTGTATCAAACCTATCGAACTTTGCAACTCCCTCTGAAAACTCGTGTGGATAATTACCCCGCCATCGGACGATACGAGGCTAGACACGTGAGCCCGACCGCTATGGCGTCCACCTCATCATCGAGCCTTTTTTTGTCCGAAATCGCCAAAAGACGGCTTACCATAAGGGCGACAGCCGACTTCTCACTCCTGCCGAAGCCCGTGATAGCGATCTTTACCTGCAGCGGCGTGTATTGATATAACGGCAACCCATATGAAGCGGCGATGTAGCTGAGCATGCCGCGTACCTCGGCCACTTTCATTGCCGTTTTTGCGTTTTTGGCGAAATAGAGGTCCTCAAGTGCCACCATTGTGGGCGCGTACATCTCAACGAGCGCTTCGGCCGCAGCACCGAGGATACCAAGACGCTCATGGAAGGGGAGTGAAGCACTTGTGCGGATACAGTCGGAGTGCAGCAGCTTCTCCTTTCCTCCTATCTTTTCGATAACCGAGACACCAAGACGCTCAAAGCCCGGATCGAACGCGAGGACGCGGATCCCACCACTATTCTTACGCGGCATTGGTGTAGACCTCGTTGACGTCGTCGTGCTCTTCGAGTTCGTCGACTATCACTGCGAGCTGCTCAAGGTCTTCGTCGGTGAGTTCGACGGGAGAGACCGGTTCCAGCTTGTCGCCGACTCGGGTGAAGGCCCACATAGCGGCACCTTGGTTGGCGAGCGAGCCGCCGTTCTTGCTCAAAATATGCTTCACCTCTTGGACGGTGCGGTTGCGGTTGTCGGTGTAGCCTTCGATGATGATGGCCACGCCACCGGGGCCGTAGGCCTCGTAGACGACCGTCTCCAGCTCCTCCGACGACGCAGAAGCCTTGTCGATAGCGCGGTCGATGTTGTCGGCGGGCATATTCTCACCCCGAGCCTTCTCGATAGCCATACGCAGCCCTGGCGAATTCCTGTCCCCTTTAGCCTTCTTAGCCTCTACGGTAATAAAGCGCACCAGCTTCGAAAAGACCTTGCTCTTGCGAGCATCGGTCGAAGCCTTCTTGTGTTTAATTTTGCTCCACTTGCTGTGTCCTGACATATACAGAGACTATACTCGCCTCTTTTAAAAAGAAAAGTCCTGCCAGGAAACATGCGTGTTTCTGGCAGGACCGTATGGAAGTGATTCTGGGTGGTTATTTAAAATAGCCGTGAATCAGGTAATGTCCTGGTTGGTGCGGGAAACTTCGCACAGTTCCTTCAAAGTATGGATCGTCGACCGCTGCTATGGGTAGTGTGTTTTCGTTCCAAGGACCGATCTTCCACTTGATGTGAATCTCTCGTCCGAACAACGCGAGACTTTCTGCTCGCACAGCATCGATCGATGTGTCGGCAGGAACCTCTCGAGTGAACGAAGTGCCTACAGGCATCCTTGGTCCATTGCTGTGGCCACACTGTGCATTTATTCTGTTCCAGCCAAGTAAGTACGAAGCATTGTCGCTGTGCGGACCGCGTTTGGAGGGCAGCATGTAAGCCTCGACCTCTCCCTGGAGACACATCCGCACAGCAAGCGCCAACGTGTCTTTTGTCCGCATACGCACAGGGCAGCCGGTGAGATGGTGACTGAATGTACCACAATACCGACAAGGGATATGTTCGAACACGAGCATGACCGTGAGGTTGTGTGTTCGAAACAATGCTCGCCAACTCAGCCAGTCACGATCTTTGTGTGCGTCGTTTGGTCGAAGACCGATGGTACGAGTTGTGGCATGGTAGAACAGGGTCCCGGTGCCGAGAACCACCTCCTCGCCAACTGACGGAGTACCAACATTGGTTGGCGCCTCTCTGGTCCACGAGGGACGGATATTTTGAACAATGGCGACCAGTCGCCCTTTCTTGTTGAGCAAACCAGAGGTCTTGGACTTCAGGGACAATAACCCCGGTGACGCGTCAGGACTCAAGCTGATGCAGCCATACCGACCCGTCTGATGCTCCTCTGCAGGCCAATTCAATACACCCGAACCCAGTTCGTAGCGCATATGATCCTCCCAAGTTGATCTCAAGATATTGTACAGTAATAAACTCTTGTGTCAAATTAGTTGGTTGCGGTACTCGATCAATAAGTTTTTTTGAGATCACACTTGCCCTCGAAAAAAAGAAAAGCCACCCATACTACGCGAGGATGGGTGGGGGCTTGTCGTACTTTGGACTTTCGAGAAGTGTAGCGAGCGCCATGAAGGTGGCCCCACCCATCTCTTGCATAGGCACAACATGAACCTCCATGCGGCCGAGAGAAAGGGTGCGATGGTCGGTCACCCCGATAGCGATAGTCCCTCGACGGACTCCGCTCGACACGAGCCCATTAAAGACCTTCTCCAGGGCTGCTTGTTGGCTATGTGCCGCAACATACCCAAGAGTCCAGTTGCCCTGCGGGCCAGAGACAGTCACTATAAAGATCATGTACAAAACCTCCTTTGACTAAAGAACAACCTACTTGTATGAACAACATTCGTCAACCTATTCAGTAGTATGTTTTTTATAGTAACCGCTCGTTCAAATCCTCCGGAGGTTTTTTGCCGAGGTGTTCGTAGGCTTTTTTGGTGGCGACGCGGCCGCGCTGAGTGCGCTCGATGAGGCCGAGTTGCAGGAGGAAGGGTTCGTGGACTTCGGAGAGTGTGTTTGGTTCTTCAGCGAGGGCGGCGCCTAGGGCTGAGACGCCGACGGGGCCGCCGTGGAAGCGGTCGATGAGAGCGAGGAGGAGGGCACGGTCCAGTGGGGTGAGGCCGAGTTCGTCGACCTCCAGCAGGCCAAGTGCGCTTTCGACGATTCCTTTGGAGAGTGGGACACGCTTGAGTTGGGCGAAGTCACGTGCTCGCTTGAGGAGATAGTTGGCGGTGCGTGGGGTGGAGCGGCTGCGCTTCGCTATCTCACGCACACCGGTCTCTTCGACCTCGACACCAAGAATAGCCGCCGAGCGGCGCACGATGTTGGTGATGTCGTCCTCGCTGTAGAACTCGAGTCGAAAGACACCGCCAGAGAAGCGCGAGCGCAGCGGCGCAGAGAGGTCGGCGATGCGCGTGGTCGCGGCGATGAGCGTGAAGGGCGGCAGCGGCAGCTCGATCGTGCGCGCGCTCGGTCCTTTGCCGATGATGATATTGAGAATGCCCGACTCCATAGCGGGGTAGAGGACCTCTTCGATGGTGCGCGAGAGCCGGTGTATCTCATCGATGAAGAGCACATCGCCTGGTTGGAGGTTGGTGAGCAGTGCCGCGAGGTCACCAACGCGCTCGATAGCGGGCCCGGAGGTCGAGCGCATCGTGCCACCAAGTTCGCGCGCGATAAGGTGTGCCAGCGTGGTCTTGCCGAGTCCTGGAGGGCCGTAAAAAAGGATATGTTCGGGCGGATGCTGACGCTCCTTGGCGGCAGTGATCAGGATATGGAGATTGTTTTTGATACTTTCTTGGCCGATGTAGTCGTCCCACGACGAAGGGCGCAGCGTCTGGTCGAGAAACGTGTCATGTCCTGTGTCGGCCGCGCGCTCTGGCGAATTGCTTGACATAAAAATATTCCTATGCTAGGCTCTATTTAGTCGCCCCACTTCTTTGTGTTTGAGGGGTTTTCTTTTTTGTCATAATTTCGAACGTGCATATCTCTAAGTAATAAGGCCTCTCATCGGGTTTTGGAGCCTACACGAGGACACTTCGGTTCATCGTCTTGTACGATGTACGGGGGTTATCCTAAGCGTTGGTATCCTGTTTTTGAAAAATTTCAAAAATTTTATTACTTAGAGGTATGCCTGCTCGAATACTTCGACTACGCTCAGTACAAGCGCCTCGATTGTGCTCGGTGCAAGTCTGTTCCGTACAAGCCTCATCAACTCTACTCAGTATATACGTACTACGCAACGTTGCGGCGCAACTTTTTTTGTTTTTGAGTGCTAACGCACCTCGAGATCGACGACGCGTGATAATTCGTCAAGTGACGTGAGGCCCCGCAGCACTTTGATGACACCATCTTCAAGCATCGAGGGTATGCCTTGTGGACGTGTCGCGGTCGTGATCTCGCGTTCGGATGGTTTGTCGCGCAAGACCGCTTCGAGGATCGAGTCCATAAAGATTGCTTCGAAGACACCGATGCGGCCTTTGTATCCTCGATTGTGACACTCAGGGCAACCGTCGGGTTTCGCGTCCCACACCTTTAACCGATTCTCGGGCACGAGCGTACGGTCTACCACGCCAGCCATGACCTGTTTGATCACCGCCATCTCTTTTTCGTTCTGGTCACGCTCGATCTTGCAGACCTTACACAAGGTACGCACCAACCGTTGCGCCATCGCGACCGTGATAGCTGAACTCAGCACTTTTTCGTTGATACCCATGTCGATTAGGCGGGGGAAGGTCCCCGCGGCGTTGTTGGTGTGCAGCGTCGAGAACACCAAGTGGCCGGTCAGCGACGCGTTGATTGCGGTCTCTGCAACCTCGCCGTCGCGGATCTCGCCGACCATGATGACGTCTGGGTCGGCACGCAGTGCGGAGCGTAACCCTTGCGCGAACGAATAGTTCTTCTCGACCTGTGTCTGTACGATAGGGAGGTGATATTCGATCGGGTCCTCGATGGTAATGATCTTAGTGCCTGGTTCGTTCACTTTACGCAAGAACGCGTACAGTGTCGTCGTCTTACCCGAACCGGTCGGACCGGTCGTGAGAATCATGCCGTTCGGGCGGGCGATCTCGTGATAGATACGATCGAGTAGTTTTGGCTCCAGCCCGAGCGCTTCGAGGGACACGGAGATCGCTTTTGGATTGAGGATACGAAGCACCACAGTCTCGCCGTAGTTGCCCGGGAGCACCGAGGTGCGCATCTCGATCTCGTCGCCGCGGACTTTGATGCTAAAACGCCCGTCTTGCGCCTCGGTGGTGATGTTGAGCTTCATGCCCGACAGGAGCTTCATGCGGGAAAGCACCAACCGATACGTCTCGTGGTCGAGGGTCAGCACGTTGACGAGTACGCCGTCGAGCCGGTACCGCAACTGTACATTGAACTCCTCGGGTTCGAAGTGGATGTCGGAGGCGCTGAGCGAGAGTCCTCCGGCGAGAATAACCTCGACGATATGCGTCACGCGATACGCGCGTTTGGTGTCCGCGGCCGATTCTTGGATGAGCGCGCTGATGTCAGTGAGCGACTTAACCTTCGTGAGAAGCGCCTCGATCTCCTCGGGCGAGATCTCGAAGACGCCCGCCTTGCTTTCGGTCGCGAACGAAAGGTCCGCGTATCGCGCGTATCCGCGCGCGAGACTCTCTTGAGAGCACATGAACATGGTGGGAATGTACCCGAGATCTTGCAGGTGTTGTACCGTCGCCAAGGCTTTTGGGTTCGCGGGAGATCGTACCGCAAGACTGAGCTTTTTGCCTACCATCCCGAACGCAACCACCTCGGCGTCCCGCGCATCCTTTTCGGGCAGGAGACGCAAGGCATCGGAGTTTATCGCGACGAGCGACAGGTCGACGTACTCGACGCCATACTTGTGCGACAATACTTGCGCCAGTTCCTCCTCCTCGCGCTTTTTGAGGAACTCAAGACGCCGCTGCTGCTCTTCATCGCCAAAGACTACCATTGGCTTTATTGTACCTCGCACACACCGCAGATGCTATGTTCTGCTGTCGATTTGGTACACTACCGACATATGGAGAACGTGAAACTCGATGATCTGGGAGTGGTGGCCCAAAAAACGCTTTCTCGCGTACCCCAAGAAGGCTTGCGTGCAGCGCTCATAACGCTCCACGGTGACCTTGGTGCGGGTAAGACCACGTTTGTACAGGTGTTGGGGAAGGAACTTGGTGTGGAAACGACGATCCAGAGCCCAACATATGTATTGATGAGATCATATCCGATCAACTTTGGACGTTTTACAAAACTCGTGCACATAGACGCGTACCGACTCACGGTCCCCGAAGAGTTCGCAACACTTAAGCCCGAAGAGTTCTTCAGCGACCCACAGGCACTGGTGGTTTTGGAGTGGCCAGAGCGAGTGGGCGACCTGCTCCCTCCGCCGGACCTTCGACTCAACTTCTCGTCCGAGGGTGCCAGTGCCGATGAGCGGTTCATCGAAATCATCCAAAAGTAACTCCTTGGTCGCTCATGATATAATCGTTGTGTGAAAATGCGGATACTGTTCGCTGCGCTCGTCATCTTGATTATCGGCATAGTATCTTGCTCTGCATGGTTCTACCTGCGTATACAAAAAGACAGCACAGGAACAAAGGTGTTCGCTCCAAACACAGAATCACTACCACAAACAAGAGATGGTTTGGCTGATGCTGCGACCACATCAGCAAGACAGTATACAAACAGCGAGTTTGGATTCTCGTTGGTTTCGCCAATCGACTTGTCTTTTGAAAAACTCACGCCAACACAAGGGTTTAATGCTTCCAAACCGCACGCGATTTTACATATACAGAATCAAATCAAGGCAGGTACAAGCACTTGGAATGGGTTGATATACATCAACTCGTCTTGGGAAGGGCCTATGGGGCCAGATGATTGGAGTTCCGCCACAAGCTCAATGCTTGTTAGTGGTGTTCCAGCAACGGTGCGAATAACAGGATCACAAATAGATGGAAAGATATACGAAGAGGAAAAACACGTCGATTTTGTACGAAATAGCAACTCTTATTTTATCCTTTTGTCGTATGATACCGTCGAAAACAGAGCAATAACGGACAGTATTCTGCAGAGGTTTGCGTTTGCGACAAGTCAGTAGTTTTTGACATCCTCTAGTGAATAGGGTCTTTTTTTGGCGACGTAGCTGTGGGAACAGGAATGATATAGAGTAAGGGTATGATGAAGGAAAAGAATCCCTCGACTGGACTCGGGACACGGCGACTGGTGATTCTCGACACCCATGCCATCTTGCATCGTGCGTACCACGCCTTACCCGATTTTTCTTCGAGCAAGGGTGAACCGACGGGGGCTCTGTATGGGCTTATTACGATGTTGCTCAAGATTATCGGTGAGCTGAAGCCCGATTATATCGTGGCGGCCTTCGACTTGCCGGAGCCGACGCATCGCCACCTAGCGTTCGCGGAGTACAAGGCGCAACGGGCGAAGGCTGACGATGCGCTCGTAGCACAGATCATACGTTCACGTGACGTGCTCGATGCGCTCGGTGTCGTGCGATACGAATGTGCGGGTTTCGAGGCTGACGACGTCATCGGGACCATCGTCGAAGAGTTGAAAGATGCTCGAGACATCGACGTGATCATCGCCTCCGGCGACATGGACACGCTCCAACTGGTCGACGACTCGCATGTGCGCGCATACACGCTGCGCAAGGGGCTTACCGATACCGTCCTATACGACGAGGAGAAGGTGAAAGAACGCTACGGCTTCGGTCCAGAACACATCGCGGACTACAAAGGTTTACGCGGTGACCCGTCGGACAATATCCCCGGCGTGAAGGGTATCGGCGAGAAGACCGCGACGATGCTCATCGTCGAGTTCGGTACCATCGAGAACGTATACAAGGCGCTCAAAGGGCATCCAGAGAAACTGGTCGCTGCGGGCATAAAACAGGGGATCATACAAAAACTCACCGAGCAGGAGGAGCAGGCGGAATTTTCTAAAGAACTCGCTATCATTCGCCGGGACGCCCCTATCGATTTTGTATTGCCGCCGATGTGGCGCGAGCACGTGTCGCTGCCGACCATCCTCGACATGCTGCAGGAGTTCGAATTTCGCTCACTTATTCCACGTATCAAGACAGTGTTGGCTTCGGGGTCGCGGTTTGGTACACAGGTAGTAGACCAGGCGAATCCTTTTCAGACTTACTCCGAAAAAGGTGGTGTGAAGAGGTCCCAATCTCCTGATTCCTCCGAAAAAGTCCTCGGGTCTCCCGTCCAGGCTGGAGGCCAGCCAGGCGGGCCAGACTATTTTCTTCAGGAGTCTGAAAAGGATTCGCCCAAACCACAGGAAGACTCCCTTTTTTCGGAAATCGAACAGGTCGACCAGACCGAGTTCGAGCAGGTTGCGCTGGCGGTGTGGGTTATCGACTCGAACGTGACACAACCGACACTTGAAGATATCTATCGAGTCGGGAAGGCAGACAATTTTGCAGAGGCCAAACAGCATATTCTACAGGAGATCAAAGATCGAAACTTGAGTTTTGTGTACGAGAAGATCGAGTTGCCGCTCGCACCGGTATTGCGATCTGTGGAGTCGTACGGTGTGCGGGTGGATCGCGCGTTCCTCAAAAAACTCTCAAAGACATACCACAAGGAGCTCGAGAAGATGTCTGCGAACATATATAAGGCGGCGGGCGGCGAGTTTAATATCAACTCACCCAAACAGCTGGGCGAGGTGCTCTTCGACCGGATGGGACTCGTGGTGAAGAACCAAAAGAAGACCGCGACCGGTGCGCGGTCGACGCGGGAGTCCGAGCTCGACAAGATGCGCGAGTTGCACCCCATCATCGCGGACATCCTTTCGTATCGCGAGCTCCAGAAACTCCTCTCGACCTATATCGATGTCATCCCGACGCTGCTCGATGCGAAGGATCGGTTGCACACGAGTTATATCCAAGCGGGCACGACGACTGGGCGACTCGCATCGCAGAACCCGAACCTGCAGAATATCCCTATCAAGACCGAACTCGGGCGGGCTATTCGAAATGGGTTCGTTGCGAGCGAAGGGATGCAGCTCGTGTCGTTCGACTACTCGCAGATCGAGCTGCGAGTCGCAGCGTTGTTGTCGAACGATCCAACGCTCATAGATATTTTTAAGAACGGACGCGACGTGCATACCGAAGTGGCGGTGCGCGTCTTCCATGTGGAGCCGTCGGCGGTGACCTACGAGCAGCGTCGACGAGCGAAGGTCATCAACTTCGGCATCATCTATGGTATGGGTGTCAACGCGCTGAAGGAGTCGCTTGGCACCTCGCGTGCTGATGCGCAAGAATTCTATGATCAGTATTTTGCAGCCTTCCCACGGCTCGCGGCGTACTTGGAGGAAACGAAGGCGGATGCGGCTCGGCTCGGATACACGGAGACGCTCTTTGGTCGTCGTCGGTACTTCGAGGGCATCAAGTCGCCGATACCCTATGTGCGCGCGGCGGCCGAACGCATGGCTATCAACGCTCCCATCCAAGGAACAGCGACCGCAGACCTCATCAAACTCGCGATGGTCGAGGCGGTGCAGTGGATAGAGAAAGAAAAATTGGCAGACGAGGTGCATCTACTGCTCCAAGTGCACGACGAACTCGTGTTCGAGGTGAAGGAGGTGTTGGTCGAGTCGAGTGCGAAAAAGATCAAAGAGATCATGGAGCAGGTGCTCTCGAGTGAGCAGCGAAAGGGGATACCCTTCAAAGCAGAAGGGAAGTCGGGCGCGAATTGGGGCGACATGCAGGAACTACGCGTATGATGAAGGTGATCGTCGGCACGCCGCCGCAGCAGGCGAATCCGAAGTTTCCTGAAGAAAATAGTCTGGCCCGCCTGGCTGGCCTCCAGCCTGGACGGGAGACCCAAGGACTTTTTCGGAGGGAAACTTCGGATTCGCCTGCTGTCTTAATGGTAGAAGATCTCTCGTGGGAAAAAACCTCGATAGATGAAGTGCTCGCCATGGCGACGACCATGTCGCTGATGGGGGACATGAGCATTTTTCGGTTCTCAGGCGCACTTAGTGGCGAGCTGGCGGATGAGTTCTTGGATATAGCGAAGGATCTGGTCGCTTCGCCACACCAGTTCATCTTTACCGAAGACAAATTGCTCAAACGGCCGACCGACATACTTACGAAGGCGGGTGTTGAGCTGGTGGTGTACCCGGCGACTAAAAAGGAAGAAGGATTTAATATGTTCTCGATAACGAGCACGTTCGCTGTGCGTGACCGAAAGAAGCTCTGGCTACAGATGCATGAGGCGCTGCGTGCTGGCGCGGTACCTGAGGCTATCGCAGGCATGTTGCACTGGAAAGTGCGCGACATGCTTGCCCATAGAAGCTCCAGCGAAGGCGGGCTACAAGGAGAGAGGAAACCCAGCAACTCGACTCGTCCGGCTGGGTACTCGACCGAAGAATTGCGGGATATCTCAAGTCGGTTGGTGGTACTGTATCACGACTCGCACCGTGGCGCGGGAGATCTTGCGCTATTGCTTGAGCGTTTCGTATTGATGCTATAATGGTGTCATTATGGGTAGTAAACTCCTGCTACTGTTCTCTGTGTTGTTCGTGGTTGGTGGGGTGGCATTTATGACCGCCTTCTCGCTCAATGCATTGCCTCCGTCGATATACACCTACACATACCAGATCTTTTCGTTTGGACCTCCCCGGTCAGAGTATCCCTACCTCACCAAGTTCGAGGGTCATTGGCAGACCGAGCTTACTCCGACGATTGCGCAGACGGAGCTCGCGTCATGTGCGCCCCGGTCTGGTATCCTAATAATCCACAATGGACAGGTCACCGGGACGCCAGGCGGACTCAACGACTACCTATCGGTCACCGCAGTGGTCGACCAGGAGGGTAATCTTGTCGGTAAGACGGTCCGAGGTGGTAGTGGGAACGATGGCACCATCACCGGCACCATCGTCAAAACAGACGGAAACGGTGTGTGGGCCGACATGTTAGGTTGTAAGGGAACGTTTACCATGCATAAGATCGATCTGTACGAGGACCCCTCGAAAGGAATCCTGACCTCGTATACCGGGGAGGTGACGCTTATTCGAGATGGAGCGTCACGTCTGCCCGTCCCTGGAGAGCCTATTTATGTTGGGGACGAGATAGATGTACCAGATGGCGGCGAAGCATATTTGTCGATAGGATTCCAGACCACGAACATACCTGGTGGGCAAAAGTATGTGGTCAAGGAGTAGCACAGCACTACAAAATATAGCGCGTTTCTGATATAGTGCTGTCAATCTGTGTATCGCGTGTATACGGAGGCAATCCCGCCCATAGCTCAGTCGGTAGAGCAGCTCCCTTTTAAGGAGACGGTCGTTGGTTCGAATCCAACTGGGCGGACAGAAATTGGTGTAATATAACCCCCTTATTTTGAGCGATTTCTTGAGCTTTCTTGGTTTCTTGTGAGCGATAGAATGCTGCTTCGAGTTTCAAAAGTGCATCGAAAAGAGGGGCAGGAATGGCGCTTATTATAACTCCGTTGACGACTTCGAACCGCTCCCAGAAAAAGAGCAGGTACTGTCGTTGTAGTTCGGGTGATGCTTTTTTGTATGCAGCACAAATGTCTCGTGTGAGCAGGAGTATCTCGCGCGCAACCTCGACGTTTACCTCTCGTTGGTCTTCGAGTTGGAGCAATTCGTTGTTGATTTGGTCTATGTCTGTCTGCAATTCTTTGCGTATGCGCGTGAAGTCCTCGTCGGAGAGTGTGCTCGAAAAGAGCTTTTCTTCTGCGATTTTGCGCTTTGACTCAAGTCCTGTGCGGCGATTAACGAACCCTTGCCGCTTCGCATCGTACTTTTTGCGTCGTTCTAGGAATATCTGTCGTGCGTTGTCTATGACCACGCCGACAAACTCGTCGGAGAAATCTATGTCTCTGAACTTATCGGCCACCGCATCCTCCAGTGCTGTGTGCTCAATGTATTTTCCGCACCCTTTCGGGTTGGTGCAGTGGTAGTACGCCTTCTTTTTGTTCATGTGCCATTCGGCAGCGTAGCGACGACCGTGCCGAGGACAGGTTACAAGTCCCGCAAGTAGCCAGACGTATTTACGACGACGACAGGCGTGCTTGTTCTTTTCTTCGAGTATCATCTGTACGCGGTCAAACGTCTCTTGGTCGATTAACGGCTCATGTTTGCCTTTGAGTACGTCGATACCGCCCCAGTGAATCTCGCCGAGATAGAGGCGATTGCGCAGCAGATTGTATAGGCTGTTGAGTTGCAGTCGGCTACCTTGTCGGTTGCGTAATCCTTTGACGTGCATGATGTCGGACAGCTCCGCGACGCTGATGTCGCCGCGTGCGTAGCGGTGGAATGTCTCGGTTACAAGCGGTCCCGACACTGGATCGGTGGCGATGATGTTTCTGCCTATTCGTCCTGCAAGCGGGTTCGGGTTCTTGGTGTTGTAGTATCCTGTGGGCGGATAGGTGGGGAAGTAGCCCTCTTTGGCGATTTCGCGCATCACGCCTTGTACTTTCTCCGCAGTTATCAGACGCTGCAGCTGCGAGAAGGTCATCATCATAGTGCCGACCGTGAGACCCATTGCGCTTTCGTTGTCTATCATTGGCTCGTTGATGCTGATGAGTACGGCTCCTTTCGATTTCAGGAGTTCTTGGAAGATGAGGTAGTCTTTGACGTTGCGCCCAATACGGTCGCTGTGTACGACGTAGACCGCTTGCACTTTCTTCTCGTGGATGAGCTGTATGAGTGTGCGTATCGCGGGGCGGTTCATGTCCTTGCCGCTCTTGCCCTCGTCTTTGAGTGCGGGCAGTAGGGTGTATCCGTCGCGGAGGATCCGCTCGTTGCAGATTCTTTCTTGTGCTTCGATAGACAAGCCCTCCTTGGCCTGCTCATCGGTTGATACCCTACAATAAGTTACGGCTGTTTTGTTTTGATTAATAGTTGGCATGGTGTTGTGATGGTAAATACGCACCTTGGAAACACAAACCGGTTTTTCCACACTTACCAGTGAGAGTGGTTCTTTTTCCTTGAGGAGGGTATAGAATTAATTTTTTAATTTCATTTTAATAATTAATTATTGTCCTAACTTTCTTATGGTTGGTTACTGAAGATTTTTAGGTTTCGCTCTACTCCTTTTTTCTCCCCGCTCACGTTCTATCCTTCGCTGAATTGCGTCGAGTTTGCCCTGCGCCATTGGTGCGAGTCGCCACTGTATCGTGCCTAGCCGTTTATGCCGCCCGCCTTTTTCTAGAACATCTCTTACTCGTAGATGCTCAAGCGATTGGTTTACTGTCACATCGCTCACATTTAGTGATTTTGCGAGCGATTTTTGCCCTATGTAACACCACCCGGTTTGTCGAGAGAGCGAATATATCTCAGCCACCAATAGTGCCTCGGTAGGACTAAACCCGAACTGATCCGTGAGACCAAAGTACACGATTGCGTACATGCCCTCACGGTTGGTTCGGTCGGCGACAAACTCGTTCGCTGGCTCGCTTGCGTCAGAGTCTCCTTGTGGCGGAGTCGGAGGCGTGACAAAGTCCCCGAGTTTAGTCATTTCCATGGTCTAGTAGGGGATAGTCTCAAACGTCACGTCGTCACCCTCTTGGTCGAGGTCGTCCGTGTCCTCGATATTTTTCCTTAGCTGGTGGGCATCGTATAGCGTCTGGATTAGATTGTCTTCGATTGCCCTAACTTTGGTGATGTTGCTGTGCTCTCGTGCAGTTTCGCCCTTGGTCTTAGTTGGCATAGTTGTTCTGCTGATTAGCGCCCCCTTTTAAATGCTTCGTCGATGGCGGCGACAAGGATATGTGCGAAGACGCGTGCAGCAGCGTCCCGCTGCGCGCTTATATCGACCTTTTCTCGCGTGTCCTTCCCACCTGTCATCGTGGTGGTAAGCGTAAAAGAAAAGACGTCGTCCAACAGCCGACATTTTCTTAACCACGAAATGTCCCTTGCTTATTTTTTGATATTTTTAATGTGTCTCTGTAGGGCTTTTTTGGTTGTGTCTGGATTTTTTGGCACAGCATAGCCGAGTTTTTTAAGTCCACTATCTATGTCCAGAAAATCTTCGATCTCTATACCTCTTTGCGAGAGAAACTTTTTTGCATTTTGTTGATTAATAATGCCCGATACCCTGAGAACGCCTAATTTACTTAGCTCAATAAGCTTTTCGTTTCGAACTGACTGTGTTCTGGTTTTTATCCTCGTCTGAAAACGGGTGCGCTGCCAATCTATGTCCTGTGTCTCTATTTCACTCCAATTTTCACTCTTAAGACTAGCTTCTTTCTCATACGCAACCTGCATTTGCAAGTTTTCTATTTCACTCCAATTTTGCTTAAGAAATGATATTGTCCTATTCAGAGTTGCTTCAGGGTAGATGTACAAAATTGAAGCATCCGCCTTTTGATCTAGAGCACATCCCACAGTTTTTTCAATTCCTGTAAATCTCCAATTATCGCTTGGCATATGCTGACCAAAAATTACATACGCTCGGACAATATCCTCTAGGTGATGTCCTAACTCATGTTTTCGCAAAATATCTGCAACCCCCGTTTCAACAACTTGTTCAGATCCTCCCGGTACATGATTCAGCCAGTTGAAGAAGTACTCGTTCTCGTCCTTTTTGAGTAGTTTTTCAACGTTTAGCCCGTCAGCGTCGATTTTTGCTCTTTTGCGTAATTCTGCGACGTCTGTAACAAAATCTCTCCGCTCTTTGATGTGGTTGAAGTGCTCCAATATTCCCTTGTCCGTTCGCCAACTCATAGTGTGATATTACCAGATTTTGGTGATATACTGGCCGCGTGCGCGAGAAACAGCGTACCAAAACTGAATATTCAAGCAAGTAGCCTAAACCATCCTACGGGGTGGCATGGCGAAAGCGAGAGAAGTCGTATAAGGCACAGAGAACCCTCACGGGTTGCCTTATACGCCGTACCGGGAAACTGGTACGAGGAGCCTCGGCTCCTACCGTGGGGGCTTTTTGTATGAATATCCAAAGCTATATAAAATACCACTTGCTCGAAACCGAGTATCTCGAAAAAGAGGTGCACTCATTTTTCCACAAAAACCATCACCTTACGCCCGAGCATTTTCTTGCAATCATCATCTGGAAGTCGAATCGCTCAAAAAAATACGTCATCAAGGGACTAAAAGAGATGCAAGAAATAGGAAGAACTGTAAAGACGATAACCGAAGAAGTGTACGATGCTGGAGAAAATCAAAACAAAGACAGACAGGTTGAAATATTAACAGACATCTACGGCATCGGTATTCCCATAGCATCAGCGATTCTCACTATTTTGTATCCCGACAGGTTTACCATCTATGATATTTATTTACACGAACAACTCAATGGAAATGAGTTCAAAAAATATTGCAATAACGCACCATTTTCAAAAATTATCGGTACAGACAAGAAGGATAGGGAAAAGTATTTTAAGTTTGTCGACATTGTAAAAGAGATTGCCGAAAAAGAGACAGGGAACGATCTTCGCAAGTGCGACCGGGCTTTGTGGGGTAAGTCTTGGTACAACGGTCTTAAGCAAAGTGTGGAGAAGTCAGGTTTGGTATTTCGTGAGTAGTAATTATTATTCGCAACGTAACAGTAAAAAACAATATGAAAAACAGCTTTTCAAAAATAGTTCCAGTCGCCGCCTTTCTTCTTCTCGTCGTTCCGCAGATAGCTTTTGCCGCGTGGTGGAATCCTATATCTTGGAGTGTGTGGGGTGCAATTGAGAGTATTTTCGTGGGAAGTCCGCAACCTGTTACCGTAGCAACAAGCACACCAGACAACACTGCAATACCTACTCTTACAAACGCAGGGAGCAACAAAGACACGCAGATACTACCCACTCGAACAACAAAGAGTGCAGGTACTTCAATTCGAGCAACGCAACCGAAGCAAACGGCTATATCTGCAACAACACAGACATCAGTAATTCCTACCCAACCGCAAGCACCTGTTGTCTCTAGCCAGCAGCTACAGACCGCTATTGCCAACTATCAGGCGCAAACAGCTCTCAACTACCTGCAAACAATGATTCCACAGTTGCTAGTCATTGCTGGATCCGAACAGTCCGAGTTTAACGACCTTAGCCAATCAAAAAATCAATCGAGACAAAATTGTCAGCAGATGGCGCAACAGGCAGCAACAGCAATTACAAACACTTATCAGCAAAGTACACAGAACAATACGGGTATAAACTTATCGGGGTTTGGATTCATCCAAAATCAAACACAAACATTGCAGCAAGAAATGCAACAGCAAGAGCAAGCTGCACTCGCAAGCAATCAATCACAAGAAAATCTCTGCCTGTCTCAATTCCCAGAAGGATCCGATGACTCCGTATTGCAGCAACTCACACAGGTTGTGAATCAACTCAATACACTATCGCAACAGGTGCAAAACAATCCAACCTCTGTGTCAGATATTGCCTCTCTCGTGCAGCAGTACAATTCTCTAGAGTCGCAAGTGATACATCTCAATGGTGAGCTTCCCACTCCAGTGTTGCCCATTTCTTTCCCAACGCAAGCATCCGCGCCAACCGTAGGCAATGTCAATTGTAGCTTGTCTGGCAGTAGTTTTACGTGCATAGGACCGAATACAAATACAGACTGCGCAATCAGCGGATCCTCCGTAAATTGCATAGGAGCGAGAGCTGGTCAAAATATGTCCTGCACAGGTGTTGGCGGCTCTCTCAATTGTGTCTCCTATTAGTTGTGTACTGTTGGTAACTCATAATGCACAAGAAACTTATCACCGAGCGAATCGCACGACTGGGTAAACTCCTGTATAGGGTAGTGTGCATTTGTTTGATGCTTTTTGGTGCGTGTGGCGTGATAGGACTTTTGCTCGACCTTGTCCCACCCGCTCCACCCTCTCCAGAACAGCAGGAACAGCAAAAGATAGCAGCCGCTGCCGAAGCATCGAGTACGACCATACTAGAAGCAACAAACAGAAAGGTGCGCATGGCTGCTAGCGAACTTCTCACCCTCCGTTGCCCGGGAGACTACGAAGACGTAAACGAAAGAGCAAAAGCATTATTTGCTTTCACCAACGACTTCTACGCCGAGAATCCGCAAGCAAGTGGTGACGATTATGCCACCGCGCGCATAGACTTCTACATTACGCATCGGTGCTACGATAGTTTGCAGGACTATGGTTATGGGCTAGATGGTCCAATTACTCCGCAGATACGCCAGCAGCTTATTGAAACAATGCGGGCAGACGTAGAGAGTGGCAACTAGTGCATTCCGCTAGTTGCTCTTTGCACACAGGCGTTTAGGCGGCAAGAACGCGGCATTACGCGCTGTGGAGCGGTACGAGGAACAGTGATAATGTTACTGTAGCAGATAACTTAAAAAGATGTTTTGCAGATTCATTTACTTTGTTATTAACAATAGTTTTCTGATATGAAAGATAAAGACAAAATAATTGCAAAACAAGCAGGAACCACTGCTATTCTGGCAGCCGCGACTGCGGTTGATAGTACACAGTTTGCAGGGTATCCGCTTTTAAACACAGCCGTATCACTTTTCCTTAGTCTGTACGGTGCGGCAGCGGAATTGCGCTCTAATCGAGCGATTGAATTTATCCAGTTTATACAAGAAAATCCAGGTGCGTTTGTTGCTGATTTTGTTAAAACGAGCGAGTTCCAAGATTCTTTTGTATATACGCTTGAAAAGTATATTCGTGAACGTAATAATAAAAAAAGAGACACGATCAAAAAAATATTTTTAGGATACGCGGATTCAAACGATAAGGAGAGTTTCGAGCTTGAGAGAATGATTAACACTCTATCGCTGATGAGTTTTGATGGTATACGATTGTTGATTACTCTAAAACCATTACTCGAAAAAGCGAATAAGAATCAGTCTCTTTCAGAATATTTATTGGAGTACTTAGTCCAAGATTCGAATAACCATCCCGACAAGTATAAACTGCCTGCAAATACAAATATTCGGGAGATTTGGGCAGATGCTGAGACTGATTTAATTAGTATTGGTTTGTTGCGTACATATAATATTCCTCGCTACGACGGTTCGCGTTATCACGACTATGATGTTACAAGATTTGGTGAGGAGTTTATGAAATACATAGCAAACTAATACTCCAGAATTAAAAGCAATTTTTATACTGTCTTGGACTGCTCCGCTCGCACGAGCATGCCAATAAAACCCACCTGTTGAGCTAGTTTTTGCATGTATGTCCTGTCCGACAAAAGGTTTATAATTATGTTATATTCGGGGGACCAAAGATGATAGATTAGCGACCTTTGTGTGTGAGTGCGAACAGGGCGATGCCTGCGGTGACGGAGACGTTGAGCGACTCTTTTTTTCCATGCATGGGGATCTCGAGGATTACGTCGCATTTTTTGAGGAGTGGTTGAGAGATACCCCTGACTTCGTTGCCGAGCAGTACTGCGAGTGGCTGGTCGGTTGGTGGATGCCACTCGAACAAGGGGGTAGAGTGCTCGTCCTGCTCTATCGCTACCAGTAGGTACTTTTCTTTCCGTACTCTTGTGAGAGTCGCTCCGAGCGTTTTTACATATCTCCACGGCATCGTCTTCTCTGCGCCGAGCGCCACCTTGGCGAGATCTTTTCGTGGCTGGTTGAACCTGTCCAGAGGTGTCGGCGTGTAACCAGAGAGGATGATCTCGGACACGCCAGCAGCGTCAGCTGTGCGGAATATTGAGCCAACGTTATGCACGCTCCGGATATTGTGGAGGATGAGCAGCATCTACAGCCGAATATCGAACCCAAGCGCGCCAGCCCCGAGGAACAGAAGCGCCGCGCACATTACTGTGAGCAGGATGTTGGTCGAGCGGCCAAACGGCGTGAGCGAACCAAAGCGCTTCATGATGAACGTGTGCTTGAGAGCGATGATACCGCCAACTATCGCCGCCCACTGTGTGTACAGACCAACGAACAAAAAGAACGCAGTGAGAAGAGTGATGCTTGCGGACATCTGCACCATCCATCGTTTTGGCTTACCAATGATAGGAAACAGAGCCTCTTCTATGTTCGTACTGTGTCGAAACAGGTGCTGTGCGATAAAAATGAAGTAGATCGCAACGACCATGCGCAACACGGTCGGCACGAAGAAACTGTAATCAAGCAGGTGGGGAAATGGGTTCAGCATATGGGTTAGTATGGGCTAGTGGAGCTGGTAGGGGAGGCGACCTGAAGCGGGTGCGGATCGACCGTGTATGTGTGCTGCAGCTGCTGCGAAGCGTACGAACCGCTGTTTTGGGTATAGGCGGTGGTCTCTGAGGTTGTGGCGTGGAAGTTGACCGGGGGCTGGACGAAGAGACTCTTGATGTTCAGGTCCTTCAATCTACCCTGTTGCCACAACAGGAGAAAACATCCTCCGATGATCAGAACTAACAATAAGACGCCCTCCCATGGGTTTACGGGTGCTGGTTTGTCCTCTGCCATGGCTCTATACTACCGCACATTTTTTATTTGTGTGAGTCTCGAAGTTTGTGTAGTTCTTCGGTCGCGACCTGTTTGTCGCTCCACACCTCCTTCGAACCGTTCGGTCCCATGATGTACGGGTCGGTGCCTTTGCCCGTGATCAAGACGACCACGTCGTAGCCCTCGTCGCGAAGGGTGTGGGCACTACTGAGCGCCTCCGCGATAGCTTTTCGTCGATGAAAAATGATCTGTGGTGTATGGATAGTAAAACCACGGGCGAGTTCGTTCAATATCTTTTGCGGATCTTCGTCATAGGGGTCTTCGTTGGCGAGGATGATGGTGTCGCACAGCTGGTCGGCTATCTTGCCCATCTCGGGACGCTTCCACGTGTCGCGCCCGCCGCCCGTAGAACCCATGACCACGATGATCCTCTTGCTCTTGTATGTCTCGAACAGGGCTTTGAGCGAGTCGGGGGTGTGCGCGTAGTCGACGACGACCGCGAAGTCTTGTCCCGCTTCGACTCGCTCCGCACGGCCCAGTATCGGCTGCACATGTTCCAGCGACTTCTTGATGGTCTGCATATCGATACCCATGGCGACGCCAAGCGCTATAGTGCCGAGTATGTTGCGCAAATTGAACAGTCCTGGCAGAGGAATGGTACAGAGCTCTCCTTTTTTGTATACAAAGCGTACGCCAGTATCGTCCACCGTGTACGGGTCCGCGTCGGCCAACTGGAAGGGCACCTTCACTTCGACGTTCGTTTTGAGAAACTCCTCGCCGTACACATCGTCCATGTTCGCGACAATGATACGCGGCCGTTTCGGTGACTCCGCAAGACCGTGAGCGAGCGAAAGTTTCGCTTGTGCGTACGCCTCTAGTGACCCATGTGACTCGAGGTGTTCGGGTTGGAGATTGGTGAAGAGGAGCGCATCGAGTTCGATACCTCTGTGGCGGAATTGCTTCGCACCCTCGGACGTCATCTCGATGATGACATGCGTACACTTCGCATCGAGCGCGCGGCGCATAAATTGCTGCAAATAGGCGCGCCCCGGCATCGTCATCTTAAAAAGATTCGGTTCAATCTCGTCTCCGATACGGAAGTGGATGGTGGATGCGAGCGCGACCTTGTACCCCGCGCCCGCGAGCATGGTGCGCACGAGTTCGGACGTGGTCGATTTGCCCTTGGTGCCGGTAATACCAATGACGAACAATGCGTGCGACGGGTTGCCATAGAATTTCGCACCCAGCAGCGCGAACCATAGGTGGTAGAGGCTCAACAATTTTTTCGGAATGAATCTTCTCATGGTGTGTGGTTAGGAGGTGGTGGTGTGTGTGCCGAGGAAGCGTAGTGCGGCCGAAAGTCGCTCGCGGGTGCCGCGGGTGGTGGGTGGGATCTCCTTGAGTATCCGGCGACTCTCCTCGGCGCGATAGCCTAAAGCCATGAGCGCCTCGATGACATCGGAGTCGTCTTCGGCGCGAGGCCCTGCGCCCGCGGCTGGCACCTCGAGTTTAATTTTATCGCGCAGCTCGACCACCAGTCGTTCGGCACTCTTCTTGCCAATGCCAAAAACTTTGATGAGTGTTACCGAGTCGCTCTGGGCGATGGCGCGCTTCAGCGACGACACTTCGGCGACGCTCATGATGCCCAGCGCCGTCTTGGGACCGACCCCTGAGACGCTCATGAGCTGTTTGAAGAATGCCAGCTCTTCTTCGGAAGGAAAGCCGTAGAGGTCGATAGCATCCTCGCGCACCGCCGTGTGGATATACAGCGACACCCGACCCCCCACAATCTCCGAAAGTGCGGCCAAAGTGAGCGAAGGGGTGCGCACGGTATACCCAACCCCCGAGACATCAATAAGAGCCGACCCATCTGGCGTCGTCCCCCCAAACTCTCCCGTTAGTCGACCTATCATGCTGTTAATCATACATGAGGCGGCTCTAGCCCCGAAATTTGCTTTTTTGGGAAATAGTGCGTATTATGCTGGGCATGGCAATTACCAAAGGAGGAAAGAAGGCGCACCGCCAGGCGCTGCGTAAGCGTGAGATGAACATTACGCGCAAGGAGGCTATCCGCTCGGCCAACAAGGTCGCTCGCACAGCCCCCAAAGGCGACACGGCAGCACTCGCTGCCGCTTATAAGGCTATAGATAAGGCGCTCAAGCGTGGCATTTTAAAGAAGAACACTGCAGCCCGCCGCAAGGCCAAGGTCGCCAAGCTTCTAAAGCCGACCACCGATGCTCCCATCGTGAAAGTCGCTCCCAAAAAGGCGGCAAAAGCAACTAAGTAAACAACAAACCCCTCGAAAGAGGGGTTTGTTGTGAGCGGCGCATTTTTTTATTTGATATATACTTTCAGCATGCAGACAGGTATAGAGGCGGGGAGGGCGACCGAGAGTGCGCGACAGGAGTTGGAGAATCTTCGTCGACGGGCCGCTCAGCTGGAGGCCTCGCTTGCACAGGGGGCTGCTCCCACTGCCCCTACGAGTCCTGCCGCCCACGTTGAGCGGTCTCAGGAGGCCGCAACACGCGCGGTCGGGGAGCAGTGGCAACAGGCGGTCCAAAAGCCATCACCCGCCGAAGCTCCACGTGTCGCGTCGCACCCAGACGCCATCACCCTACAACTGACTCCGGAGGAACATGACGAGCGTATGGGTGAGTTCATCTATGTACTCCAAGAGAGTGGTGTGGTGAAGGCGATAGAGGCAGCCGAGGCGACTGGCAACCCGCACCTCATCGACGACTTCCACCGGGTACTCGTTGAGTGGGTGCGCGAAGGTCTGCCCGCAAAAGGTGCCGACCGGGAACCCTACAAGGTGCCGCTCTCGCTGGTGCTCTATGAGGTGACGCTGCCGCAAGCGGGGTCCGATAAGGAAAAGTCGTCCGACCCGACCCGAGAGCTGCGCGAATTCATATCGCTTATGGAGCAGTTCTACCGCGGGATGCTCCAAATGGACGCCAAACATGGCGAGTACTTCTCGTTCGAGATAGCCAACCCGGCTGGTGCCGCGCACACGAGCGTCTACATGGCGATACCACGCACCCGCAAGGCGATGTTCGAGAAGCAGCTCATGTCCCTCTACCCATCGGCTCGTCTCAAAGAGCTGCACGATGACTACAATGCGTTCGCGAGCGGTTCGCAGGTGGTCGCCGCGAGCGCGAACCAGGTCGAGCAACACATCTACTCGTTGCGGACGTTCGACGTGTTCCCGAACGACCCGCTCGACTCGCTATTGAACGCATTTTCAAAATTGGACGAGACTGGCGAAGGTGCGGCCATACAGTTCGTCGTCTCACCCTACGACAAAGGGCTTTCGAAGCGGTATCGTACCGCGCTGCAAAGCATACATGCCGGTATCGAACTTCGGCAGGCGACCAAGTTGCCGATGGGTATGAAGCGCGTGTTCCACGATATATACACCGTCTTCAACGTGCCCAAGAAAGAGGATGAGGATAAACGACTGCGACCGGATGACCCACGCATCAAGAACATCGAGAACAAGCTGGCGAGTCCGATACTGCTCGTCGACATTCGGACGGTCGCCTCGGCCGCGACCGCATCGAGAGCAAGGGAGATACTCGAGGACGTCAAAGCATCGTTCCAGCAGTTCACGGATACCGCGGGCAACCGACTGCTGTTCAAGGAGGTGCCGAGCCGAAAGATCGGTTCGTTCGCACACACATTCTCGTATCGTATGCTGAACGAACGCAGCGCCATGCCGCTCTCGGCGATGGAGCTCGCGACTCTCGCACACCTGCCGCGACCCGAGGCACGGGAGTTCGCGCCGGATATCCGTCAAGACAAGAGCCAGGCGGCCGCAGCCCCGATCGGGCTTCCGAAACAAGGTGTGCTCCTAGGTGTCAATCGTTTTCGCAACAACGAAACGAAGGTGTTCATCCAACCCGAGGATCGTATGCGACACTTGTACCTTATCGGACAGACCGGTACCGGTAAGTCGGTGTTGCTCAAAAATATCGTCATTCAAGATATCAAGAGTGGGGCAGGGGTGTGCTTCCTCGACCCGCACGGCTCGGACGTGCTCGATATCCTCTCCGCCATCCCGCCGGAGCGTATGGACGATGTCATCTACCTTGACCCGGGTTCTATGGATCGGCCGATGGGGCTCAATATGCTCGAGTATGACCCTGCGCATCCGGAGCAAAAGACGCTCGTGGTGGACGAACTCTTCGGCATCTTCAAAAAACTCTTCGGTGCGGTGCCAGAGAGTATGGGGCCTGCGTTCGAACAATACTTCCGTAACTCGGCACTTTTGGTCATGGAGGACCCCGCATCAGGGAACACTTTGTTGGATATCTCGCGCATATTCGCCGACGAAGACTTCCGCCAACGCAAGCTCGCGGCGTGTAAGAATCCGATCGTCAAGCAGTTTTGGGAGGGTATCGCCATGAAGACGACCGGCGAGCAGGGGCTCGAGAACTATGGCCCGTACGTCACCAACAAGTTCGACGTCTTCACGACGAACGACTTCGTGCGCCCGATGATCTCTCAGCAAAAGTCCGCGTTCAACTTTCGCGACCTTATGGACAACCGCAAGATCCTGCTCGTGAACCTGGCCAAAGGGCGTATCGGCGACATCAATGCCAACCTGCTCGGTCTCATCATCGTTGGGAAGTTCCTCATCGCCGCGCTGTCGCGGGTCGACTCCTTCGGTCAAGAGTTAGCACCGTTCTATCTCCACATCGATGAGTTCCAAAACTTCGCTACACCATCCATCTCGACCATCCTTTCGGAGGCTCGCAAATATAAATTGTCGCTCACTATCGCGCACCAATTCATCGCCCAGCTAACGGATGAGATCAAAGACGCGGTGTTCGGTAACGTCGGTTCGATGTGCGCATTCCGTGTCGGCGTGGACGACAGTGAATTCTTGGAGAAGCAGTTCGCTCCCGTGTTCTCCGCTGCCGACCTGATGCGCGTCGACAACTACAATGCGCACCTCAAGTTGCTCATCAGCGGCAAGCCGTCGCAACCGTTCAATATCGAGACGCTACCGTTCCACGGCGGTACCAAAGAGTATGTGCAGCAGCTCCAAGCCCTCTCGGCACTGCGCTACGGCCGCCCGCGAGCCGAAGTCGAAGCCGAAATGGCCGCCGCCTTCGCCGGTGTCGTCCAAGACCCGGCCACTTTGATGACGGGGGGAATGTAAAACATATAAGCGCTGTGTAAAGAAAAAGGGAGCCCGGAGGCTCCCTTAAGGAAAAACGATCTTATATCACGCGACGAAATATGGCGGAGCATATGCATTGTAGTACAATAGGAGTGTACGAAGTCTGTTTTTTACGTACATTTACTACCCATTAATTTCTACAAATTATATGAGTCTGAATCAGAGGGGGAACCTTCGTGTTGTGGGAGGGACAGAGGCGGGTCTGGATAAGCCGGAGCAACCCGAGACAGCTCGAGAGAAAGCTTGGAAGACGGGGGCAGAGCGGCGAGAAAAGATAAAGAACTTCTTTGCTTCGGCAACAGAGAAGGTCACTCAAGGTCTCGACAAAGGAGTGACCTACGCGCTCGGTTCTCCCGAGGCGGTAGCACACGCAGGAGGAAAGGCGTGGGATGGTATGACCGCAGCAACCGGAAGGTTTTTGAACAAGGTGGATGCGGCGGCTATTCGTCTGGACGATACGGCGACCCGGGCTATCGGTACCGCAAAAGACAAGACCGTTGGGTTGGCCAAGCGCGCTGCCGCGTGGGGGTTGAACACCTTCATTGCACCTATCGAGAACAAGATTACGGACATCTGTAACATTCCTGCTGGGGTGCGAGAATGGCGCGCAGAACGTGCGGCAGCCAAGGCTAGCGCGATCGAAGCTGCTGGTGCGAGCGATGCGGCGGCGATCGAAAGACAGATCGAGGACCTAAGGACTCATCTCGAAGAGGTTAAACGAAAAGCGGAAGAAGCTAAGGCGGAAGCGCTCGCTAGGTCCTCAGGGTTGCGCGCGAGAGCAGTTGACTCTCGCGCTAAGAACAAAAATCGCAGACTAGTCCCACAGGCATTAGGTTGGTTGCGACCAACACAAGCTGCAGCATAATTATCGTATAACTATCATATATGACAGTAGAACAAGTACGAGGGGTGTTGCGTGACGGTGGGTTCTCTCCAGAGATACATGCGGCGATGAGTACGATACTTGATGCGGCGGCGGTACGTGGGAGTCTGACCGAGGAAGACAAGACAAAGCTGCTCGACCTGATCGACATGGATGTTACCGCCACGGACATCGAGGCAGAGACGATGGAAGACATGGCGGTCGCGCTCGACGAATTCGCCAAAGAGGCTGATGAGGCGGTCCGGGCTGCGGATGCCGAGTACGAGAAGATCGAGGCCGAGTTGCTCGCCGAGTTGCAGGCGCTCACGCCGGAGGCTGTGGCCGCGTAAGATCGTTTTTTTTGTGCCCCCGGCAGGAATCGAACCCGCATCGCCTCCTTCGGAGGGAGGCATCCTATCCATTGAACGACGGGGGCGTGTGATAGACATCGACACGAACCAAGCGCACCCTCTCACGGTACCGCAGTAGTCCTGGTGGTGCAAAGATGTGTTTACGAACACGGGCAAGTGTCCCACAACAGATCGAACGAATGTCGTTCGATCTCCGCGATCTCGTGACTTTGTATCAAGACGCACATCAGCTCCTTTTCGGACGTGAAGTAGGCGACCTTGTCTCCATATATCGCAATGTTGGCACTGAAGCGACTTGTTTTCGGCAAGAATTTGGTCGTTCGCAGTTCGTCTAGGTCTTTAGGAACCAGCCTCCTTGAAAAGCTCTCGTCGAGCACCAGTTGCCTGAAACTGATCCCGTTCGCGACCCGGGTCGGGATATACGTTCTTTCGATATATCTCTCGGACACCACTTCGTTGAGCTTTTGGGCAGAGCCGAGGTAGAGGATCTCGCCCGCGCCAGAGGTAAGCGTATCGGCGAGTACCGACAAGTAGCCTCCCTTGCCATGATAGTAGTGTACGCGTGGCGAGTCTTTGGACCTCTTCTCGAGCGCCTCGAACTGCGGCATCGCTTCGGTAAAATTCCTCTTTAGATTTTCTATTTTTTGCAGCAGGGTGCGTGGGTCGGATGCGACGAATCGCGCACCACGCGAGCCCTTGAACTGGGCGATGATACCTCGGCGTATCAGCTGCTCCACGATAGGGTAGAGGGTGGTGCGGTTGATGTGTGTTCGCTCAGAGAGCGCTTTGATCGAGACACCACTATCCGCCAGCACGGCCAGATAGATAGCCGCCTCTTTGTCCGAGAGGCCGTACTCACGCAAAATTGTTTTGAGTCCAGCATGCATATGTTGAAAATTTTGACAACAAAGTGATGGTATAACCTGTCTGTGATAGTGTCAATATGGTCTTTATTTTCAACGTTTTATATATATGTACGATATGGGATGGTGTCTGTGTGAGCGCCTTAAGTCTAAGTTGTGGTCAAAAACAAACCATCTGAGTAGTCTACGGTCTGACCTCTGTCGAGGTCTATGTACAACTGTCGTGAGGAGGGCTGGATATGAAACCGATGCTCGTCTCGTGCCCCCGGTACTGGGCGCTCCAAGGACATCGATTGCACGAGAGATATATCTCATACCTCTCGCTCAATCAAAACAGCGTGTGCGATGTCGACTGTCAGGGGTGCTTTCGCTATCCTAGTCGAAAGCGTGGGTTGCCGAAAGAAAGTCTTCTGACGATGGAGGACTACGAGCGACTGATTACCGAGTTCGGTGCCGCTGGCGGACTGGCGCTCGAGATCTCCGGCGAAGGGGAGCCGCTCATGAGCCACAACACACTCCCCATTATTCGTCTCGCCTCACAACTCGGTCTGTGGACAACGCTCATCACCAACGGACATCTCCTTACGGACGACATGCTCCGTGAGCTCGTTGAGTTACAGGTTGCGCTCGTTCTGAGTCTACACTCGCTTGTCGAAGCGGTATATGAACGCGATAGCGGCTCTCGCGGGAGCTTTGGTCGTAAGATGAAAAACATCGACCGTGCTGCAGAAGTGTTTCGTGGCACGGGGTGGCTGGAGCGTGGTCGTGACATACGGCGGGCCGCTATACACTGGACGCTCCAATCTGACAATGTTGGAGAAGTGGCAGATGCACGCGCGTTCTGTGATGAGAGGGGGCTCCTGTTCAGTATAGCGCCGCTCGCAAAGACGGGTCATGCGGCAGCGAGGCCCGATCTGTGGTTGCCTGACGAGCAGCGGCTCAAGACGGTCAACGCACTTGGTGATGAGTCGATCATCTTCTATGACGAACCAGGTGGCCGAGTGGTCTGTGGTACCTGCAAGTACGGTCTCAATGTCGGCGCGGATGGTAACCTGCTACTCGATGCGCATGGCGGCTACCAGGTCGACATCTCGAATATCCGTACCACCAGTTTTGCTGAAGCGGTACGACTGCAGCATGCGTACTCGGCTCGCATGTTCGCGCAGCTCGATGGTTTTTGCCCCGTACGAGACCCAGGATGGTTGGAATTCCTTGCCGAACAACGATATCGGTAAGCCACGAGCTACTTTGGACCCGTCTCTGTTTCAGAGATGGGTCTTTACATATCGCCACGGACAGTACCACAAACGAAAAAAGCGCAGCAGTGCGCTTTTTTCGTTTGTGGTGCTCCCGGCAGGAATCGAACCCACATTGCATCCTCCGCAAGGATGCGTCCTATCCATTGAACGACGGGAGCTATTCGGCTTTCGCACACCCCGAACCCACCGTAGTGGGGGAGAGGTGTATCCAAAATACACTACATGTCGCTATATTCCAAGTAGGGCGGCGAGGTGTTCGACGAAGTGAGGTTCTTGCTTCTCTTCTTCTACATGGTCTAGTAGGTAGTCGCGCACGGCTTCGGCGTGGTCGGTGTCTTCCAAAGGCAGCACGAAACGCGGGTGCAGAACGCCCGAAGTAGTAAGGTAGAGTAGTGCGCGTGGCTCGAACTCGGCGTCATGTTCGACCTCCTCGATAGCTACCCAAAAGGAGCGTATCGCCGGATAGCGGTAGAGCGTGCCGTCGATATCGACACCGCGTGGCGTGAGGACCACCTCATGTTCTCGGGGACCCCGGATGGTGAGAAAGAGGATGCTACCGATACCGATTGCGAGTACGAACGCGAACAGGATATCGTTGAAGTAGATGGACACGCCGATACCAACGACGGCGAGCAGACCAAGTGCCCAGTACCAATCGTTCGTCCGATCTTCATGTTCGTGCGTGAGCACCGTCCAACTGAGCATGTTTCCCTCCATTACTTATAGTATACACCGCCAAACGCAAGCATCTCTCTAATCCCCACGTTGGTTCTGGACCATCGAACAAATGTTCGACTATACTAGGGACATGTCAGCCTATCGAGCGAAGATCCTGCACTTCTTTCGTGCACGCAAGCGGATGCCGAACATATCGGAGATCATGACGCTGTGCGGCTTTTCGTCGCGCTCATCTGCCTTCTACGTGGTCACCAAGTTGGTTAAGGAGGGTGTGGTCGCCAAGGACAAGGCGGGCAAGCTCATCCCCACGAGCGCACTCCACGCTGTGCGCAAGGTCGGCCGTGTACGCGCAGGCTTCGCATCGCCAGCAGAGGAAGAGTTGGCGGACACTATCACCGTGGGCGAGTATCTCATCCGCGACAAGCAGGCGAGCTTTCTCTTGGAGGTCGAGGGCGACTCGATGGTCGACGCGGGCATCCATGAGGGCGACATGGTGATATTCGAGCGCGGCAGCGACTACCGGCCGGGCGACATCGTCATCGCGCTCACCGAAGATGGCTACACGATCAAATATCTGCGGAAGCAGCACGGGAAGTACTTCCTCGAAGCGGCGAACCCGAAGTACCCCAACATCCACCCAAAGGAAGGCCAGATCGTCGGTGTGGTGACGGGTACCTTTCGCAAGTACAAATGATATGCAACCCTTCTCTATCCGCTCCTACCCGCGCGCGATACTCCACTTCGACGGCGACTCCTTCTTCGCCTCGGTCGAACAGGCGATGAACCACCGACTTCGCGGCAAGCCAGTCGTCACTGGTGGCGAGCGCGGCGCGGCCACGGCGCTCAGTATCGAGGCCAAGCGGCTCGGACTCACGCGCGGGATGCCGATGAAGCAGATACGGGAGTTGTGCCCAGAGGTCATTGTCGTGAAGTCCGACTACACGGCCTACTCGATCTACGCGCGGCGGATGTACGCGATAGTGCGCCGCTACACGCCGATGGTCGAGGAGTACAGTATCGACGAATGCTTCGCCGACATCACGGGGCTACGCGGGATGTATCACCGCTCATATGCGCAGATAGGGGAGATGATCAAGCGGGAGTTGGAGGAGAGCCTCGGCATCACCTTTGGTGTCGGGCTGGCGCCAAACAAAGTGGTCGCCAAGATCGCGTCGAAACATCGTAAGCCCGGCGGCTTCACCGCGATACCGGCCAAAGAGGTTCACACCTTCCTGCAAAATATGCCTATTGGCCAGGTGTGGGGGGTCGGCTACTCGATGCAGATGGCGCTCCACAAGCTCGGCGTCACCACCGCGCTCCAGTTCGCGACCAAGGACGAACAGTGGCTGCGCGCCAACAAGATAGCCAAGCCCTACCGCGAGATCTGGTGGGAGCTGCGCGGCGGCTTCGCCAAGGAGCTCTCGCTGACCCACAACGACGACATCGGCTCCATCATCAAAACGCGCACCTTCGCGCCGCCCACCCGAGAGCGCGCGTTCGTGCTCTCGCAACTCTCCAAGAACATCGAGAGCGCCTGCGCCAAGGCACGCGGGCACCACATGCGCCCGCGCGCCGTGAGCTTCTTCCTCAAAACTCAAGACTTCATCTATCGTACCTGCGAACTCGACCTCTCGGTCGCGACGAACGACCCCGCCGTCATCCTGCGCCTCGTCGAAGCCCACTTTGACCGCGTCTTTGTCCCCAACATCCTCTACCGCACCACCGGCATCACCTTGCGCAACCTCGTCGAAGAGGGAGCCGCCACCCTCGACCTCTTCGGCGAAGCGCAGGTCGTCAACGAGCGTCAACCGATCCTCACCGCCGTGGATTCCCTTAACAAAAAGTACGGCAAAGAGACGGTCATCCTAGCCGCCAGCCTCAAAGCCGTGAACCACCTCGAACCCAACAAACAAAGAAACATGACCACTCGCACCTCAAAAGTTCATCTTCCCCTTGAGCAAAGAAAGAAAACAATAGACCTACCATACCTTGGGCGGGTGCGGTGAGTATTGACGAACAGGCTATTTTGTGCGACCATGTGGGTATGGCTCATAAAAGTCACAGTATGTATACGAGTCGCACCAGCGCCCAGAAGTGGGGGTGCCTTTCTGCTATCGCAGTGGATGGCACAGCGCTCGTATATAGCCGTGGCTTTTGTATGAATTCCTAATTTTTCAAAAGAGTTTCTTAGAGAACCCTCGGCTGGATACAGAGCCCGAGGGTTTTTGTTTCAGCATATGTTCTTTCTACAAGTCACCAATCGACACAACAGGAGCCTACGATGGACCCCGTCATGTTTCGCCGCGGCATGTCAGTGTATATTCGCCCGATTGAGCGGGCTGATATACCCTTGATGTTGCGCGGGATTAACAACCCGGATGTGACCGAACACCTTGCGCGAGTCTTTCCTGCTTACGAAGCAGAAGAAGAGGATTTGGTGGCAGGCCTCCACAAGAACACCACGGGCTATATGTTCGCCATCGTACTTCTCGAGGATCACCGGGTCATCGGGGTCATCGGGCTGCATGGTATTAAATGGCCGAATCGTACCGCGACGACGGGGACCGCTATCTGGAGTACTGACGACCAGGGGCGGGGGTATGGTACCGAAGCGAAGATGTTGTTACTCGACTTCGCTTTCAACGCGCTCGACCTGCTTATGATCCAATCGCTTGTGCGTGCGTCAAATGGTCGGAGCCTCCGCTATGCAGACAAGTGTGGCTACAAGGAGGTCGGGCGCATCCCGCAGTGGCTGCGATGCCAGGACGGCGACGGGCGAGATGACGAGGTGATACTCATCGTGAGTCAGGAGCGGTGGCGTCCGCTGTGGCTCGACTACAAGGCGAAACGCGACGCCAACAAGATGTAGGGTGACGCCTAAACATCAAAGCGCCGGAGGAATCCGGCGCTTTTAACTGTTCCTGTGAACGAATAGTCTTATGAAAGATGCTTCGAAACGAGCTTCGTCATCTCGAACATGTTCACGGTCGCTTTGCCGCCGAAGACCTTTTTGAGCGCCTCGTCTGCATTGATATTGCGCTTGTTCTTCGCGTCCTGGAGGTCATGCTTCTTGATGTATGCCCAAAGTTTCTTCACGACCTCAGAGCGAGGTAGGGGGCCCTTGCCGACGACCGCAGCGAGTTCTTCGCTGACGGCGAGCGGCTTCATGAACGCGGATGTTGCTTTTGTTGCCATATTTTATTAGTTATTCTAAAAACCCACCCATCATAACATCCTGTGTCGCTTTGGCTAGTAGCCTGTCCACCCCACCCATGTTCCTGTGTGGTGGCGAGACAAAGCCCTCATGCGTTATCGCGGTGTCATCCACAAAAAGCTCGTGAAGTTCTCCGCCATATCTTGGAGCCCTTCGGCGAGGATGTCGAGACCGAACAGCTCCGCACAGACACGCGAGGCGATGACGGCGGTCGAGCGGGGGAGTTCGCCACGAGCGAGCGCTCCTGCGGCGGTCGCTTGGTCAACGAGGATACCTTCGCCCGATGCCAATTGCTTGTTGTGATACTTGCGTGCGAGCGTACCTTGGGTCTGCGCGAGCGCCTGGGGGTGCGAAAGGATGGTGTCGATCTCGGTGATGGTGACGCCGGGCACGCCCAGGAGCGCATGGTTGATGATGATCTGGAAGTACGACTCGATCTTGCAGTTGAACTCCGACAACGCATGCACCGTCTCCCACACCAAGCCGCCGAGCGAGTTCTCGATAGCGGCGACACCAAAGTCCACTTCGCGCGCCTCCAGCGCCTTCAGTACGCGGTCGGAGGTATAGAGATACACGATCTCGTAGTCGGTGATGGTATTGTCTTTGCAGTATGTCCGACAAGCCTCCTCGTTGAAGCTCCCTTTCCCGCCCTGTATGCCGATCCTTATTTTTTTCTGTATGTTGGTCACGTATTCTCTTGTATCACACAACACACCTGTTATCCACCGTCGTAAGTGATATGTTGGTGACCATAAGTTGTGCCGCTGAATGGTTGTGGTAGCTTGTCCGTGGAAGGAGTCCTTAGACATGGTGCGAATACAAGAGATTGTCGAGAGTATCCCCGAAGACCCTCAAGAGGCGGATGATCCAGTGGTTTTCTTGGTTCAGCTGAGGGCGTGTGGGTTCGGGACCCAGCTGCCTGCATCGTTGGAAGAGGAGTATATAGGCCACTTCAAACTTCGACGGGCGTATCGTATCCTGCGCCGCATTGGCGAAGCGGGTGGTAGGGATTTCTATCTGCGTATCCAAATGAAGCCGCTTGCCTAAGTTAGGTTGGTGTGACAAGGCTCGATCCCTGCGGTCGGGCCTTTTTTAGACCCGTTCTTTTTGGAGCATGTCGGCGTCTCCTTCAACTCAATAATTTTTTGATAATCAACACCGCGACGAAGGTCTCCAGAAGGCTCAACGGCACGGCTGCCCACAAGGTAGCGAGAGGGAGTATGCCGAGATCACCGAGCGAGATCCACATGAGCGGGAAGGCGGCGAACCACGCGACCAGCGTAGCCCGGCGTGCGTCGTATTTTTTTGAAATGAGGTAGACAAATGTTGCGAACGCAAGCGACCAAACACCCCACACTGCGCCGTTGATCGGTGCGTCGGGGAAGGTGAGTCCGAGCGCGCGGTAGTGCGCGACCCACAGAGACTTCACGAGCACCTCATTGCGAAAGAATTCTGAAAGGCTGATCCACCCGGTCGCAGCGATGATGGGGATGATGCTTTTGTACATATAGCCTATTGGCGGGCCGCTCACAGTCAGTACTCCCGACCCCAAGCACCATAAGGATATTTTAGCTTCTTTTTCGGCGGCTTGCTGAGGCCTCAACAGCAGGGGTCATTTTTTGAAAAGCGGACAAATCGGACACTAGAATCGGACATCTAAGTGTCCGATTTTTGAAGTCCCTTCTAGGTTATGATTTGCGCCAGCCCCTCCGTGGCGACAAAGTCGAAGTCTTGCCGCCGTAGGTCCACGGCGAGCTCGCCATACTTCCGCACCAAATTGCCGAAGCGTTCCTGAAGGCGTTGCTTGAATTCATCCGGTCCCAAAACACCCAAAGCCTTCCCGACTTGCCCCGCAACTGTCCGGTTGCGAGTGCGCTGAAGGAACAGTGGGATGGTTTGCAGATAAATGCATGTCCACGGATTCCATCCAAAGTGCGGCCCCGGCGTCTTTGGTGGTAACTCGCCGCGTAGGAAAAGGAAAAGGTCGGCTGCCATAAAGTCCTCGAACGGCAGCACGGCGGCCAGGCCGCCGGTGGTATGGCGCGCTTTTAGGATATCCGCGCGGAGAGAGATCCTACCTTTTTTCTTGCTTTCATCGCCAAGCAACGGAAGGTGGCGCGAGGCGTAATCCCACGTTACCTCTCCGGCGCCTCCCCTCGCATTGCGCAGGTATGGCACCGGGATGGGCTCGTCGAGTATTCGAGCGAGCATGTCCCAGCGCTGTTCACGAATCATGAACGCCATGAGTGTGACGAATAGCTCGTGGCCGATGAATCTGAAGTAATCATAATCACCCTCGCTTACAAGGCCGTTACGGAAGTCCTTCGACAATTCATAGTGTTCAAATATCTTTCCGAACCAGCGGTATGTATCGAGCGCGCAGTCGAGGTCGCCTATGACCGCAATGGTCTCGGCGATGCGCGAGAATCTGGCGACGGCTTCCTGCGTCTTTCCGATTGCGTCGACAAGCTCGTCCGCTGTTCCGCTGCTGCTGTGTTTCCTCGGCTGCAACGACACCAGTTCCTTCAGTATTTGGTCGAGATCGCGACGAAGCACGATGACTTTATTCGGACGTGCGTTCTCTATCGCTTCTACCGAAGGAATGGACGGCGCAGGATCTTCCGGGACTGCTTCAAGGGCAACGCGGAGGGCTTCCTCGAGCTGGTCTCTCAACTTTTTTCTCTCCGCCGCGCGGTCTGTGACATTCGCCGGCATGTTGTATGGGAGTAAGCGGCGACCTCGTAGGTCGAAAGGCAAATCTGGGAAGTCGCCGAATGCCGTATTAAAAACGGGAATGACTCGCTCATATCCGAGCGTCTTGACCGCATACCCAAGCTCAATGAGAACGTTCGGATTCGGCGTCGGGCGCTGCCCCTCGGCCTTAGTGGTGATGGTGACGTCAGCTACGAAAACGTTCGAGGCCGATATTTTGGCGAAAATCGTCGAGGCGATGTCAGGCGAACCAGGTACGTTTTGCGTATCGCGATCAAGGACCGGCTCGACGGCGACCGTATCGTCTGCGGCGATAGCGGCGACTGCTTCTTCGAGCGCTTTTTGGATGAACGAACGGTTGCCGCCGTTCGGCAGATCGGATTGCCATGAGTAGAAAACGATTCGTCGCATACGGATATAATGCGCCTCTAGATAGGATTTTGCAAAATCCAGGCTAAACGCGAAAAAAGGGGTATGCCTCAGCATATCTCCGATACTTTTTTCTTCGGGCGGTATTTATTGTACAAAATTCGAACCTTTTTTGAAAGCAATCCCGACGAGGAAATCTGAAACAATGCGGACGAAGTTTTGCGGAAACAATTTTCTGGGGAAAGGATTCCGCAAAACTTCGGCTGATTCTTTTTTCCTGAATTTGGATGTCGCAAGCGGAGGAGGAGGGGTCTGGGGAGGAATCCTCCGCTTGCTCCTCTTTTTGTTTTGGCGAAATTCGGGCGGGCTAACTATTTTAATACTCGATAAATTTCAGCAAGTAAAACATCAAGGTCGTTTGAAAAATCAACTTGATTGGAATTTGGCAAAACTTCTTTTTTTCTAATTTGTGTATGCAAATGCGAATCAGATATTTTTCTTGACGAATTATCTAAATTTTTCATTGACTCCTTAAAACTTTTACTACCATGATTATTTGCAACTTCTGTAAAAGAAGTTTTGCCAAAGATTGGAGGAATATGGTCAGCAATAGCTCTAACGAGCATTGCTGTTGATAAAAAGTTTTCAAGCGAAAAAGCAGTATTTAATTCTTCGCAAAATCGGATAAGTTTTGTAATATCATAATTATCATTTTTAATTGTTTTCAGTTCCTTGATTCTATTTTGATTTACAAAGTTATAAGCTCCCGATTTTGCAATCTGCTTTTTCGGTTTTATGTTTTTGTAAAGCTCAATTACATATGAACGACGCTCGGCATAAGTACCCATTTTCTTCTTTTTCCAAAAACTATAAAACTCCCACAAATCAGAAAAACTATTCGGATTTTTCTGATTTGTGTTTGAAAAAATATCATCAAGCTCACGAAATAACTTTTTATATTCGTCATTTGTGTCCTGAATTTTTGCTTGACCAGTAGCAACATCAGTCATTATTGATTTTATTTTTTCAATTAGTTCATTCATAAATCTTCAAGGGGATAGACATCAAAAGCAACCTCCTCGTAAGGATGAACACTTTTAACCTTTTCTATTACCGAGCTTAAAATCTCTCGCGATAAAACAACCTCTATTCTTTCTTCTTCTACTGATTCATATTTCCCTGATTCACCAATACTAGGGTTAGAGTTTTCGTTACCACGAAAACGACCTACTCCCCGAGTAGAAAAAGAACAAAAATCATAATTCCCAATTTTTCCTGCTCCTGCTTCACCAAGCACTTGGCGAACAATATCGCAGTGACTTAATGGAACAAACACAACAAGTTTTACATTCTTTGTATTCATAAATTTATTCCAAATCACTTTTTCCGATATTACATACCGAGCAAAGTGTTTGAAGATTTTCCAAAACTGTTTCACCACCATTCGCCCATGCTTTAATGTGGTCAACATGAAGAATAATACTTGGGTCAGTTGCGGGCGCCCGTCCGCAATTTTTACATTTGAAATTATCTCGCCTCATAACAACAAAACGAATTCGCCAATTTATTGTTCTTGCTGTTTTATGTCTTGCACTCGGCTCAACTTCTAAACTTTTAATAGCTTCCTCGGACGAGGCATTTTCTTCATTATTGATATAAGCGACAAACTTTTCCAAAGCATCACGCCAACCACCAAAACGATTATCATATGTTCCTGCACTATATTTTGAAAGTGGTTTTTGTATTTCTTGGTAGCGTGGTTGTCGTCCAAGTTTTAGCCAGATTTCTTCAATATTCTTAAAAAGCTCCTCTTCAGAAATATTAAGAGGGCTTCTCGTGTTTTCTAAACCAGCCAATTCAAGCGCTTTGAACCAACCGCCAAAACGACGAGTTATTGTGGTGGCGTGATAGGCTCCTCGCTCATTGTACTTATCAATCGTAGGGCTTTCTCCCAGATCAATAGCAACTCGCTTTATGTCAGCAATGAGCGTTTCATCAGGGGTATTACGATTGTAACTATCAAGCTCAAATTTCATAAAATTATTTAATCAACTCCTCAATGTCTACACTGAGAGCCTTGGCGATTTTGCTCACCACAAAAACCGAAGGTTTCTTGATGACACCTGTTTCGACCTTTGTAAGCGTTGTGTAGGGAACATCCGCTTTACGAGCAAAATCATCTTGGGATAGACCAAGTTTTTGTCGTAATTTCTTTATTTTTTGACCTAGTTGATTACTTTCCATATATTGATACCATAATATTGTTGCTTATTTCTACTTGCAGTATTATAATAACAAATATGAGAGTATTTTTCAATTTTTTAGCCCGCCCGAATTTCGCCAAAACAAAAAGAGGAGCAAGCGGAGGATTCCTCCCCAGACCCCTCCTCCTCCGCTTGCGACATCCGAATTCAGAAAAAATGAATCAGCCGAAGTTTTGCGGAATCCTTTCCCCAGAAAATTGTTTCCGCAAAACTTCGTCCGCATTGTTTCAGATTTCCTCGTCAGGATTGCTTTCAAAAAAGGTTCGAATTTTGTACAATGAATACCGCAATTTTTCGAAAAGGGTTTCTGAACCAAAAATATGGTCGGCACGAAGTGCCGTCTGTTCTGAATTCCCCCCAAAAAGTCCTGAATCCAAAAGGGTTCGCCACGCTCTGCGTGGCTCCTCGTTAGCCAATGCAACAATATGAATAATCAAACTAGAAAATTTTTTATATACACCAGAAAATCTACCGATACAGAAGATCGGCAAGTTAGAAGCATTTCAGACCAACTGGCCGAATTAAAAGAGTTAGCGGTAAAAGAACAAATTGAAGTTGTAGATATTTTTGTGGAAAAACAAACTGCTAAAGCTCCGGGTCGGCCAGTATTTAATGAAATGCTTCTCCGTATCGAAGCAAATGAGGCAAATGGAATTTTAGCGTGGCACCCCGATAGATTAGCAAGGAATAGTGTTGATGGTGGAAAAATAATATATTTGCTCGATACGGGAAAAATTGCCGAGCTAAAATTTCCAACTTTCTGGTGTGATACAACTCCACAAGGTAAGTTCATGCTTTCCATTGCTTTCTCACAATCCAAGTATTATGTGGACAACTTATCGGAAAATATTAAGCGAGGTCATAGAAACAAAGTGAAAGACGGTATATGGCCTCAAATGTCGCCTCTGGGCTATGTAAATGTAAAAGGTGCTGGAATAGTACCCGATGAAAATATTGCTC
>CAINNF010000008.1 GCA_903851045.1 Candidatus Adlerbacteria bacterium
TAATTCGGTTGGTACCGCGTCTGCAACATTCTGTGTATGTGATCCGAATAGACTTCCGAAGAAATTGGTTATGTCAGCGAGAGAGATTGGCTGGACACCGAAGAAGGGTGACTGGACCTGGGTGCCGAGGGCGGCGGTGTGTTCTACATCAAGAGTGTTTTGAAAAATATCTTTAGTTGCTCCTGAATAAGAACACATCGCCGCGACGCTGAGCAACACGACCGACACGATAATGGCTAGCGGGGGCACATCGCGCTCACAAGCCATCTTACGCTGAACACTCGCGTTACCCTCCGTGCTTGTACTAGACGGTACTTTGATATACACCACGTGGGGCGTGCGAACATCCGCACCTTCATCCGCCTCATCGATCCGTCGCTCCTTGCCAAAAAAAACATCGAGCGAGCTACGGCTCACCAACCAAGACCTGCCAGAAATAAAACCCTCGAGTTTCCCCTCTCTGCACAGACGAGTGACGTAGTCGTTCGACACTCGAAAAAGTCGAGAAGCCTCCTTTGAGGAGACGTATTCATTCAAATTTTGCTGTAATCTTAGTTCGCTCATTTCGCTTTCATTACAAGGCCAGTTCGCCGAGACGACCAGTGTTTTTTGCTATACAAAGAGTACCATTGGGTTATTTTTTTTTAAGAAAAAATTGCATTTTTTTTCTTCTACTGTGAAATATCAAAAATCGTTGGTGCGTAATAGGTTCCAGAATAGCGTTTTTAAACCTTTTTTTTAAAAAACACAGTGCATGACAAGCAAAAGTAAATTGTGGCTATACTGCAGCGTGTTGGTGCACATGAAAGAACCTCGTTCTATACGAGATATGTTGCTATATATTGATTTATCGCTTACTCGAGATAACGTTTTTATCTCGAAAATATAGGCTCTTCAATATCAAAAAATACTTAATAAAATCGAAAATGCCTCAATATAGTTATACACACTCAAACGGTACGTTTTGTTTGACAGGTTTTGCTTAGGACGGATTCTGAACGTTTGGGAGACCCAGTATGTCTGCACATCACAAAGATATCTGGTTTCGCTGATCGAACCTATCAGACCTTTTACGTACACTGGTGGTATTTGATTGATGATGACCCGCATCAGCGCATGGAGCTCTGATGCGGCCAAATCGGCAAGCACATCGTTACCAGTGAAGAACAGCCTGGGGGCCGCAACAACGTCGTTTTCGTTCACGACTGGCATCACACCGTCCTTGAGCAGATTCTCGAAGCGGGTGTATGCAATACTCCTTGAGGGGGTGTACGCCTATGCAATAGTCGGTAAGCCCCGTATCAACTCAACCACCGCGCCGGGGGTCACTTGTACTTTCTCTAAAAATGCTTGCGCGCCAAGTTGTATCGCTTTTGCCTTATTTTCGGGTGTCGCATCGTTCGAGAAGATGATGACAGGGACTGTCGAGAGTGTGTTGTCTTGTCTGAGCTTCTCAAGAACCTCAAAGCCGTCCATGTCCGGCATGGTGATATCAAGTAGTATCACGTTCGGCCGAGTCCCCTTCGCCAGGACATCGAACGCTACACGACCGCTCGAAGCATACACGCACGACATACCCTCTTGAGTTAATTTATTACCGATCACATCGATAAAAACACTGTCATCATCGACACATAAAACGATTGGCTGTTGGGTGCTCATACGGTAAGTATTTCATAGAAATAACGGGGGCGCTAGACCTGTGCCGCAGATGCGCCAAGGGCGGGGATCTCAACTATGAATGTGGAACCGGTGCCCGACCCGCGCGATTGCGCATAGACACGGCCATGGTGGGCCTCGACGATGGATTTGACTATAAACAGCCCGTATCCTGTCGAGTGAGGGTTGATCTTGAGCGAATCAGTACCCCTCCCGCCCTCAGTGAACAGCTTCTGCATGTCTGCGGGTAGAATACCCACACCCGAATCAGCCACCACCACGCGTACGACATCCACGTCCCGCTCAAGTCGTATCGTTATAGACCCTGTCGGGGTATACCGAACGGCGTTGTCGATTAGATTATGTATCACGTGATTACCAAGCTGTCCTGGATCGCCCATTACCATATACGAACCCTCCGGCGCGACAAGGGTGTACTGCAACCCCTTCCCTTCTGCAGATGGACGCACGTCCTCGAACACCCGTTGCACCTCCGTCTTTAGATCAAAGGGCTGCATCGTAAAATTCGTTAACCCTTTCTTAAAACTTGCAGCTCCCAAGATCTCGGTCACCGTGGTGAGGCCTGTGTGCATCTCTTCGCGCTCCTGTGTCGCCAACTTCTTGAGCGCGGGCGAGATTGGCCCGTAGTCCTCCTCCGCGATAGCGGTAAACCCGACGAGGCTTTTGCCAAAATACCCCTTCACTTCGTGCGCGATAAAGTGGATGAGATTTTCTTGGTTGCGATTGGCGTCTTGGAGATTGGTGTTCACTACCTCGAGCTCTTTTTCTTGATGCTCAATTTGTTCGCGCGAGCGTACTTCATTTTTGACACTCCTGACCAAAAAGAATCCTATAACGAGCATCGCCAGCAAAATGCCACCGTCGACGACACGAGCGTCCATTGATTCTTCGCCGAACATCTTCGCAAACAGTATCAACTCGATCATTACTACGAGTGCCTGCGTGAGGATCACTTTGATATTGAAGAGTTGATAGGTCGTTATTGCGTACGCGGTGAGCGCTAAAAAGACGAGCGAGTACAGTGGCGACAGCGGGAGGAACAGCATGGAGTTGAAGAAGACAAGCGGCACTAAGATCGTCACGATAATGAGCGTTAACATGACCAACACACCTATCAACACGAGTCGAATTTGCTTTCGCACGACACCCGTTGCGCGCCAATACGCACGCGCCAGCAAGAGGCATGCCAGCAGGCTAAAGAATGTGGACAGAACAGAGAACGGTATCATGCCGACACCCACGAGCGGCTCTGGCACGCCATCGACGATATGCACACCAACGAACGCGTAGGGGGACGCATTGATGCCAGCAACAAGAGCGGTCGACACGATGGTGCACCACAGCCACCCTCGGTGCAACCGAAGAGTGGGCGACGGTAAGGTGTGTGCGAGGAGAAAAAAGAACGCGCTCATCAGTGCCGCAACCACGATACCAAACCGATGGAACAGAAGCGCCATCCCCAACACCAGTGGCTGACGCACCACATAGATATCCACCAACCAGAGCGTCGTGCACAACGTGAGCAAAGCAAAGATACGATTCGTCGCACTGTGCGTATCGCTGCGGTACACCGCAACAGCAAGAAATACGTTCGCAACGATTGCGATGGTCAACACTACCGTGTACAACAACGTGTCGTGTATGAAGAGTGTCGACATGGTTAGTGGGTCGCGTCGCGTATCGTTGGCGGCAACTTGAAAGCGTGTGCGGATGGTGCAGCGCCATATCCCATGCGCACGATCATCGCGATATGCTCGGACGGGTGTACGGTGCCGAGCGTACGAATCTGCTCATCACACGCCAGTATCAGCTCCTGTTGCTGCGATGATAAATCTCCCGCATCATGCGCCCGCACGCGCTGCGCCAAATATGGAAGCGCGGTGACCGGCTGCATCGACACGCCCACGCTCGTCGCGGTCAGCCACAGTCGTTGGAGCGCCCTGCCCGCCTCGAGGAATTGGTCATCGGTATCCGCGGGAATCGTGAGTATTCCGATAGCCGAAGACGCTGCGTAGACTCGAGCACTTTGTGTGGCAATCGATTGTGAGAGTCCGAACCGATTTAAAAATCGTACCACCATCCAGTGACGCAACACGTACTGCAGTAACACACGTACCGGTGCCGGAAACTCCATCGTCTTCACGTACATACCCGGAGTTCGACGCTCTTGCGCACGTGTCCAGCGAATGACTCCAAACAAAAATGCATGCAGCGGACGATACTCCATCAACAATTGTTCGTTCATACTAAACGTCCGCGCGAGTGTCTCCACCGCGTCGCTATCTTCCACGAGACGCACTGTCACTGAGGGAGTCGCGTGCACCGAATCCAGCAGTGCGTGGCGATGTGCATCATTAAGAGGCTCGGCACGGTACGACTTGCGATTGGTCGACCGGTGTTGGATCGCCTCACACAGTGGCTCCACGGTGGGCATCGCGGGCGAGAAGGTCAGCCGAGCGGTGGCGTGTGGGGCAGGAGGAAACGGTTCTATCGCGACCGCATACCCAGCCTGTGCGGCAAGCAGCCGTATGTTCTCGACGACCGCACCGTGGCCAACATACGAGCCGCGTTCCTTAAAGTTGTATAGCGTACCGTCTCGCTTAGGGACATTGTAAAGCGTCACGTCGCGGTCGGTAATGACGAATTCCCACGGCTGCGTGTTGTCCCCCGATGGGGCGTGCACTGCGCGCTGGAGTATGTTGTGCAACGTGCCATATGCAGGCATGGCTGTAGTATACTACGGGTGTAGGCGCCATGGCATCACCCGCACGCACACGCACCTCGACCCACCAAACGAAGAGGGTGACAGACTCCTTCGAAAACGCTCTTTCACTATTTCATGAGACGTCGCAGCGCGTGCCAGCATACAAAGATTTTTTACGTAAAGCGAAGATACGCCCCGACCGTATCAAGACTCTATCTGATTTCGCTCACATTCCGCCAACCGACAAGCAAAACTATATCTTGACATACGATCTGCAAGATCTCTCGTGGGACGGTACCCTCGACGGCACAAAGTACATCTCTTCAAGTTCTGGTTCGACGGGTACTCCCCTCTATTGGCCGCGAGGCGATGTGCAAGGTGACGCCGCGGGACGTATCTCACAGCGCGTCTACGAAAACATCTTCGATACGAAACATGGCACTACTCTGTGCATCAATCTGTTTGGATTGGGTACGTGGATAGCAGGTCTCGAGTTCTATAACGCGGCAAAATATGTCGCGGATCATGGGAACCGTATCAGTATCGCAACGCCCGGCATTGAAAAAGAGGTCGCGATCGACACCATCAAGCGTCTCGCGCCGTCGTTCGACCGCATCGTGCTGATGGGATATCCGCCGTTCATCAAAGACGTGCTCGAGACTTGTGCGGCCGAGGGCATCGAGTGGCCAACATATGATGTACGACTACTCACCGGGGGCGAATCCTTCAGCGAGCGATGGCGCGACCGCGTACTCACACTCATCGGGAAGCCACACTCGCTCACACACGTCATCAACGCCTATGGTATGGCCGAAAGTGGCATCATCGGACACGAGACACCGCTCTCGCTCCTTGCCCGACGCGCCAGCCCCTCCATCCCCACGTTGGCTGAGCGATTCGCCTACGAAGGTACCACTGCGGCGCTCTATCAGTACGATCCGCGACTGCGCTACTTTGAAGTCGGTCACAACGACACACTGATACTGACAACTCGCGCGGGACTCCCGCTTGTCCGATACAACACGCGTGACCAAGGCGGCATCATAGCGCACGGCGACATGGCAACGCACCTCGCGTCGTTGTCGGTACCTGCACCGAACCTGTTGCGAGCCACACCGTGGCGGTTACCGTTCGTGTATCTCTACGGACGCCGCGATCTCTCGATCTCATTTTATGCACTCAATATATATGTCGAGAATGTGAAGTACGCCTTCGAGACGTGTGCCGCGTCGCACCAGCTGTCTGGACTCTTTGTCATGCAGATCGAACATACACGCGACCTCGACCAACGGTTCACCATTACTGCCGAACTTGGACGCGAAGCGCAGCCGCACCCAACATTGACACGCGAAGTCACCACACACCTCGTGCGCGCACTACGCTCGGTGAATACGGAGTACGCGAAGCTCCACGCGTCTATCGGCCAACGCGCGGTACCGAAGGTGCGCATGGTACGCTACGGAGAGATAGACACCTTCCCCGGCAGGAAACATCGTTGGATCAAACGGGTGTAAACGCCGACTCCAACCCCATCACATATCGACCCGACGGCATCGGGAGGTCATTGGTGATACGACGCACCACGTATGCGACCGCTGCCCCCGCCATGACCGCGGCGGTGCCGAGCTGCGGAACACCCGAGAGCGTCTTCCCTATCTGAGTAATCGAGTCCCACTGTCGCATGGTGAAATACTTCGGGTCGATGATCTCGTTGGCCATCGCGATAAACTTCTCGCGCGTAATGTGCTCCAACTCCGCTTCGGCGAAATGTACGCGCCCATGGAAAATGGGCCGCCCGGGCTCTTGGTCAAACCGCTCGACGTCGATGATAATGCTGTCGCCGTTGTCGGTCACCATCACGACCGGTATACCCAGCTCTTGGCACACGACGCGCGAACGCAGCTTCATCTTGATATCGTCCATCTCGTCGACAAACACGTCGAGCCGTGGCGACCCCATAAATTGCTGCAACGTGTCGTGCGTCACGCCCGCTGGCCACTGCTCGAGAGTAATAAACGGATCCACCTCCCATGCGGCGCGCGCAGCGATAGTGACCTTACTTTCGCCGACATCAAGCAGCGTCGCGCGGATGCGATTGAGATTCGTGATTTCTAAGATGTCCGGGTCAGCGATCTTGATATGCTGTGGGCCACCGGTCGCCACCAATGCACCGAGCGCCGCCGAACCAACCGACAACCCCGCAATGCCGACCGTCGCTGCACGATAGCGCTCTTGCTCTGTTGGAGTAATCAAATTGCGATTGCGCGCGGTGCGGAGCCGGTGGTAGAGAGCATCGCTTGGCGTATGCACCGCCACATCGCGCCACGGATAGTACACCCACACGCCCGCGTCGGTATGCTCGCGGATAAAAGATTCGACCACACTCGTGTCCGCAGCACTCTTAGATACCTCGGGATGCTCGATAAAAAATAATTCGCCCAAAGCGCTGTGCATCACATCCATACGTCGAGCACTCGCTGGCACCGCTGACTCAGTAGTAAAAAACACCGGCCTCTGCGCTGACGTTGTCTCCATGCGCACAGTATACACCGACTCCACATCGCAGAGCACGCTGGTGTTGGGCGCACAATCATCTCGACCAGATTACTGACACCGTGTGGCGCGATAAGCGTAACATCTCCATCACTGGTGGTTACGGCGACGACGGTTGCTGTCTCTGGCCATGTCGAGATAGCATCTGACGAAGAGGCGAACGGGGAGGAGCCATTGACGACATGCATCCTCGCTTCGTTTTTGCACGACCGTGCGATATCGAATTGACGAAACTACCTCCCCGCCATCAGTCGCCGATGCTCTTCGGTATTCTTCATGCCGCAGTTCTTCCATTTCTTGCCTGAACCACAGAGGCAAGGGTCGTTCCTGCCCAGCGTCGCTTCAGTTGAGTTGGGGTTACCACTGGTGGCACCCACGTCGATAACCTCTCCGTTCGAAAGTTCTATCGTGGTGCTCGGGATCGGTTGTGCTATATGCGACGGCACCTGCTCGACCACCTGTGCCGACAGCCCCATAAGGAGCGTGAAGACGCGGTCGACGAGCATCGCTTCCATCTGCTTATATATCCTTGTCCCCTCTTTGCGATACTCAGTGAGCGGGTCGCGTTGCCCATAGGCGCGCAGATTGACCGAGCCGCGCAAGTACTCCATCGACTCGAGATGCTCGACCCAGAGCAGGTCGAGCGTCTGGAGTATCGCACCACGCATCGAAAAGAGAAGCGGTTCGCGACCAAGCTCGTCCAACTTTTTTTGCAACAACTCTTTCGCCTCTACGTGCTCACCTGCGAGCTCCCAGAGCACACTCTCGACATCGTCGAGCGTGCCGATGAGTATCTTGTGGCGACGATCATAGACGGCGCGGCGCTGCTTGTCGAGGATGTTGTCGTATTCCAACACGTGCTTTCGTGCGTCGAAGTTGAACCCTTCGATCTTCGTCTGAGCGCTCTCCAGTGCTCGACTGACCATCGAATTTTCTATCGGTTCGTCCTCGGGGATACCGAAGCGCCCCATAAGCCCCTTGAGCGAGTCGGGAGCGAAGACGCGCATAAGGTTGTCCTCCAGTGAGACGAAAAACTGTGTCTCGCCTGGGTCGCCTTGTCGGCCCGCGCGGCCGCGCAGCTGGTTGTCGATGCGACGCGCTTCGTGACGCTCGGTACCGAGCACGAAGAGGCCCCCGAGCGACTTTATCTCCTGCGCCTCCTCTGGCGTCGCCAGGGGCCCACCGAGCTTGATGTCGACACCACGACCTGCGATGTTCGTCGCGACCGTGACCTTGCCTCGCTTACCGGCAGCAGCGATGATCTCGCCCTCGCGTTCGTGGTTCTTGGCATTGAGTATCTCGTGCGGGATCCCTTCGCGCTTGAGGTATGCGGACAGGAGTTCGTTCTTCTCGATCGAGACGGTGCCGACCAGCACCGGCTGTCCCTTCTCATGCAGTGCCTTGATCTGACGAGCAAGCGCCTGGAACTTGCCCTTCTCGGTCTGAAAGATGAGGTCGTTACGGTCGATGCGCTTCACCTCGCGGTTGGTCGGTATCTCGACGACATCGAGTTGATACACCTTGTAGAACTCCTCCGACGAGGTCTTCGCGGTACCCGTCATGCCCGCGAGCTTGTCGTATAATCTAAAATAGTTTTGGTATGTGATGGAGGCATAGGTGCGCGATTCCTTTTGGACCGCGACCCCTTCTTTTGCCTCGATCGCTTGATGGAGGCCCTCGGACCAGCGTCTCCCCGGCTGCATGTGGCCGGTCGCTTCGTCGACGATGATGACCTCGTTGTTCTTAACGACATACTCTTTATCATGACGAAAGAGCGCCTTGGCACGGACCGCTGTCTCGAGGTGGTGCACGAGCTTGATGCCGTGTTCGGTGTAGATATTATCAACCCCGAGCAGCTTCTCGGCATGTTCGATACCGTGGTCGGTCAGCTGGATCGCCTTGAGCTTCTCGTCGACCGTATAGTCCTCCTCGGGAACAAGCTTGGCTGCGATGTCGGCGAACTTTCGGTAGAGATCCTCGGACTCCGCGGTCGGTGCGGAGATGATGAGCGGTGTACGAGCCTCGTCGATAAGGATAGAGTCGATCTCGTCGACGACCGCGAAGTAGTGGCCGCGCTGGCGAAGTTCGTTGGTGTCGTACGAGATATTGTCGCGCAGGTAGTCGAAGCCGAACTCCGAGTTCGTACCGTAGGTGATATCCGCCTCGTACGCCTTGGCGCGCGAGATGGGGCGCATGAACTCATGGAAGACGCGGAAGCTCCCCTCCTCATCACGCATAGCGTCGAGTTCGGTATGCGACGGGTCATAGAGGTATGAGGCGTCGTGATTGATGATGCCGACCGACATACCGAGTGCCGCATAGACCTGGCCCATCCACACCGCATCGCGTCGCGCGAGATAGTCGTTAACGGTCACCACGTGCACTCCCTTGCCCGCAAGCGCATTGAGATAGACCGGCAGTGTCGCGACGAGCGTCTTACCCTCTCCCGTCTTCATCTCCGCTATGCCGCGGTTGTGGAGCGTTATACCGCCGATCATCTGCACATCGAAGTGGCGCAACTTCACGGTGCGGCGTGCCGATTCGCGCACCGCAGCGAACGCCTCGGGTAGGAGGTCCTCGATGGTCTCGCCTTCGGTCAGGCGATTGCGAAACCCCTGCGTCATATCGCGCAAGGCTTCATCCGAAAGCGCCTGCATGTGAGGCTCCAGCGCACTGATACCGTCTACCGTTTTAGCATGCTGGCGAAGGGTTTTTTTGCCCTCATCGCCGAAAAGGTTCGAAAGTTTGAACATGGAGAGATAGTACCACACTACGCCATCCTTCGCTAAAGCTACGACGTGGTTACATAAGGAAAATCCCCCTTTTGACAGGGGGATTTTCCTTCCGAGAGGATGCTCTGGCATAAGGCCAGAGGAAGAACTCCGCGATTTAGCGGCGTGCCTTCTTCTTTGCTGCTTTCTTTGCCTTCTTTGCTGCCATGTTAGTAGCGAAATGAATCGCCAAATTGGTTGCGCATCGTTCGACCGTACTTGCCACGAGCCCTAGGACAGGATGGCGAGCACACACTCGATGCTCTAGATATAAGTATCAAGTATTTTGCAGTAGATACAATGAAATATTTTTTATTTGTGTGGATAACTCGAAAATTATTTTTAGAAATTATTTTTTTAAAAAGTTTTTTATTTTATTTTTATATGTAAAAAATGTTTTTACGTGCGATGTGTCCACTACATTTCCTGCACCTCTTGTTCGAGAGTGATGGAAAAAGTGTCCGATACTTTTTGTCTCACCGTGTTTGCGAGCGCAACCACGTCCGCACTTGATGCGCCGCGTGACACAACGAGCACCAGCGGCTGCCGCTCAAACAATCGCGCACTACCAACGCTCGTACCACGCAGCGCGAGCACCTTGTCGAGTAGCCACGCAAGCGGGATCTTCACTCCGTCCGCCTCCGGCACCGCAAAGACGGGCATAGTCGGATACTTAGCCACCAGCGCGTCAGCGTCCGCCTTTGATAGGATCGGATTCTTGAAGAACGAACCCGCGGTGCCCTCGACTAACAAGTCAGGAAATTTCTCTTTTCGTATCGCAAGCACCGCCTCGCGAATGTCCGTAAGTGTTGGGTGCTGCACGTTGGTGAATCGTACGGCAAGATCTTTGTACGAAAGGTTCGGTCGCGGCGTTCGCGCTTGCGCGAACGCCGCGCGAACAATCACATACTGTGCGGCATGCTGTTTGAAAAAACTGTCACGATACCCGAAGGCGCACGCACCGATGTCGAACTGTCGCACCTCTTCCGTCTCTTTATCATACACCTCGACCCATTGGAGCGTCTGCGACACTGACGCGCCGTAGGCGCCGATATTGCCCCATACCGCACCGCCAACCGTGCCGGGGATACCCGACAGATTCTCAAGCCCCCACAGCCCGCGCTCGACAGCGTAAGCGACCACACCATCCCAACTCTCCCCCGCGCCCGCGGTGACCACAATTTTATCATCTTCCGCTACAGCATGTTCCTTTTTTATATCCTTCTGTAATTCGAGTCCTCCGATCTCGATCTTGATGACCAACCCATCAAACCCCACGTCCGGCACGAGCGTATTCGACCCGCCACCCAGAACGTACGTAGCAACGTTGTCGTCCCGAGCCCAGCCGAGGGACTCTATAAGCTCCCCAATAGTATGTACCCGAACAAAATACCGAGCCGACCCGCCAATATGGAAGGTGGTCAAAGGCGCAAGCGGCACGTTTTCCTCTATATGCATTCCATTACTCTACACGAAAAACTCCCTTGAGTGGGAGTGTTTCGTTGTGTGTCTCTGAATCTTTTCTACTGTTGTCCCGGTTTGAGCTTGCCGGACTGGATCTGCTCGATGAGCGACTGCGCTTGAGCGTCGACCGTTGGGTCTGCCTTGGCTGCGGCCTGAAGCTCAGCGATCGTATTCGCGCCGTCACCGGAGGTGAAGTATGCCGACGCGAGACCAATGTGAATCTGCGCATTCTTCGGGTCGGCCGCGACGCGAGCCTTCCAGATACCGATGACGCGATCCCATTGCTTCGTGTTCGTGTAGACCTGGAGTAGGCGGGAATCGTCGACGGAGACCGTACCAAAGCCCTGCTCGGTCGGACCCGAGAGGAGAACCTGGTCCGCGGTCGCCTTGTCCCCCGCGTACATGAGCGAAGCAGCGTAGAGAATGCGCGCATCCTTGTAGTTCGGCTCCTCGTCGAACGCGGCCTTCAAGACAGGTACGGCGTTCTTTGCTTGACCACTGTTGATGTACACGACACCGAGCTCGAACTGGATCTGTTGTTTCTTCGGAGAATCCTTGAGCGCGCCGGAAAGATACTGTATCGCGCTCGGATACTGGCCGAACGAGTCGTAGAATGCACCAAGGAAAAGCTCGAGGCGGGCGTCCTGCGGACGCTCCGCAAGAATCGTCTTCCCTGCAGCCTCGGCGAAATCGTGCGTATCCTTTTTGACCGCTGGATCGACCGACTGTGATGACGCCTGAGCGGAGGAGAACTGCATGAGCTGCTCGGCAGACTCCTGGTACCCCAGCCCCGTGCCCGGCCACACACCCGGGCCAAGTGCGACCTGGAATTGTGCAAGATTCATCTTTGGATCTTTCGGAGCGGCACCACCTTGGCCGTTGGACACCTGCGTGATGATCGCGGTGAGCAGATTCTGCGCACGAGTAAGACCCGGCACATTGAGCGTCCACACCACGAACACGACCGCGACGAGCACGAACGGTGCGACGACCGCCACACCCTGGTCGCTCACGGGCTTGGAGAGGAACAGTTTGCTATGCAACTTCCGACGAGTGAGGCTGTGCGCGAACGCAAGCAGCGTAAAGAAGTAAATCGAACTCATGATGTCGTCGAACACAAAGAGGTTGTTGAAGGCATACCCGGCAAGGAGGCCCAGGAACACCGCTTGCTCTGGTACGGCAAGCGCCTCGGTGTTGATGATAGCCATCGCGATGAGCACGAAGAAGAGGATGTAGAGCGTGAATGCCGGCAACCCGCCTGCGATTAACCAGTCCAGGAACTGGTTGTGCGCACGGTCGAACCACTGTTCCTGGGTATACATCCATGGCTCGTAGTTCTTATTGAAGACATAGTTGAAGTTCTCCTGACCCCAACCTTGTATCGGACGCTCAACGAACCCCTGGAGCGCCATGTGCCAGATCGAGAAGCGTGCCGCGGTCGTTGGGTCGGCAAGCGAGATGGAAGCGACACGGCTGAGCGTCTGAGAGCGCTGAACGATTGGCGTCGAGCGAAGAGCAAAGAGCCCGACCACCAACACGACAAGTGCGCCCAAGCCCCAGAGCGAGACCTTGCGGAACCCCTGCCACTCCTTCGTCTTTGCGAACACCGCTGTATACACCGCCGCGACGATTACGCCCACCACAAGCCCCAAGAGCGCACCGCGCGTCTGAGTGTAGTAGAGCGTCACGACCTGAAGCACTAGCGCTATCCCATAGAGCACTTGTGTCCACGGAATTTTGCGATGGCGAACCAACATGAACAGCGTGATAAAGCTGTTGAAGAGCATGAAGACGCCAAGATACGCGGCGTTACCGAACGTCGTATCGACGCGCGCACCGCTTTGGGACGATATGTGCAAGACACCCATCAACTGAAGAAGCGCGTAGCCACCCATGATGGCTGAGGCGAGTATCGAGATCTGGAACAATCGCTCCCACCACTCCTCGGTCGCGACGACCGCGCCGACGAGCAGGAAGTACACGAAGAGGTGCAGGAGGGTGATGTACCCTTCCATACGCTCGAAGTTACTCCAGAAGCTCTTGATAGGATCGACACTAAGACCAGTAGCGAGCCCCATCCAGAGGACGAACGCGCACGCGGTCCACATGACCCACGACGCCTTCGGTCGATACTTCGGCTCGCGGAGCGCGAGGATCACATAGACACCGAGCAATACCTCGATGAGGATACGGAACGCGAAGTTCTTACCCGTAATGAACGGGAAGAACATGTTAGGAATAAAAGTACCGTCAGCGATAATAAAAGAAACAAAGAACACGAGGCCAAGCCCGATAAGTAGGACCCAGCGCAAAATCTTGGTATACGACATACCACAAGACTATATCACAGCTTGAAACCGAGACCAGAGCCACGTTTACGATCTTCTGATAGAGTGAGTATATGAAAAAAGCAGTCTTCTTCGACCGAGACGGCACACTTCTCACTTTGTATGAGGGCACCGGATACCTCACAAGCACAAAAGGTATGCGGCTCATGCCTGGGGCGGCGGCGGCCATCGCGGCGTGCAATATGGCCGGATTTCTTGTCTTGCTCCACACCAATCAGGCGAATATAGCTCGGGGGAGGTTGACCGAGAAAGACCTACATACCATACATACGACGATTGAAAAACGCTTACAAAAGGCCGGTGCACATATCGACGGTATATACTATTGTCCGCACCACCCTGCCGGTACGGTCGAACGATACCGTCTCGTGTGTGAGTGCCGCAAGCCGGAAGCGGGCATGTTGACAACAGCGATCAAAGAGTTCGGCATAGATGCCTCAAAAAGTTTTTTAGTCGGTGATAGCCGCAAGGATATCTTGGCGGGCAGACGTGCAGGACTCAACACACTCCTCGTCATGACCGGGAACGCTGGCAAGGAAGAGGGAGCGCCATCTATAGAACCGGACTTTTTTGTTGCAAACATAAGCGAAGCGGTACGGCATATACTCAAAAAATAAAAGACGATCGACGTTGTGCCGATCGTCTTGCATCTGCGTCTCACTCGATCCGTATCTCACGTGGATCGACCCATATCACCACCTCATCTCCATACCTGATGTTGGGGATCATTGGAGCGATGATCTCCAAAACCGAAGCATCGTGAGGATGGGCTTGTTTGGTGGAAGGGTCCGGGTGATATATCCAACCTTCACAGATCTCGGACCCAACAGCAACACCGCACCGAGAAAAGAAGAAATTTTCCGGCGGGTAGTCAGCATGCCACGACACCCCCGTGACCGTTGGTTCCCTCAGTCGCATCGCCCACTCATGCGGGTGAATGGACACGTTGAGGGTAGCAAGGTACGACCCACTAAGGTCGATACCGCGGGCTTGAAAAAGGGGTGCTTGGAGCTCGATAGTACCCTTGCCAAAAGGGCTCGTCCCATCGACATTCGAAGCGAGGCGGTATCCTTGCACGACGACACCTGGAACAGATTCACGACCGCACATATCTCACTCCTGTTTGATCGATGCCGGAGTATTTATAGCACAGTACGTCGCTTACCGCAGCCTCGCTAGCGTGAAGTCTTAAGCTACCTTATGATGTACTCATTCGCTACTGAACACATGCGTACCAAACCGAAAAAAATCCTCGTTATAGGCGACATGATCCTGGACGTATACCATACGGGAACATACATCGGGCAGTCACTCTCTGACACGGAAACTCCGGTCGGTAAGGCCACATCAACGACCCACACCTGGGGAGGAGCGGGTTTTCTCGTTCGAAACATCTTGGCGTTGGGAGGTGCGGTCACGTTCGTTTCGTATGTCGGAACGGACGACTTTGCGAAAAAAGTGAATTTATTCAAACATGCGCATTTGACCAAAGCGTTCTCCCAGACCTCAAAGAAATCGACGACCGTAAAGGAACGATTTTGGCTTGGAGATAAGAAGCATCTTGGCTGGCATCGAACCGACGATTCCCCTCTTCCCTCCATACAAGCAAAGCAGGTACTGGGACGTATACGAACAGAAATTCCAACAGTTGAGAAGGTCATAGTCGCAGACTACCGACATGGCCTCCTTTCAGCATCCATGGCTCGACAGATAGTCAAGATGTGCGCCGCAGCGCACAAGCCTATATATATCGATTCACAAGTCTCATACGGCGACAGTAACCACCACTGGTACGAGGGCGCGACGCTTTTTTGTCTCAACCAAAAGGAGGCGTCACGCGTGAGCCCGCTGTTCGATCCGAACCATTTACGCGCCTCCATGGAGCGTCTACAACAAAGCCTTCGTACCCCAAATGTCGTTATAAAACTTGGCGAACGCGGGTGCGCGGCGTTGTTCGATTCGGCATATTTCGAGACTCGAGCACATACGGTCGTGCCAGTCGATACGACCGGGGCTGGCGATGCGTTCCTAGCAAGCCTCGCGATCGGCGGTACTCCTCTTGGAGACCATGACCTAGAACACGCTAACATTTGGGCAGGATTATCCACGACCGTACTCGGCACAGAGGTCCCCCCGATAGCAACGTACAACAAACTCGTTGCTAAAATAGCGCATAAGACGAATCGTTGACAAAAAAGTTACGTAGTCTATTGTCGGTATAGCAGAACCTCAGAAAGCAATGGAGTGACTGGTGCCTCAAAGCATTTCCCAACCAAGCATACGTGCCGTGACGCTCAATGTCGACTGTGATAGAAATACCGAAACGGTCGAGCGATACCTAGCGACACATCGACCCGAGGTGGTGTGTCTGCAAGAAGTTATGAAAGTGGACGTGCCTCGATTCGCTCGCGCGATTGGCGGACACGGGCATTTTGTCCCCATGACTCGCGTCCTGTCACATGGTGAGTGGCGTGAGGTCGGCATATGCATACTCACTTCTCTGCAGCAGACAGGAAGCGAAGCGGTCTACTATGTCGGCTCTCCAGGCATCCTGCATAATCTGGACCGACATGACCCTGCTTCCCGTCGCGAGGTTGAGCACCGTATCCTCCTCGTCAGCGATATCGTAAAAGAAAGGGTGCTGTTCACGTTCGCGACGACGCACTTCACCTGGGTACCCGACGGTCAGCCTGACGACTTCCAGCGAAACGACGTGCGCACGCTCATCGGGATGCTCCAAGGTTTGAAAGAGGTGGTCTTCTGCGGCGACATGAACGCTGTTCGAGGCGGAGAGATATTCGACCTGTTGGCGACACATCTACACGATAATGTCCCCGCCACCTTCGCGACGAGCATCGACCCAGAACGCCACAAGGTGCGTGGCCTCCGTGCAATGGTCGACGGCATCTTTAGCACCCCAGGGATGTGCGTCGAGCACGTGGACATGACCTTTGGGGTGAGCGACCATGGCGCACTCAGCGCGACCGTTTCAAAACGATAAAGAAAAAGGCGGGCAGTACCAACTGTCCGCCTCCTTTTTTACTTAAGCTCCGTACCGCTGCACTATCGTCTCGATGATATTGGTTGTCGATAGTCCCTCGCTGTAGGGAGCGAGCCGTAGTTCGCCCCCGAAGCTTTCCACCAAAGCCTTTTCGGCGGGAAACGCCGGATCCTGTGCGCTTCCCTCGCCTTTGATATGGATATCGGGTTTCAACAGAGGAAACCAACTAGGCGGATTACCATCGAAGATAAATACATAGTCAACGGCACGCAGACCGGCAAGCACGCGAGCCCGGTTTTGTGCATCGACAATCGGACGCTTCTCGCCTTTGAGAGCGCGTATGGAGTCATCGGAGTTAATCCCGACCACCAACACATCACCTTGTGCCTGAGCCCATTCGAACGAACGGACGTGGCCCGGGTGGATGATGTCGAAACAGCCGTTCGTGGTCACTACCCGTCGACCCTCCGCGCGTAGTGCCGCGACAATGGGCACGAGCTCTGCGAGCGTTTTGATACGGTCTGCGCCAGGTAGTGGTGTCTCGCTCATATACGTTCTCCTGCTGTCAGACCGTACTGTATCACACCCGTGAACCGCCGACGAGTATGGAAAAGACCGCTTCCCTTGGGAGAGAAGCGGTCGAAGTGTCGTGGTGTATTGATCAGCGAGCGATCCGTGCTGGCCCACCTCGTATGCGGTAGAGCTCTACCTCAAAAAGATGGTTACGCACAATATCGTTCATTCCGATGAGCGTCTGGCCGATCGTTGGACCAAACACATCCTGTCGCAGCATCGCCTCCGCCAGATCCCCTCCTGCCACAAAAGAACAGAAAAGGTATGGGTTCTGCGCGACCGGTGTCGGAAGCTCCTCAGGGCTGGCATATCCCAGCTCATGCGCAAGCGCATGTGTCCAACCCTCCATCGTATCCGCCGAGTGATACCTGCGCAGGTGTCTGTGCGTCTCCTGGCCGATAGTCTCCCAGCTCCACATGTCGTCAGGAACATCGACAAGCGTTGCACCCAACTCCTCTCCATATGGCACGCGAGGCAGCCAATTGAAGAGGCGGTGAAGCCGCACGGTCCGTTCGCGATAGCGATCGTTCTCGAAGTCGGACAGGTAGGAGAGTGCACCTACCGTTGCGTCCTTGTCGCCACGCGAACGTTCTTCAGCATCGGGAAGATAGAGGATGTCGGCGGTCAACGCACCGGTTGGTACCGCCTGCATCCGAAGCAAAGATCTCTTCCTCCTACTGCTTGCGAGCCCATGCACGATACGCTCGATGTCTCGAGGTCCGCCGTCGACATGACGCAACACGCTTCGCAGAAAGAACGATTCTTCCAAATCATCCTCACCGCCGCTATGCATGCCGAACGCGGTCGCGATCCGTCCGATGTTCACGAACGGATACGGCGACAGGATCGAGGCCCAGGCGTGTGTCGGGTCGATCTCCCGATTGAGCGCCAAGGTTCCCAGATCCGTTCTCGTGTCACTGAACGGAACCGCGAGTATCTGCTCGGTCCGTAGCGACATACCGCGCGAAAGTATCTTGCGGCACCCCTCGACGATGAGTTCGTGTTGCATCGGACGAAAGAGCACCTCCTTGCGGAGGAACTCGTTGCCCGACTCGATGGCAAGCGTGATGCCTGTGCACCCCGCCTCAGCAAGGAGGTCGAGTCGTCGGTCCCCTGACGAGTGTTGCGTCATTTCCAGACGCATCTGACAGTGGAACGGGACGCCGACCTCGGCCTTCCAGCGATGTGCGAACTCTTGTAGCAACGTAAGATTAAGCCCAAACACATCGTCTTGGAAGTAGAAGAGCTTCGTGTCCGGCCAGCTGGCCATCACGATGCGCGCTTCGCGGATCACGTCGTCAAGCGACCGGAACACTGGCTCATATCCGCCATGCATCCGGTTGAACTCGTCGACATAGCAATAGGTGCAGCGGAATGGGCACCGCAGCGACCAGAGGTGACTCTTGATCGGACTGTGAACGAATTCCGGATACGCATCGTACAACACGCGACGACTTGGAACCGGAAACTGCTCCGTGTGCCCGTGTGGGTCGAAGTGTACTCCTTTCGCCAATGTGCCGCTGAGCACTTGCCGCAGATAGCCGAAGCCGCTGCCGCGCACCACCCAGTCAGCATGCGGGACACATTGTTCGTGCGAGTATGTCGCGTGTGGGCCACCCATAACGACAGGTATGCCACGACCACGCACCCGGTCGCACGCACGAAACATCGGCTTGTGATACCCCGTCCAGATATGGCATCCGACGAGATCAGGTTTCCATCGATCTACCTTCCGAAAAAAGGGTCCGAAATCGTTCCCTTGTACAAGCTCGATATCACATTCCCAACCCATATCGAGCACCACTTGCGACAAGTAATGCAGGCCGAGAGGCTCGACACCACCAGGATGCCGAGCCAGGAAGAGCATCCGTGGCATGTCCGTATTCCCTTATGAAGAGGTCATGGATAGCTCACAAAGAGCTTCTGTAAAAACCTTACCACGTCACCACGCGCACTTTAAGAGCGATACAGAGGCACAACACATGTGCGGGTATAACGCAAAGGGTTTTAGTGACCGTTCTTGACGCGATAGAAGTAGGACGAAGGGTCCGCACCAAGGACTTTGGGAGAGCCTTGTTCGATCACGCGACCTTTCTCGAGGACTACCACGGTGTCTGAGGATTCGATCGTGCTCAGTCGGTGCGCGATGATGAGCACGGTGATCCGGCCGCGAAGGTCGTGGATCGCCTGTTGTATGAGCTTCTCCGACTCGGTGTCGAGCGCACTGGTCGCTTCGTCCAACAAGAGGATCGAGGGGCGACGCGCGAGCGCGCGAGCGAGCACCACGCGTTGTCGCTGCCCACCCGAGAGCATGACACCGTGGTCCCCTACCACCGTCTCGAACCCGTGTTGCAGGGACATGATGAAATCGTACAGATTCGCCTGCTTCGCCGCGGCGACGATATCCTCGTCGGACAGGTCCGGATAATAGAAGCGGATGTTCTCCTTGATTGTGTCGTTGAGCAGGAAGATGTCTTGGGCGACGTACCCGATATGGGCACGCCACTGCGACACCGCGATCCCCGAGAGCGGCTTCCCGTCGACGAGGATGGCGCCGGTGGACGGTTCGAAGAGTCGCAGCAAGAGGTCAGCTATCGTGGTCTTCCCTGCGCCGGATGGGCCGATGAGTCCGACCGTGTCGCCATGACGGATCGTGAAGTTCACCCCCGCAAGCGCCGACACTTCGCCCTGGTACAACAGCGAAACATCCTTGAACTCGATATTGCGCGAGAACGCGAACTCATCCTTACCCGCGTCATCCGGCACTTCGACATGGTCGGTGAGCTGCTGCTTGAACGTCAGCACGTTCTGCGCGTACGGCACCAGTTCACTGAACGAGTTGAGCGCGCCTTGTCCCGACTCAAGGTAGGTGAATATCTTTTGAATGAGGTAGAGCGTCGCTGCGAAGGAGACGAGACTAAAGCCGGGAGAGTGGTACGAGATCGAAAACAAAATGATGACAAAAAAGATACTGAACGGCTGGAACAGGCTGGTGCTGAGCGCGCGCACGAACGCCTTCTTTACATACAAGTGTCGCAGGTACGTGAACAGCTGGTGACTGTACGCAAGCGCACTGTCTTCGGCGCCGGACGCTTTGACCGCTTTCATGCCAAGGATGTGTTCGCTGAGGAACTGCGCGACCTTCTTCTCGGTGGTCGCCATGGCGTCCGCCATCTGTTGCATACGTCGCATCAGCGGGCGCACAATACCGAGCAACACCGCACCCGCCGCCAAGGTCGCCAATGTCATACGCGGCGATATGTTGAGTGCCACGAGCAGATACATCGCGAACCCGGTGAACGATTGTATCACCTGCCCCACTACCTCCAGGAGACTGCTGGTCATCTGGACATCGCGCACGAGCGTGCCCTGTACGTATCCCAGTTTTTGCTTGAGCAGATAGGGCCACGACGCGTAGAACGTCTTTTGGAGCATCTGTTCGCTCTCGTTACTTTGGAAGTCCGCCGTGATGAACCCACGGGTATACCCGAAGAGGATGGCGGCTGCCGCACGCATGAGGAATAGCCCGACGATCAGCACGAGCAGCGACCGGAAGGTGAACGCGACGTGGAGGAACTTGAAGAGTGCCTCTATCGCGCGCGATATGAAGTCGGTCGGCGTACCATTGTTGATCAAGAACGACAGGAGCGGAATGGCTGCATTGATGCCGATACCTTCGAGTACGGCGCCGAGCAGCCCGAGCACCATAAGCCCGACTATGTGCCAGACATAGGGGCGGAACACTCGCTTCAACAATATAAAGGTCGCCTTGATGCGCATTAGTCTTTGAGTTCGTCCACATGTGCGACGACCTTCTTGATCGCCTCGACGAACAGGTCGATATGTTCGATGGTGCGCGGATACTGACACAGCATCGTGCTCGTGAGCTCTCGCTCGAACATGCGCTCCACGACCGGGCAGAGCCCTTTGTCATAGTTCGGCTTTCCGTCGTAGCCATCGTACTCGAACGGAAAATGTGTCTCGTTGAACGCCTTGCGCTCTTGGAACAGGCGCTGGAGATAGATCGGCTTCACATACCCCGGCGACAGGGGGAACCCTTCCGCCCCCATCGCTTCCGCGAACTTGTCGCGCGTACAACCCAACTGCTCCGGGTCGATCTTCATCACGTACTGGTAGTAGACGTGCGTGTTCTCGGGAGGAATATAGGGCAGGGTGATACCGTCTATCGCAAGCGCGGTCAACTTCTTCGTGAGATGGTCGCACAGTGCGATCTTCTTTTCGTTCAAAAAGTCGAGCTTGAGCGTCTGTTCGTACGCGATCGCGGCCTCGATCTCGGTCATGCGATAGTTGCTGCCGAAGATCGGTCCGTCATGATAGTCGGGCAGCGCATCCGCCACGGATTCGCCATGATTGCGCGACAATTGCGCGCGGTGCGCGTAGCGGTCGTTATTGGTCACCAATACGCCACCCTCGCCCGACTGCACCACCTTGTGGACATTAAAACTGAAGACCCCGATGTCGCCTATCGTGCCGAGCAACTTACCTTTATAAGTCGCTCCCGGTGACTGCGCGTTGTCTTCGATCACCTTGAGGTCATGTTCCTTCGCGATAGCGAGTATCTCGTCGAGGTCGGCACCTTGACCGAAGAGGTTGACCACCACGATCGCTTTGGTGTACTTGGTGATGCGTGCACGGATCGACGCGGGACTGATACAAAATGTCCGCTCATCGATATCGGCGAATATCGGTACGGCGCCGTTCATGAGGACACAGGTCGCGGAGGCGGCCATGCTGTAGGGAGGTACGATGACCTCGTCTCCCGGACCGATCTCGAGCGCCACAATCGCCGCATGCAATGCGGTCGTCGCCGAGTTGAACGCCACCGCGTGCTGTACGCCGAACTTCTCTGCAAAGAGCGTTTCGAACCGGCGAACTTCGGGGCCACCCTTGAACCGCTCGCCCGGAGTGCCCGTGAACCCAGACAAGGGACCTCGCGTGATCACTCGCTCGACCGCTACCAATTCTTCCTTCCCGGCATTGTGGACGACAGGGAGCGGTTCGGTCAGGACGGGAGTCCCACCAAACAATGCAAGGGCCGACTTTTTTTCAGTATCCATAGTATCTAGTAGTATTATAAAGTAATAATCTTCTTCGAACGTGCGCTCTGTGCGAGCGCCTGGAGCACACGCATGGTGGCTAGTGCATCCGTCGCCGAGCTTTCGGTCGTACCCGTACCATCGATCCGTGTCACAACATGGTCGACCGCGTCCGCGACCATACTACGCACATCCTCGGTCGCACGGCCAGACGAAGAGAACTCTCGCACCCCTTTGAACTCGGCGGATGTTCGTACGGGTCGATACTCGACATGATACCCGTACTTCGATATAACCACCTCTCCTGTATCGCATAACAAGTGGAAGTCGTGTATGCCGATCGTGCGTCCATCAAAACTCTGAAGCGTGGCGACCGTACCATTCATAAACCCGAGGAGACCGTCGATGTTCGCGTCACCGACGGGTGCTGTTGAGTTAACGACATTCTCGTGACCGACGGCCCACACACACTCGCTCCCAAGCAGAAAACGGAGCGCGTCGACCGTGTGTGTCCCGTTATTGTACAACCCGTTATTATAGTAGCAAGTTACTTGTTGTACACGACCGAACTTCCCCGCCGCGATGTCCTTTTGCACCTTTTTAAATAACGGGAAGAAGCGTCGCTGATGATTCACTACCAGCGCCACGCGCGACTTCTCGACTGCTGCACGGATCGCCGCGCCGGACCTATCGCTCTGTGCGAGCGGCTTCTCGCACACGATACCTTTGACCCCTTGTTTGATCGCCAACTTGACCAACGCTTCATGTGTGCTCGGCGGCGTCGCTATGGCGACGATGTCGGGCCGTACCTCCGCAAGACACGCCTCGGCGTCCGTATAATAGGGCACACGATAATAGTCGGCCGCTGCTCGTGCGAGCTTCTCATCCGTATCGACGACCGCGAGGAGTATGGTGCGTTTGTTGTGTTTAAATGCCGCTGCATGCGACGCGGGCTTCGGGCGCCCAGGATCGTACTCGAACGACGCACCGATACGCCCGCATCCTATCACCACCGCCGTATATATGTGTTGTTTGATCTTCATACTTCGTTTATGTTCTATCGAACTCCAAGAGCAGATGCACCTCCGAACACTGCTTGTTGGTATCTATCACTCCCTGCAATCCATCGATCATTGGTACGAACATCTGCGCGAGCAACGCACCTGCCTCGCGGTTCGCGGGTTCTTGTTCGATAGTGATCGTGAGCGAGCGATAGAGGTCTATCATGTCCGCCCCGAACCACCACTCGCCCACCGAGCGCATACCGAACTCCTTCGCTAAGTATACCAGCGATGACTCGGTGTACAGGTGTGTGTGCTCCACCGCCAACAATCGTGACACCACGTGTGGGAACGCAAGTTCGATGAACACGCTCGGACTGAACACCGGCACCAACAAAAAAAGATACTGCACCCGCGGGTTCGCGCGCAGTGCGGCCACCACGTCGCGCGGATGCTGCACATGTTCGAGCACGCCGACAAGTGACACCACGTCGGCGTCGACGCTTTCGGCCAACTGCACCACATCATCGAGTCCCATGAGCCGCATGTCCACATCCGGTCGCATCGCTTGGGACAAGGCGACCAGTGTCGGTGACACCTCGTACGCGGTCACGTGCGGCAGTTCGGCATCGACGAGTCCCGCGGCAAAATAGCCCGCGCCCGCGCCAATGTCGGCGTAGCGCAGCGTTGCCGGGTCGTGACCTCTCGCCACGAGTACATCCTTTACGAAGGCCGCTTTCGGGAGATAGATGTCGGCAACCCGCTTCGCATATGCGGCTGCGTCGTCCGCACTATACGTCGCCCCGTACGACTCGCCACCGTCGTGCGTATAGATCGCCTGACAAAATGCCGTGGTGTCCTCATGCAAGCCGTTCACCTGTCCACAACGAGTACAGATAGTGTACGGGACACCAAGCTTCACGAACGCGGATGCGCCGAGCTTTTGCGCACAATTCTTGCACGACTCGCGCGCAGGCTGCTGCACGTACAGCTCGGCGACCTTTTTCTCCGCCTCGAGCGCCGCGTCGTTATCCTCGAAAAAAGACTTCTTATGTTCGAACATGACCCCGCTCGGTTTGGAGAATCTCACTATCTTTTCGAAAGTTCCCATATCGGCCTTACAGTACTACAACATCCGCTTCTTATCAAAAGAAACAGCCGATACCAACGAGGGTACCGGCTGTGAGGGACTAGGAGTGTCCCAACAGGAACTGTGCAACGCGAGCGCCGCCATCTGCTTTGAGTCGAGGCTTTGGCCTCGCGTCACGAAGTGCTCGCGCGATCACCCGCTCGTTGCGCGCGAGCTTCACGTACTCCATATGTCGCAGCAACGCGACCTCGTGGGAGGTGAACAAGGCATCGAAGATCTGCCCCGTCGCCCGCTCACGTAGAGCCAGCACGAGTGCGAGCCGACCATAGTACGGAGCCTGCACCACGAAACTCGACGTGGGCATGCATGCGACGACATCGGCAGCCAAGACGCATTCGTCGAAGGTGACGCTCGACGGATCCCATACTGCCCGCATATTCGGAGGCAGGTCGTGCGGGATCCGAGACCGCATGAGCGGATGCTCAGCTGCCGCGCGTGGGTGTGGACGGATCAGACAGCAGAAGTCCCGTTCCGTATACGCTTGTGCGATGGTCCGCACCCCACCCAACACCGAGTCCAACGTCGAAAGTTGGATGTCGGGATGATCGGGAAAATCGGAACTCACGAGCCCCGAGTACAGGAGGACCCGCGTATCCTTGCTGACTCCAAGCCGCTCCCGCACCTCGTGTCGCACCCGCGGCTCGGGCGGCTCGACCAGCATGCCAGATATCAGAAACTGGCCAGGATCGATAAGATCTCGCGACCTCCACACTGGCACCACCTCGGCACTCGTCACCAATCCATGCCACCGAGGGTCACTGCCCCTGAGCACCTCGCTACCCACCGCCTGCAGACCATCGAGATCGACCAGCAATCGGTCAGCATGCGTCTGCGCGAACTGGATACACCAGCAAGTCCATTCGCTCGTCGGCTCTATACCCACCAGTGCTGCATCGTACCAGCCGTCGAGCGTCGTCGCATCGTCGGTCTCATAGAAAGGAAGTGCCCCTCGTGCGATGAGCCGTCGGATCTCTTCGACCGCCCAACCGTACGCGACCAACACCGCGCCCCCAAACAACGCAGACGCGATCAGCTCCGATACCACACGTCGAACCAAGTTGAGCGTCGCAGGCTGCTCTGCTTCGAACAAGATACGAACACCGCGCGGATGAAATTGAGCCGTGCGAAAAACGACCATCCCCTCGGGTGGTGCTTGCATGACGGTACCCCTTCACGATAATGAACGCCAAAAGTCACATTAGAACAAAAGATTTGTATTGTCCAGTATACAAGCAGGCACTCTCACGAAAGAAAAACCCTCCCTAGTGTGTCCTAGGGAGGGTGGCTAACATACTTAGAGACTCAACGCGATCATCAGGACCGCCACGAGTCCAAGAGCAAAAAATCCGTAGTCGACCAAAGCGAGGTCTTTCTTCTCGTTAAAAAAGTATAGACCAATCAGCCCCGGCAAGGTGGTCTCCGCAATAAGGAAGATCGCCTGGGTAGCGATTATCGGTGCGAGTTGCAGCACCCACACATGGGCAGCTAATGCAGCAACGATGACCGCACCTAACGCTACACTGAACCACACGTCGCGGAGTGTGAGAACATCAAGTCCTTTGATCATTCGTTTGCGAAGCAGGATGATGACACCAACACTCGTGGCTCCTGGATACCAGCCGACCACGAACGAGCCGATGTCCATCACGTCTCGAAGTGCCAATGCGCGAATACTGAACACGACCACCCCATACGTTGCGGAAAATCCCGCCACCCATAGGACAAATGCCATGGTCGACTCGATCCTCTTGTCCGTCTTGCGCCGACAATCGCGTATCAGCAACGTTATGGTGACGCCGAACGCAAGCAGTATGCCGGCAACAAGCAGCCCATTGAAGAACCTGCCCTCCCCAAGGACTGCCCAACCAAGAAACATGGCGGACAGATCGTCCATCCATGTGCAGAGTGCATAGCGCGAAAGCGACAGATGCATCGCCCGCCATTGGCAGTAAGCACCCAACGCGCTCAAGGCTCCCAGTCCAGCAGCCACGAACGTCCACTGGTTGAGCGTGGCCCCAGACCACATGCCGACACCGATCGCGATAACGGTCGCCGCGACGAATTGCAGCAGGAAGCGCTCCTCACGACCATGTGTGGCCGCCAGGATCTTTTGCAGAGTGGGCGCGACCACCTGTGCCACGACCACACGCAATAACAACGGCACTAACCACGACATGAAGGATACCTCCTTTTACTACATCTTATGTAATTATAATACAAATATTATAAAAAGCAAGTACAAAAGAACCGCCCAGTACCACGTGAGTACTGGGCGGGAAAGGAATCAGTCGAAACTGGGGAAACCCGTCACTGCGCGCTTGAGGTTCTCCAGAACAGCCGGGTCGTACGATCCCCTGATCACGTCAAGCGCAGCTCGAGCAAACGCCTGGCTCCACTCATCGCGGATCCCGTCGACCACGCCGTCGTACAGATTCAGTGTTGCCGACAGGAAATGGTTCAGCATAAAGCATTGCTCGAGTACGACCCCTTCGGGACCCGACGCAACTGCACCGTATCCTTCAAGGAAAGCTGCGCGTGCGGCAGCGAACTGGTTCCTCCCATACAGCCCGAAAAGCTGCATGCTGGCACACGCCACCTCGAGTTCAGCAGGGCCTGCCTGTGCAAACTCAACATCGAAGATGCCGCTCACTTTACCCGTACTCGGGTCGACCAAGAGGCTCCGCGAATGCTGGTCATAGACCACCAAATGAGGTGCCGCGATCCAGTGTCGCAGACCGTCGACGCTCGCGCGCACCCATGCCCGCAGTTCCACCTGTTCATCTTCCGTGAAGTAGGTGGTGAGTCGTGCATGGGACCAGTGACGCTCGAAGATGTGCGCGACACGTTCAGCGAGCGAGGTACTGCCGTTGCCGATGCCGTCCGGCTGGATATCGCCGAACCGATCGAACAATATACTGCGCGTCGCCGACAGGGTGTGACCCAAATTACGAAGTGCGTTAAAGAAGTCGGGCAGGTGATGCTGCCGTGACTTCATGTACTCGGCGAACGTCACACCGTTCAGATAGCTCAACAGAGCGTATGGCCGCGGTGCACTCTCGTCGCCTTGGTACACGTCGGGAACAGGAATGCCAGCCTCACGCAACAGACCCAGCACCGCAAGCTGTCGTCGCAACGATGACTCGCCGCCAAAGTATGCGTCAAGATGGGGAACGGGATTCTGCTGTTCACGGCAAAGCACGCCGGCACCCCCATCGGCGAACGTGAACGCATAATTCACGTGCGACCTTCCGGCAAGCACCTTAACGTCTTCGATCTCCCTTTCGGGAAAACAAGCGAGCACGGCGTTTACCACGCTCGGAGGAACCGAAGAAAGCATGTCAGTCTCCTAACTGTTTGTTGTTACTCTGAAAGTCCAGCCAGATTAGATTTTAATGTGACATGGCACATATGTCAAGATTTTATATCCTGACACGGACACAAAAAGCGGCTGGTACGATTATGGAACGCTGTTACGCCTTCGGGAACGTCTTTTGGACGATGTCTTTGTTGATGGCAGCGACCTCGGGGTGGGCTTGCAGATAGTCGAGGATCTCGTTCGTGGTCGGCTGGTCCTCGGGTTGGGTAAAGCCCATGCCGGTGGCGACCGCTCGCAAGAGGTCTAGGTCTTGCTGCGTGTCGAGCGTCAGTCGCGCCTGCGGCGCGAACGGGTGCACCACGGTCGGCTCGACGATGCGCTGTCGAAAGAGTTCGGGATGGTGATAGAAGTATGGCGTCACATGCTCGTGGTCGTACGGGTCGGTCGCCTCTGCCGCGACACGGTCGAATGCGGCACGGCCGAAGACCTGGGTCCCCGTGCCGACCGGCAAGCCGCCGGGATGACTGTTCAGATAGTCGAACTGCCCTTCCTCATATATCTCGACCATGTGGTCCATGACCGCAAGGTCGAAGAAGGGATTGTCCCCTGTCGAGTCGGCGATGATCTGTGTGTCGAACGCGTGGACCGCTTCGGCAAATCGCTGGAGCACATCGTCTTCGCTACCGCGGTACACGTCGCAGCCGACCTTCTTACACAACGCCTCGGTGGCGTCGTCCTTGGGGTTGGTGGAGGTCGCGATGATGACCCGGTCGACATAGTTCGAAAGCCGACCTCTCGCGATGATCCACTCCAGCGGAGAATACTCGCCGATGAACGGCATAAGTATCTTCCCCGGCAAACGACTCGAACCCATACGCGCCTGCACTATCAGATGTACGCCTTGTTTTTTCATACCGATACTATAGCACAGTGTCACTTGAGCAAACAAGAGAATCTATGACCTGCAGGATCCTTTCGGCGGCACCGCGGGGCCAGATGGTGGAGATGTCGAGGGCGGTTGGTGGACGCTGACCTGCCGCATATATGGCGAGCGCGGACTGGAGTTCGTCCTCGGTCGAAAGTTTGGTCGTGAGCCCCAGACGGTTCGTCGCAAGCGGGTCACCGCCAGTGATCCCCGGCTCATAGCTCAGTACATACTTCCCTGCCGCACGGGCTTGGATGAGTACCGGCGAGAACATCCCGATGATACACTCCGACCGAGAGAGAGCCTCCTCGAGTGTGTCTGCTTGGGCAAGGGCGACGCGCGCATCGAGATATGAATCGTATTTGTGCGGATCATCCTTGGGATGCAAGCGGATAGACAACCGAAACTGCTCCGGCAACTTTCGTAGTGCGCGCAGCAAATGTTCGATCACCACGTATTCATCGAACCCATACCCCATCCCGTCGACCTCTCGTACTGGCTGAGAGACGAACAGGAGCAGGTGCGGATCCTCCTGGTCGCGTGTGATCCCTTGGGTAAAGTGCTCGACGTGCGGGTTACCCGTCACACACAACAATGCGTCGTCGAGTCCGACCGCGAGCATCTCGAGACGTGCAAGTTCGTCCATCACGCACACGACGGTCGGTAGATACCCGAGCTCGTCGCCTGCGGTCGAGAAGCGCAGACGATAGTTCGACCAAAAATCCAGCACGTATACAGAAGGTACGTGCGGTATGAGCCGAAAGATCTTCTTGTCGATCGTGTCGCCCGCGCTCGTACCCGCCAAAAAAATATCCGGCCGCGCCGCCAACACTGCCGCCTGCAGCTCCTCCGGTGTGTATGCGCTCGCATCCTGCACCTCGAACCCATGTTGGCGAGCGATCGCGAGCGCGGGACCAGTCGCGATGCCGACCACCTGGTCGTGTCGGTCCAGCAACGCTTTGACAACCCACACGATCGCGTTCATGCCACCGGCATCGTTCGCGCTCCACAGTATCCGCTTATGCGGATCAGATACTCCGAGGGGTGTGTCCTGTGCCGACATACTTATCCGTTCTTACTCTTACGCGGACCAAGCGTCGCGAACATGATGGAGAACATGGCTCGTAGAATTTTTATATTGCCGTAGAAACGGCGCGAGTAGTAGCGGGAGGTGTCGTTCTGTCGTATCAAAAACGGGATCGGGACGTTCTGTGCACGAAAGCCGCGGTGGATAGCGGTGAAGGTCATCTCGGTCCCGGCCGAGCGACGGGTGTCGAAACGCTCGGACTGTTCGATCACCTTCCTTGTGTACGCCTTGAAACCGCACAGCGGGTCGATGATGCCGAATCGCAGCCGCGAGTAGAAAGAGTAGATGTATTCGGCGAGCTGCGGAAAGGAGCTACGCGCACCGACCGTTAGGTCCGCGCGCCCGGCGCGGATCGGCTCCAGCATGTTTGGTATGTCCTCGGGCCTATGCTCGCCGTCCGCATCTATCGTGATAATGATGTCGGCGTCCATTTGTTTGGCCAAGGTAAAGCCGGTGTTGAGGACGGAGTTATAGCCGCGATTGATCGGCTCTTGATACACGGTCGCGCCCGCAGTGCGCGCAACCTGTGCCGTCGCGTCGGTCGACGCGTCGTCGACCACAATCACCTTCGACACGTGTGGGAGCGTGCGCCGAATGATATCAGCAACGGTGCCCGCCTCGTTATAGGCGGGTATGATGGCGATGATGGTGCGGTGATTATCGGATGTCATGAGCACGAAGCGCGCTGCCAGCCGGTATCGCACTCTTCGCTCGCTTGCCAAGTACCTTCGTGGTCTCAGCGGGGCGCAGGCCAGTCGCGGGTCGTAAGAATTCTACCATGTCGCGCGTGATCTTCTCCCCCTTCGCGATGTCGCGCATCGCGTAGATGCCGCGACGTTGGATGATGACGGTCTGCTTCTCCGACGGCATGACGCGTTTGATACCATCGCCAAGCGCGCGCTCCATCGCGCGGACACTCTCTACCATCTTCGCGAACGCGTCCGGCTCCATGGCGAGGTGGTGGTCGGGGCCGGGTAGCGTGTGGTCGTCGGTGAAGTGCTTCTCTATCATGCAGCCGCCCATCGCTATCGAACCGATCGGGACCGTGAGCCCACCCAGCGGGTCATCGCCACCGCCGTCCGGACCAATCGTGTGGTCGGAGTAGCCAACCAGGACACCGGACGTGTCGCGTATCGAGTGCATAGCCTTGAGGTTCGCGTCGGCAACTGGCGACGGATAGTTGGTCACGCACTGGAGGATGACGATCTTCTCGTTACCCGCCTTGCGGATCGTTTTGATAGCCGCACCCACCTCCTGCATGGTCGAGGCACCGACACCGACAATAATCGGCTTCTTGGTCTTGGCGACATAGGTGAGGAACTCGTGATTGTCGATCTCGCCAGACCCAAGCTTGTGCGCCGGTACGCCGACCCGCTCGAGCATATCGACCGCCTCGCGGTCATAGGGGCTGGAGAAAAAGTCGATACCGATCTCCTTGCAGTAGTCCGCGAGCTCTTGCACCCACTCGTGCGGGAACTCGGACTTCTTGAACATGTCGAAGACGGACTCCTTCCACTTCGCGTGGTAAGAGATCTTGTCGAACGTGTTGAAGCCCTTGTCCGAGACGATCTTTGGCGCGGAAAAATTTTGGATCTTGTACGCATCGGCACCCGACTGCTTGGCGAGCTTCGCGAGCTGCTTGGCACGTTTGAGACTCCCATCGAAGTTGGAGCCTACCTCCGCGATGATATACGCCGGATACCCCGGCCCGATGGTGCGCTTCCCTATCTTGATAGTCTTGGGTGTTTTCATAGCCATACACTAGTATAACTCCCCCACCGAGTCAAAAGTCGCAGAGTATTGGACACAGACCCTAAGCTGCTCAAAAAGAAGTTAGTCGGCAAGCACAAGATTGGTTCCTTTTTTGCCATCAAGGCGCGACTCCTCAGTCGTCGTTTTTTCGAGCGTGCCGCCTGGCACAATTTTAAAGATTGAGTGTGTTTTCGCTAATTCGTCTACAAGAGGTTTTGAATCCCACGGATTGTATTCGAACACGATAACTGGCTTTCGCTGGAGCAGTTTCGGCATCCCTTGAAAAACCAGTGTCTCCGCACCTTCGACATCAATCTTTATAAAATGGATATCCGTCGACTGAAAAAGTTTATCCAGAGTGGTACAGGGCACCACCACCTGCCGCCCTTCGTCTTTGTTCTCCAACAAAGAGTGCATCCCCATTTTCCTCGACAGATAGAAGGTAGCGGTCCCGTCCGTATCCGAGACCGCGCTTTGCATAATATGCACATTTGTTAGATGTTTCGTATTTTTTTTCAACAAACGAAAATTGTTCGCATCCGGCTCAAACGCGTACACATTGCCCGTCGGACCGACCAACGAAGACGCGAGCCGAGTAAAGTATCCAAGGTTAGCACCGACATCCACCACGGTCATGCCGCTCGTGATGGTGTTTTTAAAATAGTTCGTCGTATCGATCTCGTATCGATTGCGGAGATGGTTCAGTTTTGTCTGCCAGGTGCAACTACTGGGGGGGGGAATGAGTATCTCGCCAACCACGCCCACATATCGACCACAAGCACCACAGGCTGCTTGAGAATCTGTCGCACTATCGCTACTGAACTCATGGAGCAATCATAAATCCTTTAGGTAAAAAATACTACTCACTACGCACCCCATGTTTTCGAACATATCGTTACCAAGTCCTCACACCTCGATACATCGGCAGGAGGGTGCCGCCGAAGAGGCGTTTGAAGCGGGCTATCGCTTGTTCTTTTGGGGTGCTGTCTTCGGGTTTTTCTTGCCACCCGATGTCGTACTGTTCGAAGCCGTTCTGTCGCAGGCGTTGCATGATCTCCCACTGCATCAAGTGGCCGAGCCCGCGGTAGGCGAAGCGGGCGTCGGGTAGGAGCGCCGACTGGGCGTAGTAGGCAGACTTCTTGTAGGCGAACACCATCGCACACGACACATACTCTCCGCCGTTGGCTGGTGAGCCGAACACGACGAACGCGTCGCCCCGGCGCACCAGGTCGAACGTCTTCTCCCAGCGCAGTGGTGCGCCGACCTCCTTCCCTGCCGCCGCGAAGTATATCTTCGTGTACATCTGCGCCAGCTCGTGCGTGAACGATCGCGAGTCGAAACACGAGATAGCGTACCCGGCCTTTTGGGCAAAATGTACGTCGGAGCGGTGCCCTTTTGCCATCGCAGCAAGAAGTTCTTTCTCGTCCCTGCGAAGGTCGACACATGTGGTCGTGATGGATGTGTCGTCGAACCCGAATGGCACGAGCGGATTCTCGCGAAGCGATGGCGACGACGCAGCGAGCGGATCGACGAACATAGTCGCCGCATGGACCTCATTCACTTTCGCGAGCCGAGCGACCTCGTCAAAGATCACCTTGAGAATGTCCGCGCGCTCTTCGGGAGTCACGTCGTGGGCGAGCGCGGGGTACGGCACCGGCGTCCCACCCATTTTGAACTCGCGTTGTCCCTCTGAACCTTGGCACATGAGCGGCACGATCGCGACCAGTGCGCCGTCTCGCATGACACCAAAGGAATAGTCGCGAGCGTGTGGGTCGAGCGTCAGACTCAGTGCCATGAATGCTCGCGTATGTCGCAGCCACGCATCCGGCGAGGTAGCGCAAAAAGCGTCCCAAGCCGTATCACCGATGTCCTGCTGTGCGAGAATGTTCATAGTGACGTATATACGAGCAGGTCTTCTCGCAACAGTGCGGTCATCCGCTCGGACGCATGTCCGTCGAACGAATATCCGTCTCGGATAAAGGCGCTGCTGCGCGCCACCAACTCGGCCGCATACGCGGGTTCGGTGAGTATCCGCTTCGCGATTGCCGCCTGTGCCGACGGGTCGAACACGGCGGGCGCAGCGTTGGTGTAGATAGGCAGGTGCGGGTCACTGCTTCGCCACGGAAAGAGCACGAGCGGCTTGCGCGCTATCATCGTCTCGTACATCGCGGATGAGTTGTTCGAACATACCATATCGCTCATTTGGATGCGGAAGAACAGGTCATCGCCGACGATCGCATAGTTCTCTCCATCGAACACTTCGTTGATGTACTCTCGATGAAGCGGTGTGCAACTCTGTGTGCCGCGGAACTTGAACACGACCTGTGTGTCGGGGAGCGCGCGTTGCATCCCTGCCATCGTGGCGAACAACTGCGCGTTGTCGTACGTGTCGAACACGTGCGGTATCAACGCGGGTTGGTCCCCCGGTGTCGCGACCAGCACGACTGGTCGGGCTGGGTCGAGCCCGAGCGCACGAACCGCCGCATCACGATCCTCCCGGGGCAAGACGGGCACCTCTTTGTATCGATCGAAGCGCGGCGACCCAATCGCGCGGATACGGTCCGGCTCGTAACCGTGATTGCGCACATAGATGTCTCGCATGAGCGAGCCGTATGAGGCAAGGTAGGACGACTCGAGTCGAGACGGTACCCAGTCGGGGTCGAGCACCGCGCCCGCATGTTGGAGCTCTATGGATGGGATATCGAGCGACATCGCAACCTTCGCCGCGAGATAAAAATGCGGTTGATGACCGCTCACGCTCGCGCGCAAGACCACCTTTTGGATCTTCTCTTTGGTGAATATCGCCGCAAGCGCATCGATATCGTACACCAGACGCTGCGCGTACTCACCGACAAAAAAGTCGAACGCGGGCGCGACAAGCGGCCACAGGGACTCGCCTTCGAACTGGAACTCCGGCATACGCGCGACCGCCTCGCGCGCCGTGGCCCACTGTGCTTTGAACGCCTGTTGTCGTTCCCGTGCCGCATTTCGCAGCGCCGTGGTCTGTATGTCGATCGGATGGATCAGGCGTATGCGATGTTTAAGCAGTTGGAGCTTAGGTATGTGGCGCACCTCGCTGCGATCCATGAGCACCAACTCGACATCATCCATCTTTTGCATGAAGGGTGCTATGTGGTACCAGTTCTCGCTGGCGAACAACTTCAGCGGTTTGCGCGGTACGAAGAGACGCATACAAAGATTCCATACACGCAACAGCTTGACGACCTTCGACTGCGGCGGGAACGGCAACACGGCACCGGGCGGCGGCGTGCCGAGTTCTTGGAGCACGCAGGCGCCGTCGCGCGCGAGAAAACGGACGATGTCCGTGATAGCGTACAGCTCGAACGCGGTGAACATCCCCCCCGACACGGGGATACTGCCCCGCACGTGTGGCACCACCACCCGCACGCCCGGCCCCGACTCTTGGATCATCTTCTTGAGCGGCGCGAAATAGTACAAGAGGTGCTGGAGATACCCGTCGACCGCCGGTTCGGCCGCTTCGGCAAGCTGGATACCGCGGTGGGTAAAGAACGCGAGCTCCGGTAGCCGGTACCACTGATGCGCGATATCTTCCACCTTTCGCATCCAGAACGCGCGCTCCTCGTCGGAGAGTCTCCACTTCGAGAATGACTCGTACGCGACCCCGCGCTTCGCTAACTCTCGCTCTATCCAGAACGTGCACGCGACAAGACGCGGCGGCTGTGGGGCCGCCTGCACGAACGACACGATCTCGTCGATCTGGTCGAACTCGAACACTAGTACGATGTCCTGCATATACTATATATACCTGTACGCGATACATAATACTACACCGCCTGCCGACAAAAAGTTGCATACAAAAAAGCCTCGCGCACGGAGCGGAGGCTTTATATCGTTCGCACTGTTTCATTCGGCTGCCTCCGCGTCAGGAGACCGTCGTGCACGCACGGGAACTCTCTCGGCGAGCGTCAGAGTGACCCCGATACGCCGTAGTGCTTTGACCCAGAGACGCACCATGTGCGGTGCCGCCTCTCCTCCCGCGACCCACCGGTCGATTAGACAAGCAACACGGGAGACGATCGCTTCGTGCAGGCACTGGAACTGACGAGTTCTCGCCTGCGGTGGCGCTTTGTGTGCGACCTCAAGCGACTCAAGTAGTACGTGGATCGCATACGACATCTGGCCCACATCGACCAGGATGCCGCTCCACTGGAGACTCATCCGTAGCATGTCGACCACGTCGCACAGCATCTGCGCACCATGGTACGCTCGCCGTGCGTGGTCGGACGCCTCGGTCAAGGCATCCAGACGCGCTTGACCACGCAGGTCGCGTGCCCGTCGTTTAGCGATCATCATGTTCGAGTGGTGCACGACCGTACTCAGAATCAGTTGTGCATGATGCAGTGCCGCATCGGCCGCCGCACGGTCCCCCCGCCCTCCCGCTGTATAGGCAACAGACACGAGCGCATCGATGCTCGGTCGCATACAGGTATCTCCTTTCCATAACGACACACGTGTTCGGAACAACTGCCTCCAACCTACCACACTCTCGCCTCTTCGCCATACGCGACACAACAACCTTTCTGTACGCCCACAAAAAGATCCCCAAGAAGCATGTCGCTCCTTGGGGATCGTTACTTGCACAACGATCTAGACGATGTCGCCAATCAGCATGCCGTGGTCACTGCCGGGCGAGAAGTCGAGACGAAAATTCTCGACACTGAACGGATAACCTTTGGCGCCCGAAAACACCATGATACGGTCCGGTTTGGCGCCGAATTTCGCGGCAGGATGGTGCGGTGCGAGAGTTGTTTGTATCTCTGCGGGCAAAAAGTCGCGCCCATCCCACTCCTGCAAACTTGCGATCACCTCACCACCTCGATCAGTGTTGGTGTCGGCTGCGAAGACGACGCCACCATGCTGCATGCCTTGGGTGTGCAAGAATCTCCCAAGAATGCCCGTACTTCTTCTCTGGAGATCCGTATGCACACCACCACGAGTCCAGAACCCGTGGTGAGTCGCGACTCGAATAGTGCGGCCATCATGAAGCATGACGGTCGCAGCGAGCACCACGCGACTCTCGGTCTCGAGTACGAGCTGGTCAGCCAATTCACTCGGTTCGATGCGCTGGTTGTCGTTACCGACACCCTGCAAATCTCGCAGGATCCCATCTCCATGGGTGAAACGGAGGGCTCTATCCACCAGCGGGAAGGTTGAGACGATCGCGATCCCCACCGGCTCACGCCGACCGAAGATGAGATGGTCGGTCATGGGCACAAAAATGGACTGAAACTGCCACAGGTAGCCAAGCACTGAAGCCGGCACGTCCTGGAGACACAGGACATGCGCAGGCGGCGAAATAGCACCGCTCCCCACTCCCTTGACCCACGCGAGTGTCGGTGACACGTCGTACGGATCCTTCCCCAAACAACGACCGAGATTGAGGGTCGCTATACGCACAGGACTCTGTTGACCGAACACTCGTTCCTCCTCAAGGTGCCGAAATACAAGATAACAAAATGAATCAACCTGTCAACAACCCGATTTTAAATTATACGTTGTCGCCTCCGTCTCGTTGGAAACAGTGTTACCGCGGGCGTTGTGTTGTGGTCTTGTCTGTGGGGGCGTCTTCGATCTGTCGGGGGTGCTCTTTTTCTGGGGGCACGGTCATGAGTACGGTGCTTGGGATCGGCGAGGGTTCGATCGTTATCGTGTGATTTGGTGAGAGGTGCAACTCTTCGAACGAGAGTTTCGTCGCGAGCGGGGTCTTGCCGAACAGGCGCAGGATAGCGTTGGCGATGTCTATCTTGGTTGGGTAGTACGTCTCGGTCAGGGCGGTCGGAAATGGGAAATGGGGAGGCGTCCGTTTAATCACGATTTCTTGTGGTCTAATGTTAATCTCCATCCGCTATGCGAATACTGTGCAGCATAGCGGGAACCAATTACTACACCACACAATTTTCAAATTAAACGGACGCCTCCCCATTATCCGCTTCCTGATTGAAGCTAATATAAAAATAATTTTTAACACTTGATATGTTTATTGGTTAGAAACTAGATGCTCTGCTTTCTGATCAAGAGTAATTCTAGGATTTAATTGTGTAAGTTCTTTAAGAATTTTAGAGGTTGCTTTATTTCCATACGCTTCCAAAGTCCCAATTATACTTTCGCGTACCACACCTCTCTCATCAATATAACTAACCCTAATATCTGTGAGCATTCCAACAAATGATTTACGAAATTTAACAGATTGAATTTTTGAAGTTTCAATAGTCTTGCTAGAAATCCATTTAATCGCTCTTAATTTGTGATCAAAAATTGTAATACGGGCAAAAGATGACAGAACTGGAATAATTAGACAGAGAATAAGCGCAAAGGACATTCCTTTTACCATACTCTCCACCGTAGCTGTCCCGGAAGTTATTCCAAGGAGAAAAAAGGCAAGAAAGAATACTCCAAATATCGTCCAAATGCCCCTTATTAAACTTGGTTGCGGTTTGTAGGTGTTCATGATTATTGTTTCTTAGTTATTATACTTGGAGTTGAGTTTGCAACACCAAATGGATTGGTCGAAGGTGTAGATGAGAACGATCCGAATGATGTACTTGATTTAGAACTATTTGAAGCAGCCACGGCAGCAACAAAACCAGTTGCTACCATTTGTGTGCCTACTCCTACAAATTCTTGTGCTCCATTCATGGTAGTGTGTGATCCTGTATAGAACGCAGTGGAGCCAAAACTTGGAAGCCTTCCTGGGGTACCCGGAACAGTACCCTTTAATACTCCTCCTGTCACTCCAGTCACTACAGATTGATAAGCAAGGGTCCCGTAGTTAGTCTGCTTATTTGTAATGTAGTTTACTCCAGCAGTGGTAACAAAGTTAGCTGCTCCTGCTGTGACACCAACAGCAACAGCTCCGGCTCCCAATATACCTGCGGTCGCAGAACTTGCACCAACCACGGCACCCGTCACAGCACTACGTGCATAATCTTGAGGCGAAGAAAGGTTTGAGTAAAAATCACTTGGCCTTAACCCATTTTGGTTGATATTGCCTAATACATCGGAACCATATTGGCTAACGCCTCCAGCAACAAATCCTACTCCAGCTGCGATACATATAACTACAGCAGGACCTGCACATCTCCCGTTTGGATCTGATTTATTTATTGGATTGTCATTTGCATAGGAATATGAGTTAAGACTTTGAGGATCAGAAAGATTTTGCTGAGTCTCCCAGAATACCGGGTCTTCGCTAATAAACTGACCGCGAGTTGGCGATTGATATCGGGCCTGCATGTAGTTTAAACCGCTACCCGCGTCATACTCAGTGCCAGCATACTTGCGCTTCTCCCCTTGGTAGGCGCCTGCCTTCGTGTCGAGTCTGGTTTGTCCATACGGATAGTAATCAAGCGTCTCGATGACATTACCCGCACTGTCAGTAATGATGTTGGAGCCAGTGAGATTGTCGGTCGCGATGTAGCGGACGGTGGTGGTTGCGGTGGTGGTGCCGCCGGTGGTTGATGTAGTAACTAGTGGCTTGAACGTCGCCATGACTGCGGCCCAGGGTCCGCTGGTTGTGGTGGTGAGTTTGGCTGCTGTTGTTGAAGCGGTGGTTATGGTCGTGTCCTCGGTCGCGAGTCGCTCGTGGGTGTCGTTGTCGTCTTGGTGTTGGCGCACGGTGTAGCTGGGGGCGGGTGTCCAGGTGTCCCCCGTAGTGGCGCTCCATGCGGCTCCTACGTAGAGTTCACTGCCGAGTGTGGTGGTGACATTGCCGGGGTTCGGGTAGCCCGTTGCTCCCGTACTGGACGCTATTTTGTCCAGTGGTGAGGATGTCGCAACGCCTGAGTACTCTTGGACTGCAATGGATGCGGCAGTAGCGGAGGTCACGGTGAAGGAGGAGCCTCCCGTGACGTTCTTCGCGTAGTAGAGGGCGACGTGGTCACCACCGTTGGTGGTGTTCACTGCTTCGTTGATCTTGGTATAGGTGTTGCCCTTGGAGTCGGTGATGTCGTTTGCGGGGAAGGTGGTGCCGAAGACTGATACCGCAACAACGACGAGGTCGCCTTGGGTGACAGGGTTGGGGAAAGTGACGGAACCTATGGTGCTATCGATATTCCCTTGGACGAACGTGGGGGTGGAGGTAGCTGTGGTCGTGCCTCCCCCGCTACTGGTGGCGCTGGTATTCTCAATCGTTGCCAGGTCGAGATCGTTCGCGTAGATGTGCTTGGTGGTGGTGCCTACTCCCCCGAGTTGGACGTTGTAGAGCGTGTTAGGGGTGATGGTCGTGATGGTGCCTTCGGTGAACTTGATGCGATTGCCTTGGTAGTCGTAGGCGTAGGTGGAGGTGGCCAGGCCGTTGCCTGACTGGATGAGGCGGTTGTTGTAGTCCCAGGCGTAAGTGTTGGTGCCGTCGCTCAGGAGGTTGCCATTTTGGTCGTAGGTGAGCGTGGTGGTGGCGGTCGTGGTCGCAGTGCCTCCAGCGGCGGTTGTTGTGGCCGCCCGAAGTGCTACCAGGAGCATCGACCAGTCTTGGCTGGTTGCGCCAGTGTAAGTGTCGGAGTAAGTGCTGGTGGTGGTTGCTACCTGGTAGCTGGCGGCACCGAATATCGAGCCAGTGAGGTCTTTGTAGAGCGAAGTGCGACTGGTCGTCGCGTCGACCGTCGAGTAACGTGAAAGCGTGGCGGTCACGAGGTCTCCACCGGTAACATTGGAGAGACTGATGGTCGGGTTGCCGCTAAGGCCGGTCGCAGATGCGACCTTTTCGATCGGTGATACGGTGGCCACACCGCTGAAGGATGCGACCGCGAGCTTAAAGCCGTCGGTAGCACCCGTTACCGTCACCGACACCGTCTTAGAGCCAGTCGTTGTGGCGACAAGATACCACACCTCCGACGCTATGCCGACCATGCGAGTAGAGGTCGCTTTGGTGAACGACGCGCCGTTCCATGTGGCAGAGGTGATGGTGCCAGTGCCTCCGACATCCTGCCAGATGTCTGCATACAGGACGAGCATACTACTACTGGTCGCCACAGTCTGTGTCCACGTCTTGGTGACCGGGCCAGCGTTGTAGCCAGCGTTCGTACTGGTCGACGTAGCACCCCACACAACAGTCGAGGTCGAGACACCACCCGCCATGGTCGAGGTCGAGAAGGTCGTGAGCGCAGTCACCGCATCTGGATTCGCATAGTTGGAGCCTGTGTTGCCCGTGTAGAGATAACTACCCAAAGGGCCGCTGGTGATATTGCCCAGCGAGTCATAAGTGTAGGTTTGGTTGAAGGCTCCATTTCCAACAATAGCAGTCGATGCAGATAGAAGACGATTAAGACCATCGTAGGTATACACAACCATTTGACCGTTCGCCAGGTCAGAGTTGTCGGTACGAGAAATGATATTACCATTTGGATCATAGACGTAATGTAGATCCTGCGTCTTTGTATAATGGGTACTCGTCGCGAACGTGTTCGTTACCGTGAATGTACCGCCCATGGTATACGTGCAGATAGTATCAACACCGGAGGTGGAGGCTGTCCCGCCACAAGTATAGTCAGCGGCGTTCGCCGTAGGATATCGAATGATGACGATGCCAGACCCGCCCACGCCGCCAGGCCCATTATTCGGACTTCCGCCACCTCCGCCACTACCGGTATTCGGAGTCCCCGCACCTCCACTGTAACTTCCACTTCCGTTGCCACCGCCTCCCACACCGCCTGTGCCTCCCACGAGCCCTCCGCCGCCTCCACCACCTCCCGCATAATATGTTGCTATACCTGTAATACTACTCTGTATACCAGTACCACCATTTGCACCATATCCACTCACGGTTGCATTATTGCCGCTTGAGCCTGCCCCTCCGCCACCGCCCGAGGCATTACCAACCCCGGTACTTGCACCACCGGAATTCCCTTCCCCATTGACAGAACTTCCTCCTACTCCACCCGTTATATACCCTGTTCCAGCTCCGCCACCAGACCCTCCGCTTCCACCAGGAAGTGAGTGACCGTACCCGTCTGTTGCGCTGCCATATCCTCCGCCAGCCGCAGAGACCAGAATGCCGATAGAGCTCGTAGCTCCTTGCGAGCCATTACCAGAAACCGTCGCGGGTCCTCCGGCTCCGCCGCTTCCGACCGTCACCGTATAGGCTCCAGGCGGGATACTTATCGAAGAACTGCTTATGACCCCGCCAGCACCTCCACCTCCGCCACCATTACCGTTATTTGCACCTGAGCCACCGCCACCACCTGCAACCACGAGAATTTGTACTGGGTTATTCTGTGCGATCGTTGTTGTTGCAGCCGCGTATGACAGCTTTGCTGTCAAGCGATACAACTGGGTAGGATCGTACGTGTATGTTGTAGTAGCACCAGACCCAGTGATCACTTGTGTATATTGACCTGTCGGAATATATCCAGAGTACATCGCAAGTATTTTAGACGACCCGCCGTTCTCTTTTTCCCATACTGAATCAAGTAATCCTGCGCTATTAAAATTGTATTGCGCTTGAGCACTATCTGGATAGATTATAAGCGTCTGATTACCTTGGCGATCATATGAGTACTGTGTAACGAACGTTGTGCTCGTACCCACGACAGACTCGGACTCACCACTCTTGAGTCCAATCGGATTGTAGGTATATGCAATTCTCGATGCGGTAGTGCTCGCAACACACAGTTGCCCGATACCGTTCATACACGAGTCGTAGGTATAGGTGACTTCTGTACCCGCTTGCCCTGTGTAGTCTTCAGTCAGTGAACGGTTGAGCGCATCGTAGGTGAAGTTTACCGTCTGGCTTTTCGGGTCCACTCGTTGTATGAGATTGCCGGCGGTGTCGTAGGAGTACGACCAACTCCCAAATGTCCCATCACCCACCATATGAAGGTCTTCGGCCGTGAGTCTTCGATTGAGGCCGTCATATGTGAAATTGCGTACGTTCCCATTAGCGTCCGTGACCTTGGTAAGGTTGTTGTTAAGATCATAGATATACGTGATGGTTGCAGACGACGTGGCAGTACTATGTTCGACCACGGTGACTAAGTTACTGAACGCGTCGTTCGACAAATCTTTTACATTCCCGTTCGCATCAGTTATCACGGTGTGCCACGGCAGGTACGCATAGCCAGTCGTGCCGACCGCATTGACCGCAGTACTTACTCTCTGGAGCGAGTCATATGTATAGGTGGTGAGGAGCGAACTACTTGCCGTCGGCGACGTGTACGCGGTACTTGAGGCGAAATATGGCAACGACTCTTTCGACAGGAGCGAGGCGGTGTTGTACACCGTATCCTTGACCACGTAGGTATTGTTCCCTGGCGCTTGAGTCCTCGTCTGTATCGTGCGCCCAAGCCCATCAAAATATTCATACGCCGTGGTACTACTTGCCGAAGACAAACGGTTCGTGGTGAGCGTGTATGACGGGAATGTGTTGTCCGTGTACGCGATGTCGGTCTTCACTACCAATGTGCTTGATGAAGTTTGGTCTGGCTGTTTGACCTGCACCAGACGCCCCACGGGATCATACACGTTCACATTCGTGAGGCCATTTGGGTCTGTCGTTGTTGCGACCTTCCCGCTCGCGTAGTCGTAGTACACCTGCGAAGTCTGATTGAGTGCGTTCGTTGTCGACGCTGGGTAGTAGTTGAGAGCATCATACACATACTTCGTCAGATTACCGAGCGCATCAGTCGTCGTACCCACGAGCCCAAAGCTGTTGTACGCTCTGGTGGTACTCGCGTACGAGCTACCCGATATCCAATTCTTTTCTTGGGTACGATTACCCGCACCTACTGATCCAAAAGAGAGGTTGTCGTAGAGATACTGCGTTTCCATTATTTTTGTACTACCCACGTCCGTAAGAGTTATATCGTCGATCACATCCAGCGTTGTGCTGGCATTCGTCGCATACGTTATGTTTTTGATTACTGTATCACTCCCTACGTCCGAATAGGTACCGTCCGAACTTCCCGACACCTCTCCCCGGTCGATCGACTGTGTCAAATCGCCCGTCGTGGTGGAATACGTATACTCGACCGCATGATCTTTGTGAGAGGAGCCCGAGCTATCAAATTCCTGGGTCATGTGTTTCGATAGGTACACGAATGAGCGACCGTTCCCTTCGTCAGTTGTATCCCATCGACTGAAAATACGCTTCAGAAGAGTTCCGTCTGTCTTCTTGGTGTCTTGGCGAAAAACGTGCCCAATCTGTGGGTACCCGTCAGCCTGTTCACCGTCGCCAGCGGAAACACTATCACCCTGGTCATAATACGTGGTCAAGAGATAGTCTGGATGTGTTTCGGTGATTGTGTAAAAACCAGCAAATTTACGGTCCTGCGGAGCAGCGACATTGAGATACAGCTTACCGCCACTGTAAGCATAATCCGTTTCTGTACTGTTTCCATCATTATCGTTGGTAACGATTTTCGACACCAACAGAAGTGACATGGGCATGTGCGAATTCGTGCCTGTTTGTGGTGATGGGACATATGACACCTGCGTATTGCCACCCTTGGGATAGGTAATTTGAGTAAGAACGTCTTGGCGGGTGGTATTGTTCCTTATATTTTCATTATCTGGTATCCCATCACCATCCCAATCGACATACTCGTTATTTCTTTCTGTGTCATATTGATCGTATATAGTCGCATACGTGGGAAGCGCTATGGTACTTGTAGCCCAGCCTGAACCGGTATTTAACAAGACCAAATTAAATCCATTTGAAATTTCGGCATTTCCGTGTGTGTTTCCAGCAATGGGGCTATAGTATGAGCGAACAAAATCCGGCAATCCATCACCGTTAACATCCATAAACCGCATGCCTCGATCAAAAAACTGATGACTCCCTGTGTTGTAGTAATAGGTTGACGTTGCAAGATTCCAAACTGAAGAGCAGGTGCCTCCTCTTCCGACCCACCCTGTACCATTATTCAGACAAAAATAGGTATTGTTATTGTCCGAATACACCCAATCATCTAGACCGTCACTATTTACATCTATGAGTTGAGAGTTAGAAATAGGTCCATTAATGTCAGGCATGGGCATAACTGTCGGGAACAGGTCACTTGTTCTCCAACCACTTCCATTCCCTAAATAGGTACCGTCATAACCCTCTTCGTAAATATTTGATGCGTAGTCTACATATCCATCTCCATTGAAGTTTCCTAGGAGGCCAGCAGTAAGTGTGGCATATGCTCCTGGAAAATATACCGCCACAGGAGGTATGTTCAAGGTCGAAGTCGCAACGGAAGTGAACGTATACGCACCTGTTGTGCTTCCTGTGCTGTAATATAAAGTGGCACCATCGTGATTAACGTAACTATGCAAAACGTCGGCATATCCATCCCCATTAACATCTATAAATCTTGTACCACTTTCATAAGCAGTTGTAGGATTACCAAAACATGCCAGGAATATGATGGGGGTGGAGTAACGCCGACACCATCTATACCAAACGCAGGAGACCCGCCGCACGAAACAGAACCTGATATGGCGGTATCGTTTATACCATCCCCATTAGCGTCAGCGGAGACATTTGCTTGGTCGGCATGATGACCAAAACCATTCACATTTGACCACGTAACTGACGTACTTGCATACTGAAAAGTCATTGCTGGTAAAGTGAGTTGGGTACCGTCGATGTTTTGACCGGTTTCCTGCACGCTTGATAAAAGTGAGCGATGATTATTATTCCCTACCGAGTATGAGAGAGCATACTTTCGAACAACATGACCGTTCATCTGAGCATCGATCTCAGACACGCGACTATCGGTTATCACTTGAAAACCGTATTTGTAGCTTGCATACGGAACACTACTAGAAGCAAGCGAAAAACTTACACTCATCACACCATCTGTCGAACCATGTCCTGTATATAAAATTTGTGAGGGAAATATCTGATTATTCTCCTTGGTATAGCTATATTTTATGTAATTATCGTTTACGTCTCTTACTTCTTCGAGATACCAACGCGATATGGCGGTCGAACTGGCAACGTCAAATTGTCGTGACTGCGTGGTGGTGCCATACTCGTAGCGGGTGCCATTCTTGTCATATGCGGTCCACGTATTATTTGAACAGACATATTTAACAAAACTTCCATCATCCACTCGAGCGTAATACACGCCAGGTGTCGATGTTGAAGTTGAGCTTGCAAGTTCCCCATTTATAGACGAACTAAAATAGGTGTCCGTAAAGAGTTGGTCCGATCCAATTTTATTTATTCTTTCGATGTACGGGATCGAGAGAGACCACCCATACCCCACGATACTGTTGTCGTCCAAGTTTTGACTATTGTAGTTCAGAGACAAACTTGGCTGCATACCATTACGCCCCGGTGGGATATCCAAAGGTACCCCTTGTGTTAGAGCACCTGAAGCTGTATCTACTTTGGGTGATATGGTTTGGTATGTAAAAAGTGATGGATTAGATACGGTGGGTTGCCCATTCGTTCCCAAGGTCATTGGACTTAAGCTACTTTTTGTGTTTGTCTTACCGTTCGAGTCTTCTGTTGCGGTCGAATCAGACAAAGAAGAATTTTGAACATCAGGAGTGAGTGCTGTATTCGTATCACTCGTTGTGTCTGAAGAATTAGAGTCAGATTGTGAGGCTATACCTTGCACCGCACCTCCTGTAAATGAGCCTCCCATATCCGATGGAGGGGTTGCGTCTGCGGCAGGTGGTGTTGGGTCGGGTATGATCGATGCGTCGGCCGCAGGCGGACTTACCACATCATCCGCAAACACAGGAGCGAGTGGCGTTACAAAAAACGTAAGAACCAGCAAAAACGCGACAACCTTTCTAAAGATGTTACAGCTTGTCGACCCAACAGCGAATGTCAGTGAATACATAAAAATAAAAAATTAGTGTCGCACCTCTACGCAAATAAACTGGGCTAACTATAAAGCACAAAATATTTTTGCAAATAAAAATTAGACGTAGGAGAAAAATATGCTACTTGTAAAAAATCTTCTCTTCCCGAGAAACCTTTATAAATGAATTATCGCTTATCCGAGATACTTTTGGAAAGCTCAACGTGATCAAGGCTATTTTAAAAATACACAAAATGCGAATTGGAAAAATATTTTGTCAAACAAACCAAAAAGTTATCAACAGGTACATAATCCATCTCTCTTACAGTTAATGGAGAAGACTTGGCAAACTACCACCTGTACCAAAGGTACCCTTAGCGATCCATCCTTGTTACCGTGGGCGTTGTGTTGTGGTCTTGTCTGTGGGGGCGTCTTCGATCTGTCGGGGGTGCTCTTTTTCTGGGGGCACGGTCATGAGTACGGTGCTTGGGATCGGCGAGGGTTCGATCGTTATCGTGTGGTTCGGCGAGAGGTGCAACTCTTCGAACGAGAGTTTCGTCGCGAGCGGGGTCTTGCCGAACAGGCGCAGGATAGCGTTGGCGATGTCTATCTTGGTTGGGTAGTACGTCTCGGTCAGGGCGGTCGAGGTGGGGCACGGGACGTCGGGGCACGACAGCGACACGGGGCGGGCCTTCAGTGTGATGTTGTGGTGCTGTGCCACGCGCGCGATGATCTCTGCGCCGACGCTGAACGCGCGGTGCGTCGTATCGACCGTGATGAGTCTGCCGGTCTTCTTCACCGACGCGAACACGGTCTCGTAGTCTATCGGGTTGATACTCACGAGGTCGATGATCTCTACACCCGCGTGCGTGCCGATCAGCTCGCGCGCCTGGAGCGTCGCAACGAGTCCGTCGCCGTAGGTCACCACCGTGACCATGTCTCCCGTGACGACCACGCGTGCCTCATCGAGCGGCACCGTGTACGACTCCTCGGGCACCGCCTGTTTGGTCCCGTACAGCCAACGAGGTTCGAGCATGACGACCGGGTTGTTGTCCGCGATAGCGGACGCGAGCAGACCTTTCGCCAGGTAGGGTGTCGACGGGATGACGACCTTCAGTCCTGGCACACTGCCAAAGAGCGCGTGGAGCGCCTGTGTGTGTTGCGGCCCATTCCCCCACTGCCGACCAAGGGCGATACGAAAGACGATCGGTACCGGGTTGCCGCCGCCGAACATGTAGTTCCACTTCGCCGCCTGGGTAAAGATAGGATCGTACGCGAGCATCGCGAACTCGACGCGGCCATGGTGCACGATCGGTCGCAGTCCGTTGATGGCGGCACCCACCGCCATGCCCGTGAACGCGTTCTCCGAGACCGGCACGTCGAGTATGCGGTCGGGATATTTTACCTTCAGCCCCGCGGTCGTCCCATCCGCGCCGTTGGGGTAGGAGACGCCAAGGCCGATGACGAAGACCGACTGGTCCTTCTCCATCGCCTGGTCGGTCGCCTCTTTCAGCGCTTCGGTGTATTTGATGATTCGCTCAGGCATAGACGTGTGTGGTTAGTTCTTGTTCGTTCGGGTATGCGGCTTTCTGTGCATCGTCGATAGCTGCGAGCACCTGGGCGCGCACGTCAGTGTCGATCTGTGCGAGCGTCTCTTCGGTAACACCTTGGGTAAGGAGCGTCTGTCGCAAACGCTTGATACTATCGTTCTTCGATCGAACTTCGGGCGTATCCTCTTCGCGATACCCCTGTGCATCATCGAACAGCGGGGCGCTGTGCGCCATGTGTCGGTACGTCATGCACTCCAGGACCGCGGGGGTCTTGGTCTTTCGGATCGACGCGACCAGCTCCTTCGCCTTCGCGAGCACGTCCTCGTAGTCGTTGCCGTCCGCTTTCTTGTACTGGACGCCGAACCCCGTCACGATGTGTTCGACATCATACTTGGGAGAGCGACGATCCTTGAGTTTGGAGTTGACCGAATAGAGATTGTTCTCGACCACCAGCAAGAGTGGGAGTTTGAACAGTGCGGACAGATTGAGCGTCTCGTACACGCCGCCCTCCTCCGACGCCCCGTCGCCGACGAACGCGACCGAGATCCCGCGCTGGTGGTTGTACGCTTGCGCGAACGCAGACCCTGCCGCGAGCGGGACGGCACTCCCGAGTATCGGCGTCGACCCGACGAAATTGACCGACTTGTCTATCATATGCATCGAGCCACCTTTGCCGTGTGCCACACCCCCTTCCTTGCCGATCATCTCGCGCACCATGGCGCGCAGGTCGCCGCCTTTGGCGAGATAATGTCCGTGCGAACGGTGGTTGCCCATCACCTTGTCCTGCGGCTGGAGCGCATCGCACACGCCGGTCGCGACCGCCTCTTGTCCCACATAAAAATGTACGAAGCTCATGATCTTGTGCTTGAGGTACAGCTGCGCGATCTCCTCTTCGGCGGCGCGCATGTAACTCATCTTGGTGTACGCGCGCAGGAGCGGCGATGGCTGCAGGTCGATGAGGATACGGCTCGCCTCGCCCTTGCGCACCAGGTCGATCGCCTCGTTGATCTTGTGGATCGGGACACGGTGCGTGATGAGATTGTCGATATTGAGCAACCCGCTTTGGTAGAGCTTGATGTAGCGCGGGATCTCGATGCTCGGCGAGAATTGTCCGCCTTGCGTCGCCTTGATCATCTTGCCACTGCCGCCAAAGAAGTGGTTCGCGTTCTTCAGCTCCACCGTCTCGCCGGGCTTGGGTTGGCCGACCATGATGAAGCGTCCTGTGCCAGAGAGAAGTTGGAGCGTCTCTTCGATGCTGCGCGGACTCCCCGAGGTGTCGATGATGACATCCACTTCTTTTATGCCGAACGCCTTATGGAGAGCCTCTTTGATCGACTCGTGCTTACCGTTTATATACAGGTCCGCGCCGAGCTGCTCGGCGACCGCCTTCTTACTATCATGGATATCGACGCTGATGATGGGGTACGCGCTCACCATCTTCGCCGCTTTGATGAGGTTGACCCCAAGCCCGCCTGCGCCGACGATCATGATCCCTTCCCCCATCTTGAGATTCGCCTCCAAGTTCACGGTGCCAAGCGCGGTCGAGAGACTGCATCCCAAGAGCGCGCACAACTCCTCCGGTGTATCCTGCGGGACGGGCGTGATGCGGTTCTCCGACACGATGGAATATTCGCTGAACGTGGTGACCTTGCCGCTTTTGATGACTTTGCCGTTGAAGATGTAGGACGGAAAATCGGATTCGATACCATCCCCTTTGCGCCAATGCATGACGACCTTATCGCCCTTTTTTACCTTCGTCACGCCAGCACCGATATCCTCGACGATACCGCACCCTTCGTGACCCATGAGATGCGGGAGGAACGCCGCGTTGCCTTTGTGGCCACCGATCTCTTGGAGCTGCGAACCGCAGATGCCGCTCACCAACACCTTCACCAATACCTGACCGAACAAGAGCTCCGTCAGACCAACATCCGCGACCGTGAGCGGCGCATTGATAGCTTCGAGGACAGCGGCTTTCATTGGCTTGAAGTATAGTGTAAAACTAATCAATGTCCAGCATCGTCGTGTACCACCCTGTCGGTCTAGGTGACCACCTCGCATGCAGCGGTATCGTGCGCACGTACGCCACCACCCACGACCGGGTCGGGGTCTTTTGCCTAGAGCAGAACTACCCGTCGGTCTCCGCTCTCTACCGCGACCTACCGAACGTGACCGTGCTGCGCGTGCGGTCGCACCGGGACATACAGCGCTTCCGCTTGCGCAACGCGATGCATCTCACCCGCAATCATTACGACCGGGTACTCAACGTGCGGGTGCTCGACGAAGAGTCCGGTATCCAATACGAAAAGCAATTGTATCGATCCGCGAACGTACCGATCGAGAACCTATGGGACAAATTCTTGCTCCAACGAGACGCCGCGGCGGAGCGAGCACTGATGGAGAAGCTGCATGCACCCGGCGCATACCAGTTCATCCACGAAGACGCGCGCTTCCCGCTGACACCGACCAAATTGTCGAACCTCCCCGCACTGCGACCGGACCTCGCGCTGACGAAGAACATCTTCGACTACTGCTCGGTCATCGAGTGCGCCCAGGAGATCAACGTCATGGACTCGTCGTTCATGTTCCTCGTCGATTGTCTCGACTACACTGCGCCGAACCAGAAGCGATTCATACACCGCTACGCTCGACCGAACATGCCGTGGAACCTGCCCCTCCTACGCAAGCAATGGACCATACTCACCTAACACGTATGCAAGAACTCGTTATAACAAAACCGGGATGCAAAGAGTTCGCGCACGAGCTTGAAAATTATCTGCACCTCTGCGCCTATGGGATAGAGACGGGTGTGGTGGTACGCAACCCATCCTTCTTCGCACACCACCGTTTTTTTACATTGGTCGCGCGCGAGTCCCGGATGACGAGACTCTTTTCGCGTCTCGCGACATGCACACGCGCGATACCACTCCTGCGCGTCGCGCACGCTCTGTACGCTCGCTATATCTTTCGCTCATGCGCGACGTGCTGTGTCACCGCTTGGCGCGCGCCAACCTTCTTGCCACTCTCCGAAACCCTGCTGAAAAAAGTTGCCACAGGTGAGCAGGTGTATAGCTACGGATGGTTGTTTCGCCACACGAAGGGGCTCGCTCCGTATCGCAGCCAACTGCTCGAAGCGTTCAAGCCGGCACGACAGGTGCAAGACACGATCGACCAGGTCATCGCGCCTGTCGCGCGAACACACACGCTCATTGGTGTGCAGGTCAGACAGCGACCATATACCGGTTTTGCCGATGGTACATACCTCGTCCATCTCTCAAGGGTCCGTACGATCATCGAAGAGTATCTCGACATGCGCCGTCTCGACAAAAAAGATGTCGCGCTCGTGATCGTGTCCGACGAAGGGGTACCCGCCGAACTGTTCGCCGACTACACGACGTTCGTGTCACCCGAACCCGAGCCGACCAACCTGTTCCTGCTCGCCCACTGCAGCGTCGTCATCGGCGAGAATGGTTCGTACGCTAACCTTGCCGCCTGGTTCGGCGATGTCCCCCACATCGTGACGAGCGAGTCGTCGATCGACTGGGACCACTACAAAGACAAGCGAAGGTACTTTGCGAACGACTACCTGACACTGGTTCGTTGAACGAACGAATTCTTGCAGGCATCGGCGACCGCGCGCATGTCGATCTTGTCGATGCAGTCGGGATAGTTCTTGGATACATGTGGCGTGCACAGGTCCTCGCGCGTGAACTGCTGCGCTGCACGAGCGCCATACTGCTCGGGAAACCACCAGTTGGGTCCGAGACAGGTGCGCATGACGACTAGGGGTCTGCCGATCTGCGCCGTGATGTGTGCGATGCCGGTATCGACACTCACTACGCCTATGCTCGAGTTGATCAGCTGCAGCATATCTTGCAGCGACGCACTACCCGCCACCGTCACACTGTTCGACACACCATCGAGCATCGTCTGTGTCGTCGCCTGGTCGGCTGCGCCACCACTCAGCACGATCGTCGTCTCAGGAAAGCGCGCTCGCAGGTGTTCGATCAGCTCTCGAGCTTTCTGCGGGCTGATACTGCGCCCCGCGTTACCCGCGAAAAAGTGCGCGACGATGTAGCGACCAGACTGGAGAGAAAATCGTTCGAGCACCGCTGGCTGTGCGGTCACCCGTAGTTGCGGATATGGTACGAGCACCGATAATCCTGCGGCACGCAATGCTTCGCGCTCGTGTTCGGCGACCGCATGGTCAGGACGCACCGGCAGCAGGTGGTCATACAGAAAAGTGTTCCAACGTGAAGCGTCTTTGAAGCCGACGAGTCCACCGCGACGAGCCAAGACACGCGCGGCGAGTTTGCTCGCCATGCCGAATCGCCCACCGTGTTTGCCTGCGTATTGCGTCACCACGAGTTCGCTCCCATGGAAGTGTCTCCAGAGTCTGAACAATCCACGGATGTCGCGACGGTTGGTCTCGATGACCTCGATGTAGGGAGCGTTCGCGAGCAGGTCGCGGATCATGCCGCCACGACTCGCTATCACGATACCGAGGCGCGCCTCGGGAAACTCGGCGTGTACATTGTCGAGCAGATACTTCGCCATCAAACAATCACCGATGGATGATGCGCGGAACGTCAGCGCTTTCGTGATCTTCATATATGTATATTATCGTATGACCTCCAACTCCCATGTCAGGCACTCGGTCGGTAGCAGGAGCGAGAGGTATTGGTCATAGAACGTCGGATGCGACTCGATGAACGACTTGAGCGCGCGCTTCAGCGGATGCTTCGACGGATGCGGCCAGCCGTACCAAAAGCCCACCTTGCGAAAGAGAAAGTCGGTGTACCGATACTGCGCGAGCTTCGTACCGTCGATACAGTAGTCGAGCGTCTGTGTCGCGAAAAAATGCACATGTGTCGGATCGTTGAACGCGTCCACGCAGCGAAAGTACGGCACCTGTATGACCACGCGTCCGCCGGGCTTGGTGATACGGTGCAACTCGCCGAGCGTCGCGAGCACGTCGTCCACATGTTCCAGAACATGGTTGCCGAACGTGAGGTCGAACGAATCGTCGGCGACCGGCCACGGGCGCTGGTTCACATCGTGCACGATATCGACCGATGGGAGCGTGAGCCGGTCCATCCCCACCGCGCCGGGGAGCTTTCGGCCACCACACCCGAAGTCGAGCGCCGCAGCACCCTGCAGGATGTCCTCTCGCACGAACCCGGACAGAGTATAGATACGCGGGGCCCACAGTGTCGTGCTGTCCATACACGCAACGGTAGCACGAAAAGTGCTTAGTAAAAATAGTGGCGACAGGGTATACTGTCATACATACTCGCATCACGTATGGACACGACACCGGACGACGCACGATCTTTCACCATCTCGCAAGGCACCTTTTGGGCCTCACCCACCGGGGACAGCAAGATGTTCTACAATCTCGAGAAGCTGCACAAGTTCTACGATGCGGACTTTGCGACGACGATAGGGTCCTTCCTTGGTCCCGACGCGGTCGTCGCGGACATCGGAGCGAACATCGGCGAGTTCTCGGTCGCTATCGCCCCGCACGCACGAAAGGTCTATGCGTTCGAGCCGGTCGCACGCTCTCGCGCGCTCCTGACCAAGAACACGGCCGCCACCCCGAACGTCGAGATCATCGCCTGTGCGCTCGGGAACACCGAAGGTACCGTGAATCTCACGCCCGACACCGCGAACAACTCCGGCACCTATCGGGTGACCGGTGAAGGGTCCATACCACTGCGCACGCTCGACTCGTTCGCTATCGACCCGAGCTTCATCAAGATAGACGTACAAGGTCTCGACATCCGCGTGCTCCAGGGTGCAGTGAAGACCATAGAGAAGAACAAACCAACGGTGTTGTTCGAGATCTGCGACCTGACCATCAAGTACGGAGGTATCCGTTCACTGCGCACCATACTGCCTGGGTACACACTGCGATACTTCCCCAGTCTCAAAAAAGTATCCCTGTTTTCATTAGGACTTGAGCTGACGCTGAGATACTACCTTACACGACCACGACACTACGACATCCTCGCCACACCGCCTGAGGTCAAGAACTCGTAGGACATCACACCGGATACCGCGACTGCATGAAGGTGATGATCCGTCTCGCGCGCATCTCCCACGTGAGCGTCCGCACTTTCGCTTGCGCATGCGCTGCCCGCTCGGGTGTGTCCGACCCGACAAGCGCATCAGCTACGGCTTGCGCGAGCGAGTCGGCATCATCCGGCTCGAAGAGGTATGCTTCGCTCGGTGACAGGACATCGGTCACTGCCGGAGTCGCGCTCGCCACGATCGGTGTCTTGGATGCCATGTACTCGAACAGCTTCATCGGCGACGTATACCGACTGGAGTCCTCGTTCTTGTTCGTCCCCAGCAGCAACAGCGCATCGGACGCTCGCAACCACAGCGGTATCTCCCCCACTGGTCGCTCGCCCATGAAGACGAGGTTATGGGGGATCGCCGTCGCCCCGGTCACCTGCATGAACGACTCTTTGGTGCCACCAACGATGTAACACTGCACGCCAGGAGGCAGTTTCTCGCACGCAGGCAGTACGATATCGAGACCTTTCCACTGATAGAACCGGCCGACGTAGAGCACGATCTTCGTGTCCTGCGGGAGAGAGAGCTTTTCGCGCGCCTCGCGTCGTGTCACCTCGAGCGCGAACGATGAGAGGTCGACGCCGTTGGGTGCCGAGATCACCTTGGTCTCGGGTAGATGATAGTCGTCGATAAGGCGTTGCCGGATAAGCCCGTTGGTAGCCACCACACCGGTCGCACGCACGAAGAAGAAACGCTGCACCCACGAAGGCGTCTTGGGCGTGTGCATCTCGGTGAACGTCTTCCCCACCAGCGGCAGCGGTGCGTACGAAAAGGAATCCATGTCTATCGTGTAGACCGTGAAGCGCTCGCCGCGCATCTTTTTGTACCACAGCAGACACTCGACGAACACGATAAAAAAGAACGAGCCGAGCGCGAACCCGAGAGGGCCAGCGCGATAGAGATCGAGCGTCGGGACCAGCACCCGCGGCACGTCATGGGACAGACCATAGAAGTCCTTCAACGACTGCTTCTGTGTCTGGCGTCGCGGCACAATGAGGGTGAGGTCTATGCCGTGCGCCACGAAAGCCTCGCACATCTTGGCGATCTGGATGCCGTGCGCCTTTTCGTTCGGCATGCGCGCGTTCGCGACGTAGTAGAGCTTCCGCATATGGTTACTCTACTATAACTTCATGTACGGGCGCGAGGTCTCTTCACGCCACCATGGATGATCCAGTCGGCCAACAACACTCCGATCGCCCAAAGACCGTCCCGGTATCGGATCTTCTTGCCCTCGGCGCGCGTGCGCGGACGATACGTGATAGGCACTTCAGCGAAACGATACCCAGCCCGGGACAGGGCCGCCGCGATAAGGATGTCGGACTCGAACCCGCCCGCTTTGAACAGATGCGCCGACTCTCGGGGAAATAGTTTGTAGCAGGTGCACACATCGGTGAGCTGCAGATCGTGCAACGTGTTCACCAATATCGTGAGCACCCGCACGCCGGTACGCGGCAGGAGCGACCCCTTCACCGTGTGGGGGGAAATGGTGCGAGAGCCATACACGACCTCCGCATGACCCGCATGTATCGGCTCGAGCAGTGCCGCGATTTCTCCCGGGTCATACTCGAGATCGGCATCCTGGATGACCACGTAGTCGCCGGTCGCTTGCGCGAAACCGGTGCGTACCGCGGTCCCCTTCCCACCGTTCTTCGGTTGCCGGATAGAGGATATCCGGTCCGCATAGGTCGCCAGGATCTTCGACGAGCCGTCCGTCGACGCATCATCGACCACGATGATCTCTTTCTCCCACGGCACAGGGAGCGTTATCGCGAGCACCTTGGTCAGCAACGCATCGAGCGTCTTCTCTTCGTTATAGCACGGTATGATGATGGAGAGCTTAGGCATGGTGGCGCTGTTTTTTGCGTCGTACCCGATCATACAGGACAGCGAGCGCATAGAGCGCGAACACGAACATGAAGGCCTGTACTGGCAGACGATACCGTGCAGTGATACCAAGTCCCGCAATCAAGGTCGTGAGGGCGCTATAGAGGACCACGACGACCATAATGCTCGCATATCGCGTCGTTTGTTCGCGTCGCAGGTACCACCACGAACCGATGAAGAACAGTATGGTCGTCACGACCCAAAAGATCCTTCCGAACAAAACGAAGATGGACGGAGTCAACGCGACCTGCGCGATGACGCTCACGAGCGTCGCCGGAGATGAGAACAGCACGAACAGTGCTGGCTTACCAAAACGCAATGAAGTAGACGCACCGATGTGGCGTAAAAAGTCGAGCACCCCATCACTGGTGAAAAAGCTGACACCTGTATTCACGCCGATGATCACCAAACCCTTCTTGTGTTCCAAGAGCAGCGGCACGGCAAGACGCGTGTACGGCTTCCCTTTGGTGATGTCTGCGTCGTTCGGACCCTGCACACCATTGCTCGTAATGGTGTCGTACTCGTGCTGCCAGCTGGTGCCGTGCTCGACACTCAGCACGGAGGGTAGCAGGACGGTGTATAGATTCACCCCAAGCTGCGGGCTTAGATCGGCGACACCGAACACCACTTCGTTCCGACACAGCCACGGCGTGATGACCGCAACAAACATGAGTAGGTACGCGATTACCGACAAGTATACTTTTTTTGAAAGATGTTTCCGCGCATCCCACACCATACACGCCGCGATGAACACCGGGAGATACTCGACGGCTGGCCTGGTCAAACACGCGAGTCCCAACAAACCTGCCGAAGCGAGGAGCGGCCAGAGCTGCTTCCGAGCGAAGTACCGAAACAAACACCAGAACGATAGGAAGGATAGGAATATGAATACTATCTCGCTATAGAAAAAGGTTGAATAGAGTATGCCGCTCGGCTCAAGCGCGAGCAGTATCCCTACCGCCGCGATCATCCGACGCGACGTGAGCACATACGAGGCGAGTATCATGCCTAGGACCGGCAACATGCTGCCGATGACCATTTGCAACAGTATCGACCCCAAAAAGCCATGGAACAACCAATAGGACCCGACGATAAAGTAGAAGTAGAGCGGTGGACGGAACGAGTACGGCAGATACGGAGCCGATGAGGAGTCAGTAAAACCGTGTCCCGCGATGATATTCTTCGCCACCGTAAAGTATCCGTCCGCCCCACTGATCGCACCGAACAGGTCGCCGCCATAGTGCGCGATGCTCAGTTCAAGGTAAAGAAAGCGTACCGCAAAGGCGAGGATGAAGACGAGTACCTCCAGGCGATAGGTGGTGAAAAAAGTCTGTAGTTTTTGGCGTAGCGTCATTGTGGGGTGTATTGATAGAGAGCGATATGAAAGAGGTCGAACGGCCACAGGAGCGGCACCTGTCGTCGGGCAAGTCTCCTAAAACCTTCCTTGCGGACGATTGCATCGATTTGCCGAGCGTTGTGGTAGTGCACTCCGGCTCCCGGACCGGACTCTTGCGAATAGGTCCCCTTCAACAAGAATCGCAACGATTTATACAACACCGACTCTACGGGTTCGCTCGTAATGAGGTACCCCCCAGGACGCACGACTCGGACGAACTCCAACAGCGGCGCACGCAGGTCTTGCATGTGTTCAAGCGTGTCGAGACACACGATCGCATCGATGGACGAGTCTGCCAGGTGCGTCTGTTCAAGATGCTCGACACGAAACGTAACCCCGGGGATAGTGCGAGCAAGGTCGAGTACCGCAGGGTTGAGGTCGAGTCCATACAATTCTTGATACGGGAGGTGTGCTGCTTGTATGCACTTGATGAACGACCCATCTCCGCATCCGATGTCGGCTATCACCTGCGCGCTGGTCGCACGCACGTACTCAAGAGCGACCCTCAGACGTGACGCAAAAAGCCAACGCACCACGGGATTTTTTGACTGATACTCCGGCACAATCATCGAAAGCGGAATATCTAACTTTTGTTTTGTATCAATAGATGCCATAGCGATAACCACGACTTATACATCGTCCTCACGTGAGCATAGCACATCTCGTGCGGGATGAAGCTTCGCCTCTCGTGCAAAGATACCGTAGCGGTACAGAAAAAAACTTGAACAGGCGATGAGCACGCTCGAGATCGCCTGTGCGAGAATATACCATATATGGAGACCTTCGACGAGCACGTACAGTAACGCGATATTGATACCGAAGTTGCCCACCGTCACCGAAAAAAAAGCGAACGCCTGCAGGTGCATCCGTTCGATCGAGTGGTCCCGAAATGTCCAAAATTTTTGGAGAGCGAAACCGATCCCGGCGGCGCATACGAACGAGACACAAGCGGACGCAAGGTAGTACAACCGAGCGTACTCGGTGAGCACGTATAATAAGCCGATATTACAGCCTGCCCCAAGCGTTCCGGAGATCAAAAACCTCCCCACCGTCTTTATGATCGTGTGGTGTGCCCTGGTACGCACATAAAGCGCCGAGAGTATTCGCATAATCCAAAATACATACATGACTGTACCATACCTTCATCCCACACCATGTGCGCTATGGAAACTCCATAGGAGCTATTGTCAATATGTTTTGAGTCCTCACTCGTCAGTGCCGTGTAGTTGACACCTCGCTTATTTTTAGTACTGTGTTTTTAGTTTTGTCATAACATAAGGAGTACGTCGAACATGAGCGAACCGCGGTTAGCTCCGATCGTTGGGGCACTACCGAGCGTCCGTGATGTCGGTTTGCGGCCACTGCCTCCCGATGACCCAGCCAGTCCGAAAGGGCGCAACACCTGGAACTGGCCCTTCCCGGCCAACCCCATACCGGGACAGACCATGATTGCTCGTCGCTTCACAGGCGATGCGGTGGGCGGTCACTTCCACGTACGCCGCACCCAAGACGCGCTGCACAACAAGGATCCCGAATATCTGCTACTCATAACAGGCAGAGCCCATTTTTGGTTCCAAGATACGTCCGGCGAAGAGGTCGAGATGGTTTTGGACGCCACGATGGGGCCGCAGGAGGTGCGCATACCGCCGTACATCCTGCACATAGTGACGGTCTTGAGCGACATGATCATATTCATCGAACAACAACCGGCCGCATATGACCCGAAGATGACCTATAACGCGGACGAGTTCGAACTACTTGTCGCGTCGCTCAAGTAACGGTAACGACAACAGTGTGCGAGGCGCGACCGATCGGTCGCGCCTCTTTTTATATGGCTTGTTCATTTGCACCCGTGGTCGTTTTCCTTATACTGGACCCATGACATGCCGCATCTGTGCTAAGGAGACATTAGTCGAGTTCATCGATCTAGGGCAACAGCCGCTCGCGAACAAATATCCGAAACCAGAAGAGTTCGCAACGGAGGATTTTTTCCCGCTCAAGGTGTTCTTTTGTACCTCGTGTAAGGCGGTGCAGCTCGGTACGGTCGTGTCGCGCGAACGCATGTTCGTCGACTACTACTACCTCTCATCGGTCAACCCAGGGTTGGTGCGACACTTCGAGGAGTTCGCCCGGTCGCTCGCATCCGCGAAGTTCGTGGTCGACGTCGGCTCCAATGACGGTATACTGCTGCGGCCGCTCAAGGCGCTCGGAGTCAAAGCGATCGGTATCGAACCCTCCATCAACGTCTCGAAGATCGCGAACGACCAGGGTCTCACCACCATGACCGCGTTCCTCAACGACGAGTCCGCTGCGGCGCTGGTCGCACAGCATGGTAAGGCCGATGTCGTGGTGACCTCGAGCGTCTTCACACACCTGGAAGATCCACACCAGTTCATCGAAGCGACGAAGAAGGTCATGACCGATGACGGTTCGTTCATCATCGAGGTCGAATATATCGGGAACATGCTGAAGAACGTGCAGTTCGAACGGTTCTACTTCGACCGCGTGTTCTACTACTCGGTGACCTCGCTACGCGACCTCTTCGCCGCCCACGGTATGTACGTCTCCGACGTCGAGCATATCGAACAGCACGGCGGGTCCATCCGTGTCACCACGCATCTGGTGGGTCACGGACCCGAGCCGTCGGCACGCTTCGCCGCATATATCGAAGAGGAGCGCACGACCATGGACCAGCCATCGCTCGAACACTTCGCGAAGCTCTCCAACGAGTATGTCGCCGCGTTCAAGCACAAACTCATCGAATACAAAGAAGCGGGGCTTCGCGTGGCAGGCTACGGTGCCCCGGCGCGCGTCGCCACCATCTGCAACTTCGGCGACATCGGCCCGTCGCTTATCGAGTTCATCATCGACGACAGTCCGCTCAAGCAGCACCGCTGCAGCCCTGGGACGCACATACCGATCGAACCGAACACCCACCTTGCCGACCACCGGCCGGACGTACTGGTCGTGTTCGCCTACGAATACTTCGATGACATCAAAAAGAAGGTCCAGGGCAACTACCGGTTCCTGATCCCGATCCCCCCTCGAGAAGTGGCGTGACCAGCCGCCCGCAATCTGGCATCTTTCCTCCACTATGGTATAGTGGCCCGCGATGCAAGAAGCAATCGTATGGGAGGACATAGCGACCATCGGCAAGAATCTCGGAGCCGAAGCGCACAAGCTCGAAGGTAAGACCGTTCTTATCAGTGGCGGTTCAGGGTTTCTTGGTAAATACCTCATCGGAGCACTGTGCTACCTTAACGACACGACGCTCGCGAAGCCGTGCCGTATCATATCCGTCGACAATTTCATCACCGGACAGCCACACCCGGATTTTAATTTTAGATTGCGCGACGACGTCCTCGAGGTGTGGGGTGACGTCTCCCAGCCCCTCCCCGTCCGTGAGGATATCCATTACATCATCCACGCCGCCGGACTCGCCTCACCGGTGTATTACAAAAAGTATCCACTGGAAACCATCGAAAGTGCCGTCACTGGCGTGAAGAACCTCCTCGAACTCGCCCGCAAGAACAAAGGGCTGGAAGGATTCCTGTTCTTCAGCTCAAGCGAGATCTACGGCGACCCCGACGAGAAGGCGGTACCGACACCCGAGACCTACCACGGCTACGTCTCTTCGGTCGGGCCGCGAGCATGCTACGACGAATCCAAGCGCCTGGGAGAGACGATCTCGACGATCTACAACGAACAATTCGGCATACCCGTCACCATCGTGCGTCCGTTCAACGTCTTTGGCCCGGGCATGGGTCACGCCGACCGACGCGTGCTCCCCATGTTCGCGTACAAAGCGCTCAACAAGCAGCCGATACCCGTGCACGGCGACGGACACCAGACGCGCACGTTCTGCTATATCACCGATGCTGCCACCGGCTTTTTGAAGGTCCTCCTCATGGGCACACCCGGCGAGGCGTACAATATCGGAAGCGCGGACAACGAGATATCGATGCGCAACCTTGCGAAACTGTTCGTCGAGATCGAGGGGAACGGTGCATCGTACCAGATGATACCCTACCCGACCAACTACCCTGCCGGTGAGCCACAACGACGTTGCCCAGACATCTCGAAAGCGAAACGAGAACTGAACTTCATACCAAAAGTAGACCTCAAGAGCGGGCTGTCTCGGTTCATCGACTGGTGCAGGACCGACCCGCGCTACTCCGAAGGAGCCTCGCAGGACGCCTAGCTACGCAGTGTGCGTTTGCGCAACTCGCGGATGATGTTCTGCATGAGCGCGTCCACTCGGAAATACCGCACGAACGCATCGCGTGCGTTCTGTTGCATCTCTTGAAACTTCGCGTCGGTGAGTCCCGCATGGAACTGCGCGACGATCTCCGGCAGACGGTGCATGTCACGAAAGTCGACGACGAGACTGAACGTGGAGTAGTCCAACGTGTCGCTGAACGGCAGGCACCGCTCCGTATCGATGATCAGTGGGATGCGCCCAAGCGACGCGATCTCGAACAGGCGCGTCGAGGCATTCGGGTCGCCACGTGCATCGAGCCCGTAGTCGCTACTGAGCAGATTGTCGACGAGTTCTTGTTGCAGCTCCTTCGGGGGCTTCTCTGCGGTATGTGTGTGGGCAGAGTACGATGACCGCACGTTGAAGTGCGTCTCGACGAGCGGTGAGCGACGCAGGATGGCTACCGCCTCGCGCCGAAAGAAGATACCTTTCTTCATCGATCGGTATCGAGTGTCGAAGATCCCTCGTAAACGCGCCGGGAGCTCTTTGACTATAGAGCGAACCTCTTGCTTGAGGGTCATGGACGCCCACCCGGAGAACGCGACGATCGGCCGCTCCGACTTCGCGCGCAGCGAAAGCTTCCCATCGCAAAAGACCTCCAGTAGGTCGTCCGCATACGGCGGGAGATGGATATCGTGTTCGTGCGGCAAGAACCGATACCCGGCCCAGCGCAGGACGAACGTGTTCGGCAGGTCGATCGGCACCTCGACGTCGCTCATAGCGTCGACGAGAAGTGGGATGTGGGCGCGCTGCGCCACCTCATGACACGTCTGGAGCAGCTCGGGGAAACAACGCCGTACGACGTTATGCGAGTACGGCATCAGTACCGCATCGGCCTTCGCCAGCACGTCGGTGATCGCGTAGACCGAGGTGTCGAACGAGTGCCGCTCGAACAAAGCATGCTGCAGTGGCGTGCGCGACGGGTCGAGCGTGTTGCCCCAAAACGGGTATAGGAGCGCCGTATGTTGCCCTTCTCGGCGCCATGCGGGGTCGACATAGAACGTCATGAAATCGTTGTGCATCCGCCCATTGTACCCCAAAAGCTGCGCTAGACCATTGCGTCCCTCTTGAGCCGGCATGGTAGAATGGTCGAGATCATGGCAACTGAGCCTCACGACCGATTACTGTTCTACGTCGACCCTGCGTGGCAGAAACTGCCCGGCCCATACTCGTTGCTGCTGTATCCGTTCTGGGGTGACCAGTCGAGCGCTTCGAGTCCTTTTCGAAAGATGGCGCTCGAGTCGTATCCACTCGACATGATGCAGTACGGTATCACCGCCGACCTCGACGCGGCTGACGCCGTGCTCATGCCGTTCTCTGACGAGATCGCAGCACGATACCACCCGACGCTTCTCGCCGAATGCCAGGAGCTATCACGCACCTCGGGTCTCCATCTGGTCATCGACGGCATGGGGCATCTCGAAACCCCCTTCCGACTCCCGAACGCGAGCATCATACGATACGGTGGATACCGATTCGAGACCGGTCCATCCGAGATCCATGTCACCCCGTTCGCCGATGACCTGCTCGAACGCTACAAGGGCGGCACGCTCACCGTGCGCCCCAAACAGGACCGTCCGAGCATCAGCTTCGTCGGGTGGGCGCATCTCACACCGAGCCTGCGCGCGAAGAGCATCATCAAGGAACTGCCCGACCGTCTGCACGGCTTCATCGACAGCCGCTATCGAACCAAGAAGAAAGGACTCTTCTTTCGAGAACGAGCACTGCGAGCGCTCAACGCGTCGCCACTGGTCGACGCGAAGACCATCGCGCGGCCTACCTATTCGGGAAGCATCAAGACCGTCGTTGGCGACATAGAGACCGCGCGTCGTGAGTTCGTCGATACGATGTTCGACTGCGACTACGGCCTCGAAGTACGCGGCAATTCGAACGTCTCGACCCGACTGTCCGAGATCACCGGACTTGGACGCATACCGGTGATCATCGATACGCAGCGGAATCTCCCCTTTGGGGACGAACTCGACTACTGCGACTTCAGCCTCGTTGTCGACTTCCGTACACTCGACAAACTGCCACGCATCCTGCACGACTTCCACGCAAACCTATCCGACGCGCAATTCGCACAAATGCAACGCAACGCGCGCGACGCATACGTGTCGCACATGCGCCCGGACGCGGTCATGTCCTACGTCGTCCGCCGCATCCGTCAGAACATGGACCGTCTGGGGAGCACTCGTCGAATAGCACGCTAGACAACCAACTTCACCCTGTGATAGCTTGAATGCATGTCTATGATTAAAGATCTCGTCAAAACAAAAATTAAACATCTACTCGGCAAAGGTTCGTACCGCGCGTTCGGTCAGAACGGCGAGGATGCGATGATACACGCGCTCCTGCGCGGTATCGACAAAGGCACCTACGTCGATGTCGGCGCATACAACCCCATCCTCTATTCCAACACCTACGGCTTGTACCGCGAGGGTTGGAGCGGTATCACGATCGACCCGAACCCGGCGGTCCAGCCACTGCATCGTATCCTGCGACCACGCGACACGTTCGTGCTCGGAGGTGTGTCGAACGTCGAGAAGGAGTGCGACTACTATCGATTTACGGATGGCGCATACAACACCTTCGACCCGGAGGTCGCCGAGGACCTAAAGACGAAACGATACCCGCGCTTCATCAGAAAGGAGACCTCGCACCTTTATCCCCTGCACTCTATCCTCAAGAAGAACAACATCACCAAGGTCGATTTTCTCGACGTGGATGTCGAGGGTCTCGACGTGGAAGTGTTGGAGTCATTCGACTGGAACCTGGCACCACGCGTGGTCGCTATCGAGAGTCGTTCGTTCAAGCCGGAGACCATGACCGCCGACCCAGCATACGTGTTCCTACGCAATCACGGCTACGTACTCGCGGGCTTTCTCAAATACACCCTTGTGTTCGTACACCAAGGCTAACGCTTAGTTCGTCTTGAACAGGAAGAACCGATGACCCGGGTCATCGGCGTGTTTCGTGATCGTAGCACAGGTCAGCCCCGCCTCTTTGGCGAGACGCAGGAACGTCGAGATCGAGTATCCCTTCTTGCCCAACTCCCAGTAGTGCTGGCCGTTGAAGCGGTGTGTTTGCCAAAAGAACGGGATCTGCCCATACAGCTCTATCTTCGGGAAGAGCGGAACTTTATATACGATAGAAAAGACATAACCGGGATGCGGTATGGAAATGACCGCGCCGTGACGCGCGACCCGCGCTATCTCATGCAGTGCCTTGGGTACATCGTCGAACGTGATGTGCTCCAAGATCTCGGCCGCCAACACGACATCGAACGATTTGTCCGGGAACGGAAGCTCGGTGACCGACCCGAGCACGTCGGGCGCGAGGTCGGGAGCAATATCGACCGTCGTCACCGCGACGCCGGTATTGTGCAACTCTCGAGCGACCACACCCTCACCCACTCCCACTTCCAGTAGCGTCGACGGACGCAGTGCCCGAACTAGTTCGATCTGGTGATAGTACGAGATCCATCGCTCGCCAGAGCGATAGGCACCGCCCGCGTAATGTGATCGATCGACTTGTGGTTCGTAGGTCATCGGAGTTCAGTGAGTATCTTTGGGATAAGGCTGGTGAGCGAATGTTCGGTGACTATCTTGTTGCGCAATGTCGCGGTGATGGCCGGATGGTCGGCCCGTCGCAGGAACGACTCGACCGTATCCGCGATCGCATCCCCCGACAAGGTCGGCACGAACAGTCCGTAGGGTGCCAACATTTCTTGAAAGGCGCTGTTCGTCGCGAGGACCGGGATACCGCAGGCGAGCGCCTCCAGCCCCGCCTTGTCCATATTACCTGTCCCACCAAAATTAAAGAAGAGGTCTTGGGTATGGAGCACCTCAGGAAGTCGGTCGTGCGGGACGGCACCCAGCAAGCGAACCTTTTCTTGGTAGGGACGTCTGGCTATCTCTTTGACCAATCGAGCGGCATACTGCTCTTCCGCGGGAGCCGTGGCAACACCAACGATCGTGAACGTGAACTTCTCTCCGCGTGCATGGAGCACATCGAGCGTCTGGAGCATCTCCAGCAAGTGCTTACTTTCAGCGACACGCCCGGTCGTGACGATACGCGTCTGCGTGCTCTCTTGGCGTAACTGCGGCCGAAAGAGTTCGGTGTCGATACCGTGTCCGAGCGCCTTCAACTTAGGCGTATGGATAGGAAAACTACTTTCCGAGACCGTGAGTACCCGGTCGACCGCGATGACCGCTTGAGCGAGTTTGTGCGTGCGGCTTCGATGTGCGTACCACAGCCCGATCTTCTTCCCCCACCGTCGCCAGAGGAATCCGCCCAGCAGCACGTACTCGGGATTCATGTGTACGAACACCGCGTCGTAGTCGTTCTTGTACCTGTAGATGTATCGAAAAAAACGATAGATACGCACGAGACGCGAGGTGCCCACCTCCTTACCGAGCGACACGACGCGCACGTTGGCGGGCAGCGCATGGTCGCCCTCACGAAGACAGATGACCGTGACCTGCTCGCAGTGGCTCGCGAACTCCTCGATCCAGCGATGGAAGAACCCGAGATTCGAGTCTTGTCGATCGACGGCTTGGGTGGTGATGAGCAACTTCATAGGTTATGGTTCTACCTTACACGCTTCTATTCCTTCGCGCCACAGTGCGGCCCATTCCTCGGACGTAAGCACGGGCCGGGCGAGAACGCCTTTGGTCCCCAGCTGAAGTATCGAGGTCGCAAGTGGCACGAACGTTTCGGGCGTATAGATAGTTGCTCCCACCTCCCGCGCGATACCAACGTCAAGCGACAGTACTCGCGCTTGCGCGCACAACGCCTCGACGGTCGACGCCCCATAGCCCTCGTATGGGGCGGTCGCCGCCACGACCAGGTCGGCGGACTTGTAGAGCGAAAAGACATCGTGCCGAAAGCCCAAGAACACGACATGGTCGACGATACCGAGCGACGTCACGAGCTCGCGGAGCGCCACCTTCTGCCCCCCGTCACCCACGATGAACACGCCGGACTTCGGCACCGCGCGCAAGAGCGGGGCGAGCAACTGCAGGAGGTCGTCCACCCGCTTTTCCGTCTCCAGCCGCGACACGATAAGTATCCTTTTTTTTATCTTGGAGTATGCGCTGAACAGTTTCGACGGATGTGCCGCCGCTATCGCCTGCGCATCCACGAACACCGGCAGTACCGACACGGGAACGTGCGGCATCCGCTCGCGCAGTGCCGCGGCGATCTGCGCAGAGACGACCCGCACCCCCTGCGCTTTCGGTAAAAGGAACGACGCCAATCGCACACTGAGGCGGTGCCCTGTGTGATATTCGGGAGCGAACAGGTTGGTATGGAGCTGGAGTTGGAGCGCTGCGTTCGTCCGCAGTGCGATACGCCACGCAAGCATGCCGAGGAAGAACGGGTCCTGCGCCGTCACGAGCTGAGGATGGGTCGCGCTCCCGCGCCGATACATCTTCCACGCCACGACGAACTTCGAACCTCGAAAGCCTCGCACGATACCATGCGACCCGAGCGGCAACTCTCGCGAAGAACCGCGCACATACACTTCGAGCCATCCGACCTGCTGGGCCTGAAGCACGAGGCGCTTGTAGACGCCACTGTCTGGGTCGAGCGCATGTGCGTCGCCACTGAGCATCAGTACGCGCGGTCCTTCATCACCGAGTCCAAGCACATGCGCCCACCCGGCCATCGAGTTCGTCGACGAAAAAAGACGAGTTCGTTCGTGTGCGACCTTCGCCATACGCAGCGCGGTCTTCGGGTCGCGCAGCGTCTCACCAAGCGCATGCACGAGCGCGTCGACATGGTTGAACGGTACGAGACGACCGCTCACGCCGTCCTCGATCAGCTCGGGGTTCCCGCCGACGTTCGTGGTGACGATCGGCGTCGTGAGCGCCATCGCCTCGATCAGCTGGTGCGACAGACCTTCGTAGCCAGTATTGAGCGCGAAGACGTCCGCCGCCGCAACGAGCGAAAGCATCTTTTCTTTCGGGAGATTCCCCACAAACTGCACGTGGTCGCCGAGCACCTCGGCCGCATGCATCTTGATAGCTGCCTCGTCCGGTCCACCGCCCGCGATGACGAGTCGCACTTCGGGGAATTCGTGTCGCACCTTCGCGACGGCGTCGATGAGTACGGGGAATCCCTTCCATGGCACGAAGCGCCCCGCCGAAACTATCACTGGCTCGCGCCCAAAGCCAAATGCCGCGCGCGCATCATGCTTCGCGACATCCTTCGACACTGAGACATCGACGTCTGTACTACTATATATACGCACCACCGACAACGGACGGATACCCCACGCCTCGACAATCGTCTTGAGATAGCCACTGGGCACAACGACGCGCTCGGCGCGACGCGCGACGAATGTCTGGATAGACGCGAGCAGCCGCACCGCGAAGGCATACTTGCTCCGCAGCGAAGAAATACGTTTCGCTCCTGCTGATGCGAACACATCGAGCGTGTCTGCCACACCGAAGCGCTGCACGCCCTGCTCCCACGCATAGTCGCCACCGACGCGCAGTATAAAAGGTACGCAGCGAAGACGCGCGGCAACGAGCGCCGGCAGCCCGACACTCACCGGGTCAAGCGCGATAATATATGCCGCACCGCGACTCGCGCGCCACACACGCCACGCGTATACAAGATGCCGCACAATCGGCGGCAGCCGTCGGACACAGCGAAAAGGCACAACCACAACCTCGACGTCCTGCGTATGCAAAAAGTCCACCAACTGCGTGGCAAAAGTAGCCGGCCCCCCAATGTCCGGCGCATACAGCCCCGCAGCCAATACTATCTTCATGGGTCAATGATACCGCGTTCCCAGCCGCATGCTACCTATAACCAAAGACAGGCTCGACAGGTTGTAAGATAAAATGTTGACATATGTTTAATATGCTGTATCATGCGTTTCGGTAAAACAGTTCTCGCTCATGGACGGAGACACGAATATGACGAATTTTTTTCTCGACCATCTCCCGGGATGTACCCCGATACAACCCTGCGCGTCTTGCAGAGCGGTCAGGTTCTTGGAAAAGAAACTGACGGAGACCGATTTTGCTACTCTGCTTTCCATAGCACAGGGAAATCCGACGGGAACCGAGAGCGGAGGCTCTGGTTACAGTGCCGACAACCCCGCACCACTGAGCACACAGATAGACGACATCTTTCCAAACTTGTCGACACGATTAAGCAATTGCTTGAAGGATAGCAGCATTAGCACAATCGGCGACTTGGTGAAAAAAGCAGAGAAATCCCTGCTTCGAATCCCCAACTTCGGTCGCAGTTCGCTCCGGGAAATCAAAGCGGCACTCGAGAAAGTCGGCAGACATCTGGCTGATTCTTTGGAGTAACATTCAACTAGGTTGAGAAGCGCACTTCTTTGCGAGCCCCGGACATCATGCCGGGGCTCTTTTCTTACCTTATGGGTTATACTAAAAGCTCATTCGGCATTAGCCGCGACCTCGACATCTTTAGTATGCAAAAAGTCCACCAACTGCGTGGCAAAAGTAGCCGGCCCCCCAATGTCCGGCGCATACAACCCCGCAGCGAGTACTATCTTCATGCCTCAATTCTACCGCGTTCCTCGTCTCACGCTATCTATAACGCTCAATGGGATCTGTACGTCGCAACAAAGACCGCCTAACGCAACATTTGACATATAACATAAAAAAATGTACTATATAAACAGCGTAAGTTCCACTCAACCATGGAGGCGACACTATCATGCGCGTTTTGGTAACTCGACACCCGAACCCCGCCATGCGCACGTATACCATCTACCCCTGGAGGACTTTGACTGGTTTGAGAGAGGAACAGACACTCTCGATAACATATCCAATGAGTCATCGGGACGAAGGTTCCCTGACCAGTATTGATTCGAATGTGTCTGAGACGCTTCGAAACCTGTTGCATATCCCCGGCGTTACAGAGATCACCCTGATCAAAAATGGGGTATGGATTACCCTCGGTCGGGCATTCGACTGGGACGACATCGAGCCTCGTATCATAACAACGATCAACGCAGGACTCTCGGGCGAGACGGGGACCATCGCACCACAGGAGCCGGTCCGCGCACGCATCGTGGTGGAGCATGTACCCAATGAAAGAATGCGGTACTTCCACACAACGGCCCAAATAAGCGAACAGCAGATTCGTGGCTTCGATTCGAGGTTTGAGACTGATGATGACGCATCCCGACCAATCGGCACCGTCGGCAGTCGACTGGTACACGACATCCTCGCGTTGATCAAAGAGGGAGACCTCACTATCTACCCCTACGGCTTCTACGTAATTGTAACAGAAGCAGCAAGCTGGGACACACTGATGCCCCAACTGCTTCAGCTGGTCAAACGGTGCTTCGAAAAGCCTGAAGAGGCTGTTGTCGAAGAAATCCGTTCGTAGGCCGCACGTTAGAGCGAACAACGCCGGACCATGTGTCCGGCGTTTTTTATGTAAGCACCCGTCCGAAGACGTTCTTTTGCATCTGTTCGGTCACAAGGTTCCAGTCGTATGTTTGCCGTACTAATGCTTGAGCATTCTTGGTTACCGCTTCAACCGCTTCGGGATCCTGCGATATCTTTTCCACCGCCCTCGCTATCTGGTCGGGAGCATCGATGTCTACGGCGAAGCCGGTCGGTTGGTGGTCAGGGTTTCTTTCGCAATCAAAAAGGAAGTCGGCAATGCCGCCCGCTTGGGTCGCTATGACGGGGATACCAGCGGCGAAGGCTTCGATGAACGAGGTGCCCATGCCTTCGGTGCGGGAGGGGCGGATGAAGATGTCACAGGCACGCAGATACAGCGGGAGCTTTTGATTGTCGACAGTGCCGACAAAGTGGACGCGCGCCGACACACCGAGCGAGTCGGCGAGGTCCTTAAGCGCACGGTCTTCGACACCGCTACCGATGAGCAGGAGGTGAATGTTCGTCGGCAATTGCGGCAGCGCTGTGATGACGACATCCAGCGCATTCTTCTTCACGAGCCGCCCGGTGTGCACGAGCCATACATCCCCTTTTCTTTTACCGAGCTTCTGCTGGAGCGCCTCGACGTCTGCCGTATTGGGTACCTTCGCGAATAGTGGTACATCCACGCCATTTGGCACCACCTCGATCGGCCCGTGGTAGCCGAACTTTTGCATCCACCCCCCGAGATACGTCGAGATGACCTGCACCACCGTCGCGCGGGCAAACCCCGCTCGCAACAGGGGCATGAACGGCCTGATGTGCGGGCGGTTGAAGACATGTTCGAACGGGTCGCCGTCTTGGAGCGTCAGTACGTACGGTTTTCGCATGCCGCAGAGCCGCAACAGTGCTATCGGAAACGCCATGTACGACATCAGCGCCCACAGCGCATCGAAGCGCTCCACCTCGTCTACCTGGAGCGCCTTGCGCACCGCGCGCGGTATGAAAAGTATCTTCGAAAGATACGATCCGTCCTTCCCCACACGATAGACACGTATGTTACCGATCTGGTCCTCCACGAAATCAGCCGTCGAAAAACGCATCGTCACCATATGGAACTGGATCTCCTCCGGCGCGATGCGGTCGGTGATCTCTTTGACCGCCAGCTCCGCACCGCTCACCTTGGGGAAATACGCGAGGGAGAATATAAGGATCTTTTTCATACGATGATCGATGTTATATACTCGGGCAGTTTCTTCGTGGCGCTCCATCCGAGCGCACGCGACTTGGTCGTGTCGAGCAGTGCGGTCATGCGGTTACCGGCGACCTCGGGGCGCATCTCTATGGTACCGCCGAACATGTGCGCAACATCGAGGATCGAATACGAATCCTCCGCACCAAGTCCGAACTCGTCGCCCTCTCCCCTGCGCCCCACCAACAAGAGTCCATCGATGATGTCGTCGATATGTGTGAAATTCCTCTTTTGCGTCCCGGGAGCGTTCACGCCGAGTGGTTCTCCTTTGAGCATTTTTTGTTTGAATATCTCAATGACGGTGCCGTAGGACCCTGCACGCTCGCCCGGACCGTACACATTATAAAAATAGGTGATCGCATAGGGCAGCTGGTACCACTGACCGTAGTTGCGTACCAGCTCGGTATTGCTTGCCTTCGTCCATGCATAGGGACTTTGGTCGCGTCCCATGCCACCGTCGGCGAACTTGGTCGATGAGCCCGCGTACACCAACTTCATCCGACGCTTTCGCCAAAACTCCAACACGCCGAACGTACCCGCTATGTTGAGGTCCCACACCACCGAGGGTTCTTTGAAACTGATTTCGACGCGCGAGTATTCGCCGAGATGGTACACGAGGTCGACTGGCTCCGGCACATGCCGCTCGATATCCTTCGTATGACCTTCGCGATATTCGACACCCTCGACATGGGTATCTTTGGAACCTGTGAAATAGTCGTCGAGACTGATGACCGTGTGTCCGTCAGCCTGAAGACGCCGACACAGCGCCGACCCGACGAACCCCGCGCCGCCAGTGACTAGGATTGTTTGCATACTAACTCTCTATATCAAACTCCTCCGGCGACGGAGACGTTTCTTCCGACATCTGTTCGGTCACCTTCTTGGCATACCATACGCTCGCCACCCCAAGCAGTATGACCGCCACAAGGCCGAACACACCTTCGATAAGCGACGTGGTGTCGGCATCCGGTGTCGGGGAAACAGGATCGGTCTGTGGGACCAAGCGAGACTTCGGTGAGGAAGAGGTGGTCGATGCGGCAGAGGGACGTGCCGTGTCGGCAGTCGATGCGGGTGTGCGAGCGGCGTTAGGGGTAGCGCCGTGCTGCGCGGGAGGGGTGGTCGACACGATGTGGGTCGGCATAGCGGTCACGGTGCCTGTGTAGACGCCCGGGTCGGGCTTCCCTGCTCGCCATGTACCCGAAAAAGTGCGGTGCAACGACGCACCGTCGCCATTGGCACCCATACTCGAACCATAGGTCATAGAATCGACGAGTGTACTCGAAGCATCCTTCAGCAGGATCGTCTCGCCCATGTTCGAAAGCGAGAACGACGCCTTGAACAGGGTGCCGGAGAAGTAGGTGTGACCAGCCACGAACGTGCCGGGGTCCGTCGTGATGATCGCGGACGTACCCGATGTGAGTACCGCGTCTCCGACCGAAAGCGTGAGCGAGTGGTTCGTGTTCGACTCGAACAGTTTATACTTGCCAACATCAACGGCATCGCTCCCGAGATTCGTGATCTCCAGCCATTCGTTCCCTGTATCTCCTCCTTTCGCGTCGTACATAATTTCGGTTATCGTGACTTGTGCCGATGCCCCAACAGGTGCGAGCACCAGCCCAAGCCCCAGGAGCATCCCCAGTAGCCTACGTGCTTTTGCCGTTCGCGTCGAATCCATCGACAGCAAGCATAGTGCGCATCACGTCCTCTGGCAACCCCGCAGGCTGACGGTCCGGCGGTGGCTCCGGAGCCTGTTGCACCGGGGGTGTCTGTCTATCGTTCGTGCGAACCTCTGGTTCCTGTTTGTACTCTTCCCGGTGGCGAGGCGCTTCGGGAGCATCCCGGTGCACAGGATGACTCACGACCGCACCAAGCGTGGACTTGAGGTCTGACGCGTGCACCTCTCGTACCTTTCTCTCGACCGGCGGCTCTTCTTTTTTCTCTGTCTTCGATACGGCAACTTGTTTGAGCGCATCGCGCAGACTCTGCGCCCCTTCCAGTGGTGGACGCGGCGTCTCACGCAGCGGTCCATCAATGTCGGCGTTTGCGAGCTGATGTTCGTGCGCCACCTGTGCACCGATCGTACGCGCTTCGACATGTCGGTCCGGCGGGCGAGACATAGGGCGTGACGACGCCGAGACAGGTCCACGTGAAGGAGGTGTCTCGCGTCGTTCATCGCGCGGTCGCTCTGTGCGCACTGGTTCTCGACGTTCTTCTCTGACAAGCTCCACCGGACGGCGCTCCTCTCTGACAGGTTCTGGGGTGCGACGTTCTTCACGCATCGGTTCGCGTCGTTCTTCGCGAGGTGGGTATGGTCGACGCTCTTCTCGAGGAGACTCAGGTGATCGACGCGACTCTTCGCGCGCGGGCACTGGGCGCTCCGTTCGCACCGGTTCCACCGGTCGGCGCTCTTCGCGCACCGGCTCGGCTCGTCGCTCCTCACGAGGAGGTTCGGGAGATCGACGCTGTTCCTCACGAGGAGGTTCTCGTCGCTCTTCGCGCACGGCTTCGGGCACTCGTCGCTCCTCCCGTACAGGTGCTGGTGTGGGTGTGGACGTAGGTGCGGGCGTGTACGGGCGACGCTCTTCGCGTGGCTCTTCGCGCCGACGGTCGGAGGATGCCGATGGTGCGGAGGATGACGGTTTGTACGGGGGTCGTGCGGCCTTGGGAGCTTCTCCCATCTGCGGATTCTCATCGCTCTTTTGGGCGATAGCATCCTCGACCTCTGCGCGCGGTCTGCCATACGTGGTACGCGAACTTTCGAGTACTTGCTCGATATAGCTGTGCGGCGCGGGGTCGAACGGCGCGAGCGTCGTGGCGCTAAAGGGTGGCGAACCGACACCGTCGATCATCAACGTCAGGTAGATCTGCGCGAAGCCAAGATTGACCAAGTCGGCCGCTAAGAACTGCGGTGTGAAGATCGTCTCCAACACTTCGGCATCGAACGGTCCGACACGAAACGCGACCGTCGTGCCGACGTTGCCGAAGACGGCGTTACGCACCTCTTCCTCCATCTGTTCGATGTATTGGTGTGCGATAAGCAGATTGAGCTTGTACTTACGCGCTTCGGAGAGGATGTCGGCGAAACTTTCGTTCGCGAAGTTCTGGAACTCGTCGACGTAGAAGTAGAAGTTCGGGAGTCCCGCCAAGACCGGTGCGGTCACGTCGGCGCGCGACATCGCCGCAAGATAGATCTTGGTCACCAACATCGACCCGAGCAGGTTCGCGTTGACCTCGCCCACGCGACCCTTGGAGAGGTTGATGATGAATATCTTCTTCTCATCCATCAACTTGCGGATATCGAAGCTCGACTTCGGTTGGCCGATGATGTTGCGGATGAGCGGGTTGCTCGTGAATTGGCCGACCTTGTTCTGGATGGCGGGCGTCGCTTCGGCCGCGAAGCGGTCGGTGAAGTTCGCGAACTCCTCCGTCCAAAATCGCTTCACCACCGGGTCTTTGACGTTGTCGACGACCTTCTTACGAAAACCTTTGTTGGTGTACATTGTATTGACGTCCAAGAGCGTCGAGCCTTCGTACTCCAGCAGGGCGAGTAGTGTGTTGGAAAGGATGTACTCCATGCGCGCGCTCCATGCGTCCACCCACAACTTCTTGAACGCGGCCATGAGTCCCGACACGACGAGGTGGCGCTTGTCGTAGCCGACATCCTCCATGACGTTGAACGCGACCGGTTGCTCCATGTCGAACGGCGCGAAATAAAGCACGTCTTTGATACGATGCTCGGGCACATATTCCATGATACGGTCCGCGGTCGAGCCGTGCGGGTCGATGAAGGCCATCCCCTCACCATTGCGGATGTCTTGGATAGCCATGTTCTCCAGGAGCGTCGACTTACCCATACCCGTCTTGCCGATCACGTACATGTGACGCGCGCGATCGCGACGCTTGATACCGAAAGGCGTCTCCTTCCCCCGAGAGTTGGTCTTAGCGAAGAAGGTTATCTTGTTCGGATCCTCTTGCATTACAAAAAGTATACCATTGAGTGGTCAACATATAGGCTACCCCTTCTCCCCTTTCAGGATAAGACGCTTGGTGAAGCCGCCCACTTCGTCTCGTTTCTTCTTCTGCACCGCTTCGACAGAAGCGAATGCGGGCACTGTCTTGAGCGCATCTACCACCTCCAACACATCCGCCAACTCTTCGATGCTCGACTCCAGACTCGGTGCCTCGACGAACTCGGCGACCTCTTCCTGCAACTTCTTGATCAGTTCTCTTTTGTATTCCTCATCAGAGGCGACCCGTTGCTCGTATGGTACGCCCTTACGATCAAGCTTCTCCGGTATTAAGTCGCGTACGAGTTTGTTGTAGGAGGTCATGAAAAAAGTATAACACTCTGACAGACACACATGACCAACCATGGACTTGACAAGTAGCTGTATATTATAGCATTCTACACACAGGAGCACATCACGAATACTCGCACATACCCAAGGAGCACTGGATCATGTCGATCCAAACATATACGTGCCAGATCATACCCCACCCCAAACGCAGAGCAGCAAACACTGCTGTACGTTCGGTCCTGCGGACGGTGCCAGGCGACATCATCCCCTTCCGGATACCGGTCGCGCACGTACTGTACTCGACGGCACAGGTCGAGGCGGAGCACGGTACGATCTTCGTCATTTGCATCGATAATCGCGCGGTCGAAATATCGCACGCGACGATCAGGTCGATGCAATACATCTTCGAACGTGTCGGTATGCCCACACGGTTCGGCAGGCGTCCGTTGCTCGACTGTTATCTGATATGGAACTTCGCACCAGTAACGACCGCAGCAGCGATGCGTGACGTGGCAACCGGACTGACCGATTTATTGGTCTCCCATCTTCGGATCGTCACCACCTGTTTCGATCTCGTCAGCCCCGCAGCGGTCGTGCAGTTGCTTCGGACGGCATACGAAACGCGAGACGAGATTATTGAGCGATGTGTCTGATACATCACCCGCCCGACCATACATACGTATGGTCGGGCGATTCTATTTGACACATGCGTAATAAAAATGCACAATACAAACAGACGTACCGCCGAAACGCCCCTTCATTGTAGAGGAACATGCACCGTGTCACCAGAGACCGACCAAGCACCACCGGAAAAGGCACTCGTTCGTCCTACCCTTGCGTACAGTGGCACCAGACCACGACCCAAACCACCCCGTCGCATCATCTTTTCGATTGACGGGGTCACGATAGAACATCCTATTGCCACGATAGGTGTTCGGATCGATGACTACGTAACCCCACACAAGATCGATTTGCTCGAAGGAGAACTCCGGCTCTCTCGTTGGTTCACACTCACCCGGTTTGAACGAATGTCTCGTGGGGTACGGATCAAGGGGACCGTCCGAGCTACCACAGGATTCGGCTTACAAACACTCGCTCGTGACCTTGCCACCATCGTCACGGGTAAGCTCGACATGGCTATGACCCTTCACGCGTTCGACACCGCACAAGAAGTTTTCGACGATCTCGCTCTTGCCTAACGATCTTTCCACACGACACACGCCCAGCTTCCCTATGTAGAAGCTGGGCGTTTTTTGTCCAACAAACATCAAGATACTTCTTGTGTGGGTCATGCACTCACATGACCGGTCATGACGTGGTGTTGCTTGACAATATATACACACTGTAGCAGGATACGTTCTAGAGTTCCGAGTGACCATGGGAGTATCCGTGTCATGGCTAGCGTAGCGGGCAAGAATGGTGTTGGACATATCACGATTCCCACTTGGGAAAGGTGTTTGGGTGGCTACTGGGTCACCCTAGAAGTGGTTACCCTGGGACGGGCAGAGGTGCTGGACTTCGACGGCCTCGACTATGCATTGCGAGGACATCCCCGCTTTAAAAATACAAGGGCAACGAGTAGTCCGACCAACGACACATTCCACGTGGAGGTACACGTCACCGCAGACGGTGACTTAGCAGCACAGGTGGAAAACCTTCGCAGGATCGCACAACGGTATCTCCACATTAAGGTAATTGCGAACAATCTCCACACCACTCTTCATTAAGCGACCGCCTTTTCAAATGAACGTTCCGCCCGGCTTCTGCATGCAGAAGCCGGGCGATCTTTATACTTATAGAAGACCGATCACTCGAGGCCAATCTCTTTGCGGTCGCGTGGCTCCAGCGGAGTTGCCGACGACTGCATCTTTGGTCGGCTCTCGCTCCCCTCGACACCTCGTGAGAGCGTCTCACCCCGCAACAAAAAGCCGATGGCTGCTATACCAAGCCCCACGAGCGTCAGGAGCACCGTCTTGGCGTCGCTCGGGATACCGAACTGCGGCAGCACAGCAACGAAGATCCCGAGCACGATAAGGGTCATTTCTCTAGACATGTGTGTATTCTAGCATCCTACTCATTCGCCCTCAACAATGACCACGAACTCGCCACGCTGGTGGTTGGTGTCTGCGGTTAGGATGGTGATGAGTTCCTCGGCCGAGCCAACGAGTGCCTCTTCGTGCATCTTGGTGAGCTCGCGGAACAGTCCCACCCTCCTTCGCTCGCTACCGCGAGCTTCGGCGGGCAAGCCCTCATTCGCCACGTGCAGGACTCCGGCGGGCAAGTTCGCTTTCTCTGCATGTTTTGCGAAAGCAGCAGACAATGATTGGAGCGTCTTCAAGATCCGATGTGGCGATTCATAGAAGATGCTCGCGCGTTCGGATGCCGCAATTTCTTTAAACAACGTCTCACGACCTTTCTTGAGCGGTAAGAATCCATAGAACGTGAACGACGCCGCGCGCAGCCCCGCGATAGCGAGCGCGGCCGCGAGCGCCGAAGGTCCCGGGATAGTTTCGATAACAACATCTGGCAACTTTTCGCGCACGACGGACACGAGCTCCTGCCCCGGGTCGGATACTCCCGGCGTGCCCGCGTCGGATATGAGCGCGACCGACTTACCCTCTTCGAGCAAAGCAAGAATCTTCGCGAACCCCCTCTCGCCGCTATGGGTGTGGAAGGAGGTCTGCGGCGTATGGATGTCGTAGTGCGAAAGCAACTTCTTCGATGTGCGCGTATCCTCACAAGCGACAATGTCCGCCTCCTTCAAAACGCGAAGAGCCCGAAGCGTGATGTCTTCGAGATTGCCAATGGGCGTGGCGACGATTGAGAGTTTACCCCGAGCACCGTCGAGTGGCTTTTCTGCCATATACATACACTACAAGCAGTTTGTAAAAATAGAAAGACCGCCCCACCGAGAGACTCGGTTTAGCGGTCTTTGGTAGGCGGCCGATGCAAGTCTTATATTTCTTGCGTCTCGCGCAACCGTTCGTACACTCCGGGGACTTGGAGAACCCGCAGCAACTGATCGATTACGGGCCTTTGTATTAGGACACCGTGCTCAAATCGATTGAGGCTCTCGTGCGCGATTCGAAGCAACCTAGCCATGTCCGCTTGGGTCAAGCCGAGGTTTTCTCGAATACGCGTAATCTGTGGGGGAGTTAATAATCCCCGCGACAGATATTCTTCGTCGGTATGTCTGGCTGACATTCTGTTCCTCGCCGCGGAAAATATTTAGACGAATCGTATTTCGTACGCTGGACTTATCCTATGTTCCTCCCACGCCAGAACATCTGGTATGTGAGTAATCGAAACGATGGTGATGGCCAACACTCCCTGATGGACCATCCAGACGCCACAGTAGAATTTACCATCGCCGCTCGGGTCAGGCTCAAGCACTGTATCGTTTGGTATCTGAAATTCGATAATCCACGCCTTATTGGTATCCGCTCCAATTACGTCTAGGGCATATCTCCCGGCACGAAACCGCGTAAGAGAGAGATGTACCAACATCTCTTTAGTCGTTACATTCCTACCTGGATGCAGTGTCCGGGATGCAAGGATTGCATCCAAGCCGCCTCTCGTCTTGGTTACATGATAGGCAGTTATCAACTTACATTCCTTATTTTGACATGTTACTCCTGCGCAGGAGTCTACAACAATATACTACATACTGTCAATAGCCCCGTTTTCTAATCAAGAGCTTGGACGCGTTCTAGTAATTGAAGAGGCGTCTGCAAGTTGATCCCTAGATGCAGCCGTTCCTCGTTGTAGTATCGCAGGTACTGTTTCAGTGCTCGGTTGATCACTCGAACATCTCGTGGTA
>CAINNF010000009.1 GCA_903851045.1 Candidatus Adlerbacteria bacterium
AGCGACGTTGCCTGCCACGGTCGTGGAGGCGAGGAGATTGAGTCCGGCGTTCTGTCCGACAAGGAGCGAGGAGTTGGTGGTGGATGCTTGGAGGATGAGGTGACCGTCAATCTGGTAGCCGCCGGTGGTGGCGAGTGTATTCACCGTGCTCTGGAACGTCTGCGCCGCTGTCCATGTGTTTGGTACGGTCGTTTGCGCGCCGCTGGCACCGGTAAGACAGACGCCGTTGATGGCAAAACAGCCGTTCAGAATATTCACGCCGTTGGCGATGATGGCCGCTCCCGTATTGTCGACACTAAAGAGTGTTGTGGTTGCACTCGGGGTCGATGAACCAATGGCAAAGAGAGTTGTGTTAGTGTCCCCGTTGTTCGCCTGGATAGAGAAGCGTGCGAAGGGTGTGGTGGTACCAATCCCAATACTGCCGCTTGAGATGACCGAGGTGGAGGCAAGACCGGTGCCAAAGAGCAGGTTGCCGATGTCGAGCTGGGCGTAGGCGGTTTGGGGGAGTACGGTGAGTGAGTTACCAATCTCGATGGTGTCTTTTGCGCTGGTGGGGCCACCGGATGAGGCACCATCCCCCAGAAGAATGTTGGCATTTGAACCGGCAGTGAGGCTGTAGCCAGCGTTCGCACCAAGCGTGGTGTTGTTGTTACCTGTCGTGTTCGAGTAGCAGGCATTTGAGCCGACACAAGTGTTGTTGTTCGCGGTCGTCTGCTTCGTGCTCGCGTTCGTACCAAAGGCGGTATTGTATGCCCCTGATGAGATGAGGGAGAGGGAACCGAGACCCGTGGCCGTGTTGTTGGAGCTCGAAGTAGCGGTCATTGACTGTATCGTCTGATAGCTAGCATTCGTGGTCACGTTCGCGACTGAGCTTGGGTCAATGTGCGCATACAGGGTGTTCTCTTGGCCACCACTATCCACCACAATACCACCTCCGACGAGTGACGATGGACCAACATACAGACCATAATCCAAAGGATACAGAGGCCAAAAGCTAAAGGACATATTCCGACCAGCGTCTATCTCGAGGCCTCGCCCAAATCCTGGAGCTGACGAAAGGTCACCGTCTACGACCGTTATTGCCATCGGTTTATCAGCTCCGGTATCGGCGGTCGTACGAAAAGCCGCATAGCCTAAGTATGAATTGACGAGATGGAGGCCATCGAAATGGACTTGCGAGACCGAGCCAGGGTATGCAGCATCTCCTATCTGTACTAGATCCCCTTGGTATAGACCCTGATCACCCTCCTGCCCCTCAACACGTAGTTGGTTGACACGTATTCCTCCATTACCTGCAGTGCCGAACGCACGCACCACAAACCCCGGGCCGTTTGGTGCATAAATATTAATCGTATTGAAATCGATTTCATTCGTCCCAATGGTATCATTGTTGGACGCTAAATCAATGGCGGGTGCTGTGCTGCTACCAATATTGAAGCATCGGATATTCTTAAATTGCGACTCTCGTATAAATGCGGTTGTCCAATGCTTGGTATATCCCGTCCTGATGCAACTTCCGGTAAGATAATCCATCTCCACATTTTCCATATCTATTGAGTCATCCGCATCATAGAATGTGACTCCGTTTTGGACATTACTCGAACTTTGATCACCATCAATACCTATGTCTTTAAGAACGGGCCCTGTATACGCCTGTGAAAGAAGCGGCGTTGGTGTCATAAAAACAAATTTCCCATCCGCCCATGCGACCGACCAAGACAAGACATCCCCAGAAAGAGACGGGGCGGCATACAGATAAGACTGGGTCCTGCCATCACCAACGACGCATCCGTTGACAAGATAGAACGTTGGCAATGATGCTGTTATCATGTATATACCGCTTGGTATGTAGACACACTTGGGAACACCTGCCTTGTCCGAGAGAATCTCAAAATTGAAAGCGTTTGATATTGCCGATGTGTTGTCAGTACCATATGAGAACGTGCCACCTGTGACAAAGTTCCCAGAAAAGACCGCTCCTGTGCCTGAGCCACTCGTCGCGGCTTGTGTCAGAGTACCCGCAGTTGCACTGTAGATGCCGGGCGTCGTCACAATGGGCATAAGCACACCCATGACGAGCGAGATGGCTGCGCCTGAGAGGGCGCCACAACCCGTTACTGGCTCGGCAGCCAGCGATATTGGGTTTGCTGAATATTCACCGCTCGAAGTCATACTACCAAGAGCAGTAACAACACCGTTCGTGAGTGTCGCTGACATAGACACCATTCGCTCCCCTGCCCCGGTCGTGCCAGTGAGTGTACAAGACCCGCTGGTGGCGCCGGTCGCGGTGGTGCCACCAGTGCCGCCACTGACCAATACTGCGCTCACGACTTTGGTGCGCTCTACGGTGATTACCGCTGGAGTAGTCGCTGTACCACCCGAGACGGTGACAGTGTCGCCTGGCGCATAACTACCCGAACCGCTCTGCGCAGTAATCACACTATCGCCCTTCAGGAAACTATATGGCACACTCGTCACTGCATTGGCAGCCAGCGTTACGTGGTGCGAGTCAGTGTAGCCTGCGATAGTAGTCTGTAGCGGTGTTGCGCCTGTCCCCGCGTAGTCAATCCAGATAGTCTTGCCCACATCAGCAGGAGTAAAGGTAGCAGAGGCGCTATAGAGTGCGTTGGAGCCAGCCGAGATGGTTCCACCATTGTAGGTGAGCGTGTCACCTACCGCACCAAAGTCCTTCACGCTGACCGTGTCAGCGAGCTTACTCTGCACACTTCGCACCACCGATGATGAGGTGGCCTGCACGAATTGAATATTTGCGGTGATTCCAGTTGCAGAGGTGGTACCGGTACCACCCAAGGAGATGCCGAGCGAGGAGGTTGCGGTGATGAGACCGCTGGTACTCTGGAGTAAGCCCGTGAGGGTACTGAGCGTGAGGGCGCCACCTATGTAGGCGTTCCCCGTCGTGGTCGCTCCTCCTGAAATAGTGAGTCCCCCTGTTTTGGTGCCGTCGCCGATGGTCGAGGATGCGGACGAGACGAATCCGTTTGAGAACGTAAGGGTGGTGGAGGTCGCGTTGCCTGGGAATGCATAGCCGATAGTGTTGGTAATGACGCCGGTGGATGAGTTGTAGCTGATACCAGCACCACCGCTCAGACTAGTCGAGGAGATCTTATTACTGAAAGTGTTCCAATCAGCGGAGGAAAGATAACCGTTGGTACCAGTGCCAGACTGAGTGATAGTAAGTGCGTTGGTGGCGGGTGTCCAGTTCAGTGGTGAAGATGCGTTGAGGGAGGTAGAGGCAAGCAGGTTGAGCGATGAGGTACTCATAAGTGTGTAACCAGAGCCCGTACCCACGAGAACTTGGCCATACGTTGGTATGGTGGCAAGACCCGTGCCACCATTTCCAGCAGAGAGGCTCGTACCTAAGGTAAGCACTCCCATCACGGTGAGCGCCCCGCTGAAGTACCCATTCCCCGCTACCGAAAGTGTCGTAAATGGGCTCGAGGTACTAATCCCCACATTCCCATTTTGAAGAATGGTGATACTCGAGGTCGCTGCAACGACTGAGCCGTTAGATGCATAGTAGGGCACCTGGCCTTGGGTGCCAGCACTTACCCCACCAGCGGTAGGGGCAATGCCGCAATTACTGTCGGTTGGCGCACAGGACGGGTCGAGCGTAGCACCGGGAGCATAGAGCGCGGCATAGGCGGTAGGAATATAGGACAAAGTACCCAGTAGGAAGATGGACATTGCCGCAAAAAATACGCGATTCCTGCGCACTATCATATATCGTGAAGTATAGCACCTGTACAATCGTGTCTGTGAGGGGTGGGTGTCCACACGCTACCGACCCAGTAATATGAGAAGGTTTTTGAAGATCATCGCGACCGCTATGGGGCCCACACCTCCCGGGACAGGGGTGAAGATGGAGGCCACTTCGGCACACTCCGGTGCTGCGTCGCCCATCACGCGGCCACCTTGCTCGCTGGTGCCGGCGTCGATCAACACGACTCCTTCTTTCAGCATGTCGGGCGTCACCATCCCGGAGCGGCCCGCACCCAAGACGACCACATCCGCCTCATGCAGCGAATCGAGCGAACCGTCCGACAAGGTCACGACCGTGACTCTCGCGCCGAGATCTTGCAACAACTCGGCAGCAGGGGTGCCGACCAGTCGACCAGCGCCGACCACCACGACCTCCTTGCCGTGTACGGACATGCCGGAGCGGACCAAGATCTCCGAGATAGCTTCGGCGACCGGGGACCGGGGACGCAGTGTCGGCAATCCGTTCGCAACGCTCGTTCCATGTTGATTCACCACATCCACGTCGTGCGACGTCGGTATCGCGCGAAGGACCGCGTCGGTATCGATATGCATCGGCAACGGGAGCTGTACGATCACACCGTCCGTCGCTTGCACCAACTCGTCGACCGCAGCTACTGCGTCGTCCGTGGTCGCCTGCTCCGGCAGGATCTTGCGCACCAACTCGACGTTCAGCCGCAAGGCAACACGCTCTTTGATACGCACGAACGACGCGGTCGCCGCATCCCCTTCGGTCATGACGACACCGAGTCGCACCGCACGTGGAATAGCCGCCCGCTCATGTGCGAGCCCGTCTATGATCTCGTTCGCGATACGTCGTCCGTCGATGATCATGCGATGTGGTAGAGCTGTTTTAATTCCGCGATCCCCTCTTCGAGCGTGATGGTCGGCTCCCATCCAAGGAGTTGTTTGGCCCGGGTGATGTCAGCAAGAGAGTGTCGCGGCTCGACACGCGGTGCGATATACACCTTCTCGCCGCCGATCATATCCGCGACCGCATTGACCGAATATGCCTTCCCCGACCCGATGTTCATCACCTCGCCCTTCCCGACCGAGGGAGCGGTGAGCGCGAGCAGGTTCGCGCGCACGACGTCACGCACATGCACCACGTCGCGCGTCTGTTCGCCATCGCCTGTGATGGTCATCGGCTTGCCGTGCTGACGCTGGTCGATGAACTTGATGATCGCCTGCGCGTACGGACCATTGGGGTCGGCATTCGGTCCGTAGAGGTTGAAGTAGCGCAGAGACACCGTCGGGAGTCCATAATGGAGCGAGAAATTCTTGCAGTACTGTTCGCCGACATATTTGTGGAGCGCGTAGGGGCTGAGCGGGTTCGGGAGCATACCCTCATGCAGCGGCAACGTTTCTTGGTCGCCATAGGCAGAACTCGATGCTGAATAGACAACCCTCCCGACCCGAGCATCGCGTGCCGCGAGCAAGACGTTCAGCATGCCGTTGATGTTCACATCGTTCGCTTCTTCCACATGGTCGATAGAGAACTGCACGCGCGGCAGCGCCGCAAGATGGAATACCCCCGCGATCTCGCCGAGCTGTCGAAAGAGGTCTGCAAGCGCATGCTTGTCCCGGATATCGATCTCATGCAGAGTGGCTCCGACCGGCACGTGGTCCCGTGTGCCCGCGACCAGGTTGTCGACGACATGCACCTCGTACCCCTCTTGCTGAAGCCTTGGCACCAGATGCGAACCGAGGAACCCTGCACCACCCGTCACAACAACTTTTTTCATGTACTGTAGCGAAATTATGCGTTCGTACGCATAAGGATGCGTCGAATCGTCTTAATAGTAATGGAGAGGTCGAGCGTAAGCGAACGATGCTTCAGGTAGAACAGGTCGTACGACAGCTTCATCTTCGTCGCCGACACGTCGGTGGTGCCATGTGGGTCGGCATGATAGTACAGCTGTGCCGAACCGGACAAGCCCGGCTTGATCAAGTGTCGCACTCCGTAGAACGGTATCTCCTTTTCATACACCGCGACCAGTGCCGGTGTTTCAGGCCGAGGACCGATGAACGAAAGGTCACCCTTCAACATGTTCCAAAATTGCGGCAATTCGTCGAGCCGGGCACGGCGCAGGAAAGCACCGACCTTGGTCACGCGTAGTTTCGTCGAACCTCCCGGCCCGTAATTGCCGCCATCATTGCCGTTCATGCTGCGGAATTTGTAGATATGGATCACTTTCCCTGCCTTGCCGACACGCTCAAGCCCCACGAAGATCGGACCCTGATCGTCGAGTTTGATCGCAAGTATGATGAACGGATAGAAGGCGAGCGAGATGGTACCGCCGACGAGAGCGATCGTTATATCGAGCAGGCGTTTTAGGAAGTCGTACCCCGTGTGCGCATAGATGGATATGTTGCGTGCCAACCACTGTTCGCTCAGCTGCGGCAGCGGCACACGACCGAACACATCCTCGTACAGAGTCGCCGCGTCGAAGAAACGGATGCCTTGCAAAAGGTAGTTGTAGAGTTCAGGGAAAGCGTTCGAGACGCGAACGTCGCCGAAGTCGGCGATGATGAACCGAGGCGTGTAGCGACGCACCGCGTTGTCGACCGCCTCCGGAAGATGCGGCTCGTTCGGATCTATCATCGCCACGACGCGAGCCGGGGCACGAGGTGCCGACCGCAGCGCTTGCACCAATTCCTGTAGTTCGGTACTGTGCCCAAGCACTATGGCGTTGTCGGTCTTCTGGAGCCCAAGGAGGGGGAAGAGGAAGGCGCGCCAAAAGAGGACGAACAGGAACGAGATGGCCAGATAGATGAACAATATCGTCTTCGGTGCGATGCCATAGATCGGAACGAAGAAGAAGAACAGGGCGGCTATGGCGACATTGATGGTCTGAGAGATGAGCAGCGTGTCGGAGATGGCGCGGCGTGCCAGTACGATCGAACGGCTCTCATACAGACCCGCAATGAAGAAGATGATAACCCACACCACGAACAGGAGTGAGAACGGCACGAGATGTGCCTCGAACAGACCCCACGAAGGCGGTTCGAACGCACGCACAAAGAGCGAGAACCAGAGAGAGAAGGAGAAGAAACAAATGTCCCCCAAAAAGAGTACCGTCGTACGGGGGCGAAATATCGTCATATACTATAGTACACATACTACAACTTGCGTATGAAAAGAAAAGTTTTATTTGTTATCACGAAATCGAACTGGGGAGGGGCACAGCGCTATGTTTACAACCTTGCGTCAAGTCTCCCCCGAGAGGAGTTCGACGTCGGAGTAGCGTTGGGAGGCACCGGTGCCGCCGGAAGTGCGGCGGGACAGCTCCAAACCGAGCTTACCGCAGCGAATATCCCGAGCGTCGTGGTGCGTTCGTTCGCGCGCGACGTGTCGCTCATCAGCGATGTCCGTGCATTCTTCGAGCTGCTGCGAATCTACCGGCGAGAGCGACCGGACGTCGTACACCTGAACTCTTCGAAGGCGGGCGGTGTCGGCGCGCTTGCCGCCCGATGTGCAGGGGTACGAAACATCGTGTTCACCTCCCATGGCCTGCCGTACGACGAGGACCGCACCCTTGTGGCGAAGGCTGCTATCGCATGCGTGACCTGGCTCACATTCCTGTTGTGTCACACGGTGATCACGATCTCGCGCGACAACTACGAGCGAGCACGCCGTCTCCCCTTCTGCACACAGAAGATGGTACTGATACACAATGGTCTCCCATCGCTCACCTTTGAGACACGAGAACGCGCCCGTGTGTCGCTCGCGGTCCGAGTTGGACTCGCTCAAGATGGGAACACTTTTTGGATCGGTACCATCGCTGAGCTGACACGCAATAAGAATCTGAGCGTGCTGATCAAGGCCGCACAAACCCTCAAACATGAGGGCATACACTTCCACCTGTTCATTATCGGCAGTGGCGAACAGCGCACACGGCTCGCGGGCGAGATCACTACGGCAAAGCTCGACGACTGCGTCCACCTGGTCGGCTTCGTCGCCGATGCGTACCGATACCTCAAAGCCTTTAACCTATTCGCACTTACCTCGATCAAAGAAGGTCTCCCATACGTCTTACTTGAGGCGGGCCAAGCGGAGGTCGCCGTGGTTGCCAGCAACATCCCCGGCACACATGACATCATCGAAGACACGAGGACGGGGATACTCGCCGATCCACGCAGTGCCGAAAATATTGCATACAAAATAGTGCCGCTGATGCACAACCCGACCCTGCGCCACCAACTCGCGAAAAATCTCCATGAAAAAGTAGTGACGGAATTTTCGATGGAACGGATGGTCGAGGAGACGAAAAAGGCCTACAGGTCATACCCGCCGGAGAATTCTTTATCCATCGCTTCGCGATGAGTGGCGCGCGCGTAGGCGCTCATACCACCGACCATGCCGAGCGCGAGAAACTCGGCTATGACGTGCGAGCCGCCATAGCTCATAAAGGGAATGGTAGTGCCGGTCACCGGCATCAGTCCCATGTTGATGCCGACATGGAGCATGAAGTGCGCCGCTAGGTAGCTGAGCACGCCGATAATGAAGAGTGTCTCGAAGTTCGTCGCGCCACGCGCCGCACAGCGCAGTAGCCGCCAGAAGATGATGCCAAAGAGCATGAACACAAGCAAGATGCCGACGAACCCCCACTCCTCGGCGAACGCTGCGAACATGAAGTCGGTCTGATATTCCGGCAGGAAGCGGAGCTTCGACTGCGTGCCATACCCTATCCCCTTCCCCCAGATACCGCCGGAGCCAACCGCTATCGTCGATTGGTAGACATTATATCCAGTACCATAGATGTCGTGTGAAGGATTTACGAACGTCAAGATGCGCTGCTTTTGGTAGTCATGGAACCCATACAGCCACATGCCCGAAAACGCCACGACTCCCGTCATGATGACCGCGAACAAGTGCCGGCGAGATAGTCCCGAGAAGAGCACCATGCCGAGCCAGATGAGACCGATGATAATCGCACCACCGAGGTCCGGCTGGAGCGCAACAAGCACGAACACGACACCCGCGTATAAGCTCGAGATGAGGATATGTCGGACGTTGCGTATCTCGATATGACGACGGGAAAAATATTTTGCGAGCAGTATGATAAGCGCCAGTTTCGTGAACTCGACGGGCTCGATACCAAGACCACCGAACGACAGCCAACTCTTTGCCCCTTTGACCGCGTGACCGAGCACCAACAAGAAGACGAGCGGCGTAACGAGTGCCGCATAAAAACCGATAGCCACGCCGCTCTTACGCAAAAAACGCCAGTCGACACGAGATGCTCCGAAATACACTAGAATACCGATGAGCAGCCATATGATTTGGCGTATAAAAAATGGATCTTGCCCAGTGAAAGAGTCCATCGTGACCATACCAAGTGCCGTGAGTGCGATGGCACACGACAGTACGAGCCAGTCGATCGTATCCTTCTTTTCGGTAAGTCGTTGTTGGTTCATCAGAACGGAGGTAGCACAGAGATCTCTGCACGCACGATATCCTTGACCCCCTGCGGCCAGGTGAATACGACATCATCGGTCGCCTTGCTTACCAGGGTCGGCAGTATGCTTTTGGACGCCGCTCGTGCCACCCCTTGTGAGTCGAAGAGTGTCGCTATCACCGCCATGCCCGATTGCGGGGTGAGCGAATCGTTTTCGATGGTCGCATCAAGTCGTGTCCCATCAGGGGTGAGCGTTTGCCCGACGATTCGGATCTGCGGCACGCTCCCGTGCGGTACCCGCTCCCACACAGGAACGTCGTTGAACGAAAAGAGCGCGCGTTCGACGGTACGATTGCCAACATCAATCGACGGCTCGATGACGGGGATGGTCTGCACGGGCGGTATGTCCATCACGCCGTCCTTTTCGACCACTAACTTGTTATTCGCATCGAATAACAAAAAGGAGTAGTGCACCCCGTGTGCACCGGTCTCACCATTGTTGTTCTGCACATACGCTTCCGCCGTATACGTCTGCGTCCCGTTCGCGAACGCGCGTGCCCACAGTACGACCGGCGCGTGCGCCTCGCTCGAACATACGAGCGAACAGGTCCCGCCACAGTCGACACCGGTCTCGGCACCGTTCTGCTTCCCATCAAAGCAGGTCGGTGCGACCGTGAAGAACTCGAGCCAAATGAACACGACCACGAGCAGGGACACGAGCAATACCACGCTCGAATACAGCAACTTGCGCCGAAGGCTCCATGACAGCATTGGTATATTGTAGCAGAAAAGCCACCCACTGGTGGCGTTTGACTATATGCACGTGAGACCCTCTGTTCTGGCGGCTAGCTACTCTCCCCACCGTGTAAGGTGAGTACCATCGCCACGAGCGAGCTTAACTTCTGAGTTCGGAAAGAGATCAGGTGTGTCCCCGCCGTCGAGCCACCAAAACACAAGGTCCAATGTGTGATGTTTTTGGGTAAAAACGAATGTATCTTCACCCCGCTTCGTCCGACATCGGACCTCGCGGGGCACAGCAAATTATTGCGATTCTTAAATCTTCCCTCACAAGAGAAGGAAACATGGATCGATTAGTATTCCTTCGCTAAACACATTACTGTGCGTGCACGTAGAGCCTATCAACGTAATCATCTCTTACGGATCTCATAATGATTATTCATCTTTGAGCCGGCTTCGCGCTTAGATGCTTTCAGCGCTTATCCAATCCCGACATAGCTACCCAGCAATGCCCTTGGCAGGACAGCTGGTACACCAGTGGTCAGTTCACTCCGGTCCTCTCGTACTAGGAGCAAATCTCATCAATAATCGACGCCTGCAGTAGATAGGAGACCAACCTGTCTCACGCACCTTTTCATACATTACTGTATGGATCGGACTGTAAATTTACCCTGAGCGTAGTCGAAGGGTTACTTCGATACATTTCGGGTAGTTGATGTTCAGTCTCTACGGGTGTTTGCACACTTCATGGAAGAGGCGATATAACATCACCGAGCCAAAAAGTACTACCGTAAAAGGGTTGGGATTGAACCAACATCCGTGACTCGCCACTTGATGCCCAGCGAGTCTGCTCTGTCCAATTGAGCTAACCTTTTACGGGGAGGATTTCTCCTCCACGAAATGCACAAACTTCCCTCGGTATTGTCCTACCTCTGTTGAGTAGGATTCCACCGATATCAATCAACTTCTTCGCACATATTTCTATATGCGACCGCCGTGGCGGGTTGGTTCCTTGCCCCGCGAGATCGTTAGATCTTTTGCGGGGTCTATCTTTTTTATTCTTCTCATTCATAGAACGAAATTCTTCTCGAGGGTTCAGACGGTCCAATGCCCCATTCTTTCGAATGAGAACCTGAACGGTCTGAACCCAGCTCGCGTATCACTTTAAATGGCGAACAGCCATACCCTTGGGAGCTTCTCCACCCCCGGGATGTGATGAGCCGACATCGAGGTGCCGAACTCTGCCGTCGCTATGGACGCTTAGGCAGAACTAGCCTGTTATCCCCAGAGTAGCTTTTGTCAGATAATCTTCCACCGCGTCTAATACGGATGGTCGGTTCACTATGTCCTACTTTCGTACCTGCTCGACACTTACGTCTTGCAGTCAAGCACCCTTATGCCATTACGCTATCGGCACGGTTTCCATTCGCGCCTAGGGTACCTTAATGAACTCCTCCGTTACTTTTTAGGAGGATAGCGCCCCACTAAAACTGCCTACCAGATACTGTCTCGACAAGGTTTTGCCCTGCCGGTTAGTACATACAAATTCACAGAGTGGTATTTCACTGACGAGTAGATAGCGACCAAAACCGCTACCATCAAACCTCTCCCACCTATGCTACGCAGTAAACCCATATGTACAATATCAAGCTACAGTAAAGCTTCTGGGGTCTTTTCGTCTATCTGCAGGTAACCGGCATCTTCACCGGTACTGTATTTTCACCGAGCTGTTCTCCGAGACAGTTCCCAAGTCGTTACACTATTCGTGCGCGTCTGAACTTACCAGACAAGGAATTTCGCTACCTTAGGACGATTATAGTTATCGCCGACATTCACCAGGGCTTATAACAGTCACCACTACCCATTGCTGAATAGCAACGCCATTATTTGACCTTCTGGCATTGGTCAAGTGTCACCCCCTATACATCCTCTTACGAGTTCGCAGGGAGCTGTGTTTTTGGTAAACAGTCGCTTGGGATTCTTTAGCTGCGGCCCCAATAAATTGGGGCAGGCCTTATCGCGAACTTACGGCCGCTGTTTTGCCGAGTTCCTTGGAGAACACTCACTCGTTCGCCTTACTCTTCTCGAGCTGATCACCTGTGTCGGTTTGCGGTACGGTCGAACATGTGCTGAAGCTTAGAAGTTTTTCTTGGCAGGCTCTTCGCTGACATCCATCCCGCGAACGGGACGTGCTCGCCACCATGCGATACTTGCAATAAAGCTGCACACCGGATTTTCCTGGCGTACGTATCTTCTGGCAGTGACGTCAATCCGATAAGACGCGTCAACTTTTTTCCTGCGTCACTCCATCGCACACATGCCGGTTAGGGAATATTAACCCTATGTCCATCATCTCCGGCTTTCGCCATCGACTTAGGCCCGACTAACCCTTCGCTGATCACCGTTGCGAAGGAAACCTTGATCTTTCGGCGTGCGGGGATCTCACCCGCATTGCGGTTACTTGTGCCTGCATTCTCACTTCCCAACGCTCCACTATGACTCACGTCTTTAGCTTCATTGCGATGGGAACGCTCTCTTACCGCTTGCATCGTCCGAAGACGTTGCAAACCCTCAGTTTCGGTACCATGTTTTAGCCCCGATTATCTTCGGCGCAGAATCTCTCGATGAGTGAGCTATTACGCTTTCTTTCAAGGATGGCTGCTTCTAAGCCAACCTCCTCATTGTCTACGAAATTCCACCTCCTTGTGATGCACTTAACATGGATTTTGGGACCTTAACTTGAGATCTAGGACTCTTCTCCTTTTGACCAGTGGAGCTTAGCCCCCACGGTCTAACTGCCGCATAACACTACTGGTATTCGGAGTTTGATAGGATTCGCGAGCTTTCGCCCTGTCGAATCCTTCCAGTGCTCTACCCCCAGTAGCCAATCGATGCGACGCCAGCCCAAAAGCTGTTTCAGAGAGAACCAGCTATTACAAGGTTCGATTAGCTTTTCACTCCAACCCACAAGTCATCCGAATGTTTTGAACGGCAAAACGGTTCGGGCCTCCAGTGTGATTTCTCACACCTTCACCCTGCTCATGGGTAGCTCACCTTGCTTCGGGTCTTATGCATACTACAAACGCGCTATTCACACTCGGTTTCCCTTCGGCTCCACGCTTTCGCGCTTAGCCATACGCAGTATACATAAACTCGCAGGCTCATTCTTCAATAGGCACGCCGTCGAGGACTTGCGCCCTCTTCGACTCGTTGTAGACATATGGTTTCAGATCTATTTCACTCCCCTCTCGGGGTTCTTTTCACCTTTCCCTCACGGTACTAGTTCACTATCGGTCTTTGAAAGTATGTAGCCTTACCGGTTAGTTCCGGCAGATTCGCTCGAGCCTTTCGTGTCTCGAGTTACTCAAGAGCAATGAAAAAGTTGTTTTGTTTTCGCTTACAGGACTTTCACCTTCTCGGGTATCGCTTCCCAGCGACTTCAGCTAACGCAACAATTTGTAACTTTTTTCCGTTCGATTTCTCTCAGGATATCATCGTCTTACAACCCCCAACTGGACATATACAATGCAACCGAAGTCGCACTGTATATGAACAGCTCGGTTTGGGCTCCTTCGCGTTCGCTCGCCGCTACTAACGAAATACTTATTTGTATCTTTTCCTCCAGGTACTGAGATGTTTCACTTCCCTGGGTATGCACCTTGGATTACTCCAAGGTTATAAACATTTCTGTCTATAGAGTTTCCTCATTCGGAGATCTCCGGATCAAAGGTTGCTTGGCACCTCCCCGAAGCATATCGTCGCCACGCCACGTCCTTCATCGCCTTTCAAAGCCTAGGCATCCACCATACGCCCTTAATTTGTTTCCTTTCTCTTGTGAGAGAGAAATGGAAATTTAAGAACCGCAATAATTTGTTGTTGAATACAATTTTTGTTTTTACCCAACCATCTCCACAAGCCGAAAAGACCCAGATGGGAAATTTCTTGTGGGACGGGATTCAGTTATCAAAGGTCGCTCCCAGATACGCTCTGCAAAGAAAAAGCCGCTTCTTGTGAAGCGGCCGATACCCTTCAAGGCATCGTCCTACTTCAGAATTGCTTTTCCTTACTTACCATATCCGTACAGGCGAGTATATAGGAAGATAGTGTGGGCGTCAACAAAAAGGGTGGGATATGGGGCCTTTTACCACCTCGGCCACTTAAGAGGTAATAAAGCCTTCATTCATAACGTTTCCTGGAGGTATTGACAAAAAATATTTTATATACTAACTTGGTTTTGTTCGATAAGGAGAGTGGAATTGTGAACACAAAGATGTGGCTGAAGAAATACGCCAACGGAGAACTCACGGACAAACCAACTGGCGGAGACGCTGAGTCAGCACTTATCGACCGGTTGCTTGAGATGGTCAATACCAGCGCGAGCATGAATATTCTCCAGATGGATAGGCTTTCTGGGATACTCGCAAACCCGGGGGAAAATCTCACCCAAGAACAGTTCCTGTTGTTTACTATCACCCTCGCGACGTGGCTCAACACTTGCAAGGAAGACGGCTCCTGACGCACCAGCGACGCGGGACAAAGTCCCGCGCCGCCCACCCTCACCCTCCCACCTTGGGAGGATTTTTGTTTAGAGATTACTGACTACTAGTCCCGATGCTTTTCTATATCAAGAAATATGTATACGCCGCCTCGTATCAAAAAGTATGCACGGACATTGCTCGTCACTCGCATCTGCCAGATACCCGCAGCTTCGTCGTACTTCTTCGCCCGTAGCGACGGGTGGCGGATATCTATCATTAAGAAGGAAACTTGTTTGTTATAGATACGCCGAACCTGAGCTGAAAATTTTAGAAATGCGCGGTCAAAGTGTGGAGTTGTGCGCGTTTTCATGTCCCCTATCGCAAATGCTCCATCAGCTCCTCTACTGTATTAAACGGGCCACTGAGTTTACCTTCGGCGACTTCTTGCAACGCCTGCTGGAGCCCTGGTGATAATTTCTTCGCCTTCACAGGTTTAACAACTGACGCTCTCACAGGAGTAGGCGCAGCCTTGCGTATGGCGCTCTTCAACACCTTCATCTGCGCCTCGAGGGCGCGAACTCGTTTTTCGAGCGCGGCCGTAGTCATGCGCATAGCATATCACAAGTGGTCTCTACGAAAAACCACCCCGCGTTAGTTGGCTTGGGGTGGTTTTTATACGAATGCAGATAAAGGAATTATTGCTTGCGGTTCGAACCCATCTCGTCGCGGGTGCGCTCGATGAAGCGGGCGGCTGCCTCTTGGCCACCGAGACCGAAGGAGAGGCCGAACGCGAGCGCGAAGGCGACCACGACACCCGTGAAGAGCGTCTGGAGGATGCCCTGGGCGATGCCGAGCTGGGAACATACCGTCAGGATCGTGAAGATCCAGATAGCCCAGCGAGCGATCCGACCGACAAGCCCAGCGGAGGTGATGCTCGCGGCACGGGCCGAACCCGCAACGATACCTTCGGACACCTGTGCGATGATGGCACCTGCGAACAGTATCAGCACCGCGACGATGACGTTCGGCAGGTACCCGACCACGATCTGGTTAAGGAAGACGGTCACCTGGGTCAGACCCAGGATCTGGAGTACGGTCATCAGGAAGATAAGGATAAAGAACCACTTCACCAACGCGCCCACAAACAAGCCGGAGTCCAGATGGTAGCCCGCGCGCGAGACAACGTCGTCGAACCCTGCTTGGCGGAGCGCATGGTCGACACGAAGCGCACGTATCGCCTCGGCAACGACCCAGCCCAACCACACAGCGACGAACCACCCAACCACGAACACCAGGACCGCGAGTAAGAGCACAGGGAGGAAGTTGACGGTATTCACCAGCAGGTTGTAGAAGGACTGCTGGAGCGCACTAGCTAAGTTCGTAACGATCATATATTCAAATGAGTAACTTTTTTAGTAATCGACACCGTAATTGTAACAAGACAGGGCCGCACTTGCACGAGCCGTGTGGATAGCCCTCTAAACACGCCTACTTTATACCTATATTGAGGCGGTCGAGGACGACGGTGTGCGGGTAATCCAACACATCTCGAACCAACTTGTCGCTCATGTTGAGGCGATAGTACAGGTCATCGCTCGTCAGGAGCGCGTAGCGGATCTCCTTACCGATCTCGGACTCCAAACCCCGGATACGCTCCCGCAACATGCGCTCTTTCACCTTATCACCCACGATAAGGATATCGATCCGGTCCTCCCACTCCCCCATAAAGATGCCGGACAGGATGATCATCTTGATGGTACCGACGCCGCGCACCCGTTTCACGATATCGTCGGCGCGCTTCGGCGCATTGAGCAGCAAGTTTTGGAGCGCGGCGATATATTCGAACTTACCATTGAGTCCATAGCGGATCCCTCGGCCGCGCGTCGAGCGGTCGATCATCGTGGCGGCATGCAGGATGTTCACCTCGCGACGCGCATCGGTCTCGGGTACGCGCGCACGGAGCGCGATGTCTTTGAGGGTAAAAGACAGGCGCGGGTTAAAAAGAAACAACCGCAACAGCTTCACGCGCGCGGGTGTTCCAAATAGTTTTTCAAGTCCATCGGTCATATAGCACAGGTATTCTACGCAAAAGGACTCGAACAAGCAAAATTTGTAGCACCAGACCAGTAAACCTATAAAAATAAAGAGCTTCCATCATATGATGGAAGCGGGGTGGGAGAACAGGGGCGGGAGAGAAGGTGGAGAGAAAAAGAGCGAGAGAGAAAGAAGGGATGAGAAGAACGAGAGGGAAAGAAGTGGAGAGAAGAGAACGAGAGGATGTGAAAGAACAAGAGAAGAAAGAGAGAGAGAATAAAAAGAGCGAGGGGAGAAAAGGATCGAGTAGCGAGGGAGTACGGTACGAATGGTTGCAAAACATTCGTAGAAAAAGCCGTACCCAATCGATCCTGACATATTTTCAATGTGCCCCGATGAGATGAATCCACCTATTATTACTCCCCCGCCAGATGAAAGGTTTCAAAAGAAAAGTCACCGCTTTCGCAGTGACTGTGGGTGGGGGCACCCCGGCACGTTGTGCCGGGGTGCCCGATAGATTAGACCGGCCCCGTATCGAACTCGCTCGTGCACAAATTGTCCAGTTGTTCGTACGTCACCACGAGCCGGAACCTGCACGCCTCTTTTTTAAGAGCAGCCCACTCCTCGATACTCTCCTTAATGGATTTAAGAGATGCTTGCGCACCAGCCTTATCTCCCTCTACGCGCCACTCGACCACAATGCGACCATCTTCTCGCAATGTAACCGAGCTTTTTTCAGGCAGAATAGATGTTACTTCATGTGCCACTTTCGCAATGCGCGCCAGTCGCTCGACGACGACAATGAGCGGACCAAGGATCAAGTCAAGTGCAGGCCAAGTCGCCGCAGCCAACGGCTCAAGCAACTTCCCCGCCACTGGTACGAGATGTGTCGGGAGATTAAAACCGAGCGTTCGTGCCAACGTCCGCAACGGCCCCACGCTCAGACGAGTATCACCCAACGCCCGACAGAGTTTGGGGAGTACTCGTTCCGAAGACTGTGCTCGCAGGACCGTACGGATAACCTGTTCGGACCGCTTATACTCTGCATCGCTCATGGCGGGCAAGATGCCGAAGCCGAGCGCGAAGCGCCGCTCTTGCTCGAGATCATCTGTTTCCAGCCAAGCAAGAAGCATGTGTCTCCAGAGCTCTTCACGCGTCTCTGGAAAGGGAGTGAGAGTTGGTGTGTGCGAGTTGAGGTTCGCCTGCAGGGTAAGAGCAATCTCTCCGCAGATGATGTTGTACTGCTTCGAATCTAGAGTCTCCAGCCCAGGACCAGGCCGCACAACCTCACTCAAGATGCCAAGAAATAAGTTCGCAGCAGCCAGATCAGCTTGGTCATCTGATCTAATAATGTAGCTTACGAATATCCGCTTTAGCGACGGAAATGCGGGATGAGCCTTGAAACCACACTGGTCAGACATGGTATCTCCTTATAGGGCCGTAGCCCTGTGTGTAGCCATATGTAGCCAAGAAGAACTGAGCTCGTGAGCTCGTTGGACACTCTGTCCAGCGATAAAGTACCACAATACAAAAACCCGGCAAGTGCCGGGTTTTTGTGAGAACTTTTGAGTATGATTATTTCAACTCGATCTTGCCTCCGGCTGCCTCGACGGCTGCCTTCAACTTCTCCGCGTCCTCCTTCTTCATGCCCTCCTTGAGGACCGATGGGACAGCGTCGATAAGATCCTTTGCTTCCTTCAGTCCCAAACCAAGCGCGTCCTTGACCGCCTTGATAACCTGGACCTTGGTCGCACCAGCGTCAGTGAGCTTCACATCGAACGATGTCTTCTCCTCTGCCGCCTCGCCCGCTGCTGCTGGGCCCGCGACCGCGACCGCAGCCGCAGATACGCCCCAGTGTGCTTCGAGCGTCTTCACGAGCTCGTGGAGCTCAAGCACCGAGAACTTCTCGACCGCACTCACGATATCCTTGAACTTTGCTGGGATCTCTGCGGCGGCTGCAGGTGCAGCGACCTCAGGAGCAGCAACTACTGTTTCGTCTGTCATGTGATTTAGTCGAAATCATGCCGCGTCACGTGATTCTGTCGGAATCATGTCGTGTATCGTCCTTTGAGACGCGACGGACGCGGCTGGGTTCCGAAATTATATGCCTTTGTCAGCCTTCGCGTTCAGAACGACCGCGAAACGCTGACGAGGACTATTGATAAGTTGTACGAACTGCGCACGAAGAGTTTGTATGCCAGGGATGGCAGCGATCGCTTTGATCTCGGTAGCATCGACGTACTTGCCGCCGAAGACACCGCCTGCGAACACGAGCTTCTCGGGGAGCTTCTTGACGAAGATCGCGAGCTCGCGCGCCGGTGCGAGGGCGTCCGTGCTGTAGGCGACCGCAACCTCGCCTTCAAGCTCAGGCATTTCTCCCTGGAACTTGGCGGCGTCGAACGCTCGCTTGACGAGCGTCTTCTTCGCGACCGTATAGCCGACCGACTGCCCACGTAGCGCGATGCGCATCTCGTTCTGTTCATTGACGGAAACGCCTTTGAACTTCGCGAATACGACGGTTGCGGATGTCGAAGCTATATCGCCCATTTTAGCGACGATCTCTTCTTTCTTTTGTCGGGTAATTGCCATTTGATTTTCGGACACATAGCGTGCCCCAATTACTAACTAGGTGTATAGGGTAAGTGAGTTCGACCTCGGGAGGAGACCCTTTCGGATCATTAACGCCATATGGCTACCCCCTTTCTCTGGCCCTATACAGAGCAGACTACCCGTGAGAGGCAGTGTTGTCAACTGGGGTCGTCGCGGGAGCAGGAGCGAATGCAGCGACCGCAATGAAGATCCCGTACGCTACACAGATGATGAGGAGAAATCCCGTCAAAAAGAGAAAAAAGGTGCTGGTGAAGTAGCGTTTCATATATTCATTGAATCACAATCGGGCGCTTTTAGTAATGATGTGGACAACTCAGTGGATAACCCTGTGGAAAACAAGCGCCTATCCCAAGGACAACAGGTGGATGGACTTCTGGATGCTTATTTTGAGAAGCATTTGGTCGCTGTTGAACAGCTTTTGTTGGTTTGTTGGTAAGCGACCCCGGACAATTGTTTGATAACACTTTGCAGGGAGGCGAAGTCCGACCCACGAGTCATAACGCACATCAGGTACGGGTGTCCTGGGTAGTAGACGATGCCGCAGTCGTGGAGCTCCGGTTCGGCTGGAGTGGTTCTCGTGGCCGGGTCGGTCGTCACACCGAACTTGTGTGCCACGGTGACACCCTTCGGCACCCCCGCCACCAGCCCACTCGTGTAGTGTGCCCGGGACAACAGGTCGAGCGCTTGTTGAGAGTGCCGCGGAGTTAGGTACGTCGTAGAGTACAGTACCCGGAAGATGAGCGAATACTGTTCGACCGAAAGAAAGTCGAACGAACTTTCTTTTTGATCAGTCGGGGACGGTATCTTGAGGTCGGTGAATATTTGTTTGAATGCGGCAAGCGTGCTCGGGTCAAAGTTGTCGAGCAATGTATTGAGGGCATCGTTGTCCGAGTAGACTATCATCTGTGCGATGACATCTTCGACACTGTAGTACTTACCCGACACCAAGTGCGGTATCACCTCCCCCGGCTTGTCTGCGGACATGTTCGCGGATCCTTCGAACCTGATCTCCTTTTGGAGAAGTGTCGGTTCATCCAGGTTCTCGGACTCGGCATAGAACGCGACCATGACAAAGACTTTCAGTAGACTCGCGGGCGCATAGCTGGTGGTGCCGTTTATCTCGAACCATCGTGCGGAGTTAAGCAGCCGATAATACACCGACACATCCTTCACACCCTCCTGGGACTCGGACTGGTTGATCACGTCCATCATCGCAGTCTTGACCGGGTCGAGCTCTGGGAACGACGCCTCGGTCCCCACCTCTGCTGCAAGGAGCGGACTTACGAGCAAAAATTCTGGATCGTGTTGTCGAAGGATCGACCCACGAGACTGCTGTGCGAACAGGGTGTGTGGCGACAGCCATACCACGAGCCAACACACGAACACACCAAGTACCAGCCCGGACAAGAACATCAGAACGTTCGTGTGTTTGATAATCCTTGCCACGATACTAGTTACTGCTTCTGTAGGGCGAGGAGGTCGGGGTTGTTCGGGTTTGACTTCAAGCCTCGTACAAGGATATCCGCAGCGGCGGTCGTACCGGTCTTGTACTGATACTTATACAACGTGTACAGGTTTCGATAGAGGTCGATGTTCTTGGGGTCGAGCTGTACCGCCTGGAGATAGTTACTCTCCGCCTTCGGGTAGTCCTTCAAAAAGTTCTGGTACAGGTCGCCAAGGTCGCCGAAGGCAACCGCGTTCGTGGGCGCAGCTTTCGTCATATACAGCCAGACCGCTTCGGCAGCATGATAGTCCCCTGCTATCTTGTAGTACACCGCGAGCTGGAGCCACACATCCCCCTGAGCAGGATTCTGCTTGAGCGACGCTGTGTCGGACGCGATATTCTTCGAAATCGCGGTGACCGCATCCGGTGGAAGGTCCGCAGAGTAGGTTACTACGTGACTGAGGTCAGGCGCTTTAGCGACGGTGATGTTGGTACTGACTGGTGTAATGACCACCCTCGAACCTGCCGGGCCGGTCACCGTGATACCGTTCCCCAAGTCGGTGGTCGTGGTCGAAGCGGTCGCGCTGGTAGAGGTCGCATTCGTTGTGGTTGCCATAGGGGGCGTGGTCGCTGCCGGCAAAGTCGACTCCCGGCGAACGAAGAACCCAAAGAGCACCAACGCCACCACACCCACGAAAAGCCACAGTACTGTCTTGTTTTGCATACAGGTAGTGTACCTCCCCACCACCCCTCCTGACAACTTTTGGACACACAAAAGCCCCCTCTTCCGAGGGGGCTTTTGGTAGCTCTTTAAGAGCTGCGTCCTGTAGTAGACCTCCTTTCTTAGAGGAGAAGTCTATTACTGGGTTCGGTTCTGGTTAAGACCAACCGATGAGAGACCACTGATACCCGCTGCGTTCGTCCAGTCGCCTGAGCCGACCTGACCCGTGGTTGTAGCCGAGGTCGAGGTAGCGTTTGGAGACCATACGAAGTTCGATGCAGTAGACCCACCAGGAAGCAAGTTCGTGATGTTGGTCACTCCTGTTGTCGGAGCAGTCGAGTCACCCAAGAGCTTCGTGTTGATGTTGTACGTCGCACCAGTTGGTGAAACGGTACTTGTCAGCTGGAAGTAGAGGGTCTGACCTGCGGAGACCTGGAGCGGTGCTATAGCAAGCGTCGTCGTTGCGGTACCAGCAGTACCGGTCGTCCACTGAGTCGTACCGACGAGACCGCCAGTCGTACCAGTGTTCGCAGGCTGCGAGTATCCAGCGTCAGTGTAGGCGTAGAGGTTCACGTTCGCGATCGAGGTAACGCCACCAGAGGTGAGGTTAAACACGAATCGGTCGAGACCGATAGAACCCTGTGAGTTCGCCGTAACGGTGAAGCGCATAAGGTTACCATCAGAGACGCCGCCACTGGCGAGGCCGGTGCCAAGCGCAATGGTTGGGAAGCTCTTGAACACACGTACACCCTGTGAGGTGACCGCACCAGTAACACCATCGATGGTCTTACCAGAGTTTGCACCTACACCGCGTGAACTGTTGTAGTTAACCTGTACGAGATCTCCTTCGGTGCCAGGCTGGCTGGTGCCGATAGCAGCAAGGTCAGCCTTGATGACGAAGGTCGCGTCAGTGTTGACTGGGAGTTGGACCGAGGTCGAGAGTGTCGAGGTTGCTGTAGCAGCGCCACTGAACACTACCGTACCAAGGAGCGTACCCGGAGCAACTGCTGCACCCGCGGTCGTGAGGACGTTGTTGCCAGCGTAGATGTACGCCTGAGCAACATCACCCGTGTTACCGACGAGCGTAAGACCGAGCTTCTGGAGGTTAACTGCCTCGTTCGTAGCGCGGAGCTTGATCACGTTGACCGTGAGGCCAGTCGTGCCACCTGCTGCGACCGAGTAACCCGGCGCAGAAGAGTCCGTACTAGCTGCGAGCGTTGCACCTGTTGAAGCGGTCATGGTCGGTGCAGTGCCACCAGGGGTGGTTACACTAACCGTTGAACCAGAGACAGCACCTGTTGCAGAGAAGAGCGACATGGTCGTTGCCTCTGCACCCCAAGTGTAGGTCGCGTTTGCCGAAGCAGACGAGGTGACGTTACAAGTGAGACCAAGACCCAAGACGGTGCCTTTCGGTACAGTGAGAGCATTGTCGAAGCTAAAGGTTACATGGTAGGTACCTGCACCTGGAGGTGGGACCGTTGAACTGATCTGCGTACTATTGACGACACGAGAGCCGGTGTTAAGGGCGGTCGTACCATTCCAGAGTTGGCAGTTGCTAAGGTCCGAGGTGGTCGCATAATTTGCGAGCACAACCTGGAGCGGAACCGAGGACATACGCACATCTTCACCCGACTGCGAAGCATCGAGGTTGATGGTCGCGAACTTGATGTTCTGGCCACCCGCGACGATAGTCTGCGAGGTCGGAGATGAGCCGTTGGAGACAACGAGGGTCGCTGCCTGTACGGTCATCGTGTTCATGGTGAAGTCGGTCACACCGATAGCGACATTGTTACCGGTCGTCTGACCAGTGACATTCGTCCAGTCAGTCTTAGGATTGGTGTCTGCCTGGATAGTCGCACCGTTGATACCAGTCTGAGTCTGTACCTGACCCTCGAGGGTGTAGGTGTGTGAGCCAGTTGGGAATGCGGTCGCACCACTAAAGGTGACGTACTGCGTGTACGAGTTGCAGTACCCGTTGGTACTGTAGCTGGTCGCATCATCACAGGTCGCGTTGTACGGACCAGCGACGACAGAGCCACTCTCGTTCACAAGAGATACGTTCTGAAGTACCGCGAGCTTAGCACTCGTGGTGAAGTGAACCTTAATTGACTGAGCCTGGATAGCCTCGCCAGTAAGGTTGGTCGAGAAGCCACCGAGCGGCTGGTTCGGGACGTTGACTGCGATGTTCTGAGCACCGACAGAACTTGCGTTCTGGATGGTCGAGAAGGTACCTGCAGTAACGGTCACCGTTGAGCCCTGGATCCACGGAGTTGGGTTAGTGCCCGAGACGAAGATCGTCTTGTGTGAAGACGTGCTGTCGTATGTCGGAGTAATTGCACTCTGGTTACCATTGGTTGGCGTGATGCCGAAGCCATAGGTGTTACCAACGAGGTAGATGTCAGTGTTTCGGTAGATGTCGAACTCTGCGTAGGTGTTCGCTGTGGTGTTTGCACCAAGGTCACCCTGGACATACAGGTCAATGGTCTGACCCTTCGGGATAACGATCGCCGATGGGAAGACAGTTGAGTAGTAGCGACCAGTCGAGTCAACCGTAGCTGGGTACGACGTACCGTTGACTACAGTAACAACATTCTGGACACCAGATGTTGAACCTGAGTTGTACCAAGTGATGGACTTGAAGCTCACATCTTCAGCAGAACCTGCCTGTACGCGAACACCGGTGAAGCGGTATGCGGTCGTACCGATCGGCTGACTCGAAGCTGAGTTCGGGTCGTACGAAGATGACTGGATACTTGCGGTACCGATAGTGAGCGCAGTGTTGATGGTGTTACTTGCGCCAGTGATCGGGAGCGAGCCTGAGACGGTCGAGCCGGTGTTAACCGCCGTAACCGCAAAGGATGCTACGTCGCCAGAACCAGGAATCGTACCATTAACTGGAGCAATGTTACCCTCGACCCAGAAGGTCTTGGACGTACCAGCTGCGATAGTCACCGGCGTGCCGATGATAGCAGAGTGGTTCGCATCAAGAACGCGTGAGGTGCCAAGCTGCATACCGGTCGTAGCGTCGACAAGGATGACGCCTGCGAAGTCGGTGTCGAGCGAAGGACCCTGGCGCTGGACAGTGACGTTATTAACGGTCACTGCTGAAGCACCTGCCGTAACGGTGAACGCAGTGTACGGAACGCGTGACGCGCCCTGAGGAGCAATCGCGTTAACCGGCTGCGTACCAGCTGAGACGGTTGCAGTACCAGAGGTGGTCGTACCGCCGGTGGTCGTGCCACCAGTAGTAGTACCGCCAGTGGTCGTGCCGCCGGTCGTACCTGTGCAAAGGCTGTTGAGCTTCGCGCGGGTCATAGGACCAACGTTACCGACCGCACTGATGCCGTTCGCAGTCTGGAAGGCCGTAACAGCCTTCTTCGTAGCAGGACCGAAGGTCGAGGTCTCCATACCTGGAGAACCTGCGCCCGTAGCGGCGATCTGCGTCGAAGCACTGAGGTTGAGGAACTGCTGGAGTGCCTTTACATCAGCACCAGTAGAACCTACCTGTAGATTGCGAGACCAAGTGAACGGACACACTCCGCCGGTCGAGACGGTAGTACCGCCGGTCGTACCGGTGGTCGCCTGGCCATTGAGAGCACTGTTAACATTTGCGATCGTTGCAGCATCTGCGCCGAAAGACGAGAGGAGGTTCAGAATGCTCTGGACCTGCGTCTGGCTCAGTGCAGCTGCGCGTACCGGTGCTGAAGCTCCGAGCAAAAGCGCGAAGGCAACTGCGACGCCGGCTGCGAAAGCAACGAGTCGTGTTGTAGAACTCTGAGTAATAGTCATATTTTCAATTTTCGAACTGGTTAATAATTACTTGTAATCGACTAATAAAGATTCGAACCAAATGAATCTACCCGCCGTGTCCCTTCAGCAATGTCGCGAGCCTCTTATAAAGAGGATCGCTGCTGCTAAGAGAGCAAGCGTTGGTAGCAAGGTTGAGGGGGAATTTCTGTCGTTAGTCTGGCGTGGTGGGACAAGGAATTTCTGCATGAGCAAATCACTTACTTTGACGCGTAAAGAGAACACTCCTTACAGTGTTTTCAACAACAATCTTTTATTCAGTTGTCAATGTTCAAGCAGATGCAACCGTGCCCGTATGTACAGTAGCTCTAGTAAGTATAGAGCGCGGTATGCCAGAACTCCAAAAAACGTCTGTGGACAACGATTAACGAGACCCTTCACGGACCTCTACTTACGTGCCCACACGCACCCAAAACTACACCAAATGAGGTGGGGGGTCAACGTACTCAGATCTAGGCTTCGGTGATCGGTTCATACAAACTCCATCGCCGCTCCCCCACCCTACGTACAAGACCCTTACTTATGAGTACGTTCAGTTCACGCTGAATGGTTTTTTCGCTGCAATTTTTGATCGTAGCGGCTATGTCCTTTATCGACACGCCCTTGTTCTCTCGGACAAAAGCAAGCACCTGGGTAGACCTATCTTGCTGGTCTTTGGTGATCTGGTGGGTCTGTCCTTTATGTATGTCCTTTAGTATCTCAGGCCCGGCAAGTGTCTTTTTAACTAACTCGTTCGAGACAAGTGAAGGACGCGACTCCGCTTTTTCGGACATCGGCGGTATGAGAAAGTCGTCCGAAGTGACGAACGGCGAGAGTCGTGTGCTTGCGTCCAGCTTCTCGGCGAGCGCCTCAAGCTCGTCGACTAATATGCGTCCGGTCTCCTTCGTTATACTATTGTTCGTAGTGAGCAGCCGTATGGCAGTCATGAGTGCAAAGAGCTCTGCCAACACCTGCGCCAAGTCCATCTCGCCCGCAGCCAAGTGCACTATCGATGTGGGGACGGAGGATGCATCGGTGACTAGGGCGTGGAACTCATCGCGCTGACTTTTATCCGCATGTTCAGCCAAGATCATGGTGACATGGGCGATACGTTCGGACTTGAGGAAACAAAAATACCAATCACTGTGTCCTTTAAAAAGACTTGATTGCAATGCGAATCTGTGGAAGTTGTTTCCTTTGTCTGCCATAGTTTGTCCTTTATATGTCTAATACATGTCCTACTACTTATAAAGGACCTGTGCAAGACTTTTATTGTCTTTCAGTGTAGCAGTGTCTTTGAGTTGTCACAATATTGCTTTTTTGAGAAAAAACGTCGTGAAGCGTGGTATGATGATAGACGCAAAATGGCTAAGAAGAACGTCAGAAACGATAAATCGGGCAAAGGCGGTAATGGGCTGCCGCCGGAGACAAAGCGAGCGATCCTTGTGGTCGTGTTCGGTATCCTTGGGCTTATCTTGCTGCTCGCTGGCTTTGGGATCGCGGGTCCCGCGGGAAGTGACTTGTATACCCTTTTTAATGATCTACTTGGTGTTGGATACTTCCTGCTACCACTGCTCCTATTCATATTGGCAGGTACGACACTTCAAGAAGAGAGTCCTGGCATATCCGCGTTCAAAGGGGTTACAAGTCTTGTCTTCGTTATCTCGGGGCTTGGCTATGTGGGTCTCGTGTTCGGTAGAGGCGGACTCGTTGGGGATGCTATCGCCAAGCCCATCGTACACTTCTTCGATATCTATGCGGCGCTTGTCTTGCTTGGCGGGTTGACCCTTATCTCGTTCCTCGTACTTGTTGAAGGCAAGATCTCGGTAGAGCTCTTCTCGCTTATCGGCCGAGCGGTCGCGACACCGTTCAAAGCGGCGTATAGCGTTCTTAAAAAGGAACCGCTTATCGAGACCGAACCAACCCTCACGGGCCTACCGATTGCACTTAAGGAATCGCCGAAAGATGTGCGTGCTGAGGAAGCTGAGGACGAGGAGGGTGCCGAGTCTATGCCCGCTTCAGACCCGGTCCGCCCGATCGCCACGACGAGCGCGAAAGAGATCCAGGCAAAGAACTCTGCGGATGCCCTGAAGGCGATGCTCGGCCAGTACACTCCCCCACCACTGTCGCTCCTTGAGCGTGACAAGGGCCGCCCGGGGGTCGGCGACATCAAAGGTAACGCCAACATCATCAAGCGCACACTTGCGAACTTCGGTATCGTCGTCGAACTCGACGAGATATCCATCGGTCCGTCGGTCACCCGTTATGCCATTAAGCCAGCCGAAGGGGTGCGCCTCCAAAAGATAGTCGGACTCCAGACCAACCTCGAACTCGCGCTCGCGGCGCACCCGGTGCGTATCGAGGCCCCGATACCCGGCAAGTCGCTCGTCGGTATCGAGGTGCCGAACTCCGCCAAGGTGACCGTGGGTCTTGGTACCCTCCTGGAGGCACCTGAGTTCGCCGAGTCTGCCAAGCCGCTGTTGGTGGGACTTGGGCGCGACATCACCGGTGGGTCACACTTCGGCAATATCGCGAAAATGCCGCACATACTCATAGCGGGCGCGACAGGCTCGGGTAAGTCGGTGACCATCCACACCATCATCAACAGTCTCCTGTACCGTTGTGGGCCACAGCAGCTGCGCTTCATGATGATCGACCCAAAGCGTGTCGAACTGACGCTGTATAACCGCATCCCACACCTCCTTACACCCGTCATCACCGACCCGAAGAAGGCTATCCAGTCGTTACGTTGGGCGGTCAAAGAAATGGAGCGACGGTACAACGTCCTCGAGCAAGAGCGTGTGCGCGATATCGACTCGTACCACCAGAACGTCTTCATGCCAGCCATGGCGAAGATCCGTCAAAAGGGCGAGCCTGACGAAGACGAAGAGGTACCTGAAGCTATGCCGTACATCGTGATCGTCATAGACGAGCTCGCGGATATCATGCAGACCTTCCCGCGCGAGCTCGAAGCTGCTATCGTACGCTTGGCGCAGATGAGCCGCGCGGTCGGTATCCACCTCATGCTCTCGACACAACGGCCGTCGGTGAACGTCATCACCGGCCTCATCAAGGCGAACGTACCGTCGCGCCTCGCGCTCCAGGTCGCCTCGCAGATCGACTCTCGTACCATCCTCGACCAAGGTGGAGCGGAAAAACTGCTCGGCGCGGGCGATATGCTGTATCTTGGTGGCGAAATGGGTAAGCCGGTACGTCTCCAAAGCGCTTATATCAGCGAGAGCGAAGTGAAGAAGGTCACGGACTTTATCGCCAAGAACAACGAAGCACAGATCCCCGTCGACATGGGTACGGCGCTCGGCGGTGGCCCACTGACACCGCTACCAAGTTCGGGTGGGTTCGGTGGCGACGATGATGAGGGCGACGACGGTGAGATGTACGAGGCAGCGCGTGCCGAGGTTATAGCCTCCCAAAAGGCGTCGACCTCCTACCTCCAGCGAAAGCTCAAGGTCGGGTACGCGCGCGCGGCACGACTCATGGACATGTTGGAGGAGCGCGGCGTTATCGGCCCCGGTGACGGTGCTAAGCCGCGTGAAGTGCTTGAAAAGGGCGGTGGGATGCCTCTCCCAGCGGACGAGGAGGACCTATGAGTCGACTTTTCCTGATAGTACTCGTCCTGGTGGTCATTGGATACGGGTCCTTTGAAGCTCGGCGCATCATAGAGGGGCCGACCATAACCATCCTGACACCCGTCGACGGGAGCGCCACGTCTACGAACGCACTGCTTATCTCCGGTACGGCGCAGAATATTTCCTTTTTGACGATTAATGATAAGCTTGCGTACACGGACAGAGCCGGAAACTTCGCGCTCACCATATCCCCACCCCCAGGGTTAGCGGTGGTGACGGTAGCGGCGAGAGACCGATTCGGTCGCAGTACGCGAAAGTCCGTTCTTATTACTGTTTTAAATTATTGTCCTGTCCCGACGGATAGGACGGCATAACCTCTATGGCTAAAGACAAGGCGAAGAAGGTGATGGGTTCCCCGGACGCTCCCGACACGAGCGCCATCGATGCGGCTATTCGAGAAATTAAAACAAAGTTCGGCGACGAAGCTATCATGAAGCTCGGCGAGCAGCCGAAGGTCAACATCGACGCTATCCCTTCGGGCTCGGTCGGGCTCGATTGGGCGCTCGGTATCGGGGGGTACCCGCGTGGGCGTATTATCGAGATCTTTGGCCCAGAATCATCCGGCAAGACGACCTTGTCGCTCCATGCGATAGCCGAAGCCCAGAAGAAAGGGGGTATTTGCGCGTTCATCGACGCAGAACACGCGCTCGACCCGGAGTACGCCCGCAAGATTGGGGTCAAGCTCAATGAGCTCTTGATCTCGCAACCGGACACTGGCGAGCAGGCGCTCGAGATCGTCGAGTCACTTGTCCGTTCAGGGAAGATCGACCTTATCATCATCGACTCGGTCGCAGCGCTCACACCCAAGGACGAGATTGAGGGCGACATGGGCCAGAGCCATGTCGGCAAGCAGGCACGCCTCATGAGCCAAGCGCTGCGCAAGCTCACCGCTATCACCTCCAAATCGAAGACAATCGTCGTCTTTATCAACCAGATACGTATGCAGATCGGTGTCATGTTCGGCAACCCAGAGACCACGCCAGGCGGTAAGGCGCTCAAGTTCTACACCTCGGTCCGTCTCGATATACGCCGTATCGCACAGATAAAAAAGGGCGAGGAGGTCGTCGGTGGCCGCCACCGCGTCAAGGTGGTTAAGAATAAGGTCGCCGCACCCTTCCGCAAGGTGGAATTCGATCTTCTCTACAACGAAGGTATTTCGAGCGAGGGAGAGCTCCTCGCGCTTGGCGAGAGTCTTGGGTTGGTCAAAAAATCCGGCAGCTCCTACTCCTATGGCGAGGAGAAGCTCGGCCGCGGCTATGACGCATCGCGCACTTACCTGCGCGAGAATAAAAAGGTCGCGAACGAACTCCTCAAAGAGATCAAGAAGGCGCTCGACAACAGCACCACCGGCGTTGCGGTCAAGACGAGCGGTGGTGCAGATGCGGACGAATAGTACCGTTTAGGCGAACGAACGTTGTGACACGGGAGAGCGCACCATATCTCGCGCGAGCGACAATAGGGCGACCGTGCCGACGACAAGGGCGGCTTGAACCACGAAGTTCGTCTTCGTGACGGCCGAAAGGAGGAATGCGACCAGCGCCGGCACACCGGAACTTTCGGCATGGATAAAGTTCGCCGCGACATGCGGGAGCGATACGAAAGCCGCTATACCAACCAACGACAACAACAGTGCGTACGTCTTCACCGCGCCGGGAGACGTAAGACGTCGAGCGACATAGATCGCCGCGACGCCTGCCATGACCTGTTTCTCTAGTTTGTTCATATATTTGTTGTTACTGCCTTATACATTCGCTCGAACTCCTTCTTGGCACGGTGCACCCTGGTCTTGATCGCACCCACACTGACACCTTCGGCCGCTGCTATCTCCTCTTGCGGCTTCCCGTCTATAAAGAAGGCGGTTAAGGCGCTGGCGAACAGAGGTGGCATCTTGGCGAGTACCGAGGCTATTTCGCCTTGGATCTCCTTCATCTGAAACTGCTCGACACTGGAGTCCGGGAGGAGTTCGAAGATCTCTGGGTCGAGCTCTGCCCTGGTCATCCCCTCTCTTTTTCGCTTGGCGTAGTGGGTCAGCGAAGTGTTGATGAGGATGCGATAGCCCCACGACGAGAACTGTGCGCCCTCTTGCTTCTTGAACTTCCGGGCGTTGAGGTAGATCTTGAGGAAGGTCTCTTGGACGATATCCTCGGCCTCCTTGTCGTCTCGGACGATACTGCGAGCCTTGCGCAAGAACGGCTCCTCGTATTTGTGGACAAGCTTGGCGAACAGTGACGGTGTCTCGAGCGAGGCAAGCAGAACATCCTCGTCGGTATCCGACCGTACCTCCTCGTCCAGGCTGAGATATTCCTTGGTCATAGTCACACTGTACAACATACTTGACTCGCTTTCTATAACGGCCCGCGACCGCCAGAGGTTACCGACCGAAATCCCCAGTAGACAAAAGGGATAATTTGGCTATTATGCATAGGTTATGGCTATGCTTGAATATAATGAAATTTTACCAAAGAAGGTCATCCTGATGGACGAGGAGCCGTATGAGGTGCTTGATGCGCACGTCTTCCGCAAACAGCAGCGCAAGCCGGTCAACCAGACCAAACTGCGCCACCTTATCACTGGCAAGGTGACCGAACAGGCCTTCCACCAGGCGGAGAAGGTCAATGAGGCCGACCTCTCGACCAAGGAGGTCAAATTCCTCTTTCACAACAAGGGCGAGTTCTGGTTCTGCACCCCCACCAACCCGGGAGACCGCTTCAAGCTCGAAGATGATGTCGTGGGCGCCGCAGGCGCCTTCCTTAAGCCGAACTCGATCATCGAGGCGCTCGTCTTTGATGAACGCATCATCGCGGCGCGCATCCCTATCAAAGTCGAACTGATCGTAAAAGAGGCTCCCCCAGCCGTACGCGGCAACACCGCCCAAGGGGGCACAAAGCAGATCGTGCTCGAAACCGGCGCGACCGTCAACGCGCCTCTGTTCGTGGGCGAAGGCGACCTCGTGCGCATCAACACCGAAACCGGCCAGTACGTCGAGCGGGTGGATAAAAAATAGCTGCATCAAGGTTTTGCGACAATCAAAAACCCCGGAGTTTCCTCCGGGGTTTTTGATTGCTGGTTAACGGATGATGTAGGGCATGAGCGCCATAAAGCGTGCGCGCTTGACCGCCTCGGCGAGTGCTCGCTGGTTGGGAGCAGAGAGGCCCGTGCGGCGGCGCGGGAGGATCTTGCCGTGTGGGTTGATGAACTTCTTGAGCGTCTCGACGTCCTTGTAGTCGATACGTTGGAACTGTGCGACGTAATTATCTTTGGTAGGCATGCGATTTTGACGAAATCGTACCCGATCCTGCTGGATCGTGCCGAATCATCCTTTGAGATTCGGCTTGTCCTTTAGGCGCGGCGTTCTTTCGATTAATGATTAAAATGGGATATCGTCTGGGTTAATGTCTTCTTGAGGGTAGTCGATCGAGTCCTCGCTCGGGGCCTTTTGTGGCGCCTCTGCGTCGGAGTAGCCGTTCGTAGCCGATGATGTGTAGCCACCTTGGCCGCCCGCTTGCGGTGAGCCTGTCGAACCCGTCGATCCACTCTTCGGTCCGAACTGGACTATGTCGGCAACAATTTCGGTGCGGTACTGCTTGCCTTTTTCACTATCCCAACTGCGCGTCTGGAGTCGTCCTTCGACATAGACCGGACTTCCCTTCTTGAGGTACTGCGCGGCGGTGTCAGCCTGGCGACCAAAGACAACGATGTTGTGGAACTGCACGTCTTCTTGCTTCGACCCATCCGCCTTCTTGAAGACGCGGTTGGTCGCTATCGAGAACGAGCACACGTTCGCACCCGTCGAAGGAATCGCGCGGACCTCCGGGTCGCGAGTGAGATTCCCGTAGAGCATGACCTTGTTGATGTACATACGGCGTCGTTCGTTATGCTACTAGTGCGTCAATCGATTTGTCGAGCTCCTCATCGGATACCTCGACCGCTTTCTCTGTTGCCACCACCACCTCTGGCTTCTTGATGGTCTCACCCGCGAGACGGTTAGAGGCGAAGACGGCACGGCGGGGAGCCGGCATATCCTCGCGGACGGTCTCGATGATAAGGAAACGCAATACTTCGGAGATACCGTTGATAGCGACCTTGAAGGCAGGCATATGCTCACGCTCCATCGCGAACTTGATACAACCAAAGTATGCCTCGGCGTACTTCTCACGCTTACCCTGCACGGAGCGCTCGACGACGTAGGCAAGCGACATACGGGTCGGGAACTGCTCAGAAATAATTTCATTCTCACCGAGGGCCTTGCGGACGAGTTCAACCACAGCTGCTACCCCGTCGTCTCCGACGGTAGGTACGACATGAAAACCGAGTTCGTAGATCGGTGTCGTGTCCTTCTTCGCTTGGGTTAACCCTTCGGCTGGTGCCTCAGGATGCGACTTTTCGGTCATGGGATGAGCTTACCACGAGTTGTCAGAATTGCAAATCCAGCCATACCAGTGAAAGAAAAATTGGCACACGCCCACGGGGCATATGCCAATATAGCAGATCAGGGAAAGAAGTTCTTGAGGACCAGAAACAACCCAATAACGAAAAAGAAACTCGCCAGGGCGCCTCGGACAAAACTTTCCCACGCCTTGTTTATGTCATCGCCCATGCTCTGCATGAGCCCCATCCAGATCTCTCCCTCGGGAGGGAGAGTACACTCCCTTTCAGGGATTGGTGGCGATACGAAATGCAAGTACCACGCCACCGAAAAACACACAGCCGCACCCAAGAGCATTTTGTACCTCCGCGACCTGCGGTCGCTTCTGTATGTGAAGGACTGGTTATGCCCAATCCAGACAAAAACTACACCAGTATTGCCAGAATCGCAATATCAAGCGCCCACACTGATACCAAATGTCTTTTGTGCATTTATGAGCAGCTGCGCCGCCACATCCTCTTCGGCAAGACCTTTGATCTCGGCGATCTTGCGGACGATATCGGGGATATGCGTAGACTCGTTGCGTTTGCCACGATGGGGTGAGGGGGTGACGTAGGGCGCATCCGTTTCGGAGAGGAGCATGTCGAGCGGCGTGTTGCGGACGACCTCTTCATAGTCCTTCGCAAACGTGATGACACCGGTGAATGACAGCGTGAACCCAAGGTCGAGAAACTGCTTCGCTGTCTCCCACGAGCCCGCGAAGAAGTGGACGTCGCCTTGCACCCTAGTGTGTGCTTTTAATACATCGAGCACATCAAGATACGCATCGCCGACAGACGACGTATCCCCGCCTTTGGCTCCAGTCCGGATATGGAGCATCAGCGGCTTATTGACCTTGTTGGCAAGCTCGATCTGCGCAACAAACGCCTCGGTCTGGACCTTCTTCGTATCATCGTCGAGCCGGAAGTAGTCGAGCCCACACTCGCCTATCGCGACCACCTTGGACTCGCGCGCCATCGTCTCGTACACAGCAAAATCGAACACCTCACCGCGCGAGGTGAATCCTCTATCCGCCTTGCCCGCCGTAGCCTCGGCGAAGGAGAGGCCAAGTTCCTGCGCATCATGAAAAGACTTGCTCGTATGAATCGGGTGCAACCCCACGGTAGCCCACGCACCATCGTGACCATTCGCAAACGCTACTGCGGCGCGCGAAGTATCGACTTGTGTCCCCACAATATTCATCCCCACCCCCGCCGCGACCGAACGCTCAAAAACCTCCTCACGGTCCTCATCATAAGCCGCGAACTGCAAGTGCGTATGTGCGTCGAAGTAGCGCATGTCAGGATGTGTGCCGCGTTTTCTCTAACCCCACCCTCTGCAAAATATCGTCAACGATCTCGTCGGTTGGTCGAGTTGCGTCAACTGTTTCAACCCCTTCTTTGATCAAGCGTTGTTGTTTTAATTCGTGGTCCGATAGGATCCGCTCTATCTCTCCCGGCTTATGATGGCTCTCGTGCTCATGCTTTTCTAACCTATCGCGCAACGTAGCAGCATCGATAGTAAGTACGAACACTTTGTCGAACAGCGGATAGAAATCTCCCTGTTTGAACACGATCGCTCCCAAAAAGACAGTCTCGTCGCTCGCGAGCAATCTCTCGATCTCTGGTCGCTGCCACACCCACGCATACTTGGCCCAATCGACCACACCACTCTCCGGCCACTCCACCACCTCACCAGTATCCTTATTTTGGAGCCTGGTCACGCCAGGCATGTCGTCTGTGTTGTAGGCCGTATATCCGCGTTCCTGGAGCGCCTTAATGACCGATGTCTTGCCAGACCCCTGCCTGCCGGTAATAAAATATTTACCCATGCAGCAAATATAGCACTATTCCTTGCGAGGAAAGAGGTTTTCGGGTTTTTTGTTCTCGCGGATTGCCGTGAGGATTTTTTCTGAAGTCGTTGGCATAAAAGGAGCCAGGTCAGAAGCTATTGCATGCAATTCTCTTGCAAGTTTTTGTATAATTTCCAGCGCCTTCTGCTTTTCTTGCTCATCATTCGATTTAACACCAGTGAATGGCTTTTCGAGCGTAATCATAGCATCACAGTGTCCGATACGAGTCCAAATAGCGTCCATCGCCTTATTCAATTCAAAGTCGCTGACGTATTGTGCAACCGAAGAATCGTTCTTAACTGCTCCAATGATTTCTACAGAAGTAGCAAAATGTGCGGCAGTCATAGTCATGATGCGTGCAGCAAGATTACCCAACCCATTTGCAAGGTCGGCATTGTATAGTTCTTTAAAGCGCTCCATCGTAAAATCACTGTCTTCGAACGGTGAGATGTGGCGCGCGAGGTAGTAGCGTAGGGCATCAACGCCATACTCCTGTACGATAGCGAATGGTTCTATGACATTGCCGAGCGACTTGGACATCTTCTGACCGCCGCTCGTGATGAAGCCATGGTAGACGACCTTCTGGGTTTGGGGAAGTTTAGCCGACATGAGCATCGCCTGCCACATGACGGACTGGAAGCGCACCTGGTCCTTGCCCGCGACCTGCACCGTCTCGCCATTAACCCAAAACTTTTCAAACAAACCCTCAGAGGCAGGCTCGCCCGCCGAAGCTTCAGCGGAGGAGGGCCAGTCGAGCGTCGAAATATAGTTGGTGAGCGCATCGAACCACACGTACATCACCTGCGACTCGTCCCCTGGCACCGGGATACCCCAGCTCATGCGCGCGGTCTCGCGCGAGATGCTGAAATCTTCGAGCCCACCCTCGACGAACTTGATCGCCTCTTCGCGACGCCAGTCGGGCAGCACCACACTCGCATTCGAAAGGTAGGTGAGCAACTGCGATTGATACCGACTCAGACGGAAGAACCAATTCTCTTCTTCGATCTCGACCGGCTCCATGTTGGGATGGTTGGGGCACTTACCCCCTATTAAGTCTCCCTCTTTGAGGAACATCTCATCGCCAACGCAGTACAACCCTTTATATTTCTTCTTATAGATGTCGGGATTCCCCTGTTCGTCGACGTTCGCCGCGCATCGTCGCCACATCTCCTGCGCCGCTTTGATGTGCTTTTCGTCCGTGGTGCGGATAAAGACCAGGTCATCAGAAAGACCGAGGCCTTCCTTTAGCTTGCGAAATTGCCCCGCATAGTAGTCGACATACGCCTGTACATCTTGCCCCTGTTCGTTCGCCTTTTGGAAGATCTTTTGGCCGTGCTCGTCGGTGCCAGTGTTAAAAAAGACGTTCTCTCTCCCGCGCACCAGTTGCTGGTAGCGGGCCTGGATGTCCGCATGCACGATCTCCAGCGCGAAGCCGATGTGCGGGTCGGCGTTCACATACGGGAGCGTGGTCGTGATGTAAAAAGGTTTTTGTGCCATAGGGAGTCAGGCTACTGCGCACGCAGCTACTCGTCAACCATGCGCTGGCGTACGAGAGTTCGGTCCTTCTTCTTTTCCAGATCGGCGACGAACTCTTGGATAGCACCTGCTATCGGCACCGACAGCAACACTCCGAGGAACCCGAAGAGGCGCAGGCCCACGAGGAGCGCGAGGATGACGAGGAGCGGCGGCACACCGACGACCTTCTTAACGACAAGCGGGTAGATAAGGTGCGCCTCGAACTGCTGCACGATCAAGTAGAGCGCGATCACGCCCAGTGCGAGTGGGAGCCCCCCAGTCGTGAACGCGAGAATGGCACCGGGTATGGCAGCAAGGATCTGACCGAACACGGGAATGAGTTCGAACATGGCGGCCAAAAGCGCCAACAGGAGCGCATACTTCACCCCAAGTATCGTGAGTCCAAGAAAGAGCAATACGCCGACGAGACAACCGAGGATGAGCTGACCTTGCATCCACTTGCCTATCTTGTCCTGCGAGCGCTTCCAAAGATTGAGAATGTATGCTTCTTGTTCGACCGGAGTGATGATGCGCAAGAACACCTCGATCCCCGTCTCTTGAACCGAGAAGTAGAAGGAGAAAACGACGATGAGCACGAACGAGGTGAGACCGCCGAAGAACGCCGAAAGCGTCGTGAAGGCACCGCCAGTCGTGTCGGAGACGGTCGATGAGATGTTGTTGAGCAAATCGGCCGAAGAGAGCGTATTGATACCGGTCCATGACAAGAGACCGTGGGTGAGGTCGTCGACGTTGAGCGTCGAGAGTGAAGTTGGTAATTGTTGGAGTACGCCCGCCGCGTCGTGGAGTACGGGCGGCACGAAGATGAATAGTGTACCGAAGAAGATGGCGGCTATGCCCACGTACATACCGATAACCGCAACCAGGCGTGATATCTTCAGTGTCCGCTTCAGCCAATGCACCCCCGGCTCCATCGCCGAGGCTATGACGACGGCACTGAGCACAATGAGCACAATGTCACGCAGGTACCACAGCGTAGCGAACAGTATCAAAAGGAGAATCGTCCGGACAATAGTCCCCGAAGTGATCTGAATGGTATGGTCCTTGCCCTGCATGGGTTCATCCTAGCACATTAGCTGTTTTCGAGCAGAATGTGTATCAACTACGCCTTTATAGCCTCGGTTAAAAGTGCTGAAAGGTCTTCAATTGCTATGCGCTTCTGCTCCCCCGTGTCGCGATCGCGGACGGTGACGGTATCTGCAAGGTCGGGGTTCTCTCCGAGCGTGTCGAAGTCGATAGTGATGCAAAACGGCGTACCAATCTCGTCCTGGCGTCGATAGCGCTTGCCAACGTTGCCATTGTCGTCCCATTCCACACGCAAGTCTTTTTTGAGCATCGTGTACACCTCGCGCGCTTTCGCGACTAACTCTGGTTTATTTTTGAGCAACGGGAACACAGCCGCCTTAATTGGTGCGAGCTTCGCTGGGAAGCGCATCACCACGCGCGTATCATCCCCCATCGTGTCTTCGTGATAGAACTCGGTCATGACTGCGAGGAAGGTGCGGTCAAGGCCAACTGATGTCTCGACTATATGCGGTACGAAGCGCTCCTTCGTCGCTTCGTCAAAGTACGAGAGGTCAGTGCCCGAGAACTTTTGATGCTGCGAGAGGTCGTAGTCACCGCGCGCGTGCACACCTTCCATCTCTTTGAAACCGAACGGGAATTTGTATTCGATATCCCACGCAGCCTTTGCATAGAAGACGAGGTTCTCATGCTCGTGCCATTTAAGATTCTTTGGGTCGAAGCCGAGGTCAAGATAATACTGCCAGCGCTTCGCTCGCCATTCTTCGTAGACTCGCATCTCGTCTTCCGGCCGTACGAACATTTGCATCTCCATCTGCGTCAGCTCACGCAGGCGGAAGATATATTGGCGCGGTGCGATCTCATTACGAAAAGCTTTCCCTATTTGCGCGATACCGAACGGTATCTTCACTCGTGCAGAGTCGAGCACATTCTTAAAATTGATATAGATACCCTGGCACGTCTCACCACGCAGGTAGGTCGGCTCTTTCGTCCAGTCACCGGTAAAGTTACCAAGATTCGATTGGACCAACAGATTGAACCGTCGCACTTCGGTAAACTCTTTTTTGCCACACACCGGACAGGTGATGGTTGCACGGTGTGTATCAAAGACCGTATTAATCTCTTCGATCGACATTTTCTCGTCGGCAAAAGCGCCAACCGCCTCGAGCAAATGGTCCGCGCGCGAGCGTGTATGACACGACTTACACTCAACGAGTGGATCGGAAAAACCGCTCACATGACCCGATGCTTCCCACACCTTTGGGTTCGTAAAGATCGCGGAGTCGAGTCCGACGATATTGTTTTCGTGTTGTACCATCGCTCGCCACCATGCGGCACGGATATTATTCGCGAGCTCGACGCCATAGGGTCCGTAGTCGTACGTACCGGGAAAGCCCCCGTAAATCTCGGAGCCTTGGTAGACGAAACCGCGTCGTTTGCACAACGAGACGATCTTCTCCATGAGTGATTCTTCTGCCATATATCGGTTTATTGAGCTGCTACGTTACCCATCGCGTCGACGTATCCCTGATCGTTCACGAGCGCAATGTTCGCGGCTGGCGCTAACGACTCGACGTTCACCTGCGCGAAACGATCTTGCCCCGCAAGTTTGGCATCGCCCGTGAGCGTGAGCCGCTGCCCCGCCTGCGATGAGCTCGGCATGAGCGACACCTGGAAGGCGGTCGAAAGTGGCGAACTACTAAAGCCGGTACCCGCCTTGAGGTCCCCTATCGCCCACGTGACCGTGCGACTCGACTGGTCGTAGGTGACCGTGGCGTCTTTTGCCGCCACGAAGGTCACATACGGCGGCAGTACGGCGGACACGGTCGCGTTGGCTATAGTATTTGAAGAATTGGTAACCGTCCAGACCAACGTGTACGTAGTGCGCTGCTCTGGGGCTGGCGGCATGGGACCAGCGTTCGTGAATGGTCCGGTGAAATGGAGCGCCGATTCGGTCAACAGTACCGCCGAAGCTATCGTCGCCTCCATAGAAGCTGCGGACGAGACCGTCTCCGGCACACCGGTCTGCCCTTCGCGCACACCAGAGACGGTTAGGTTGAGGTCGACCGTAGGGTTCTTGTATACCGTACCGTTCGTCCCAGGTGCGAGCGTATCGAACGAGAACTGCAAGGTCCCGGTACTACCCGGCGCGACGTTCGCCAGACTCGACTCCTGGTCCTTGTTCCATGTGATGGTGTTATCCGCTGATTGATAGAAACCATCGGACGAGTTCACTGATGTTCTATCGAGCGCGGGACCCGCAAGAGACAGGACGACCTGTGCGTTCGAGACGGGTACCGAAAGATTGTTCTGCCAGGTGATGGTACCGTTCACCGTCTTGCCCGACTGTATCGCGACCGACTTACCCTGTTTCCCATCGAGCACAAGGGTCGCGGTAATGAACGGTTTATGTACCGTCAAGGTCTGCGGAATAATGATGAACGGTATCTTGATACTGGTGTCGGTCTGGTCCGCATCCGAGCCGGTCGAGAATTTGAAGACTCGTTCATCGCCGTCTTGACCGATGATGGAACCCACGAGGTGCACCTGCTTCGTCTCGCCGGGAGCGAGCGTGCCGAGTCGCCAGAGGTTGCCGTTCGACTGAGCCTGCGGTGTGGCGTTCGTGAGCGTATAGCCGTACGGGAACTGGCCTTGTAACACCAGATTCTGGATCGGCGCCTGCGAATTGCTGGTCACCGACACATCCATAGAGAACGATTGGTCCGAGATAGCTTCAGAGGGAGCAGCGATACTCACCGACACCGGAGAGGAGCCGACCGTAAAGTCCGCTTCTGCCTGCTTTTGGAATATCGCGTTCGAGTTCGCGACCGAATATTGAAGCGTCACCATGACCTTCTGTTGTGCACCCTCCTGACCATAGAACACCGCGTTTGCCGTTCGCTTTACTTGTTGGCCAGCGTTCACACTTCCGACGGACTGACGCACGTGTTGGAGCGGTTGGGATTGGTCGACAGGATTACGCGTGTTGTCTGGATAGTCGATCGAGACATCCACAAGCTGTAAGGCTGATTGATTGCGATTATTGATGATGATCTCGAGCGTCGTCTGCTTACCACCATCGATGATCGACGGTGCCAACACTTGTAGGTCGATATTTTGAGGTGAGATGGTGTTGGTGCCGGCATAAAATATATATCCCGCAACACCTACGGCAACGACAAAAAACACGAACGAGGCAATGAAAAATTTGCTTGCAAACGACATGTGGGGTGGCGGGGGAATCTCGACCGAGGTCGTCTTGGGGATGTCCGGCTCTATCTTTGCGTCACTCCACGCAACAGGCGGATGCTCGACACCCTCAGGCTCAAGAGTCGAACGGCTTTCAGTATGCAACTCGGGCAGGTGCTTACGTGAGTAGAGCGAATCCTTCATGCCGTCGATAGAGCCTTTCGCTCTCCCCATCCTATTCCCCCGTAGCGCCATGGAGAAAGTATACCACTTGTTATCTGTTCAACAGGCTTAATTTATTCCTCCCGATACCAAGCGCTCGCAGTTGCATCCCAGCGCACGCGCATACCTGTGTATGCATTGAGCGTCGAACCGTTGGTCCAGCCGTTCACGGTCGGAGAGAACGTGAGCGAGGTGATAGACCCCGCGTAGTTGGAGAATTGGATTGACTGACCATCCGCAAGTGCGGTTGGGAGTGTCACAGTAGATGCGCTTACGGTGGTGCCTTGGGTGAATCGTACGAGGGAGGTGTTAGCAGGGACGATGTAGGTGGCACCGAGCGATTGGCGAACACCGCTACCATCTATCTGAGCACCAACGGATACGACGGGTATTCCCGAGGTACCGCTCAAGCCGAGCTGCACAGAGCTTGGGCCAATAACAACAGACGACGCGTTATTACCGCTAGAGAACGACAGTGTCGTCGCATTAGTCCATGTCAGATTTACACTTAGTCCGGTAGCGCCCCACGTCTTCGCCATCATGTCTGGCGACAACGTTACCGGATTACTCGGTGCAACACCCGTGACAACAGGTGCACGATAGAGCGTGACGGATGCAACGCTTCCGCCCGATAACGTCAGTAGGTACACGCCCCCATACGCATCAGTCGCGTAGTAAGTATTTCCATCTGTCGGCCATGAAGAACCAGCAGATGCGATTGATGAAAACGCACCAACCTCTCCACCTGAACTTATGTTCAAACCATTTCCTGTATCAGAGATTGTTCCACGTCCAACCGACACTGCGCCCGTTCCGCTCACAACGAAGCCTTGTGAACGAAACGCTGAGTCCGAGAAGGTCGGCAGGAGAAGATCTATTCCTCGAAACGCCGATGATGGTGACGAATTGTAGTTATATCCAAGCTCACCTCTTAAGACAGTGCCAGCCGTTGTTGACAAGGGCCACAGACCACCGCGACCACCAACCTCAAAAATCGACTTCCACGGAGCTGTTGAACCTCCTTGGTCGGAAATTTTTTCAGCGACATCCTCCATTGAACCAGAAACAGCGTTCGACGAAGTATGTACAATCAGCATGCCTGACGACGAAAGATACGAGGAACCTGTATTCGCCGCAACATCGACCTCGATACCCGATCCGCCTCCGCCGTTGACATACCCTGACCCAAAACTCAGAAATGGATTAAACGCCGTGGCAGACCCCTTCGCGGTTGACGGTGTAAGACCTGTCCCACCAAATGAATTATTCAGAGTGACACTATTCTGGCCACCTTCAATAATCCCACCGTTTGCAACGGCACCCGTCTGAATTAAATTTGTTAGGATTCCAACTCTTCCACCAGAATATCCCGCCCCACCAAAGTTATGATCGATTTGTATATCAGAAATCATCTGAGGAGCGCTCGCTGTATCGGAGTTAACAGTCCAGTGCGTCCACCCAGCAATTCCCGCATTAGTGATTGTTCCATTTAAGTTTACATTTGGACTAAAGATAGACGATAGTGCAATATTATTAGTCTGAGGCAGAGTAACATTTCCTGTTGATAGAGCTCCTGTAACCGTGGTGGTCGCGTTCAACTTTATTGAAGCTGTGCCCTGTGGGCTTATGTTTATATTAGAACCATTCGGGGTCGAAATGGTTGTATTGCCACCAGCCGCCACAGCTGTCCCAAGACTAATACTGGTGCCAACTGAGAAGGTTCCGAGACTCGTAATACTACCGCCGGTAATAGCGACGGCGTTTGCCGCTTGTGTCGCAATAGAACCGAGACCAAGGTTCGTGCGTGCCGTCGATGTACTAATAAGATCAGACAAGTTATTTTGCGGAAGTAGGCCTCCCCCTCCTACCCCACAGTCCGCCCCTGTGCCGGTGACGTTACCGTTAGCGTCTGTATGCAGACACTGCGAAGAACCAAGGATGTTGGAGAGCTTAAGCCCGGGGATAGTGGTCGAGCCGGTGAGCGTACCACCCGAGAGTGGCAGGTATGGTAACGCAGGAATGTCAGAGGCTGTGAGCCCTGAGACTCCGTTCACCTGTGCGCCAGAGATGGTGACACCTTGGAGATTGTTAATCTTCTGTGACGCAGCGATAGCGCCCCAGAGTCCGCCGCCTGCCATGGTAGAGGTGGCGCCGTAGAGTTGTTGGTGCACCGAGTCGAGTGTCTGCTGTATAGCAGCGTTCACTGCTTGTTGCAGCTGTGCTTGGGTAACAAGTCCTGAGGCGTTGGTGGTTGTTGTGAGCGTGGCGGGTGTTGGCGCGGTGGTTGATACACCACCAGTGAGTGACTGCATGAGCGCGAGTGTTTGTGTGCCGACCGAGCCAGTGCTCGTGAGACCGTGTGCGGCTTGAAATGCTCTGACCGCTTTGATAGTGGCAGGGCCGTACGTACCGTTTGGTGTGGTGGTGAGATAGCCTTGGGTGACGAGGAACTGCTGAAGTGCTAGAACGTCAGCGCCACTACTGCCTTTGGTGAGGGTGTGGGTGATGGTGGATGCGAAGGTGAACGCGGGGGTGGATAGTAAGAAAAGGATAACGGCAAATACCAACACTGACTTGTGGTGCATGGTGGTAGTATGGCACCCCCCCCCGCGAGGGGGCAAGGTGTGTATACACAAGACACGCTTGCTACAACCCCGTCGCATTGAGCGACTCGTTTATCGTACGAGTCAGCATGCGGCGAGACGCCTGGACTCTCTGTACCATGTCTGGCGCGGTGACCGCATCACATAGGTATGGTGCGAGTTCCGACGTTTGGGGCAGATACCCTAAGTGCGCGAGCATCCGTAGGACGAGCACATACTCGATACTCTCCGCCTCGATCGGATCCTCGACCTGTATCACCTGTCCGAACCCTTCCAGGAGCGTCTCGTACAGTTCCGGCACCGCCTCCTCGCCATGTATCAATCGAAGTAATAAACGGAGCATCTTCCCTATTTGCGTACGACGTGCGGCGCTCGTCGCCGAAAGCGAACGGGAGATGCCTTCGACCCCGGTCAACTTCCACTCGTGGCGCCCACGCACGAGGGAGAACCGAGCGATCGTGAGCGGTTCCAGACCGAACCGGAGCTTCGACACCTCCTTGCGAGCCGAACGAGCTGCGACACGCACGAGCCCTAGTTCGCGCGTCAGGATCATCACGAGCGTGTTCGACTCTCCCACGCTACGCTTCCCTACCACCAACCCTTCGGTGACGTGGATCACATGCATAGTTACCGCGTGAGCGTACAGCTCGCAGGGAATGGGAAGTTCGTTGGCTCGTCGGTCGAGGATGATCCGATGACCAGATCGGAGAGGTTGGTATCGCGCACAAAGGTGTCCTTGAAGCGTGTGAAGAATGTCGCGCCTTCGCCGTTGGTATCGACACGCAGCACAGGCCGATCGTTGATCGTCAGGTTGGTGTTCTTTCGTAGTTCTTGTATCGAGCGCACGAAGTCACGCACCAACCCTTCCTCCTGCAACTCCGGCGTGAGCGTCGTATCGAGCTCGGGTTCTCCAGGAGTTGCCGTATCCAGCTTGATCCCAGGACCTCCTGGCTCTACACCACTTTTGAAGACGACTTCCTTCACGTTGATCTCGTCGCGCAGAATATCCAAAAATTCTTGGGGCAGTGGTGGCTTCTCTGTGAAATGCTTGATCGTCAATGCGCGTAATGGTTGCCGGATCTTGATCCCCGCCATCTCTCTCTGTTTCAAAGCCATGGTCGCGAAGCTGCGCACATACGACATACGGGTCAACACCTCTTGATCGATCACGATCTCGGTCGGCCAATCGCACAAGTGTACACTTTGCTGATCGTAGGACTTTTTGACACGCAAGTAGAGGTCTTCGGCATAGAACGGCATGACGGGGGCCATCACTTTCGCAACCACCACGAGCACTTCTCGCAAGGTCGCGAGCGCTTCCCCTTTGTCGGTTCCCTCTTCCTTGAAGCGGTCACGTGACCGTCGCACGTACCAGGTCGATAGGTCGTCGATAAAGCTCGCGAGTGGTCGTGCCGCCGCATCGAGCTCGTAGCTTTCGAACCCTTTCGTCGCATCCCGCACCAACTCTCCGAGTCGAGAGATGATCCAACGGTCGAGCACATGTGTGCCGACGCTCGTCGTATCCGCGGCGTCGGTGGTCGCATACAGCTCATAGAACGAGCGAACATTGTCCAGGCGCATAAGCAGTTTCTTGGTGACCTCCTCGACGCCGCGCGCCGCGAAGCGCAGATCTTCGCCGCGAATGACGGCGGACGACAAGAGATAGTAGCGCAGCGAGTCCGCACCGAACCGCTCCACCAACTCCATCGGGTCGGGGTAGTTCTTCAGTTTCTTGCTCATCTTGCGACCATCTTCGGCGAGCACGAGTCCGTTGGTCACGACCGACTTGTAGGGACTTTTGCCGAACAGCCCGACACCAAGCACGATGAGCGAGTAGAACCAACCACGCGTCTGGTCGATGCTCTCGGCGATGAAATCCGCAGGATACCCTTTCGCGAAGAAGCCGAGCGTACCTTTCGGGTTAAAGACGTCGGTCTCCATCGGGTAATGGTGCGACGCGTACGGCATCGAACCGGATTCGAACCAGCAGTCAAAGACATCCGTAACACGCTTCCATTCACCGTCTAAACCGCCACCCAACTGCACCTCGTCGATGAACGGGCGGTGCAGGTCGAGCATGAAGTGTTCGTTGTGCGGATACGCCGTGAACATGAGTTCCATCCATCCGGCGGTCGGCAGGAGCTTGCGCCGATGCTCGTCGTGCAGTTCGTGACGGGGTGTGCGCTGCGCTACCGCCTGCATGAGCCATGCGGGGATCTCGTGCGTGACGATGAGCACCCGCTTGCCGCTATAGCGACGCTCGATATCGAAGAGAAAATCACCCACGCGGGCGAAGACCTGGTCGTACGTCTCTCCCCCAACGACGGTGCGATTGAAGCGGTCCGAGAGCGTCGCAAACACCGCATGCCACTCCGCCTGCGGCGCGTTATTCTTCTCACCGAAGTGGGTCTCGGACAACCGCGTATCCGTCATGATGCTGGATGGCGAAAGACCAAGCTCTTCGCACACGATGCGCGCGGTCTCTTGGGTGCGCGTCAAAGGCGAGGCGACGATAATATCGACGCCGAGCAGCGCCAGTTCTTTAGCGGTCGCTCGTGCCTCGGCCCGACCGACGTCGGTCAAGTGGTTCTCTATATCGTTCGTCGAGTTCACGAAGTTCTCCGCATTACTGCGAGCTTCGCCGTGGCGCATCACCAAGTAACGATTGCCCGACTTGCGCACCATCGAAAGCAGCTCGTCGACGGACCCGATCGCCTTCAACTCCTTGGTCTTGGTGTTCCGCCATACCGGGATAGGCGCACCCCAGTAGCGACTGCGCGATATCGCCCAATCCGGCGCGCTTTCGAGCAGGTTGTGGAAGCGCCCACGCCCGACATGCTCGGGCACCCAGCGAACTTTTTTATTCTCTTCGAGGAGATCTTGTTTGAGGTCCTGGACGTTCACGAACCACGAGGTCGCTGCCCAGTTGAGGAGCGGCGTGTCGCAGCGCCAGCAGTGCGGGTAGGAGTGCGTGATCTTCTCTTGTTTGAAGAGCAACCTCTTTGCATCCAAATACGCGACTATCTTCGCATCGGTCTCCATGTGGCGACCTTTTGGTTTGACTGGTAGGTGTTCGAAATCCTTAACCGTCGAGATAAAGCGACCATCATCGGTCACGTGGTGGATGAGCGGGATCTTCTCCTTTTGTGCCAACTCCAAGTCCTCTGCACCGTACGCGGGTGCCAAGTGGACGATGCCCGTGCCATCCTGCAGTGTCACGTAGTCGGCAGCGTAGACCTTCCACGCGTGCGTCTTATGCTTGTGCACCAAATCTTTAAAGTATGGGAACGGCGGTTCGTACGACTTCCCTACCAAATCCTTCCCCAAAATTTCGCCCTCGATCTTCACCGCATCACTACCAAAAACTTTAACCACAAGCTCTTTGGCGACCACCACGAACCCATCATCGGTGCGCACCTTCACATACGTCGCGCCTGCGTTGACCGCGGCGGCAGAGTTGCCCGGTAGCGTCCATGGGGTCGTCGTCCAGATGAGGAGCGAGGTGCCCGGCTCGTCGACAAGCGGCAACTTCACCGTCACTGCGATGTCGGGGATGTCTTGGTACGCCTGCGCCACTTCGAAGTTCGAGAGCGTCGTCCCGCAACGCGGGCACAGATGCATCGCCTTGAACCCCTCATAGATCAAATTCTTGTCATACAACGTCTTGAACGACCACCACACCGACTCGGTGTAGGTCGCGTCCATCGTCTTGTAGTCATGCTCCATGTCTGCCCAACGACCCATGCGCGGGATGATGCGACGCCACTCGTCCGCATAGCGAAGCACCGCGCCCTGCGCCTTGGCGTTGAACTGCTGGATACCGTACTCCTCGATGTCGCGCTTGGACTTAAATCCTAACTCCTGCTCGATCTGATTCTCCAGCGGCAAACCGTGGCAGTCCCACCCCCACTGTCGTGGCACGTGGTAGCCCTGCATGGTCCGATAGCGCGGAATAGCGTCCTTGATAGCGCTCTGGAGCAGGTGGCCGTAGTGCGGCAACCCCGTGGCGAACGGCGGCCCATCATAAAAAACATACTCACCCTTGGGCGCAGGCTTCGCGAGCGACTTCTCGAAGATATGGTGATTGTCCCAGAACTTCAGAACCTCCTCTTCTCGAGCAGCAAAAGGCGACTTCGCCACATACGGCGGCTTCTCCCGCTCCTCCCCGCCCTGTTTTAAATCGTCTACCATAATAAAAAGACTATACCACAAAAGGGTTTTCAGAATAGGTCGACCATCCCGCCACACCACCCTACGGCGGGATTGACAAATGGTATTATATTGGTGTATAATATATCCAGACTGGCAATCCGGCCAGAAATGGAGGTTCTCGTGGAAATCAACTACGCTCTCGGTTTGGTGACGGTTTTTGTAACCATCGCGGCGCTGCTCCCCGTTCTTTGGCGGGTACTGCCGGGAACCTGGCGGTTCGTGAGTCCCATTGTTTGCGTTGCGGTCATCTGCTACGCCTTCCATCTGGGCTGGCCGCTGATCTGGTATTGGCAGCCGGTCGACGGGAGCGTGGGTGATTCATCCATAATCGCCATTCTCGCCTACGTGCTTGCGATGTTAATGGGCGCGCGGATGGCGGCGGAGTGCCCTTTTTTTTAAACCGCTGATAAAGCCAAATGAAAAGGAGGGCGACGGGCTGCGACACTTGTGTCGCAGCCCTTTCACTTTTACACTCTACATCTCCTCTGGGGCGGGAATGCCCAGGAGGTGGAGGCCCTTCCCCATCGTGTTGGCGAAGGCTTCGGTGAGGAGCAAACCGTACTCTTCGTCTTTGCTCCCTATCACGCGACCGCTGGCGTACCAGGAATTAAAAAGTGAGGCGAGTTCGGTGAGGTAGGTGGTGATGTAGTGCGGCTCGAGCTCGCCGACGGAACGTGTCACTACTTCAGAGAAATGCAGAAGTACACGTTCGAGGGAGCCGGCCGGTGGCGTATTGTATGCTTCCGCTGGGCCCGTTGTTGACGCTGCATCATCCAACACGCCACCGGCCGGCACCGGGGACTCCGATTTCGCAGCGTCCCTGTGATGACCTGCAGCGGAGACATCGAAGTCCCCGGCGCCGTTTGCAGATCTTTTAGCAGCGCGCAACAACGATAGCGCGCGAGTGTGCGCATACTGCAAGTACGGCCCTGAGTCGCCTTCTATAGAGAGTGACTTCTCGGGGTCAAAGACGATATCCTTGCCGCTCCCCTGCTTGAGCACCGCATACTTGATAGCGCCGACGGCAATTTGCTGTGCCGTCATCTCCGGGTCCTTCAAATTGCGCTCACCGATCTTCACCTTCGCCGCATCCTGCAAATCTGCGAGAAGCGACTCGCCCGTGATGACATTGCCTTTGCGCGACGACATCTTCCCCTCGGCAAAACGCATCATGCCATGGGAGACATGCGTCGTCTTGTCCGCGACATCCTTCACCTCAGGAATTTCCCGAGCCGCCGCGAGCATCACCTTAAAATATTCGTTCTGTTCGTTGGCAGTAATAGTGATAGAGAGATCAAAATCCGCTGCTTCTTTTTTAAGCTGCAACAGTCCTAAGTCTTTTGCTTCGTAGGTTGGATTACCCTGCGATGTTATGAACACTCGAGTATGAAGCCCAACCTTCTCGCCAGGAAAAACAATAGCGCCGTTGCTTTCTTGAAAAACATCGCCAACATGCTCGCGCACAAGCGCTGAGCCTTTCGGGAAAGACTTGCTTTCAAAAAAATAGAAATCGAATTTTGTACCAAGCGCTTTATAGATTTCTTCAAAGTGTGCAAGGCTTAGTCTTTTGCCAGCTTCGTATATGTTTGAAATCAGAGTCTCTCTAGGATCATTTATTGGTTCATCAGCTAGAATTTTATATATAAAACCATTTATTTTATCTATTTCTATCTTTTTTTCTGGATCAGTTTCATAGGCAGTAGCACCTAAGACATACCACTTACCGAGTAATTGGGCGGGCTTTTCTGTTGTTAATCCTACTTGAAGGATATTCCCAATCTGCTCCATGTCTTCTTGAGAAGCACCCCAAATAGCCTTCGCCACATGTGGACCAACATCGCCTTGGTAGTTCGCACGGATGACCTTCGCGCCCGCTTGTTCGAGGATGCGCGCGATCGACTCGCCGATGGTGTTGCTCATCAGGTGGCCGATATGGAACTCCTTGAATGGGTTCGGGTCGGTATACTCGACCATCACGGTCTGGCCGTCGACGTCGGAGAGGATCTTTGGGAACTCACCCTTAGCAGCCTTCGCCACTTCTCCCACTATCGCATCGCGCGTAAGGAAGAAGTTGATAAAGCCAGGCCCCGCGATTTCGATCTTCGCAACTCCTCCAAAAGAAACTTTCTGAAGAAAATAGTCTGGCCCGCCTGGCTGGCCGCCAGCCTGGACGGGAGACCCGAGGACTTTTTTGGAAGAAAGTTTCTTTTGAAGGAGTTCTCGCACCATCTCCGCCACCGCGCGCGGAGGCTTGCCGAGGTGCTTGGCCGCCGCGAGCGCAGCGTTGGTAGCGTAGTCACCGTGCGAGAGGTCGCCCGGGCGCTCCACCACAAAAGCCGCATCGGTCACTCCGAGCTCGGCGAGGGCATGTTCTATAGCTTGTGCAATCTCCTGCTGCATGTGTCCCTACAGTAGCAGAAATGAGGCTATATAAAAAGTAAGGTACGACTATGTCTACAGTGACGAGGATGTGAGCGCGGGTGGCGTGCCGACTTGGGCGCTAAAGGCTATGCGACCGATGAGCTGGCCTCGAGAGGTTTCGACGTTGCAGCGCCATTGTCCCGGGGTGAGTACCTCGGTGCTCCACCCACGATACCCTTCTGCTCTGCCGCCACTGATCGGGAAGGAGAAGGTCGACTGGAGCTCCCACTTACCAGTGTCGGTATCGTACTTCTCCCACGTGTGGACGATCGGTGTCGTGAGGCTGCCGGGCGCGAAGACCGCGCTAAAACAATATGCCTCGCTACCAGATGTGTAGGTGTAGGTCGACGCCGTATCGCGCCAAAAGACGTACCACGCGGGCGCCTCGTACATACCCACATAGTCGCCCGACGGTAGTTTCGAAATAGAGTGATAAACGCCAATCCCCTTGATCGACAACGGCACAGGCGGGATGATGTTGAGGAAGTAGAGACCGCTAAAGATGATGAAGATGCATCCGGCGATGAACCCCACCTCGAGCACCTGCTTCTTGTCGCGCGCACGGAACGCTGCGACCGACAGTATCCACAAAAAGATACTGATGACACCAAGACTGATAGCGCCGCTTATCACAAACACTTGCGCGCCGATAGCATGCAGCAGGAACGTGGGCACCGCTATGATGCAGTACGTTAGCAGCAGGAAGTAGTAGATGGCGATGTTGAGTCGCAACAGTTGATACCGTCCCTTGAGGAAATCGTTCCCCAGCGCGAACGCCGCGAGCAATACCACGAAGAGAAAGCTGCCGCCCAGGGTGCCGCTTTTCCCGTACAGTATCAGCAGGTTGTTCGCAAGGCCACCGAAGCAGAATTGGAGAACAAGCAGGAGCGCGAGCGGCTCGACCGGATGTTGCTTCTCCTCCTGTCGACGCGACTGACGCACGTTGAGGAGTATGATGACCGCACCGCAGATAAAGAGGTACGTGAGCAGCAAGATATTGTCGACGACACTATCGGGCCGCTTCGCGAGGTACAGGTCGAACGCAAACCCCGTCACCAAACCGACAAAGTTGATGATACGTGAATGCTTCTCCCACAACATGAGGAGCCTCTTCCCAAGACCTTTCATGCGCTTAGTATACCTCTTTTATGATTACACGAATGTATCGGGGATTGGGAACTTCGCGCACAAATCTTTTATTTCTTGGTGCACCGCTTTGAGCGTCACTTCGTCATCCTTCCCTTGCAGCGCCTGGAGCATCAACTCGGCGACTCGGGTACTCTCCTTCTCGGTGAATCCGCGCGTCGTGATGGCGGGTGTGCCGAAGCGGATACCAGAGGGGTCCATAGGTGAGCGCGTGTCGTCGGCGATAACGTTCTTGTTGAGCGTGATGCCGACAGTGTCGAGGACCTTCTCCGCCACCTTGCCGGGGATAGCGAGCGAGCCGAAGACGTCGGCAAGAATAAGATGGTTGCTGGTGCCGCCGCCGAGCATGCGCACGTTGTTGGCTTTGAACACCGCCTCCATGGCTTTGGCGTTCGTAAGGATCTGCGCCGCGTACGTTTGGAACGACGGGTGCAGTGCTTCGCTGAAGGCGACCGCCTTGGCGGCGATGACATGCATCAGCGGCCCACCCTGGAGCCCAGGGAAGATTGCTTTGTCTATCTTCTTGGCAAGCTCCTCAGATTCGCGCGTGAGGATTATACCGCCGCGCGGGCCCCGGAGCGTCTTGTGCGTCGTGGAGGTCATGATGTCGAAGCCGTAATCGAAGGGGTTCTTTGCCGCCTTGCCCGCGATGAGTCCCGCGATATGAGCGGCGTCGATGACCGCGTAGGCACCGACCTCGCGCGCGATGGCGACGAACTTCGCGTAGTCGAGCTCGCGCGAGTAGGCGGAAAATCCGGCCAAAATAATCTTCGGCTTGTGCGCCTTCGCGACCGCGAGCATGTCGTCGTAGTCGATTTCACCCGTCTCAACATCCTTCATTTTGTAGCGGACAAAGTTGAAGAACTTGGTGATATAGGTCACCGGGTGGCCGTGCGTCAGATGGCCGCCGTGGGAGAGATCCATTCCGAGCACGGTGTCACCCGGTTGGAGCAAAGCGAAGTACATACCGATATTTGCGTTAGCGCCCGAGTGCGGCTGCACATTGGCGAACGATGCGCCGAACAATTTCTTCACGCGCTCGATAGCGAACGCCTCTGCTTGGTCGGTGAACTCCTGCCCGCCATAGTAGCGCCTCCCTGGGTACCCTTCGGCATACTTGTTGGTGAGAATGGAACCTTGCGCTTCGCGCACCGCTTTGGACACGTAATTCTCCGACGGAATAAGCTCGAGCCCCTCTCGCTCACGGGTCTCCTCACCCTCCAGAGCGGCGAATAATTCCTTGTCTTGCTTTTTGATTGCGTCGTACATAAAAAATATCTAGGTTAAAAAGTAATAACTGGTTGTACGAAACTTAAATCATATACGTATTATATCCCGGTCGTGCCGAACCCGCCGCGGTCGGGCGTGTCGAGCGAGTCGACCTCCTGCCACGACACACGGTCAAAGGGCAGTAGCATCATCTGCACCACACGTTCACCACGCTTCACCTCGACGGAAGCGTCAGTGAAGTTGTAGAGCGGCGCCTTGTATTCGTCCTGATCGCCCGAGTAGTCTTCGTCGCCGATACCGACCGCGTTGGCGGTCATGAGTCCCCGCTTATGGAGCGAGGAGCGCGCCGCCAAAAAAACGAAGTACCCCTTGGGTGGCTTCACGGCGATATTGAGCGACACCATCGCGACCGACTTCGCTGGCACGATGACATCCTCGCGCACCACACAATCCATCGCCGCCGCACCGGTCGTTTTATACTCCGGCAGCGGCAACCCCTTGTCGAAGCGTTTTATCTGGACATCCATGTGGGTATTCTACTCCAGGACCCGAACAGCGCACACCATTGACTTGAGGGCGACATGAGCTATGCTAGCCCGTGGATGAAAGGGGGTGATATTGAGTGAATAGTATCCAAGCGTGGGTACCGTTGGCGTTTTTTGGTCAACTGCTTCCGTTCAATATGGAACTGATTAACGGAAACGCCACGATTCTGCGCGCCTGCGGTGCACAACTGAAAGATGGGAGCATTCTTCGTTCGCGAGAGTACATCCTTTTCGGACATGGTATAGCAACCATAGCACCACATGCAGCAGCACTCTCCTGCAGAGAAGTACTCGGCTACAACATGGACTTCGAATGCAAGAGGGACAGACGGGGGGTTGTCTGCTTTGAGGTAAACGTCTCACGACCACAACGATCTCGAGAACCGTGGGAATTGTGCGTCTCAGACGCAACACCCGAGACAAGCGAAGGGATACACATCATTAGACTTTGCTCCGTCGAAGGCGACCCAGGACAGTACTTCTATCTGTCCAGAATCGCTTAGTCGATAAATGCCTGCATCATAACCGAGGTAAAGTCGTCTTCCCCATGCAGCCCCAAAGGGGCTTTCCCTATGCGACGATCACCCTCCCTCACCCGAAGGGACTGATCGTCATGCGTACACTTGTGTATATCTCCGGCGCTCTTTCAGATGTGCCGGCAGACATTCGAGACCACTACCTCACCTTCTACGAGTTGTTGGGGCAGGTGGTGGAAGTTGCGGGTCTCATGGCGTATGTGCCACACCAGAACACCGACCCGGTGCGACACAAGGATGTCACGCCAAGACAGGTCGACCTCATCGACCGCACCGCGGTCATGTCGTCGGTCTTGGTCGCCGCGGTCGTCGACAACCCGTCGCTCGGTGTCGGCATCGAGGTCGAGATGGCCTATCACGCCGCCAAACCGGTCGTGCTGCTGTGCCACCACGACCGTCTCGCGCAACGGCGCATTAGCCGCCTCGTCCGGGGCAACCCCGCAGTGGTGCACGAAATCGTGTACACCTCGCGGGAGGATGCGTTGGAGCAATTCGCCGAGTTCCTTCGTACGTTCCTGAGGGAGCAAACGGAGGGGATCCTGCCGCGGTCGCTTCAACCAACGAGATAATGTGCTGGGCCGCCTTCGACACCGAAGGCGGCCTTTTTTCTTGTACCGTACAATTGCCTTTTCCAAACAAACACGTTAGGTTTGAGGTCGGCACCTTATGAAAGGAACGAGTCGCCATGTGCGCTCATACGGACACCGCATCGCTCGAGTCTGAACTTACTCACTTGCCGGAGACATTCCCCGGATTGGAACAACTATCTGACAACACCCTTTATCTGCTCAGCTGTCGTCATTTCGTACAGTTTTGCGGTACTTACCGGTCGATCATGAATCCGGCGGTGTTTTGTCTCTTCTGTAACTTCCGCGACTTGGTAGAACGCCAACCAATTCATCGGATCGGCGGGTGGTATGTGAAGCCGAGCGATTACAAGTACGACCACCACGAGCACCAGTTCGTTCTCTTCCCCGCCAGACACGTAACATCTCTACAGGAACTCACCGACCAAGACGCTATGGACCTACTCCGTCTGGAGCAGTGGTTGTACAAAGAATTCGATCTCGACGGGTGTTCAAGCGTCATGCGATCGGGCAATCCGAGGAGACATGTCGGGACCGTTCCCCACATCCACAAACTGGTCAATGTCCCAGATGGACACGGACCAGCTATGGCGTATTTCGGAAAGACCATCGAACACTGGACTGCTGACTACCAAAGAATGCTGATATTCCTGGCCGAGATCGATCGTCGAGGTGGTCTGCCATGGCTCCTCACCGATGGGGTCGTCATTGAGGATTTTGGCTAATCGACCTTACGACAAGCGCCCGCCATCACCGGCGGGCTTTTCTTTTTCGAATGTGGGAATGGTATCATTGGCCGCATGAAACCATACGCCGAGCGCACGCCCGATTATCAGTATCGTCAATTACTGGAGCGGATCATGAACGAAGGTCGCGACACCATGCCCATACATGGCATTGGTGCACGTGGCGTGGTCGGGCACCAAATCCGCTACACGATGGAGAACGGCTTTCCGCTCATGACCGAGCGCGACTTGGCACGCACCTTCCCCGGCGCACTGGGCGAACACATCGGCTTTCTCAACGGTGCACGAACGCTCGAGGATCTCAAAAAATATGGCATGCCCGCGATATTTTGGGACCGGTGGGTCACCAAGGAGAAGTGCGAGATTTTCGGGCTGCCCGAAGGTGACCTTGGTGACGGTTCCTATGGCGCCGCCTGGGGCAGCTTCCCCACTAAAGAGGGCGAGCCGTTCAACCAGATCGCGCACGTGGTGCAGCAGATCAAAGAGCGACCCTATTTGCGCACGCACTTCGTGTCACCATGGATACCGCAGTACACGCTCCAACACGAAGGTCTGACGCGCAAAGTCGTCGTGGCGCCGTGCCATGGATGGATGCATATCTTCACTTACCCCGACACGAAAGAGTTGGTCATCCACCACTTCCAGCGCAGCGCCGATGTGCCGATCGGTGTCGTCTCCAACATCGTACAGTATGCGGCGTTCGGTATGATGCTCGGCCAGGTCATCGGGTATACCATGAAGGAGTTGGTGCATACGTTCTCGGACGCACACATCTACCACAACCAGTTCGACGCGGTGCAAGAACTTCTTGCGCGCGAACCAAAGCCCTTCCCCACCGTGACGCTTGACCCGACCATCACCAACATATTCGACTTTCGCCCGTCTCACTTCACACTTACCGATTACGAACCACACCCCAAAATGGTCATACCGACCGCGATATAGCTATGAGAAAAAAAGATTTCGTCGACATCAAGGCCGCTGGGGACCGAGTCGAATACGCAACGGTGCTTACAAAGATCAAGAAGGATGGGGTATGTCCGTTCTGCCCCGAACACTTCAAGTACCATACGCGCCCGATACTACGCGATGGGAAGTATTGGCTCGCGACCGAGAACATGGCTCCGTACACGGGGACGAAACACCACTTCTTACTCCTACACAAAAAACATATCGAACATGTGACTGACATCTCGCCCAAGGCGTGGCAAGAACTCCTCTCACAGATACAGTGGCTGTGTGAGACGTACAAACTTCCTGCAGGGAGCTTCTTTATGCGATTCGGCGATAAGCGATACACTGGCGCGAGCGTCACCCAACACCTCCATGCACAGATGTTTATCGGCTCCCCAAAAAGCAAAAAGACCTACCCACTCACTCCTATACTTGGGTACAGCACTAAAAAATACGTCCCGCCGCAGAAAAGCTAAAGCCCCTGCACAAGGATGATCTCTACGCCAGCGTTTTTAAGGATCCCTTCCGCATCGAGACGCGAGTACCCTTGCGCGTAATACACATGTGAAATGCCTGAGCGCGCGATGAGGAATGCGCAGTTGATACAGGGGAAGGTGCTCGAATAGAGCGCTGCCCCGACGAGCGACACCCCTTCGCGAGCAGCTCGCGCGACTATACCAGCCTCCGCATGCATCGAAATGTAGAGGTCAGGACGCTCGCCGAAGTCGACCGTCGTGCGCGGTGTACCAAAAATGTCGAGCGCGAGGTCCGAAGGAAAGTATGCGATGTGCGATGCAAATACGAGGACCTTGTCCCTCACCAACACCGCGCCTATCTGCCGCCACCAGTCGGCACTCTTCTCTCCCTCGTGCACAGCGGCGCGCATGAACGTGCGGTCGAGCTCCTCCACCGAGACGGTGCGGTCGGGTGGCACCTCGTTCTCTTTGTTGGAGAACACGCCATCCCAACGTAGGAATATGTTCTGCAGTGTCACCGAGGCGTCCCGTGGTATGTGTTTTTCGGCGAAGTCTCGTGACACATCCTCGTCGGGGAGGACGATCTGTCCGAACGGAGACAACACTTCGACATCGGCAAGTTCGATGACCGACGCCTGATACCCGAGCGACCGAAGAGCGGCGACGGCGCTCATAGGGTCGAGCGCGCGGATGTCTCGGTTCAGCCGCGGATACGCATCGATGAAACTCTTCCCTAATACGAAGACGGTGGCGCCGGGGTGCGCGTTGAAAAAAGAGATATACCCCGCATGGAGCGCTGGCACGTATGCGACGATCGCTTTATTGATTATGGAATTTGTCGAGTGCATTTTTTACTACTTGCGGGATACCGTGCATGATCTCCCCCGCCAACTGGTCCGCACCGTTGATGGTGAGTAGTCGGATCCGCGCGGTCGTCGAGGTCGTCGCCTGTGGCGGCAACACGACTATCTCTCCGCACAGCTGCGTATATAGATCTGCCTCTTTTTTTCCGAAATCGGCGGTCGACTCCGATGTGATGAGCACGTGCGGCTTAACCACCTCTATGAGGTGCCCGATAGGATGATGCGAGTAGCGAAGCGTGAGGATGCTGACCGAACGCAGATGTGCGAGCATTTGCAGTCGCTCCGCTTCCGGTACCACCGGCCGCTGTGGACCCTTTCGCTTTCGCGTGAGCTCGTCGGAATCGACGCCGACCACGAGTAGGTCTCCGTAGGAGAGCGCCTTCTCGAGGTAGCGGGCGTGACCTTCATGCAACAAATCGTACACCCCCTGGGTCAGCACGAGACGATACCCCATTCGCTTGAGATCATCGACGACTTGTCCCAATTCGGTATAGTCAGGAATATAGCGGTCCGCAAGGTTCGACCCCGAGGAAAGGATGTTCTTGATCGTCACCCGTTGTATGGTCGGCATGACGTAATGAAACCATGCCCCAATTCGCTTTGCAAACTTCCCAACCAAAGGACATACTGTCCGTATGCACAGCACTTGCGTCAGCATAATCGCCGCACTCGGGAAAGACCGCGCCATCGGCAAGAACAACCGCCTTTTGTGGCATATCCCGAGCGACCTCAAGCGATTTAAGACACTCACGCTTGGGCACCCGGTCATTATGGGACGCACCACGTTCGACTCGATCGTCGCTCAGCTCGGCAAGCCGCTCCCCGGACGCACCAACATAGTCCTCACGAGAGATACGACCTGGCAGTACGAGGGTGCCACGGCCTGTCACTCGATCGAAGAAGCCCTCGCCAAAGCGGAGGAAGTCGACCACGAAGAGGTGTTCATTATCGGCGGCGCACAAATCTACGCGCAAGCACTCCCCTTCGCCAACCGGCTCTATCTCACCCTCGTCGAGAGCGATACCGAGGGCGACACATTTTTCCCTGAGTACGAAAATCTATTTATCAAAAAAGTATCCGAGGAATCGCACGAGGATGAGCCTATCCCCTATCGTTTTGTGACACGAGAGAAATAACTATCGCACCTCCAACTTCAAAAAACTACGAAAAAGCTCGTCACCAAATGTTTGCTCAAGCATCTTTTCGGGATGAAATTGGAACCCATAGATAGGGCGGCTTCGGTGTCGTATCACCTCTGGACCATGTATCGAGCGAGCGAGGATTTGTAAATCGGGCGGCACCGTGTCTATGGCCCAGCGGTGGGCGTCGTACACTTCGAATTGTCTTCGTCCTAAAAAGAGTGGGTTGTCCGCTACCACTTCGACTTCGACACTGTCGCGCTTTTGGCTCCCCTCCCCTCTATCTCGCAGACTCCCACCAAACGCGACCGCGATCAACTCACAGCCGTAACAAATCCCCAAGACGGGGATGTTGCTCGTCTGGATGAGTGCAATTTCATCCTTAAGCTTCTCGCGATTATAGACAACGGGGAATTGGCTACTTCCCGACAGCACAAGTACATCAAAATCATCTGTGCACAGCTTTGCGATGTCTGCATACCCGACCACCTCGCACGAAGCCCCGTCGAGCAGCGACAGGATCTTGTCTGGACTTGATGCACCATTGTTTATGATGGCAGCGCGCATATAGTCATATTTACAACAACCCGCCCTCAAGTAGACGAAATTCTTTGTTGGTCTCCCAGATATGTTTGAGCTCGTCAAAGTTGTCGTCTGGTTTTTGCATCAACTGAGCGAGGTGGTCGATTTGTTCCAGCTCAGTCGAAGTAAGTTTTTCAAATACTTCAGGGAGAGCGCAGTGCGGATGGTGCGGATAGATACACTCGTTGTTCATGATGCAGTGGAAGTCGTAGAACAGCGACCACAGTATCACGATCGTGCCGCGAATGGGCAACGCGTTCCAAAAACGCTGCGGGTCGTCTGTGCCAGCACGAATCGCGAGCCATGCGTCCGCAGGGAAATCGAAGACGCCCTCGGGCATGTCATATGGGTCAAAGTCGGCATCAAGACTCAAACTCCCGTCCACGTCGATAGTCACCCAGCGACTCTCCTTCGCGTGCCAATACTGCGCTATCCAGTGGTCGGCACTCACCTTACCCACTTCGCCCATATCGAAATAGGGCGCGTTGCCCGAGCGGACTCGCGCAGGAATTCCTTTCGATTTTAAAATACTCGCCACCATCACATGGACAAATCGGCACGTGAGCACAAGCTTGTCCTCTGGCTTGCGGTCATGCACCAACCCGCGCTGGTCGCGCCGATACAGCTCGGCGAACATCGCCGCAGCGGTCACCAAAATGTCGTCCTCTGGTTGGCGCCACCACGGGACACGGGTCATATCGCCAAACCGCAGATCAGCATTCGATCCCACATTCCCCTCAGCGAGCGTGGTGCGATGGATCACGTTTTGGCGCATCAACAACCCCAACTCCCGAACATCGTCCGGTAGGTCGCGCACCAGGAGGTCTTGATAGAGTCCCGGGTAGGTGTAGGTACTGAACGCGAGACAGTGTTGTAACATAGCATCGTCCATGCGCACATAGTACTATGCCTGCCCAACCACACAAACATAGGTCATGTGTGATATGTGGTAGAAAAATAAATCCCCCGCCCCGGTAGTACCGAGAGCGGAGGATATCGTCAGGCTGCCTGCTTGTTTTTGGGAAACGGTATTATCTGTGCCCCGGTGACCCGGCCGGCCGCATCCACAACTTCATCCACAGCTGTTGCTGGCACAAGATAAGAAGGCGGCTGCAACGTTCCTCTAGAAGCAGCAATCGCATCAACATTCGCTGCATACCATGCCGCATATGAGGTATATCTTTTTTCTTCCACACCTAATCTCCGTTCGAGATGAACACGCGTTTTCAGCGCAAGCACGCGATAATGGTTATATACCACGGTACGGACAAAAATACAAAACGCCGCGAGTGCGGCGTTTTGTTAGAAAAAATAAAACAGTTCGATTTATTTAATTATTTTATATCAACCCCCATCGAGCGGGCGGTGCCAGCAATAATCTGCATGGCGCCTTCGACATCCTTTGCGTTGAGGTCGGACATCTTCTTCTCGGCGATCTCTTTGAGCTGTGCCTTTGTTATCGAACCAACCTTCGCGGTGTTCGGCTTGCCGGAACCCTTCTCCTTGCCGATCGCCTTCATGATGAGGCCGGATGCTGGAGGGGTCTTGAGCACGAAGTCGTAGGAGCGGTCGTCGTAGATCGTGATGATACACGGGACGAGGTTGCCGATCATCGGCTGGGTCGCGTCGTTGAACTTCTTGACGAACTCGCCGATGTTGATACCAGCGGGGCCGAGCGTGGTACCCAGCGGAGGCGCGGGAGTAGCTTTGCCTGCCGGTGCGATGATCTTGATTTTCTTTGTTATTTTCTTTGCCATGTGATTTTGATTGTTGGTGACCAAGTGCCTTTGGAGACCGTCCCCATGATGGCCTGCAGTGTCTCCGAAGGCACTTGGTCACCTTGGAGTATGCGGGAGCGGGTCTCTTCTAGACGCTGCAGGACATTGAGGGGACGGTCTAGAAGAGACCCTCTCCTGCCCTGTGCGGCAGATAGTACCTTATATTCTCTTGATTTGCAAAAAGTCGAGCTCGACCGGGGTCTCGCGACCGAACATCGACACAAGCACCTTCACCTTACCGCGAGCCTCGTCGACCTCGCCAACCTTGCCGTCGAGGTCCTTGAACGGACCATCAACGATAACGACCGCGTCACCGACCCCAAGGTCGATAGCGTGTTTGACCGAACCCTCAGCCTCCTGCATACGCCCAAGGAGCGTATCCACCTCGTGCTGTTGGAGCGGGACCGGGTTCACACCACTACCAACGAAGCCTGTCACGCGCGGCGTATTGCGCACCACGTACCACGACTGGTCGTCCACGAGCATGTCGACGAGCACGTAGCCAGGGTAGACCTTCTCTTCCTCTTCGACACGACGGCCGCCTTTGATCTTTACCGTATGTTCGGTCGGCACGATGACGTTGAATATCTTGTCTTGGAGTCCGAGCGATTCGATACGCTGGCGCAGATTGCGCGCGACCGCGTTCTCGTACCCCGCGTACGTATGGATCGCGTACCACGCCCTGCCGACACTTGAGTCTTGTTTAGCCATGTGATTTTGTCGAAATCATGCCGCGTAATCGTCCTTTAGACGCGGCCTTCTTTCTACATTATTGTTAAATAATTTTCTGGATAATCGCCGAAAATACATAATCCCATAACCCGAGGTAGAGCGCGGTCGCGATGGACACACCAATCACCACAGCCGTATAAGCTATGGTCTGGTGACGAGACGGCCATGATACATGGCGCATCTCAGAACGAACGTCTTTTAGATATTGCATCATACGTTTTTTGTTGCTGCCAAAAAAGGCAATTTTAAAAGCCCCGGGGGGCTTTATACCCCACTATACTACCCGAGCTTCGTCTATAAGTCAACAGCACACCCCTACCGTATCTCGTAGGTAATGGAAACGTCGTCTTGGACCTTGTTTTGACCGGTCGAAATTTCGGGAGCTGCGGCAGCCTTGGAGTCCATTGCCGCAGTAGCCATGCCGTACGCCATAGGCATCACATACCCAGAACTATTCTCATTAAATGAGGTGACACGCACCAGACTCACCCCGAGAGAGTCGGCGAGCTTCTGAGCCTTTTGCTTCGCATCCGCTATGGCTTTGTCGCGCACCTGTTGCTGCACGCCCGTCGGGTCGTCGAACGTAAAGTTGAGACTGCTGACCTCGGTCGCCCCTTTCGTCCCGACACCAGCAAGCAAATCTCCCGCTTTCGACGTGTCGTGCACTTTCACGGTCGTCGTCTGACGCACCTCGTATCCCTTGAGCACTTGGCGTCCTGGCGGACAATAGACCGCATCGGGGGTGTTGGTCCCAGCAGATACAGGAGTGGCCACCGGGCACACCGCCGTCTGGTACTCGTATCGTGGCGACACGGAGTAGTCGGTGGTCTGCATATCCCTATCGGCGATCCCCTGTGCCTTGAGATAGTCGGTGACCGCGTTCGCTTGTGCGGTCGCATCAGTTTGTGCGGCTGCTACGGTCGCCTTATCGGACACGACCGAGAACGTGAAGGTAGCGACATCCGGCTTCGCCAACAACTCTCCATGCCCCGAGACGGTGACGGTGTTGGTCGCTGCCACCCCTGCCCCGATGTATCGCATGCCCTCTACACTCACGAGCGATTGGACCGCTAAATAGACCCCGAGCAGCACCGCGACCGTGAGTAGTGCTTTGCGCAGTCGCTCACCTGTCGTACCGTCAAATGGCATATAGGTTATTTGATTTGTTGTTAATTACTTGATCGAATTGATCGACTGTGTGATCTGCGCTTCAGGTAACGCACCGGAGACCGAGACCATTTTGCCGGTCTTGGTGTTCACGATGACGGTAAAAGGAGTGCCGTTGCCTCCATTGCTTTGTGCCTCGTTGGAGTCGGCGTCTATAAGACCCTTATACTGCTGCGACGATACGCAGGTGGCGAACTTCGTCGGGTCGGCTCCAAGTTTTGCCGCGATCTGGGCCGAATACGCCGGACTCAATTGTGACTGGTTGGCGAACACAGCGTCCGCGTACTTCCAATAGGCGTCATTCCCCAGTTCGGCCGCTATACACTCTGCCGCATCCGCTGCAGGCTCCGCATTGGGGTGGATGGTCGTGAGCGGCATCTCGCGCTGCACAAAGGCTATCTGACCATTCGAGTTAGCGACAATTTTTTTGAGCGTCGGATAGATCATGGAACAGAACGGGCACTGGAAGTCCGAGTACTCGACGAGGACTATCGGTGCGGTTGGCGAGCCGATGATATGGTCGGTGGTGGACGGCGGACGAATGGATAGTTTGGTCGTTGGCGTCGGAGCACCCGCAGCCGCAGCCGCAGCGCCAGCGACCTGCGGTGCCGGATGCATGTTCACGAAGATGATAGCACCGGCGATAAGTAAGCCCGCTATGATAATCGAGATCGAGGGAGAAAGCTCGAACTTTTTGGTTGGCAAATTTTCTGGCATATATTCAACGATAGCTCACTATGAGTGCTTTTGCAATTTCTCGATATCGGCCATAAGTCGCTCAAGGCCGGCATGAATCTCCTTTAGCGTCCTCTCCTGCCCCGCCTGCTTCGCCTCCTCTTCTTTATCCTCCTCGGTCATCTCCTCGACATCCTCTTGGAGCTCATCGACGTCTTCCTGGATCTCGTCAACGTCCTCTTGGATCTCATCCACGTCCTCCTGGATCTCGTCGATATCCTCCTGGATCTCGTCGATGTTCTGCCCCACCTCCTCGATGGTCGCGCTTGTAAGGTTGATGGTCATCTGGATAAAGATGGAGAGATAGATAGCTTCAAGCGACACCACCGTCGTTAGTACCAACAACATCCGATCGAACGGCAAGATCCCAAGCCACACCGCACTAAAGCTCGCAAGAAAAATGAACGTATGTAGCACGATGGACGGCAGTGACCCGACCCACCGGGTCACCCCCAGCGCAAATCGCTCCACCCCCTGCTTCGGCCGCTGTACCATATACCCCCTATTGTATACCTAAAACATACAATACCCCCTTGTCCGCACAGTACCGAAACAAGGAGTATACAGAGACCAACCTCACCAACGCTTTATTGACATTTATATAAGAACATGTTTTACTGGCTTGCAGTAGCCCTTAAAAAACAGGAACAGGGTCATCATGGAAGCCTTCCTTGGGATGTTTATGGTGGAAGTTTTGTTTTGCGTAATCGTCCTATATTTGATGAGGAATGTGCCTCTGGCGAAAGTCAGAGCATTCATCCACCGCATCACGGAGCCATGGGAATGGTTGTGTGTGTTCGGGACCGCCGGAGCCCTAGCCTGCCTCGTCACACACCCAGGCACCAGCAAGTGGTTCTGTCTCGTTGGTGGCATTATATTCTGGCTGCCACCATTCTGTATCATACCGTACATCATAATTGCCTTCGCGATACCAATGTTGTGCCACGCAATGACTGCCGACATGTCTGCCGAACGAATCCGTGTGATGGATATGAAGACGTACGCACCCATCGTTGGGTGGGCACTGTACGTCTCCATCCTCGCTGGCAGGATGTGGCTGGAACCAAGTGCAACAACATTCGCGGAAGTCTATGCCTTCCGTATGAACGAGATCCAGCAACTCGGCGCACTGGATATTGGTCCAACAACCCTCACCTTTGTCCTTGAGCCGTTCTCGATTGGCTTATGGACGGTGGGTCCTCTCGACTTCGGGAGTTTCCGTTTCGACGGGCTTCATGTCCCAGCGGACACAATGCAGGCGATGGCGGTCATCGCTTACGCGATGATTATCCTGATTCCACCCTTCCCACTTTTTTTCTGGACACGGCAACGCCGCAAGACACAGCCGTATCTTGAAACCAAAGAAGTGGAGTGTGTGGATTAAGCTTGGGAAATTGTGCAGGTTCGTGTAAGTTGCCTCGGGTCGCCGAATCCTCTAGGATTCGGCGACCTTTTTACTTTCAACACAACTTAAAGGCCGTTGTGGACGACATTCGAACTATTTTTGAGCGGCCAGATGATGCGACTATCTAGAACACGAGTTTCTACCCTACCCCCGAACACACTATTCCAACAGAGACTTGTGTTGAGCAAGATACGTGTGAAAGTTCTCGATGACCTGCGTTCTGTTTTTTTGATGTTGATAGGGAAGTTTATATACCATGTTCACAAAAATCGCCGCGTGAAGTACTTGTTCGTCAACGTGTCCTTCGTCTCCATAGCCTGCAAGCAGCTTTTGAGGGAATGTGCCGGAGTGAGCAATATAGTTTACGAGCGTTTTACCAAGGTCAATATACCCATGATTGAAGAATGGGTTCGGGTCAAAGACTGTTGGCGGTTCAGTGGCAAAGAGGTGGCCGGTGCTGTAATCGAAGTGGCAATAACTACTCGTATCACTATCTCCTATATAGTCGATAAGGACTTTCTTCGCTGTAGCATATGAACCATGTTCTTCATCATGCAACACACCATGCTCTTGGATATACTCCTCTCGCTTCTTCATGTCCGCAGAGTTGAGCCACTGGTCGAATGACTCATACTCACCTCTTCCCTCTACAACGAGTCCAAAACCAGTTGCTTCTGGTTTGTGCATGTTTCGCAGTATTGTACCCGCCTCAAAATATACTTGTTCCATCTTTGCAGGGTCGTTTCCATACTTCTCCCCAACCAGTGGCGCATCTATAAACTGCATGAGGACAAATGGACGTTCAGCGATCCTACCTTCCTTAAAAACATGCGGGACACGGACATTCCCCGCCTCCCATGTTTTCAAGAATAATGCCTCACTACCTTCAGGCACTGTAGTGCCCAGCGGTATTTTTAAAACATATTTTTCTTCCTGAACCTCGACAAAGGCAACCAATGAAGAAATTCCTTCTTTTGAGAACGTAACCGAGACTTCCCTACCAGCAAACAATTCGTCAGTCGCCAAAAACTGCTCGAGGCGAGGAACAAGAGCCAATCGTAACGCATCATGCTCTTGGTCGACTGCATCTCCTGTAAGCTTGGGCTGATTTTTGAAAGTTACCATTGAGGCCTGAGTAGATACACCTTCCATTGCACAAGCATATCATTGCTTCTTATGTTTGGGTGCACCCAACGGGCACACGCCAAAAATATAGTCGCTTGGGTGCACTGCTCGCAGAGCCTCCCAGCACACTCCAAATGGCAGCAACAAAAAAGTCTTCCTTTCGGAAGACTTTTTTGCTGGCCATTTGGGTGCCTACTGGGAATCGAACCCAGATTGCGAGTTCCACAAACTCGAGTGTTAACCTTTACACCATAGGCACCATGTCACGCGCGGGGCACCATGTCCTGCATGGCGCGAAGGCGTAGAACAGTTATAACAGAATTGCCGCGACCCAGCCAGGGGTTGGTCGCCTGAGAGCCGGACTTGGTTTGGGATAAGAGGGGTGTGCTGAGCCGACGAAAGGGCAAAAACGCACTATGGCAGCCCCACACATCAACGAAGGAGTTGACCAAATTGGTATTATACCAGCATCAATTGAATTCTGTCAATACATACTTATTTACATTCCATGGACTTCTGGTATTGTTGCGACGTAACTGAAGTCGTTCGGTTACGATTATTTAATTTAATAAGTTAACCAAGGAGACATATGAAGACTCGTTTCACTAGTGCTGCGGTCGGGCTCTTGCTCGCAGCCTCGGTTATGGTGCCTGGTGTCGTTTCTGCTTATTCATACTCTGGTTCGCAGATATGGAGTATTGGCTCCGGCTCGGGCTCTTCGAGCTCAAGCAGTTATGCGGGTGCCGCAAGCTGCAGCCTGAGCGCTTCGACCGTAAGCGGCGTCACCACGTTGAAGTGGACCGCCGCTGGCACGAGCATCACCCTCACGCCGTATGGCACGGTCGGCACGTCTGGCACCAAGACGACCACGGTCACGGGACAGAAGTTCGTACTCACCGCAAAGAGCGGCACTGGTGTCGCCACTTGCTCGACCAGTAACTAAGTTCGAAGTTCCCTATCGGGCACATAAAAACCACGAGCAAAACTCGTGGTTTTTATGTGCCCGACTAACTACTACGCAGCAGGGAGCGTGAACGTTGCAGGATCTGCACCACCAAGCAAAGTGTGCCGCTGGTGTCTGTTACGCAAAAACCGGCCAAAGCCGGTTTTTCCTTCGGTGCCCAGGAGAAGACTCGAACTTCCAATCCCTTGCGGGAGCTACCACCTCAAGGTAGTGCGTCTACCAATTTCGCCACCTGGGCATATGACGACCAAAAAAGCATGAGCACAAAAAGAAGTATAACCTAAAACAAAAGAGGCGCTAGGCGGCGACCTCTTCGGACGTCTCGACTGCCGATGCCACAGGAACAGTGTCGATGCTGACATCTTCGGGTGCAGCTTCGATTGCTATATTCTCAACCTCCGCTTCTTCAGGCTTCCCTGAAGCAACGATAGAGACCTGGACCGACTTGCGCATAGCACGCTTCTGGTCACGAGATGCCTTATCACGGATAAAATAGAGCTTTGCGCGGCGAGTGCTCGCACGACGAAGAATCTCGATAGAATCGATCATGGGTGAGTAGAGCGGGAAGATCTTCTCGACACCAACACCGCTGGCAACCTTACGCACCGTGAAGGTACCGCCCGCCTCGGAGCCATGCTTGACCGCCAACACGAGACCTTCGAATGCTTGGCGACGGGTGTTCTTGAGCGTCACCACCTTCTTGTCGGCACCCTTACCGAGCTTCAACTCGACGATGTTTTGCCATACACGAACGGTGTCGCCAGAACGAAGGCCAAGCGCCGCGCGCTCCTTCATATTGACCGGGGATGTTTTGACCAGTGATTTCATATCTTTGTGTGTGCACGTAATCTACCACAGGGGGCTTATTTTCGCAATTTCTCCTCTGCGGCCAGAAAATCGGGTGGCAGCGGGGCCGAAAAGACCCTCTCTTCCCCGTTCGGGAGCGTGATGGTAAGCGACAGCGCGTGCAGTGCCAAGCGCTCGAAGCCAAGCATGGACATACGGCTTGGGGCATAGAGCTGGTCGCAGATGACCGGTCGTTGGATCGAAGCGAAGTGCACTCGGATCTGATGCGTACGCCCCGTTTTTGGTCGCACCTCTACGTAGGTCGCCGCCTTGTCGGGAGTAGAGTCGGATGATCGCTCGAGCACCTTGAACGTCGTGATGGCTTCGCGTAGTTGGCCATGGGGACGGGTGACCGAACGTGGCCCCTTCCCTCCCCGAGCGCTCCCTATGGGTTTGTCGATGATGCCACGCTCATCCTTGATGATGCCGTAGACGAACGCTCGATACACCTTGCGCACATCACGGTCGTGGAACTGCTCCTTCAAGAACTCATGCGCCGCTTCGGTCTTCGCGACGACCAACACACCTGACGTTTCCCGGTCGAGCCGATGTACCAAAAAATGCTCCGGGTACTTTGTCTCCAGCCACGTCGTGAGTGCCGGGTAGTCGTGGATCCCATCCGGGTGGACGATAAGCCCCGTCGGTTTGTCGAGCACCACGACGGCGTCGTCTTCGTACAAGATAGTAGGTTCTCTCATGCCACTTACCCTACAACATATATAGCAATATGGGAAGTCCATCATACCGGGTATCGTATACTAGTGGTACTTGAAAAAACATTTCACACAGCATTTGCACCGTGCGCGGCGTGTCCTCACGACCTGTGCGAGAAAGATTCGGGATAGACGATATAGGCCCTACGTCGTTGGCGGCATAGCGTTGAGCGTGCTCGTCACACTCATACCGCTGCATCTCATGGAACAACGGCTACTGTCCAGATACCACGCCCTGGAGTCCGTCACCATCGAGGACAGGAACGGCGTCGTGCTGATCGAACTCCCGAACCAAAACGGTGCATACGGCATATATACGGATACGATTCCACCGCGAGTACAAGAATTATTGTTGCATAAGGAAGACCGCTATTTTTATCTCCATCCCGGCATCAACCCGTTCAGTATCGTACGAGCGACCGTTCAGTATCTGACCGGCCACCGAGTCGGCGGGGCAAGCACTATCACCCAGCAGCTCGTCAAGAACATCTTAGGTACGGGGCAGGACCGATCGATCGGCAACAAACTCATGGAGATGGTGTACGCGCTCGATCTGGAACTGTTCACTTCAAAAGAAGAGATCCTCATCATGTATGCGAACACGGTGTACATGGGCAACCAGATAGAAGGTCTGCATGGTGCAAGCGAACTCTATTTCGATACGAAGCTCGAACACCTGGATGACACGAAGATCATGATGCTGCTCGCCACCCTCTCGAGCCCGAGTACCCGAAATCCGTGGCGAGACGACAATGCGACCGCCTCTCGAAACTTGGCACACCGACTCGGTGTCATCTTCGACCCAAAGGAGGCCCTCGTCACCCAGGCACACACCTATGTGCCTCCACGAAGTTTCGAACTTAGCTCGATGCATCAGTCATGTGTCGTGAGCTGTCGAACGACCCTTGATGCAGACCTCACGAACCGTCTGCGCACCATACTCGACCAACATGTGCAACTGGGGTGGGGCGTGGGTGCGCGGAGCGGCGCGATCGTCGTACTGAAGCTGCCCGAAAACGAGGTGCTCGCGGTCGTGGGGACACCAGACACTGAAAGTTACGAGTCGGGTCAGCAAATCAACATGGCCATACAACCGCGGCCGATCGGGTCGACCGCAAAACCCTTCATCTATCTCGAAGGCTTCGCGAAGGGTCTTCGACCGTATACGCTCGTCAATGACCGCGAGTACAAGTTCCCAATCGGCAACGGCTTTCCCCTATATCCAAAAAATTATGACGGTACCTATCGAGGATGGATCACGCTACACACCGCGCTCTCGAACAGTTTGAACGTGCCTACCGTGAAAGTGCTCCAATACGTCGGGCTTCCGACCTTCTACACCTTTCTCGAACATACGCTCGGCTTTACTCCGCTCCAAGATCTCGACACCTACCGATACGGCATCGCGCTAGGAGCGCTCGAGATGGACCCGCTCACGTTGGCGCACCTCCTGAGCATCTTTCCCCAAGAGGGTGTGTTGGCACCGTTACACCTCTTTCTCTCCGGCACGACGACCACGACCATCGCAACGCCGATGTCGCGTACGACCAGTACGAAAATGGTCGCCGACCCGGCGTTCACGGAACTCGTGACGAAAGTATTGAACGATCGCCTCACGGGGGTCCAGCAATTCGGACTAGCGAGCAGCCTCAATCTGTCACAGTCGAACTATGCGGTCAAAACAGGCACCTCGCAGGATTACCACGACAGCTGGACGGTCGGCTACACTCCCGACTTTCTCGTCGTCGTTTGGTTTGGGAATCCCGACAACACCCCACTGCAACACGTGACCGGACAGTCGGGGGCCGGTAGTATCTGGCATGATGCCATGGAACTGCTCATGAACACCGACTATAACAAACACACGCCACTGAACTTCTCTCACGTCGAGGATGTCACGATCAACAACAGCATCGACTTTGGATCGCAAGGGGATGTCGTCACGGAGCACCAACACCTGCTTCCCGACGACACCTTGATCACCTCCCCGCAGGACGGTGACACGTTCCTGCAAGAAGCGCATACGAATATCCCGCTCGTGTCACCAGAGTCGGTGTCGTGGTACGTGAACGGAGCGCTCATCGGAACCGGCTCGCGAGTCACCTTCTCCCCCACCACCGCAAATGATTACACCATCAAAGCCGTGAGCACTCGCGGCACGAGTACGCACATCCTTGTGCACATTATTGCTCGACCCTAAAGACCGAACCAGCGGTCCTGCCGAAATTCTCTGGGAAGTACAGCTCGCTCGCTATCGCAGGGAGATGGCTAAAGGTGCCTGGCGTCGTCGCACGCACATAGTACTCGTAGGTATACGTGCCTGGCGGCAGGTCTTGCGTGAACAAGAACAGGCGGTCATCATGCATCTCTTGGAAATCTGGGTAGAATTTTTGATAGGTCACCGATGCGTCGGTGGTAGTGCCATCGGCGGTCACACTGTTACTGCCGCCACCGAATCCGAAGAATGCGAGTAGTGAACGCCACGTACCCACGAGCAGGTGCGGTATCGTGAAGACGCGCGACCGAACGCTTGCTGACACTGCCGCAAGTCCCGTCCGCCCGGTCGTCGAGGCTATACCCACAGCACCGGTTTGAGACGCTTGGTCCTCGGTCGCCAGGTTGAAATTCACCAGCTCGAACCCTGCAGGGATGTAGTCCTCGACCGAGAAGAGGTGGCGCTCCTTCGGCGAGATGATCGTGATGACGCCACGCACGACATCTCCCACTTTCGCAGTCGTGAGCGGGTGAGCATTCTTGGCATCGGTCAAACTATAGAACTCGCGCGTGATTGCCACACCTTCGTCGCGCGGTGCGATCTGCTCCACGGGCACGTAGTACTTAAGACTCAGGTCGTAGTAGAAGTTGTTCGGCAGTGTGCTTGCGTTCGACTTGGTGAACGTCAGGGTGTGCATGGTGTCGAGCACGATCTTCGCGGTCGGCATGAACGTCTCGATAGTTGAGAGGATGTTCTGCTTCGAGAACGCGGTGGTCGATAGCGCGCTTCCATCCAAGGTCGTCGTGAGCGTAAAGCTCGACTCGGTCTCGCGCTTCCATGAGAGATAGTCGGCGAGCGCGTCGATCGCGGACACCGATGTGTTGGTCGACCCCCACGACCCATCGCTTGCGCGACTCGCCACGAGCCAGCGGATCATGTTCGGCGTCTCGGCGAACTCTCGCTTGTCGGCGACCAATGCCTTAAGGAGAAGCGCGGTATCCTTCTCTGGCGTCTCGTAGTACATCCAACCCCTCTGTTCTTCGTTTTGCTTCACGTACGCGCCGCGTGAGTCGATCAATACCCGATTCATCAGCGTCGCGAACACTTTGTCTTTGAATTGGGACGATGTTCCACCACTGGTGGTCAGAAGCGCGAGATAGCCGAGCGTGTTACTGCTGGCCACATCACTCAGATACTTCGTGGTCGCACGACCCTGCACATCGCTGAGCAGTGCTGCGTAGGCAGATGAACCCGCGTCCGCGCGCGACACCGCATACGCGAGAAGCACGAGCGAGTCGGTATCATTATCATTCTTGAAGGCCGTACTTTTGTCGTACAGATACTGCACTGCCTGAGCGATCACCGACTGACGAACGGAGTATCCGGCGTTCTTGAGGTCGACCAGTGTGTTGAGCACCTCCATGGTGAGATACGGGTCGGTGCGGAGTCCTTTGTAGTATGAGAATCCCCCATCGATCGTTTGTGTGTCGTAGAGTTGACCGAGTCCGATCGTCACCGCCTGGTCGACCGTATAGTCGACTCCGTCGAAGGCGACCTTCGGAATCGTGAACGAAGCACCGACGTTCGGTATCGCAAGCGCTCGCTTCGTGATAGCGATCGCAGAGAGCTTGCTCGAGATCTGCTCGGCACATCCGTACGGATAGGTGAACAGATACTTGAGCGCATCCGACAGGTAGACCGCCAACGTCGCACTCGTCTTTATCGTAAGACCTCCTTTGTCGACAAGCACATTGTGCGGCAGGTACAGGTACTCCTGCACACTGGTCGAGCCGGTCGACCCAGCGGTCGCCGTCGATTCATAGGTCATGTTCCTCGTGATCGGGAACGACTGCGTGACCGTATCGTTATAGGTAGCGTTCTTGGCAGAAAGTGTGAACGTGTGCGCGCCTTCGGTCACAGTCAAAGGTGCCTTCACTTTGAAGTACACGGTCGCGGTATCACCTGCAGCGATGGTGCGCTGTGTCTGCGGCGTATCTTCGATCTGCAACGTCGGACTCGTGAGCGATACGGAGAGCGACTGCGGATCTTTTGTCTGATTGAATATCTTCGCACCGATCATGAACTCGTCACCGGGGACCGCGAAGCGTGGCGCGATCGGCACTGTCATGACATCCTTCTGTGCGACGATCTCCTGGTACTGCACACCAAGCTTCGTATCCTTCGTGATACCGACCGATTCGACCTGCCACTTGGTCAGGTTGTCCGGCAGCGTGAACGACACGCTCGCCACCCCTTGTGCGTTCGTCACCACATCAGCCTGCCAAAACGCCGTGTCCTTGAACTCTCCCCGCTTGCGAGTCGCCAGATCGGCTGGACTTCCGCCGTCTCCCCCCTTCGTGCCGGTCGGTATCGGCGTTTCTTCGAGCAGGTTCTTGATATTCGTCTCGGCCGTCACCGCGAGCGGGAAGCCGCCGTAGAAGAACACGAGCGGATCCTTCTTCGGATTGCCTGCGAGCGCCAGGACGCTCACGTCCGCCACCGCGACTGAAACGTCGGCAGGCACCGGCCGGTTCTGCGAATCCGTCGTCGTGATGGTGAGGTTCACTTTTTCTCCCGGCAGATACGAGGTCTTGTCCGGATGTATACCGATCGTCAACTCCTTTTCTTTTTTATCCACCGTAAATTGGACCTGTCCGAACTTCACCTCTGGCCCTGGCGACAACAAGGTGACCGATGCGTACACATTGGGCACATAGTCCGCCGTTATCGGGAATTGATACTCATAGATACTCTGCGTGATATCGACGACCTCATAGGTAAAGATGCGTCCACGCTCGATAGAGATCAGCGCCTTGGCATGGGGGTAGGGGTTTTGGATGATGAACTTCGCCATGTCACCCACCCGCACGTCGGTCTTCTCTGCGGTCATAGTGAGCGTCGCATTGTTCGTCGGCTGTACCGTGACCGTGCCACTACCATAGACATAGATCTCGCTCGTACTCTTGATGTCGTTCCCACGACCGTCCGTCCCGACCCCATCTATCTCATACTCCCCCGGGTCAGTGAGCATGATCTGCTCCGAGTAGTCACCGGTGAAATTCGTCGAGATATGCTTCGTGATGACCGAGGTCAGTGTTCGTGTCGGTCGATCATAAAAACCTCCATCCACCTCTTGACGCTTGTACGAAGACCAGTCGACCTTGTTGACCGTGACCGTGATGTTCGACTTCGATACTGGCTTGCCCTTCACATCGACCGTCTTCAGTCGCAGTGCGAACGGCGTCTTCGCTGCCGTAAACGACGGATCCGCTTTGACGCCCAGATAGTAGTCGCCACGATGTACGATGAACGACTTCTCGAAGCTCACCGACTTACCCTGTTTGTCGTGCATGGTGCCATGGAACACGAAGATCTTGCTCTGGTCGCGATCACTACCCTTGTACAGCGTGTTGAAATCGAGTGGCAGTTGCACCTGTGTGGCCCCCTGCGCGTCCAGCGTCACCTTTCCGCTCTTCAGATACGTGTCACCGTACCCACAGTCATAACAGTCATACCACCCGCTCCCGAAATCGAAATACTCGTCCGTGTATCGATCGAAGTAATAATTTTGTGACGTGACGCTGTACTCGAGCGTCCCACCATCAAGCGGCACACCGAAGTAGTACTTGCCGGACACGGAGATATTTGCCGTGTCCCCCGCCAGGTACTCGTCTTTGTCCGCCTGCGCTTCGGTTTCGAACGCAGCTCCCACATATTCCTCCACATCGAAGCTCGAGTAGTCGCTGCCGGCTGAGATACCGTAGGTCCCCAATGGGGCGTCGACGGGCAGCGTGATGTTGGTCGAGAACGTACCATATGCATTCACTGGCACTTGCTGCGTCAATAGCACGTTTCCTTTACTGTCGGTGATACGGATCTTGATATCCTTATCTTGGAACACCTGGAACACGCCATCGAAATTCACTCGATAAAGGCCTTTTATGAACACCTGCTGCCCTGGACGATATATCGGTCGGTCGGTGTACACGTACGTGCGATCATCTTGGTACGCATTCGACCAACTCCCTTGGCTAAGCGTATCCGCCCATTGTGACACCACCGCCGTGTCATCTCCCGAGGTGATGGCAGCGCCGACGACGTCAGCGATGAGCGGAAACTCCGTGATCCCGTTGACGTCGGTCGTGTTCGAACGAGCGAGCACGAGTGGCGCATCGAGCTTGTTCCGGTCGGTCGTTTGATACACCGAGATCTTCGCGCCGACCTCAGGCGCGAGCGAGTGGATACGGCTTAGCCAGTACACCGACCCACGCGTATCGTCCGGTGTAAGATCTGGAACATCGGGTAGGTAGTCATATGATGTCCACTTCACCCGATTATCGGTCACTGCCAAGTTGGTCACGCTCACATAGGTGCGCGCATACAGCTGTTCGCCTTGATCGTCTTGATACTGCGGATGGCTGAAGGAGAGGATGTACTGGCCTCGTGGGTCGGCGAAATACTCTTTTAGATCGATCTGGAAGTACTGGTTCACCCACTGGTCGCTTTGCAGCGCGATCTTTTTCGTCACTGCTGTTTGGCATGCGAGCGAACTATTCGGTACAGTGGTCACGTCGCTCGGCTGGGTCGCGAGATACCGCACCATGGTGTCGGGACTCACCTTACACACATACACGTTCACGTAGTCGAAGTTTTCGGTCGCATAGGTGAGTGCGGTCTTATCCGGCGTGGTCACATCGTAGATCTTTTGAAGATTCTGGAAGCGTAGGTAGAACTTCGGTGCTTTGGTCGTCGTGAACGAGAGCTGTGTACCCGCCTTTTGTCCGAACACATCTTCGACCGCAGCCTGAAGCGTATACGACTGGAGCGGCAAGAGACCGTAGTGAATTCGATTCACGTACTGTCCAACGACACAGGGCTTCGGGTAGTCATAGGTGTTGGAGTCTTCCAGGTACGGGTTATCCCATCGCCCAAAGACCAGGTGTTTGTTCGCAGAGAAGTTCTTATAGAACTCACTCGCCTCTTGTACCTTCAGCGGCACATTCGTACAGAGCACTACGTCACTGATACTCGCAGCGCTCGCGCCGCTCGTGGGTGTCGTCTGCAGGATCTGAAGCTGCGAATAGACGGACAAGGTTACAACGACCGGATCTTTGTTGATCACATACCCCGATGCGTTCACCAACCGATCGAACGTGACCGGGACCTTCTCTCCCCGACCGTACGCACTGGGGTCGAACGACATGATGAGCTGAGTCTTGTCATCCACCTTCGTACAGGTATCGGTCGAGTCTGTGGCGTCAGCACCGCTTTGACATTTTTTTCCATAGACGATCTTTTTGAGGCCTTTGGCATGTATGGAACTCTTATCGACATCGATATCCTCGTAGAATGAGAAGGTTACCGTCCCCGATGGATCGAAGAGGTCGGCGGACGCCAGGTCGGTGCTATCGGACTGAGCGGTCACCCCCTGGAGCACGGGCGTGGTTGTTATGGTCGTCGAGACCGCTGGGTTGAACAAGGACCCGGACAGTGCGATATCCCCTCCCACTGGATACACCGTGGAGATGGTCGCGGTATATGAGGTCGTGAAGTCCCACACGTTCGTGTGACCGTTCAGAGAGTTCTTCGGTACGATATGGATGATCGAGGTATCCTCGACCTGTTGTTGCTCCCCGCTCGCATCATCCCACACCGCAGATGTGCCATAGGTTGCCACGAATGCTATCTTGCCGTGGGTCGTGTTATTGATGAGCGTGATCTCAGGGGTCGTCTTTTGCAGATCGACCGGCTGATTGAAAGAGATGTCTATCCCCTGGTCGTACACCACCGTGTCGGATGTCGCATGGTTGAGACGCAGGCTGGTGGTCGTGAACGAGTACGTCTTGCCCGGCACTGACAGGCCGTCCATGGAAACGAAATCGGGACGGATAGCGACCGTATAGTGTGCGGAACCAAAAAGCGTCTTGTCCGGAATGAACTGGAGCGTGCGGGTCGATATCCATTTGAACTTTCCGGGTGTCGCGGGTGTGATGATGATGGGTATGTTCTTCGTATCGAGCTTTGACAGTGTCGTGAGCGGGACCATGGGGCGATTGAACACGATGGTGATAGCGGAGGAGAGGTTCGCTTCAGCGGTCGCGTCTGGGAACACGCTTACCACCGCCGGGTCTTCATCGACGAGAAAATCTTTTTTGATCACTCCCGTATCGGTGGTGAGCGATACGCGATAGTGCATACCAAGCTCGAGCGCGGTAGATGGTTTGTACACTACCGCATCTGGCAGTACGGAAGGCACCCATTCCCCCGCGATACTCGGCTCGAAAGATATCTTCGCTTGTACGCTCTCTCTGGGGACCCCTTGCGGCACGTTCACGATGATCGCTCCATGTTGAGAGATCTTATCGTTCACGAGTGTATAGACCTGCGTGTAGTTGGTGGACGGTACGAAGAAAGCGACACCCCCGAACGGACTTCTCAGCAGCAGCAGCACAACACCGAGCACGAGCACGACGACCGCACCACCGATAGCGAGACGTTTTGTCCGTGGAACACGTTGGAACCAGAGCACGCAGGAGATACTATACGAACGAATGCTCGCAAAAAACGCAGCTCGACTCGGTCGTTCTGGCTGATCCATAAGCCCCCTAACTGTACCACCACGTACCGCAACACAACACAGTTATCAACCCACAGTGGTGCACCCTCCAGGGCTCGAACCTGGGACCTTCTCAGTGTAAATGAGTTGCTCTACCAACTGAGCTAAGGGTGCATATATCGAACGCAACCTACTGTACCCTGCTTTTATACTTTTCTCAACACAGGGGCTTTACGGAACAATGGACGACCCGACGATGGGCGTTATTTGACCAACGGATGGTATCAATATACAAGCCTTACCGACCCAGAGGAAACAATCTTGGATACCCGCCACGTAAAATCCGACCGCAGCGACGCCAGGCAGCGGCAGAGTATAGAACGGGAACGCTTGCGACCCGTTGAGATACGTCAACATGATGTTCGATATCGGCGGCGGAGCGCTTGGCAGGGCAATGAATAGTTGCGTGAGAACACCGGGAGGACAATTGCAGATGGCCGGATTCGAGTAGGTGACGAACCCACCAAACGGCACTGGCGCGAACGCGCGCGCTACATGTATCGAAAAGATATCCTCGATCGAAGAGATCGCCCCCCGCACGAACGTATCCACCTTCGACACGGACGTTGATGTGGCGTTCTTTTGTTGGATCGCGGCACGAACATAATCGGCATACATCTTTTGAAAGTCCATCGTTTCGGCTTGGGTGCGCACTATCTGTAACGCTTGCGCCACCACCTCCGGCGATTGTCCTGCTTGGGTCAGATCGTCCTGGAGCTTCGAGAGATACTTGTCGAGATTGACGAGATTCGGATTGGTGCTCGTTGCGGCTGAACTAGAAGATGTGGTGGTATTCGACTGTGTGGATGGGACTGTGGGGGTAGGAGGGGCGACGACCGTGGTGGTGGGCACTGTCGACACGACCGAGGTCGTGGTTTGGATGACCGGCGTATTCGTGGTGGTCGTTTGAGCACCGGCACACCCCATCATCGCTCGCGTGTGCTCTCCCACGAAACCCCACCCGGTCGTGCCGGGCGAACCTGATGAGACGATACCGTGCGCCGCCTGCCACAGCTGTACTGCCCTGAGCGTTATAGGGCCAAAGTAGCCGGTGGTCGGACTGATGCCGAGGAATTGCTGGAGGCGCGACACTTGGCCGTTCGTGGTCGTGTCGGTTGTTCCTGCCGAGAGGTTCGTGAATAGGGCGACACAAGTCAGGCCGGACGTCGGCGAACCGCCGAGTGCAACCGATACGTTATTGATCACGCTTTGGTCCGCACCGAACGACTGCAGAAGACCGACAATGGCGGACACTTGCGCCGTCGTGAGACCCGATGCTTGAGCAGGGACCGCGGTACCCATAAGCGAGAGGGATATGGCTGCACCAGCGATGAGACGATACATGTGATGTCGCATACAATCTACGTAGCTATAGCATAGCACCTGCGTACCACCCGGCGAGCCTCGCCTGTTGACAGTTACCCTTTGAGTCCGAGTTTGATGAGTCGCGCCCGGATAGCGCCCGGTTGGCGGCCAAGAACCTCTGCTATCCCCTTCACCTTCTCCCCGTTCCCGAATCGGTGGGTCACCTCGACGTCTTCCTCTGTACTCCACGGTCGGTACGCGTTCTTGTGCTTCTCGCGGATCGTGTCCACTGAAAAACTTTTCTTCGCGCCTACCTTCGTGTGCGCGACTTTCGTTGTATCCACCTGCCCCCCGTTCGCTTTGATAAAATTATCGTGCATCGTCCGTAGCTCTTCGGATGACAATTTGGCGAACGCCTCGATTGCCGCATCTGAATGTTCACGAAAGGTCTCGTCAATCGCCAAGATCTCGGGATGCACCTGGAGTGCACGTTCGTTGAGCCCGCCGAGCGAGAGCCCCTTGAGCGTACGCACGCGCGAGAGCGCGACGTAGCCTTGGCCATACTCGAACGCCTGCGCGAGGTCCATATGCGCCGCATCGAGCGACATCCCTTGACTCTTGTGCACCGTCATCGCCCATGCGAGGCGCAGCGGCACTTGGGTGATGGATGCGAGCACACGCCCATTGTCCGCGATGTTCCACTCATCGGTCTCGACGACGAGCGTGCGTCCGTCGAACGTCTTCACGATCGGCTTCCCCTCGACGGAGAACCCGGCTATGGTGCCGAGCGTGCCGTTACAAAACTCATGTTTTTGGACGTCATTCTTGGTGAACATCACACGCGCACCAACCTTCAGCGGCAACGACTCCGGCGAAAGGCAGCCGCGTTTGAGCGACATGACCATGGACTCCGGCCCAAAGCTCGTCATGGTGAAGACACGCATCTCGCCCGGGATAGCACGCAATGCGACATCGTTGATGCGGTCGACATCTGCATTGTGCGAATATAATTTCGTCACCGCACCTTCGGGTTCGGGAGTGAAGCGAGTCCTCAGGAGCTTCCGATGCGAGTCGGTCAGTGCGTTCTGGCGCATCGCCGTCAGCACGTCGAGAAAGGCCGGGTCTTCTTGTCGGTGCTGCTCGTGCAGATAACACACGATGGGACTCAGCCGCGCCCACGCAGGCGAACCAAAGGAGAAGATCGATCTTCTGTCCTCGAATAGTTCTTGCGATTCGTCCTCGACGTCACGACGCACCACTGGCGGCAGCTGGAAGAAGTCGCCCACAAGGATCACTTGCAGCCCGCCGAACGGTCGATCGTTGCGCCTGACGGTGCGGCACACCGCATCGACCATACTAAGCGTCTCAGCCGCGAGCATCGACACTTCGTCGACAATGAGCACGTGCGCGAACAACACCCGGTCGACGATGCGCTTATTTTGTGCGATCTGGTCGAGGTCGTAGTCGGTGAGACGCGGCTTGATACCGATACCCGCCCACGAGTGGATCGTGAAGCCACCGATATGGGTCGCGGCGATACCGGTCGAGGCGGTGATGGACGGCTCCACCCCGCGCTCGGTCAGCCACGCGACATATTGGTTGACGGTGTGCGACTTGCCACTCCCCGGCTCACCGGTGAGAAACACGTTCGCACCCGTCTTCAGGATAGTGAGTGCTTCGTCTTGGGTCATACTGTTGGTCACTTCACGCTACCGCATGGACACGCGAGAATCAACAGAGGGGGGTGCAGGCTGTCGCGCGGAAACGACTCGAACGTACGCGTACGTTACCAATTCGCAGGAGTATCGGCCCCTTTGCCATACAACGTCTTCACTTGGTCCGCGCTCAATGCCGTGGTGTACACCTGCGCCATGACAGATCCGTTGAGATAGTCTGCACCGTTCGGATAGCTACCGCTCGCACCGTCGAACATACGCCCGAGCGATGCTGGGCCATGAGATCCCACGTTGCTGCCGGTCATGGCGACCGCGCCGACCTGTGCACCATCCACATAGACCACCGAGCCGCTACCGTTGTTCACCCACACGATCTGGTGCCACGAGTTAGAGAGGGTCGTTTGTAACGGGAACCAAGCATCAGAGACTCCGAAGAGAGAAAGAGGTACCGCATACGCACCCAGGGTGCCACAGGCAGATCCAGAAAGCTTGGCGCCGTTCTTGTCAGCACGCAAATAGACGTGCGTAGCATCAATCGCCAATACGACACCACCTCCCGCACCATTGCTATCCGAAAGGATTGTCCCGCACGACGTACCCGTGTACTTGACCCACGCAGTGATGGTGAACGTGGTGGAATCCGGGAGCAGCGTCGGCAGCGTGTAGTAGGCCGGGTTCGTGGGCGACGAGGTGATGTACGAACGTGCGCTCGGCAAAGAAGCGACCGGGGTAGGAATGGAGGCGATAGTGTTAACAGTGAGGGTTTCGCTCGCCAGCACCGGACCGTAGACGCCTCGGGCGTCATTGTTATATACACGGACCGGATAACTGCCTGGCGGCAGTGTCGTCAGTGATGACGTCTGACAAGCGTTCGTCGAAGCGCATCCGTATGCCGCAGGCAGCACGACCGGCACCGACCAGCGTCCATTAGTAACACCAACCTTGAACGTGTTGCTGCTGGCTAGGCCGTCGCTCGATGGACCAACGGTAACCAGAATACCGAGTGTCGATACGTTCGTCGCGGTGCCCGTCAGTGTCGTGGCGGTGCCCATGGTAGAGGTAAGAGAGCCAGGATCTATGGTGACGACCGAGGTTACCGAGGTGGCCGAGGTCGAAGCGGTGACGATCAGCGTGCCGGTCGTTAACGGGAGCTTCGATCCAAGAGGGTTTGGGTTGTATACGAGCACACGGTAGCTACCCAGCTGTGGGGTGGCAATGGTTCCCGTCCATCGCCCATTCGTGACCGGGACGGTAACCGCAGCGAGTGACGCGGGGTGGTTGCTACTCGCAAACAGGGTGCGGATCGTGTCGATATCGGTCGAACCGACATAGAGTGCCGACGCCGGAATCAATACGATATAGAGATAGTTATTCGAGGGGTCGTTCGAACTCAGGTTGGAGGCCGAACCCGACACTGTTGAAAACGCCGTACCTGAGTTGGACACCAGAGAGTCCGGATCAATCGTGGCGGTTGATACACCAGCGGTCGTGGTCGTGGCGGTAGTGGTGGTCGAAGCGGTCGTCACGTTTGCCGCCAAAATAGTGAATGTACCACTAAGCGCATGCACGATCGGTTGGTCCGTCGTTCCTGCCGCGCAAGATTGTGGCAGGCCATCTGCAGGAACGACACAGTAGTTCGCGGGCAGCAGAGCGACTTGTATCTGATATTGTCCGGGCGTGAGCGTACGTCCAAGATCACCAAGGATGATCGTCGATGGCACGTGCCAGGTGTATGACCCGGTCGTCGGTTGACCGACAACGAGATGGTTGCTCGCGCGGGTCCCCGTCGTCGTATCCACAAGATACAAACCGACAGTCGCTCCCGAAGGCACATTCTGTGCGCTCCAAGACACGTTCAAAGTGGAGCCTTGTGCGACACTTGTACCGGCGACCGGTGTCGCGATAGATATGACAGGATCGGCTGTGGTGGTCGAGGGTGTGGTCGTTGCAGCAGTCGACGTCGTGGTGGCTACCGTAGCGCATCGCATCGCGGAACGAGTCTTTTCTCCGACATATCCGAACCCGGTCGAACTCGCGGAACCCGAAGAGACGATATGGTGTGATGCCTGCCAGTTTTGCACAGCCTGTTCGGTCAGATGTCCGAAGTAGCCCGTGGTCGAACCAAAATTTCCGAAAAACTGTTGTAGACGAGTAACATCCCCATCCGTATCGGCGTCAGTGGATCCAAAGTGGATGTTATGAGAAAGGTCGATGCAGCGATGAGAAGCGACCGTCGAAGTCGAGGTCGCTCCGCCAAACGGACCTGTGGAGGTTGCGGTGTGTTGTAGGGCATTCTGTACATGTGCGATCGTTGACTGATCCGCCCCAAATGCCTTGAGCAGTGTGATAATGGCGGAGACTTGCGACGACGACAGGGTCGATGCTTGTGCGAAACCGGCCGCGCCGAACAACGAAAGAGCGATGACGGTGCCGGCCACGAGACGATATATAGTGGAGAGCATGGTGACGTTACATATTTCTTAGTCTTATAAATACCTCAGTCCGTATGGTACCACCCCCGGTAGTCGCGGGGAGGAGCAGGTGTTGATATATCGACCGCACTATTGAGACGATGTCGGGGGCGGCACATACCGCCACACCATCCGCACATCGGGTCGATCCCATATCCGTACGAACACGCCGAAACAACAACACATAAAAAGCGCCGCCCACACGCTGCCGTACGGTATGGGGCTGGCTACCAAGAAATCGAAAAAAGCGTGAAGTGCGGAGGCGTAAACGATACCTTGCACGATAAGGAGAGATCGATCACCGCTCGAGAATTTCGCCTTACCGACGAAATAGCCAAGAATACCAGTAAAGGTGACGTGCGCGAGGGTCGTAAACAGTCCCCTAAACAGGGCGCTGACCAGAAAGACAGCGGTCGTCTGTGTTAGGTACAAGTCGATGAAATATGAAAAATTCTCGATGAACGAAAAACCAAGCGCGACCGTGATGCCGTACACGATACCGTCGAACACCTGGTTGAAATCCTGGCTCACGTATACGTTCGCACGCAGAACGAGATATTTCGCCAACTCTTCTATGGGGCCGACCAGTACGACGGCGAGCGTCGTGATCATGAGCGGAGCCGCCCGCCCCGCAGCGAAGACGTCATCGGGCACGCCGAGTACCTTAAACAGCAGCAGTTCGAAGATAGCGGCACCGATGCCCGCGGTAATACCGACATAGAAGCAGCGTCGCATAAGTCTCCCCGGCTCAGGTTCGGACCGATCCTCACGCCGAATGAACCAGATCCATAGTGCAATCGGTAGTACTACCGAAACCAGAAAAAGGACATATAGCATGTATCAGCGCGAAAAAGACTCGATAACCGCACCCGACGCCGAACTCCCGGTCGAGAACAGGTCGGGGTGTGCGTGAACGTAGATTCCGAGCATTAGGCCTATCACCATAAAAACCGCCGAGAGCGCTATAGCGGTGATACCGAGCGCCTTCTCGCCTTTTCTCAAAGAAAGCACACCGAGTATGAGACCCGTGAGGCCGAGCACCGGAGGAAAAAACAACAAGGAGGCGACCGCACACACTATCCCGACGATACCCTGGGTTGTGCCAGGGTGTGCGGGCACTACCGCCGGTACGCCGACAGGCTGATAGGTCCCCTGCGGGACGACGGGTGGCTGCACGGGGGGCTGAGGGGTTGGTTGGTCCATACAAAATGTATCTATCGGCTAATGCCCCCACTGTAGCACGCACAACACCCCTCACGACTTGATTACCAACAGGTGCCCCCGCTCGGTCTCGACCCTGTGTGGGTGAGACCCCGTAAGGCTTCTTTGGAGGATTTTAGTATAGCAGAGTAAGGCCGCTCGGTCTGGGGTCTGCTTTACAAAGTTTACAGTTTTTCTGGACTTCCAGCCACATCGTGCTGTGTAAACTTTTTGGCAGAATGTGAGGCCATACAACAAAAAAGTGCAGCGGTATACTGTGCTTTTTTGTCGGGTACCGTGTCGCGCTGTAAATGGCGCAAAGCGGGATATAATTAGAGGCATGGCAGAGGAACGCGAAATCGATATTGTGGAAATGTTTGGGCCGCGCATGGCGCGCGACTTAGAGGATGTTTGGCGTGCACATAAAGAACTCAGTGAGTCGGTAGCACAGGCATACAAACCTTTCTATCTCTTCATCGAGCAACAGGCCGAGATCCACCGACGCGTAGCCGAGGCACTTACGCCTGTGACTCGAGATGCGGAGGAGATCACCAAGACCATGCAACCGTTCATTAATGAGTGGGCACGCATGCAGGAGTTGGTCCAGAATATTTCGCTGCCCGTCCTAACAATGCCATCAACCGCACTCGCCAATTACCGCGTAGAGGAGCTCATAGAATACATACCCCGACCTATGAGTCCTACGCTAATTAGACTGGATAACTACACGATGGATACTATTGTCGAGAAGGTCGTGGTGCTACTAAAATCCGATGCACCAAAAATATCCACACCTGAGGGCACAATTCCAACCTCGGTAGTGCCGATGCCTGAGGGCGCAAAATGGGAGGACGTGGAATTCGCTTTCATGGATGGGCATACTTTAAAAATTTCTCATAAAGAAAAGTTGCTCGGGTTGTACGATTACGCTGTACTTGGATTTGCAAAGCATAATACGCGAGATAAAAGTCCGGATTATCAGTGGAAGTTTTTGGAAAAGCTGTCTTTGCTCTTGGAATTCGGCAGCATGAAACCGACGACACAAAATCTTGCAATGGGATGGCGAATTAAAGTAGGTGCGTGCGAGAAACGGAAGGAGAGTCTCTCGAAGAAACTGCAGACGGCCTGCGGCATCAGTGACGACCCGTTTCGCCTCTACGATGCGACGCAGGGATACCGACCTAAATTTAAGCTCATACCCGAGCCGCTACTACGCGGCGATGGTGACGTACATGCCTCTGGCGGAGAACTTTTTATCTGGAAAGAAAGCGAGGAAGATTCTGACGAGTAACCCTCCAGCACAACATCATCCCGCACCCGACGAAATTTAGGCGGGTGTTTTCGTCTATGAGCGTGTGCGAGGCCTAGATTTAAAGCCATAGATTCGGCCGCACCGAAATCTCTGCAGCTAGTTTAGAGGAGGCATATAAAACCCCTTCTCTCAATTATCAACATGGCAAAACAATTGGTCTGGTCAACGGAGCGGCGGCGTCTCGGCAACCTCGTTCCACATAAGTTTAACCCGAGATTAGCAACGGAGAAATTCAAGCAGACCCTTACCCGGCTGCTGAAGAAGTTCGGATTAGTCGAAATCCCAGCGATAGATCTCGATGGTGGAATTCTGGCTGGTCACCAGAGAATCGCTGCTCTGCTCGCTCTCTATGGTCCTGATTACGAAATAGAGGTACGGGTTCCAAGTCGCCGCCTGACTGAATCAGAGCGAAACGAATATTTGCTCGCAAGCAACCGCGCCCACGCGGACTGGTCATACGAACTCCTCGCGGAACACTTCGATATTGGGACAATGCTCATGTCGGGCTTCGACGACAACGACCTCTCAGTCATCTTCGCCGACTCGCTTGAAGTGACTGATGATGTGTTTGACATAAACGCTGAGTTGAAAAAAATAAAGAAACCGAAAGCGAAGCTTTGGGACATGTACGCCCTTGGGCCGCATAGATTAATTTGCGCAGACTCACTTAATCCAGAAACGGTAAAAAAATTGGTCGGTAAAACTAAAATCGATATGATTTATTGCGACACAATTTACAATCTGGATTTGGACTACAACGGCGGAGTGGGCGGAAAAGCAAGTTATGGCGGCACGGTGCAGGATCTCAAACCGGACACTGAGTATCGCACTTTCCTAAGGCGCTCGATGGAGAACGCTCTCTCAGTCGCTAAACCGGATTGCCACGCCTATTACTGGTGTGATCAGACATACATAGGAATGGTGCAGGACTTATTCCGTGAACTTGGACTTGAGAACAAGCGGGTATGTATGTGGGTAAAAGGGTCGGCAAATCCGACACCTGGCATTGCCTACAATAAATGCTACGAGCCCTGTGTTTATTCCACACGCGGGATACCCTATCTTTCGCCGGTGGCACTTAACTTTGCCGAAGTGCTCAACAAAGAATTGGGACCCTCCGGTAACAAACTCTTCGACGATATTCACGACCTTATAGATATATGGCTCACGAAGCGTATTTCCGGCTCAGAGTACCAACACGCCACCCAGAAGCCCGTAACGCTGCATGAGCGCCCTATAAAGCGCTGTACGAAGCCGGGCGGCACGATACTAGATTTGTTTGGGGGGAGCGGGTCGACGCTCATCGCCGCAGACGCCATGAAGCGAGTGTGCTTTATGTCTGAAATCGAACCCGTCTTTATTGACCTCATCATCGCAAGATATGAACACGCAACTGGCACGAAAGCCCGCAAGCTCAATTAAACTGGGTACGATTTGGCAGCTTGGCGATCATCGTCTCGCGTATGGCGACTGTCGTGATGAGAAGTTGTTACAGCGCCTCATAGGCAAAGACAAGGTCAGTTTAATTTGTGCAGACGTCCCGTATGGGGTTGGTGTGGTTGAGTCGAAGCGAAACTTCCAGACCCTCTCCAAGGACAAGGTAATCCAAAACGACCAACTGCAATCCGATGTAGAGTACGCTGCCTTCAGCCAGGCATGGCTCAATGCGGTCAAACCCTTCCTCGCCAAAAAGAACGCCACATACATCTTCAACGCAGACAAAATGATTTGGCCTCTGCATGAGGGCATCATCAACGCTGGATTCAAATTCGCACAACTGCTCATCTGGGTTAAATCCCAATCGGTCATTGGACGACTCGACTATGCTCCCCAGCACGAACTAATCTTTTACGGCTGGTACGGTACCCATCACTTCCGCCGCTCCAAGGATAAATCGGTGCTGTTCTACCCGCGTCCGTCTAAAAGCAAATTGCACCCTACGACAAAACCAGTCGGGTTAATACGACGATTGATTTTGAACTCAACAAGCATTGGTGACGCGGTATATGACGGCTTTCTAGGGAGCGGTACGACCTTACTCGCGTGCGAGCAGACCAAGCGCCGTTGTTTTGCGATCGAGGTCGAGGAGGAGTATTGCCTGACCACCATACGTCGTTGGGAGCAACTTACTGGCCTTAAAGCAAAACGCGTATGAGGGAGAGTAAACGGGCAAAAGAGTTGATGCTTGAGCAGCTGAAGAAAACTCCAATCGTACAAATTGCATGTGAGAAGGTTGGCCTGAGCCGCGTCTCCTTTTACAACTGGAAAAAGAGGGACAAAGAATTTGCCAAGCAAATAGACGACGCGCTGCTAGACGGCCGCTCGCTTGTGAATGACCTTGCGGAGAGCCAGCTCATAAACGCGGTTAAAGATCGCAACATCACCGCCATTGTTGCGTGGTTGAAGCACAATCATCCGAACTACAAGACCAAGGTGGAGATCGAGGGGCAACTTAACCTCATCGAGGAACTGTCACCTGAGCAGAAAGAGCTTGTGCGGAAAGCATTGGAATTAGCAGGTATGCAAATTAACAAATCTTAAATAAAAATTAAACATGAACAATCCAATAACAGCAGGGTTCGACGACGCCTCGTTCGAGGCGATTACCAACGATCGACTCGTGCGGCAGGCAGTCGCACGCGAGAGCCACACCATGTTCTTCCACCTCTACTTCCCGCACTACGTCCGCTACCCAATAGCGGAATTCCAAAAAGACATCTTCCGCATCACGGAGGACCAGTCAAACAAGCTGGCCTGCATCGTAGCCTTTCGCGGCTCGGGCAAGTCGACCTTGGTCACGTTCTCCTACTCACTGTGGGCAACGCTCGGGGTGCAACAGAAAAAGTTCGTACTAATCATCTGTCAAACTCAGGCGCAGGCCCGCCAGCACATGTCGAATCTCAAATATGAACTTGAACACAACAGACTTCTCAAGAGTGACCTAGGACCGTTTCGCGAGGACACTAATACCGGCGAGTGGGCTATATCTTCGCTCGTATTTCAAAACACCGGCGCTCGTATCATGATCGCCTCTGTCGACCAAAGCATACGTGGCATACGACACCACCAATACCGCCCCGACCTCCTGATACTGGACGACATCGAAGACATGCAATCAGCCAAGACATACGAAAGCCGCACCAAGCTTTTCGACTGGTTCTCGCGAGAAGTGATTCCGCTTGGCGACATCGGCACGCGAACTATTATCGTCGGCAACCTGCTCCATGAGGACGCACTGGTCATGAAGCTGCGCCGTATGATGGATCGCAAAGAACTCAAAGGTACCTACTGCTGGTTTCCGCTCCTTAATGAGAGCGGCGAGTGCCTCTGGCCGGGCAAGTTCGATACCAAAGGAAAAATCGAAGATCTGCAAATGAGCGTCGCCAACGAGCTGGCATGGCGACAGGAATATCTTCTCGAAATTGTCGCTGACGCAACGCGCGTCGTCGACCCCAAGTGGATCCAGTATTACAAAGAGCTTCCAAAGTCGGGTACCATGCGCTACCGCGAAAGTTGCATCGGCATTGACCTGGCGATATCGGACAGCAAGAAAGCAGACAAGACAGCAATGGTCGTGGGCCACGTGTACGGATACGGCGCAGAGATGCGTATCTATATTGCGCCCAAACCAGTCAACGAGCGCCTGAACTTCCCAGCAGCGCTTGAGCGGGCGAAGGCATTGTCCGCTACCATCATGCACAACGTGCGGGCCAAGCTCTTCATTGAGGACAATGCCTACCAGAAGGCGCTGCCGGAGATGATGCAAAAAGATGGGTACCCCGCAGTCGGCGTGACAGCGCAAGGTGATAAGCGGTCGCGCATTGTACTCATAAGCCCACTCATTAAAAACGGCATCGTGGTATTCCCTGAGACCGGGTGCGAGGAATTACTCGCGCAGCTGACCGGGTTTGGGAGTGAATTGCACGATGACTTAGTAGATGCGCTATCGCTTCTGGTCTTGCAGGTATCGAAAGTCAACCAGCCATACACACCGTTCCCCAATCCGGATATAGGGAGGAGGCCAGAAGAAGGTAACGGCTACTCATCATTTTTTGGACGGCACAGGACGAGGTTTTAGTCTCCGTCTTTTGGGAGTAAAGAGGCTGAGTTGGTTAGGTACGAGAGGCGGCTTCTGCCGCCTCTCTACGTTCCACAGCAGCTGCAGGAGCTTGAGGAGGTAATGCCAGATAGCATAGGCCTCTCCGAGCGAAATATTGCGCCCTGTGGCCTCCTTGATGATTCGCCGTAGCTCGGTAGCGCTCTGCTTGGAGAGAATAGCCATGAGGCCATTTCAGCTTAGATTTGGGGACTTGCGAAGCGAGTTGTCGACACCTTACGCCCACCACGAATGCGTGCTGGTTTGGAATTCAAATACCTTGATGTCGGGGTCGGCGTAGTAGCGAGTCAACGCCTCGTCACTCATCTTCCACTGGTGAACCTCTTTAGTGTCATCGAGGATAGATCGTAGCTTCGGTACGGAAAGAACGAAGCACACAATCTTATCCTTCATGTCAGAGACAATCGCAAAGTAGGGTTCGCAGTGAAATTGTTTGCAGGCAATCTCCGCCTTTTGAATATCCGACTCGTTTATGTTTATAGAGGCAGTCTCAGTGCCCGGACCGCGACTCCTGCTTTTAACGGAAATACCCATCACCTCATCTGAGTGGGGGTTACGGGCGATTAAGTCGATACCGGTGTGATCAACGCGGGCGCACTCAAAGCCGTGTTTGGAGAGCCAGTATAAAACTAGGTGCTCGGTGAAATCACCGGTGATTTTTGAGTGTCTCGAGCTTTTGAGTATTTGCACCATAGCGTGTGTATGGTGCGGATTTTGTGGGGAACACAAAACCCGCCACCAGGAAGGCCTTGCGGCCTCTATGCAAGTTTCCCTGCATAACATGAAGCATGCCCTGAATGACGGGTTGTCTATGCTTCATGATTTGAGACCATGCCAACCGGAAATCCGATTGGTTTAGGTCCTAGCTCCTTGCGGAGCGATATTCAATTGTTTGTACCCGAAAGGTACAAGAGCAATGATAGCAGAAAACGCTATCACTTGGCACCCTAGCTTAGGTTTGGAGGCTTGCGAAGTGGGTTACCAACAGCTGCTTATAGGTGCCCTCGGGAGGGGTCGAACCTCCAACCTTCCCGTTAGAACCGGTATGCACTATCCATTGTGCTACGAGGGCGTGTGCCTTTGAGAGGAATCGAACCTCCGTGTGTGGGGCTTCACTCCACCGCTCTACCATTGAGCTACAAAGGCAAATAGAAAAGCCACCCAAAACAACCACAAGACGTGTGGCTGTTTACGGGCGGCTATCTAAAGTTCCTTCGTTCCATTACCCACACTGTATCAAAGTTCCTCGGCTAATTCAATTGCATCATCTTCATCTATCCCCTCATCAATAAGCTCTTGTGCTTTCTCCGCTGTGTCTTGATCCACATCATGGTCTTTCATCAGGCGACGTGTCTCCTCATCTTCAATGTCATCCATAACTAGAAGCGACGAACGCCAATCTTATTCAAGAATTTGCCGGTGAGAATAAAGCAGGTGACGTAGAGAATGGCAAGAGTTATTTTGAAGTAGTCGTTTGCAAAGACTTCAGGGCCCCAGATTGTGCCGATGAGAAATAGTGCACCGAAGTAGAGGTAGTTGTACACGACACTACCGAGCATTGCCCAGCGACCTGTGAGAAAAGCTCTAATGAGAGCAATCACAAAGATTATTAACAGCCCGGCAAGTACCGCAACCCAGTGTTGAGCTAGATACGTCATTCCAATATCCCAGATCATCCGGAAAGCCTTTGCCGTAGCTACACCAACCTGTTGAACTAGCCAAGGTATGAGTTCTTTCACGTAGTCAGGGCCAAATTGTGGAGTGGAGGTTGGCATCATATCTATCCTTTAAATTCGATCTCACGAGTTTTCTTTCGAGTGTTGGCACGTTCGTACTCTCTTTGGGCAGATTCTTCAAAAGATTTTTTCATTCTGATGGCAAATGCTTTAGTTCGTGCATCTACCGATGATGCGTATGCTTCAAGCTGTTTTGCTTTCGCTTCGTATGCTCGAGCTAAACCATCCTCGCCGGATACCACACCTGTAGCACCCATCGCTCCACCGATATGGTTCAAGATGTCTTCGTCATCAGTCCTTTTGACAATCTCAAAGCAGAGAGTGAAGTCGGCACCGTCAAATGCGTTCAGTGCATATGCGGCTTTCTCAAGAGTCGCCTTATCCGCATTCTCTATGAGATTTAAGAGTATTGTCGAATATGACGCACCGCCAATCCTTTGAATAAAATGGGTAACGTTCCAGTTATATGTACTCCAATCGGGAGTCATATTTTTAAGCCATTCAACCATTTCAGCAACATACTCTTTATGCTCTGTAATGTACTTTTGTAAGTCAGGATTAAAGTGATAAGGGATGACTTCGTAGTGCTCCTCGCTATCCTTGTCCCTTTGTATTCTTTTCTTGAATACTTCTAAAATTATATGGATAGGTTCCGATGCTAATTCAAGCATCATCTCTTGAACATGCCAATCAAGGTCTCTCAACGAGATCAATTCTGCTTGGATAAATTCAATTCCATCGGTGCTCCAGTCTTTAAACGACATCCACTTACGATGCGACGCAAAAGGTAATTCTCGAAAATACATGTTTAAGAACTTGGGATGGTCCCGCATCTCCTGAACAATCAACACCTCAATGCGAGCAGGATTCTTAGCAAAAATTCTCGTTAGTGTATTGAAAATCATGTACCGTGCAGGGAAATTTTCACCACCCACAAAGCCAAATGGCTCCTCTCCGGTCACTAGTCTTTCAAGTACTTTAATATCCTCCTCCCTAATTGATACCGCCAGATCAGCTCCTGCATCTAAGTTTAAGGAAACCGCAATAGAACTGGCTAACACTGGCATCTTCTTTTTGCATATAATTGCAACAAAAGAATCCCATGATTGAAAGTCATTGATTCTCCTTAGGGTAGCGAGATATGCGGTTACGAATGGCTCTTGAGCAAGAGCAGACTGCTCTTCAGCGGCTTTTTCGAGAAGCTTCGTAGCTAAAGGTAATTTAACCTCAGTAAGGCGGGCAATGAGCAGTTTGAACGTGTTGTACTTCCACGCGTCTACAACCCCCTCTTGTAGTGGTTCTGCGAAGTCATTCAATTTTTTATACCACCCTTCCAGTCCTTCCTCTGTTATTGTCGCAACGAGAGCTTTTACTTCCTCCGCTCTGCGTTTCTCTGCATCATTCCAGTCCTCATCAAGATTTCTGTATTCATGTATATCACCGACAAGCGTACAGAAAACCCCATAGTCGGCATCTGCTTGAAGGCGGTCATAAAGTGCTTGAGCCTCTGCACTTCTAAAACCTTCGCTTCTAAGTAAACGAATCAGAGCTTTTTCAATCTCCTGTGCGATTAAGTAGTTGCCTACCACTGATGATGGAAATACAAACTTTGACAGTACTTCTACCAGACGCTTACCATCTTCTCGAATCATTTCTTTTAGATCATCCCCATAAGCCACGTTATGCGGAGCTTCCAGAGCTGTAAGCAGAACACGCACTAAGGCTACTCGCTCCTTGAGATCCGTTGATTGCTCGAACAATTCCACTACGAAATCAATGGTCTCTTGGCGCATCTTTTTCAATCCATCATTCGGTACTAATGCTCCCGATGAAAACGTAAGCGTATCAGCACTACTCCATTCAGTACCCTCTACCTCGGAAGACAGGATCTCTTCTGCCGTTGCAGTGATTGCTACGAAGTTCTTCTTGCGATCCTCCGGTGGAATCTTCTTTATAAATTCAAGTGCCGTCTTCTGGGGGTAGAGGTTTTTAAACCGCTTAATAAAAGTATTGTTGTATTTAACTGTGTCTTTGATTGCCTTCATGGCTTCCTCGGAAATCTTTTTTGTCGGGTGCAATGCAAGCGAAAACAAAGAGGATAGTATTCTCTCGGTATTCCAATATCTAACATGAAACTGCTTTAAAATATCTACGCACTTTTCAAGCAGATTGTCCTTGCTCTTTCCAAACAGTTCTTTATCGACGAATTTATGAATGACCTTAGGTTCGATGGGCGCACTCTTGATAGTCTCTTCCACCATTTGCACGGCCTCTTCCGGCTTCTTGTGTGAGAACTTGCTTGCTATATCAAGGATAGAGGCAATCTCGTCGTTTGACTGTGCGTTTCGTATATCGGAAAGAAAGTCAGAATAAATTACTTGTCCTGCGTGTAGTACTTCTTTGTGTTTTTTATGCAGTAAGTCAAATTGAATAGTGGCCTCCTCCAAGTGTTGAGCCATTATTTCTTGAAAAGAATTCTCAATATCATCTAGCCCTAAGCTTGCGAGCTTCTCTCGATCACCGCCGGGTTTATATATGACGTCATGCTCTATTTCAGACCATGCGTGGTAAAGGACGGACACAACCTGAACTTCGCATTTTAGCCCCTTATATCGGGCATACTCGGGAAGCTTTTCCCTTGCTTCATCAAGGCGTAGAACAAAGTGTGTGCCCCTGTAACCTTTAGGGTCATATTTGTTCGTAACGTCAGGCTGGGAGCCTTCAAACTGTCGATAAATCAGGTTTTCCGCTTGGCTCTTATGGCTTTCAAGATACGTAACAACCCTCACTCCCGCCAGATCTTCAATATCCTCCAAAGCCTTATATATTATTCCTTCAGCTGCCTTTCTGACAACTTTCTCCTTAAGCCTTTCGGGGTCTTTTTCTCTACCGCTTATGCTGTAGATTTTTATTTCTCCATTATCAAGAACCTCGCTAATGATTTTTTTAACGACTTCAGAAAAACTGTGGTAAAGCTGTCGTTTAGGCAGATACTCATCGCTTAGTTTATCGGGTTTTTGGGTTTCTTCTGTCATGTAAGTGTTGCTCTGTTTTCATGTTTATTCCTTCCAAAGCTTCGATAGGGCGTCTCTGGTCTTCTGTTCGTAGATTTCAATCAGTTTTTTGCTACCCTGAATGAGGGTGCGTTCGGATTCAATACGCTCGGCGATTTTCTTTTGGATTTCCATAGGTGGGAGAGGAATCTCGTATTCTTTAATCTGCTTCGGTGAGATATTTCCTTGAGCTCCACCACCCGCAGTCATCTGACAGTATTCATAAAATTCATCAGAAAATAAAATTGATTTCAAGAAATATTTTGAGAGCTTTTCTCCATCCGGCCTTACTAGACCGACACGTTGATTAAGAAACAAATTATCGAATTGCGAAACGGCAACCTTACCGACCGTCGCTCCGGTCATGGCAATAAGTATGTCGTCTTTATTAACGATAAACTTATCTAGTGACTTAGTATGTGAAAAATATTGTGCATCCTCAATTTCAACTTCTCCATTTTTGCCAACATTTCCTATTTTAACCACAGGTAGGTCAGTGTCGGCAGATTTTCCATTTTTCAATTCTTCACTCTTAAACGCATAGCCGCCAACAAAATCAACAACGTCGCCCAGCTTCGTCTTCTTCCACTCTGGATCGATGTCAATTTTGGGTTTCCAGTTTTGGGTAATTTGCTTGGCACCCGTGATAATGCTTTGGTAGCTGTCCAACTCCTTCACTATCAGCTTCTGAACTTCAAGCGGAGGAAGGGGAACTTTTATAGACCGTAGTTTTTCTTGATTTAACTTTGGAACTGTCACGCCGGTTATGAATGGAGATAGGTCGATATTGTTTAAGTAGGAAACGAGAAATGTATCGATCATCTTCTCCTTTATTGGACGAACAACATGGGCGTGGTTATTGACCCAATATTTACCTTCTGCAATAAAAGCAGTCCTGTCTCCTATGTCCCACTTTGCACCATCCTCTCCAATTAAAACCAACCTTTCATCAAAAATGTAGTCGTGGACATGATCCAGAATACCCGTGGCTCCGTAGTATGGAAACGGACCTGCTTTCCTGTCAGATTTCGTTATCGGTTTTCTCTTGTTGTCTAAAATATCAACTACGTCACCGAGTTCTACCATCGGCCACTTTGCGTTTGCGTAATTGGTTGTTAAACGATAGCGATCACCAGACAGATTATAGTCGCCAGTTTCGGCAATTATTGTTTTCGCAACGTAGGTGCCTTTGTCATTGTCTACTTTCTTTCCTCTTTTCCAATTGTTTAAAATATCGAGGGCATCTGGTAGATCATTTTTATTGCTCGCTCGCTTGGTTGCACCCAAGTCAAAGCCGTCGTTCTCGATTTTCACAAACAAAATCTCTTTGCTTTGTTTTGCCAATTCGTTGTTAAACAAAAGAATGCTTGTTTTTACACCGCTGTAAGGCTGGAATACCCCCGATGGCAAGCTGATTACCGCATACAGCCCATCCTCTACTAGATTCTTGCGTAGTTGCTTATGTGCCGTGCCGGATTGAAAGATAATGCCCTCGGGCACGATAACAGCCGCACGTCCCTGTGGTCGTAGGTGGTTCATGATGTAGTCAACGAACAGCACTTCGGACCGAGTAGACTCTATGCTGAATTTGCTATGGGTACTGACACCGCCTTTTGGCGACATAAATGGTGGGTTGGCCAGGATTACAGAAAACTTATCACCCCATCGCTCATCCATGGAAAGGGTGTCGTAGTTGAATATCTTTGGATTCTTGAACTGGTGCAGGTACATGTTGACCTGTGCGATACGGACCATGCCGGGGTCTATGTCGTAGCCTTCAAAATTACCCATCAGGTTTTTGCGTTGATCGGGTGTGAGTGGCTTTTCAATGTGTTGCTTCAATATGTGTTTGTAGGTACTCACTAAGAAGCCACCAGTGCCACATGCAGGGTCTAGCACCTTATCCTCCATGGTTGGGTCTACGACTTCCACCATAAAATCAATGATGTGGCGTGGAGTACGGAACTGCCCAGCATCGCCTTGAGACGACATAATAGAAAGCAGGTACTCATACGCATTACCCAATTCCTCGGGGTGTGAGTAGTCAAAATAATCGATTTCTTTCAAAAACAAGCCAAGCACTTCAGGACTTCGGTACGGCAGAAACGCTGACTTAAAAATCTCACGGAAGAGTTGGGGTAGCTGTTTTGATTCGGAAAACTTTACAAGTGCTTCGCTGTAGATGTTCATTCGTTCTTGATTCCCGATTCGGGCATCCATAAGACGAGTCCATGCGTATTGCTCTAGGTTACCGACGAAGAATGAGGGGTCGCCACCTTGCTTGATAGCAGACTGGTCCATATCATCCATGAATTTGTAGATGAGGGCGTTCGTGATTTGATCTATTTGTGAAGTTGGATTAGGAACAACACCAACAAGAACTTGGCGAGCGGCATCTATGTGATTTTTTGTTTGAGTGTTCATATTCTTAATTCATAAAGGTATTCAGAGAGACGTAGTCTTTGATATACGTCGGGACCGTGGTCTTAAAACCGTTGAGCCGTTGATATTCCTCGAAGTCAAAAGACGCACAGAAATGAAGTTGTGCGAGTTGTTTCGTATCAATAATTTCTCGAACCTGCGGATCGGCAATGTAGGCCTTGAAAAAGCTCTTTACTGGTGCGAAGTGCTCTTGGTCTACTGGATTCACTTCTGTGAATTTGCTCCACTCTGACTCAAGTAGTTCGTCTTTGGATTCAAAGCCGCTCTTTTGACCAAAGGCAACCTGCAGGAACTCACGGATAGTGATACGACGATCAACGTTAAATGTCTTCCTTATGCCTTGCAGATTGAGGTAATGGTTCGGCTTGTCAAAGATGTTCGTCTTCGTATAGTCTTCGGCTCCCGCTACATCTCCATTGTCCCAGAGGCTTTTTAATGTGTCATTGGCGAGTACGTCTTCCTCGACTGCACGCTTGAAGCCTTCACGATCAACACGCATACCGTCGGTGCCAATATGTTTTTCTGAAATAGAGGCAATATCGTCATCTGTGGCCAGATCAATAGGACCCTTGAAAACATTGGTGCCGCCTTCATCTACGAAGATATCTGTACTACCGGACCCTCCCGTGGAATCTGTTTCTTTTATTTTCTTAATCTTCGGTATCTTTATTTTCTCGTCATACTCAAACTCGTTCTCGAAGTATTCGCATGTGGCAAAAAAGTCAAAGAACTTAAAATGTTCCTTTGGTTCAGTAACAGTTTCTTTTGTGGCGTAGTCTCTATACTCAAATAAGTATTTTCGTGTGCCTCGTCCTTTTATCTGCACGAACTCCGCAGGACTGAACACGGGACGCATCAATGCGAGGTTTAAGATGTCTTGGCAGTCATAACCTGTGGTCATCATCCCCACAGTTACTGCTACACGGGTCTTAGTGGAATCGTAACCTTCGGGGCTATTAACCTTGCCGTTGAGCATATTGTTGGAGAAGTTGATCGTCATCTGTTGTGCGGTTGGGACTTGCGAAGTCACCTGTACGGCAAAATTTGATTCATTGTATTGTTCCGGCCATCTTTCAAATGCGAGTTTGTTCAATATGTTTGTAACTCTTGTGGCATGTTTTTGAGACACGCAGAAGACAATTGATTTACCAAATAAATCAACATCATATTTCTTTGCAACAGGGTCAAAGAGACCATTATCGATGAACGCCTTGCACATAGCGATGTTAGTTTCCTCATTGAAGAACTTGCGCTCGTAGTGTCGCTCGTTAAAAACTTCGTTTATTGTTTCTCCTTGCTCTGTTGTTGAATGGGCAGCATAGCCATCAGTCGAAAGGAGCTCTGTGGTAATTTCTGTACGGGCGTCTACCACAATAGGGTTAATGAGGAAGCCATCTTTAACACCTGAAAGTAGGTCGTAACTAAAGGTTGGTTCGCTCGGCTTGCATCCAAAAGTTTTGTACGTATCAAGCAATTGCCTACGTTCAAATTCTCTTTGAGAGTCCGCATCCTCACCATCAAATCCCTTGAGATAGTCTTTGGGGGTAGCAGTAAGCCCGAGCTTGTAGCCAACGAAATACTCAAATACTGCTCGGCTATTACCACCAATAGATCTGTGGGCCTCATCTGAGATCACCATTTCAAAATCTGTGGGAGAGAACTCTTTTTTATATCTATCACCGGCGAGAAAAGTCTGAATGGTAGACACAACAACCTGCGCATTACGCCATGAATCACGACTGTCTTTATAGATAACGCTTGTGTAGTCTTTGCCGATATATTGCTTGAAAGCTTTATGTGCCTGTTCTTCAAGTTCTATACGATCCACAAGGAATAAGACACGGCGTGCGTTGCCCGACTTGAGAAAGAGTTTTATTACTGCGGCAGAAATCAAAGTCTTACCAGTACCGGTTGCCATTTCAAAAAGAAATCTGTTTTTATTTTCAAGTGCCGCAGATTGCAGACTCTTGATTGCGCCTACTTGGTAGGGACGCATCTGTTTCAGGTTGTTGTTGCGAAAGAATTCTTGCCTCTTTGATTCGTCTTGAAAATCAGGGTCATTAGCGTAGCCGGGCATCTGTGATTCAATGATGTAATTCTCGTCTACTTTTGTATTGGCAAGCTCTATAGGATTTGGGATGTATTTTTCATACTGCGTAATAGAGTCTTGTGTGGGGAAACGGGAGATGGTGTCAGGATTGCCATGCTTCGTATCCCAAAAATAATGAATGTTGCCATTTGAAAGGATGATGAAGCGAGCATTCACATTACGAGCGTAATTTCTGGCCTGCTCTTTCGCAGAAAGCGGATCAATCGATTCTTTTTTTGCTTCGACCACGACAAGGGCACGTCCGTCTTTATCGAGAAGTAAGAAGTCTATGTATCCTTTTGAAACATTTTCAAAATCTTCACCGAGGTCTGCGAGCATCACGCCGGGCTCAAGCTGTATGTTCATGGGGCCGTTCTTGTCTGCCTCAAAACGCCACCCTGATTCCTCAAGGAGTTTGTTTATCTTTATTCGAGCTGAAGCTTCTTTGGATTGCGTCATATGTTTATTTGGCCTTGAGCATCTTCAGTATTTCACTCTTCCGATACCTGCGATCACGCCGAGTGCCGTATCGAAGTGCTTTAAGGAACCCGTTGTTATCCCATTTACGCAGGGTATTGGGATGCACGCTCAGGATTTCAGATGCCTCAGCCAGAGTGATGATTTCGTCTTTTTTCGTGTCTGTCATATAAAATACCGACTTATACTAAGTTTACACTGTTTTTTGGAGTAAATAAAGGGCTTTTAGTTACCAACTCCAAGATCTCCCGTACGTCACATGTTGGAAACGGACACAGTTCAAGGTACCGCTAATTGTCAAAAAGTGGTTTTACTATCCCAAACCCGCTAGACACTAGTCGTTTGCTTTACTAGTGATATATCAGCTAATTTCGGCCTCTTGTAGGTCGCAACGTTACTATGTCATCTAACACACTGCTGAAGTTGAAGTATTGCCTCTATGCGCGTAAGTCTATGGAGGCTGAAGAGCGGCAGGCGCTCTCGATAGATTCGCAGATTAAGGAAATGCGTGGGATTGCCGAGCGAGACAATCTCTTTATCTCCGCAGTACGCACTGAATCGCACTCCGCTAAGGACTCCGGTGAACGCCCTGTGTTTAATCGGATTCTCCAAGAGGTACGTTTGGGCCGATACAACGCATTACTCACCTGGGCACCCGATCGCCTAAGCCGGAATGCGGGCGATCTCGGAAGACTCGTAGACATGATGGACAGTCAACATCTTCTTGAGATACGCACGTTCAATCAATGCTTTACCAACTCACCAAACGAGAAGTTCCTGCTCATGATTCTCGGCAGCCAAGCGAAGCTAGAGAATGATAACCGAGGAATTAACGTGAAGCGCGGACTGCGAGCGCTCGTTGCGCGTGGTCATTGGCCGGGCGTGCCTCCCATTGGCTACGAGTGTGATGAGCGCAAAGATTATCGAGGAAGGCTTAGAGTGGATGTTCGCCGAGCCCCCGTCATCAAACAAATGTTTGAGAAGGCAGCCGAGGGTATGAGCTATCGCAAAATCTGCCACTGGCTCAAAACTGAGTTGGACTTCAAATCTCCCAACAACAAGCACATCACCCTGAGTATGACCCAGTTAACCATCGCCAAACCATTCTATTACGGTGAATTCGAGTATCCTCGGGGAAGCAAGAACTGGTACAAGGGCAGCCATACTCCCATCATCACCAAAGAGCTGTACGACAAAGCTCAAAAAGAGCTGGCCAAGCGGCGACACATCAAAAGTATCTTCCGCAGGAATCTCGCCTATACCAAGCTGATGAAATGCGGCTTGTGCGGTTCAGGAATCTGTGGTGAAGAAAAGTACAAAGAATTGAAAAACGGGTCCATATCCAAATACACCTACTATGGCTGCACCCGCGCACGAAACCGCTATTGCGAACTCACCTATATTCGCGAAGACGTACTCGTCGATCAGCTCCGCGAACTTGTAGACTCACTCAGTATTGATGAGCTCGGCGTACGTGGACAGTTGGATGTGGAAGTGGACCGCATGTACCGCTTCCATCGCGATGTCATGGGACAGGCAGAAGGATATGAAAATGGCGAGCAGCGAGATATCGACGTGAAAGCGTATGTGAAGTACCTACTCCGCGAAGGTACGATTGAAGAAAAACGCCATGTACTGCTAAACCTAAAAAGTAAATTGATTGTTAAAGATGGGAAGGTGTACATGGCGGAGACTGTCCCTCAAGAAGAAACCCCCGAACCAGCATCCCCTGAAAAGGCAATCATATTAGAGATTGAAGTGAATGATCCGCATTTTGACAGGCATATCATGGGTCCCGAACGGTTGGAGGTTGATGAGCCACGAGAACTTCCGGGAGGATTCCAGCTGGTCTATAACGGACAGGATCTTCCTCAGACCAGGAAACAGGGCACCTTATTCCACTTCGCAATGATCTATACGGGTGAAGTGAACGTTGCTGAAACGGTTGAGTTGCTGTTCGAGTATCTCTTTCAGAAGCGCGACGTTATTAAGCGTATGCGGGTAAATCGTCGGGAGATTCGGATAGATAAAATGGAATTCTCAAAAGTCCTCAGTGAGGAAATTCGGGTTTAATCTTTCAGATACTCAAGGCTCAATCTCACCCAAACTCTGGACATTAAAGTTACCAACTTCGAGGCCTTTAGGACGCTCTGGACTCCTACCCCCGTTGCGTCATCAATGGTGTGTATGCAAACCACAACAAGGGCTCCCTTAGGAGGCATTAACAGGCTACCTCCCCAAGAAGCGCCCGTAATCAAGTACTGCCTGTACGCAAGAAAGAGCACAGAGGAAGAGGATAAGCAGGCTCTCTCCATAGAGTCGCAAGTCCGGGAGATGACGAGATTAGCAGAAAAAGACGGCCTCAATATAGTGGAGGTAAAGCGCGAGTCGCACTCCTCCAAAGAGGTGGGCCAGCGGCCGGTATATAACGAGCTGCTGGCCGAAATTAGAACCGGCAAGTTTAACGGCATCCTGACGTGGGCACCGGATCGCCTGAGCCGCAACGCCGGAGACCTTGGCGCGGTAGTGGACCTACTCGATCAGAAAAAGCTCCTAGAAATACGCACTTACACGCAGAAGTTCACCAACAACCCGAACGAGAAGTTTATGCTGATGATTCTCGGTTCGCAGGCGAAGCTGGAGAACGATCAAAAAATCATCAACGTAAAGCGCGGCCTGCGGGCTCGCTGTGAGATGGGCTGGCGGCCGAGTACCGCGCCGACCGGCTACCTCAGCGAGAAACATGTCGACAAGAAGTGCCAGGTGCGCCTCGACCCAAAACGTTCCATCCTAATACGTCAGATATTTGAGAAGGTTGGCAACGAAGAGTGGAGCGGACGACAGACCTACAAATGGCTTACCAAAACCGGCTTCAAGACCCGAAATGCAAAGAAGCTCTCACTCGCTAATCTATACACGATTCTGCGCAACACCTTTTACTACGGCGAATTCGAGTACCCGGCCGGAAGCGACAATTGGTATCAGGGCAAGCATCAACCCATAATCACAAGAGAGTTGTTCGACAGGACACAAGCAAATTTACAAGACCATTACATACCTAAAACCGAGAGCAAGGAATTTGCCTTCACGAAGCTGATAAAGTGCGGCTACTGCGAGAGCGGCATAACCGCCGACGAGAAGTTCAAGAAACTAAAAGATGGCGGCGTGAACCGCCATGTCTATTATATGTGTACGAGAGCGAAAGATACCGACTGCAAGAATCAGGCCGTCAACGAGAAAGACCTCATCGAGGAATTGAGTGGGCTGCTGGAGACAATTGATCTCGACGAGATTGGCATGAGGGCTAAAATCGAGGAGGAGGTGGCGCGGTACAACAAATTCCGAATAGGCGTCCTTGGGATGAAAACAAAGGATCGCAACAGTGCCATAGAGGTACGCAACTACGCGAAGTACTTACTCAAGGAAGGAACTATTACTGAGAAGCGCGAGCTGCTAGCATGCCTCAAGAGCACGCTAGTGCTTAAGGATAGAAAGGTAACACTGCAGTAATTATAGCGCAGGGGTTGCAGGCGGCGCTTCCTCCACTTCTTCGTCAGAAAGGCCTAGAACCAGTTCGTGCATTTTCTCTCGGTACATAATCAGACGTTTATTTACGGTTTCCATATCCTCTTTTAGCTCCTTAAATTTTGGATACTTTGCTTGAATAGACTGCGGGTCGACATCATCCTTTGCGTCCGCAAGCTGGCGGTCGTACCACCGGCGGAAGCGAGCTTGCCAAGTGGTGAGGTGCGGGCGCAAGCCCTTGTTCAAAAGGGTGATAGAAAGCGTGATGATTTGCCGGGTGCTTTTATTTTTTACTTTATTTACCGGAATGTCCTTGATTAGCTCGCGCGTGATTGAAAAGAAGTTATGCCATGAGTCGTAAATCTCTGAGATAACATCGTGCTCCAAGTCGATGGGTAGACCAATTTTCCTCGTGCTCAACTCCACCCAAATCTTATAGGCAATTTCTTGGTCGCGCAGATTGGGCTTGAAAGAAATCTTGTGGGAGCCGATGCCCATCTCCGCCGTGTCTATCTCAAAGTTTGACCGTCGCCCGAACCACCACCATCGGATGCCGATGACTACCACGACCAGCGCAATGAGTACACCGATGGCAACCGGATTAAGCGTCAGCGAAAAGGAATAGTCGTGATTAAGTGTGAGCGAAGCCAAGGTCGCAAGCGTGCCGGTCGCCGTCATGGGAGATTGTTAGCGTACTGCGGGTGGGAGTTGTCGATGAGATGATCGTGCGTCTCTCGCTTTTTTGCGGCTGCCTCAATCGCGTCTGTTATCTGCGTACTCCCGAGCTGGGTGTACATGCCGGGCCAGTAATAGAGGTCGGCATAGCCGCTTTTTACGTTGGCAGCAGTGCGGGGGTGAAGGTACGGGTAGAGGAGTGACTGGTCATACTCGCCGCGAGCGTTGAAGGGAACAGCGGGAAAGTTCGGCAAAATAATAACGATAAGTCCCTTGTGTCCTCCAACCTTGTCAGTCAGCCCGGCGGAGATTTCCCAATCGACGTGTTTGCGTTTGCGCGTGTGGGCCCCATATAGTGCGACTACTACGCTGGAGTGGACTACATGGTCTTCTTGGATGAGCCGTTTGGTGTACTCATCGCTATTTTCAGTATCTATATCCCCAAGCTTAACGGCCATGCTGATAAAGTATTGTTCAAAGCGGGTGTGGAAGTCGTTCCGGTAGTTCTCATCGGCATGATGGAAGCTGACGAAAACTTTTCGTTTTTCTGGCTGTGTAGGTTGTCCAAAAACTCCGTTCATGTAGCGGAATTATGAACTTCCCACACGCTCGCGTCAAACCTGCCGATTTTAAGGCATTTGACGAACGCAATTCTTAAGTGCCTGAGTGGCGAAGCCGCTCGGTCACTCGACTTAGCACTAACCTGTGCCCCCGCGAGGAATCGAACCTCGATAGCCGGCTTAGAAGTCCGGAGTTCTATCCATTAAACTACAGGGGCATTGTGTACAATGCACGTGTACAATAGCATATGCGCATCCACAGCTCTATATGCGATTCATAAAACAAGAATTTTGGCACGAATTGTTCGAAATCGGCGTCTTGTTCAAGGCGTTTAATAGCACATGGGAGACGCTCAGTGGCATCTTTTTACTTACCCGTCTACATTCATGGCTCTCGCGCCTCCTCGTGACCTTTAGTCGGGCACAGTTGCTCGGGGACGGCGACGGATTTTTATCACGCACCGCGCACTCACAACTACAACACCTCGGCACCGACAGCACACGTACGTTCGTCGGCATCTATCTCCTCTTCCACGGACTCATGAACGCCTTTCTCGCCTATCACCTCTACAAGAAGCATCTGTGGGCGTACCCGGTCATGATCATGTTCATCACCACCTTCCTTTTCTACCAGATATACCGGCTTGTCCACACCCAATCGCTCGTGTTGCTGCTAGTGACCTTGTTCGATATAGGCTTCATATTCCTTACCTGGAACGAATACCAACACCAGCGCCGCCGCCACAGACACACACAAAAGGAGGATTAGCGTGGGCACACAAGGTGATCAGTGTGCCTGCGACCCGACGGGTGCACCACATTCAAACAGATACAACGGCCCAAACTCCCCCGGCGCATCCGGGAGCGGTTCACCGCCGGTCGCCAATATCATCGCCTGACTTTCGAGCCCCATGATCTTGCGCACCTCTAGATTCGTCGCGAACGCACATCGCTTCCCCACCAACAACGTTCTATCAGGGAAGAATTTCGAGATACCCGAGACCACCTGACGTATCTCTCCCTCGCCCGCCATAGCTTCCTTGTCCGCCAAAGCTTCAGCGACGGCTGGAGCGGAGGCTGGGCCAAAATTCACCCGCAGACGAAGCAGCTTCTCCGACCCTTCGACCGGCTCCGCCGAAAGGATCTCACCGACGCGGATCTCCACCTTCTTAAACTCATCGATTGAAATAGTGTTTTCCATATTCCTGTACATTACTGCGCTTTACGCATTCGGTCGAGATAGGACTGGAGGATGAGCGCGGCGGCGGACGCGTCGTGATTGAGCTCAGACTCGGTCGGCTCCTTGCGCGCCCTTTCTCGACGTTGTGGGTCTCCCTGTGTCTGCCGCAAAGCGAGCGCGCTCGTGAGGAACTCTGGCTCAAAGATAACGGGTACCTGGTGGTCTTGCAGCTTCTCGGCGAACGCTTCGGCCGCCTTCATGATCGGGTTTTTTTCTTGCTTGAAGTTCATCGACTCGCCCATCACTACGAACTTCACCCCGTTCTCCTTGACGATATCGAGCACTTCCCCGAGTGCCTTCTCCCCCGCCGCTACTGTCCCGAGCGGGAACGCCAAGACCGCCGACTCGTCCGAGACGGCAACCCCGATGCGCTTGGCGCCATAGTCGATACCGAGATATTTCATACAGTCCACCATAGCAAAGTTAGGCTAAAAAGTGTATGGTGTTCACTATTAGAGACTCGTAGTCTCTATACGGAGGAGTGGCAGAGGGGTCTAATGCACCGCACTTGAAATGCGGCGTGGGGTAACCCACCGTGAGTTCGAATCTCACCTCCTCCGCAAATTTTCGAAAAGGGCTTCTGAACCAAAAATATGGTCGGCACGAAGCGCCGTCTGTTCTGAATTCCCCCCAAAAAGTCCTGAATCCAAAAGGGTTCGCCACGCAGAGCGTGGCTCAAAAAGTACGGTTCGATCTTTAATTAAAAAGTTCGAACCGACTTTTTTAAACAAATGAAGATTTTCTTCATTTGTTTTCTCGTTAGCCAATTCCACCATATGAATATTAGCTTTTAGAAAATTTTCGGTAAGTTCGAACCGATTATGAGATTTTTTCTCAAAAGCCGATAATTTCTCTTTTAAAAGTTGTTTTTGATTCACTAACTTATTTTTAGAATCACGATATTCTTCCAAAGATAAAACATTTTCTAAATATAAGTTCATCAACTTTTCAACTTTTGAATCCAAAAGAGAAATTTCATCTTTTGTTTTTTGAGAAAAAATCTCAATCGATTGATTTTCTGATTGTCGGTCTTTTTCATTTTCGACAATCATCCAATTTGCCCAATCGAGTGGCAAAGAAACTTTTTTGATTTCCTTTTGAATTTCGGAAGTGATGATTTCCTCACGAGTATATTTTTGCGAACAAGGATTTTTCCGTTTAGTACACCTCAAATAGTTATGACCTTTTTGTGTTTCAGTAGTGATAAAACATCCACATTCTCCGCAACGGAAAAATCCTCTATACAAAAATGGTTTCAGTCCTTTGCTGTGCGGTTTAGATTTTCGGCTCATCACTTCTTGAACGGAATCAAAAAGTTTCTTTGTGATAATCGGTTCGTGCTTACCCTCAAAAATCTCTCCGTTATATCTCATTAACC
>CAINNF010000010.1 GCA_903851045.1 Candidatus Adlerbacteria bacterium
CCCGACGCTGGTAGGGCAACAATTTGGTATTCTTGTGCATGACAAAGGCACTGAGCTGTTAATTTGGCGTTGAACAACCAAATGGTAGCCGGTGCCTTTGTCGTTTCAAAGAACTGTCAACAACCCGATTTTAAATTACACAAATATTTGACATATATTTTTTTATGTAGTAACATATTTTCAGTTACCTCGTTCCTCTCAGAAAACTGGAGTAAACCATGGACCAAGTCCTGAACCGTATGCGCACCTTCGTGCTGGGCTTTCACCCCCGACCGTGTGAGGTCGGAATCTTCATGTATTTTACCCCCATAACCTGCGCTCTGACCGTCGTTTTTATCTTCGGCTACGATACATGCAATTATGGTGTTGGAAAACTTGATGACTGGCAGGCGTTCGCTTTGTTTTGTCTCGTCGCTGGCTGGATGCTCTTCCTGTTGTACATTCTGGTTACGGTGCATGATATTGTAGGAGGTTTCTTTTACCGCATCCAAGAACTCGTTGGAAGGTATGTGTACCCACAGCAGGCTAGCGACGTCAAACGTGAGTTTGTACACTACGTCGTACTAGCAGTAGTGTACGCCCTCATTGCGCTCGCAATGAATGGTCGGTTTAACAGCTTTCACACGACCCTCTGGTGGGTTGACGTCGCGTTCTCGGACGCTCTGAGTATCTTGCTATTCTTCCCACCGCTTGGCACTGCGTTCATTGCGGCGACGACATACATCGTGCACAGGAAGCAGTAGCTTGCGATACAGGTTCTCCATATAGCCTCAAATGGAATACCCTCATACAATTTGGTATGAGGGTTTTGCTTTATGCTAAAATGACGTTCCCACGATTGAAATTTGACAGATTTATATAATCGTAGTAGGATTAAATTTAGCGCTCTGTTATAGAGTAAAAATAAAGGAGACTAACATGCCTTTTCCGGCAGAAAAAGTGAAGCAACGCCTCCTGAAGGAGGCATTGCGTCAGGCTGCAAGGGAGCAAGCAACTGGCATGCTTGAGATTGAGGAGAGATTCTCGTTGATTCGAACGAGGCTCACGACGATATTGTACGGCTGTGAGGCTGATCTGGCAGCTGACGAAGTGAAGCGCATGCTGCGCGAGCTGCTGCCGCTGACGCGAGAGTATCTCGCCGAAGTAGCCTCGGGGGTTACGCGCGAGTACCTTCGTAGGCTTTCGACTGCTACCGCAAATCTGTCGGCGGCCGCTCAAGCGTTTTTTAACGACGAGCGTATCCGCAGGAGCGATATCGATCTGTTCCTGCGAGTGCTCGAGGTGTATGGGGAGAGGTGCTCCAAAGAAAAGTACGATCCTGCAGACATTGTGCCGCAGGAGATGTTTCTTCTCGCAAATCTTATTGCGGCGAACTTCGAAGCGTACGCTGAGGAGCTCGCATAACCAAACCCGCCACACTACAGAACCGCCCACCGGGGCTTAACTGAGGTGTGGCGGATTCTGTTTTATGTTCGACTCTTCACGCTTCCCATCGAACAAAAGACCGCATGCGCCGGGTCACGTGAGGGTCTTGCGTTCTATCTTGTATCACTGCGGTATCGACCACTGCGAAGCGTTCGATATGACCGCATCGGCTATCTGCATATGTACATGGGCTTTTGCTTGCGCTTTTATGGAGATGAGCGCGACTGATGCCGCTGTCACACGGAGCTTGACGAGGATCGGGGCAAGCGCCACTTGCAGATTTGCTGAACCAAGAGAACTCGTATCCGCAATCTGATGTTCTTGCGTATGCAAGAGGTCATACAGACCACTCGCGATACTCGCAGCTTCTGCCGCACTACCAGCCTGCTGAAGCCTATCGACGACTCCGGTCATATTCGTGACATGTTCTTGGATCGCGTTCGTCGTCGCTGTCTGCACTTTAGTGTCTAGACGACCATGGAGCGCGAGCGTTCGGGCCTCCTGCAGACGTTCAGTAAGTGTCAACAGGTCCCACCGCGCACGCGCTTCGTCGGTGTTCGCGACGAATTTTTCGACCTGCTCGTTCACCGACACCTTGTACAGGTACAGCACATCACCCGGCAGAGCCGAGTTCGCTTCATAGGATAGGGAGCCACCGATCGTCCCCAGAAGGACGACCAGGATGGTAAGGTACGCCATGTACCACATATTCTACACTAGTTTTTTCGCTGACAAGTTGGTATAGTCATGGTGTCTATGAAAGAATCCGGGCTACACATATCGCTCGCGGCCGAGCGTCTGGGGACACTGTGGGGTATTCCCATCACCAACACGCTCGTCGCCGAATGGACGGTCATGATACTTCTGATGGTGACCGCTTTTTTTGTTGGGCGAAACCCGCGCCTCATCCCCGGCAAGGTGCAAAACTTCTTCGAACTCTTGTTGGAGTTCGTACTTAACTACATGGAGCAGATATTCGGTAGCCGCGCGCTGGCGATACGCTTCTTCCCGCTCGTCGTCACTATTTTTATCTTCGTCGCGTGCGCGAACCTGTTCGACTTCCTCCCGTTCGTCGGTAGCGTCGGCTTCACCACCACTGGCGGGGGATTCATTCCGCTCTTCCGTCCGGTCAACACCGACCTTAACGTTACGCTGGCGCTCGCCATCATCTCCGTGCTCTCTATCGAAATCAGTGGCATCGTGGTCGTCGGCTTCTTCAAGTACGCGTCGAAGTTCATCAACTTCTCCTCGCCGCTCAACTTTGTGGTCGGCATCATCGAGCTGGTGTCCGAACTCTCACGCTTTATTTCCTTCTCCTTCCGTCTCTTCGGTAACATCTTCGCAGGCGAAGTCTTGCTCGCAGTCGCGGGATACTTCTTGCCCTACGTGCTTCCAGTGCCCATCATGATGTTCGAGACCTTCGTTGGCATCGTCCAAGGTGCTGTTTTCGCTATGCTCACCCTCTTCTTTATCAAACTCGCCATCGTCGAACCTCACTCGGCTGGTGGCCACAAGCACGAACCCGAAGCCGCACACTAATTGACACAAGCTTCTTTATACTATATAAAAGCACCAGCTAGTAACCCATGTCGGGTTTCAGCGCAATGAGCAGAGGAGGTCGAAAATGGAGGCCCTGGTTATCTTCATAACTACTATGGTACTATGCCCCGCGATTGTAGTTACGGGTCAAAATTTTTTGCTGGTTGCTAAGGGTATCTTCAACTCGTTTATGTCGCCGGGGAATGCGGCATATGTGGTGTATCGCAACGTGTCTTCTGGTACGTCAAAAATTGTAGTGATGCGATACCAAGTCAATTCCAAGCACAATGCTTCGGTCGATTGCGACGAAGTCGCCGAAGCCGCTCGTTGGGTCAAGGATGACGCCAAGACTCTTGCGTCACTGAAAAAGCGTTCACTGAATCACGGCCTCAACTTCGGACCCCCCAGCAAGCGCAGCATCACCTGGGACAGTGCTGCAGACCGAAATTCTGTCCAGAATCCCGTTCTGCGCTCGCCCCTCACCGAGGCTGAGCAGGCGGAGTTCTGGCGAATATTCACTACCGCTTGATTGGCTGTAGCTCGAACAGTCACGAATAGTCCGCACCCCATGCCGCACACAACAAAGACGTTGTGTGCGGTCTTTTCTATACAATCAAAGGTAAGCGCCGCCCAGTGGTCTATGTCGGGTGTTTGTGTTAAAGTGTAGTCATTATTCTTATTGATAGGCTAGTATAAAGTTATTATGGATATTGAATCTGTACGTCTTCTCGCTATGGCGCTCGCGGCAGGTCTTGGGGTCATCGGCCCAGGCATCGGCATCGGTCTTATCGGCGGTGGTGCCATGGAAGCTATCGGGCGCAACCCAGAAGCTTCGGACAAGATCGTCTCGAACATGATCTTGGCAATCGTCTTTACCGAGGCGCTTGGCATCTTGGCGCTCGTCGTCGCCTTCATCGTTCGCTTCGTGTAAATCCAACTTCTTCTGTATGAACGCACTCCTCGCAGCATTCGGCATCGATTGGCGGCTTCTGCTGATCAATCTTCTCAACTTCGGGATCCTTCTCGCGGTACTTTGGTATTTTCTGTACACACCGCTAACAAAGATGCTTGAGGCGCGCCGACAGCGCGTCATCGAGGGTGTCGAACGTGCCAACGAGGCCGACCGAAAGCTTGTCGAGATAGAAGAGTCGCGCGCCGACTTGCTCGCGCGGGCAGGCAAGGAAGCTGAGGATGTCGTTGCGACCGCGCGCACAGCGGCACTGCAAAAGCAGCAGGAGATCATCGCGCAAGGCGAGACGGGGGCCGCGAACATCCTCTCGGACGCGCAGGCACAGGCGGCAGAACTCAAGCGCGAGGCGCTGGCGCAGAGTAAACAGGAGGTCGCGAAGCTTATCGTGCTCGGTATGGACCGATTGGCCGAAAAACGAACATGACCATCGAAGCCCAATACGCCGCCGCACTGCACGCACTCATAGAGAAGGAACCGGCGAAAGCGGGTGAGTATCTTTCGAGTCTCAAAAAAACACTTGAACGTAAGGGCCACCAAAAACTACTCGGTCGGATCTTCGCCGAGTACCGGCGTGACATCGAGAAAAAGAAGCGGTTCGATAGCTATAGAGAGATTACTCCCGAACACGAACGAACGCGGACACTTCTGGAGCTCTATCGGACACTCATAACATCGTAACTTGTATGCAAAACTTCATCGAACAATTTAAAAAAGAGATAGAGACCTTCACTCCCACTCCTCGTGCCACGAACACGGGTTTGGTCATGCGCGTGGGCGACGGCGTGGCCGAGATAGAAGGGCTCGAGGGGGCGGTGATGTCCGAGATGGTGCGCTTTGTGACCGCGGGCAAGAAACCGCTTGAAAAGGCGATCGAGACGACCGACGTGTTCGGTGTCGTACTTAACCTCGAAGAGGAGTCGGTGCGTGCCATCATCCTCGGCGACGCCTCACAGGTGAGCGAAGGCATGACGGTCGAGTCGACCGGGCAAGTGCTCTCTATCCCCGTCGGGGATGGACTTCTTGGGCGCGTGGTAAGTCCTTTGGGAGAACCCCTCGACGGGCTCGGGGCGATTGCAAGCAATCGGCGAAACCCTATCGAGCGCGAAGCATATGGTGTTATGGATCGCCAGTCGGTGAACCAGCCGTTGCATACCGGCATCAAGGCTATCGACTCGATGATCCCAATCGGCCGCGGCCAACGCGAGCTCATCATCGGCGACCGCTACACCGGCAAGACGACCGTGGCGATGGACACCATCCTCAACCAGAAGTCCGAGCCGAAGGAGTCACGCCCTATTTGTATATATGTGTCGATCGGTCAGAAGGAGTCAAAGACAGCGCGTCTTGTGGGACTCTTGCGTGAGCGCGGTGCGCTCGAGTACTCGATCATCGTCGATGCAGGCGCTTCGGCTCCGGCGGCACTCCAATATCTTGCTCCATTCGCAGGCGCGGCTATCGGCGAGTTCTTTATGGACTCTGGTCGCGATGCGCTCATCATCTACGACGACCTCTCCAAGCACGCGGTCGCGTATCGTCAGCTCTCGCTCCTCCTGCGCCGCCCACCGGGCCGCGAGGCATACCCAGGCGACGTCTTCTACCTACACTCTCGCTTGCTCGAGCGCGCGGCGAAGCTGTCGAAGGAGAAGGGTGGCGGCTCGCTCACCGCGCTCCCGGTTATTGAGACGCAAGAAGGCGATGTCTCTGGCTACATCCCGACCAACGTCATCTCCATCACCGATGGTCAGATCTTCCTCGAAACCGACCTCTTCAACAAAGGTATGCGCCCTGCCATCAATGCTGGCATCTCGGTGTCGCGCGTGGGTTCCGCTGCCCAGACCAAGGCGATGAAGCGCGTTTCGGGCAAGATCAAACTCGAACTCGCACAATTCCGCGAACTTGAGGCCTTTATGCAGTTCTCCCAAGACCTCGACCCGGACACCAAGCGCCGCATCGACGCGGGCCAGCGACTTATGGCGGTACTCAAGCAGAAGAATGGTCTGCCGATACCGTTCGAGCGGCAGTCGGTCATCATCTACTCGGCGGTCAACGGCTATCTTGCGAAAGTTTCCGTCGAGCAGGTACCAGAGTTCGAAGAGAAGCTGCTCGGATTCCTCGACACCAATTACAAAGACTTGCTTCCGACCATCGCAAAATCACGCGAGATTAGCGAGTCGTCCGAGACGACGCTGAAGGAGGCGCTCGCGAAGTTCCAGGAGGTGCAGCGCGACTTGTTCGCTCAATAATCTATGGCAGGGCTCAAAGCTATCAAAACCAAAATACGCTCCGTCGAGAAGACCCAGACCGTGACGAAGGCCATGGAGGCTGTTTCGGCTGCCAAGATGCGCAAGGCTCAAGCAGTCGCGCTCTCTGGCCGCGCGTACGCTCGCGCGGCCGTCGCCATCCTCGCCCGCGTGTCGGGGTCGAACGTGCTGCAGAATCATCCACTCACAAGAGGAGCAGAGACGCTTTTTTCTTCTACTCGTCAGCAAGTTGGGGGAGCCGCCGGAGAAGTGCTTTCTTCCGCTGCAGGTCATCACGGGGACGCTGCAGAAATCACTTCTCCGGCGGCTCTGCGCGCGCTCTACATCGTCATCACGAGCGACAAAGGGCTTGCTGGAGCGCTCAATAGCGCCGTGCTGCGCGCGACCGCTGCAGATATTCAGTCGATAGGGTTGAAGCCCGAGCATGTGCTTATCATTGCGGTAGGGAAGAAGGCGAATGAATTCTTCTCGATGCGCGGATACCAGGTCGCGGTCTATCACCCTAATACCCTAGATCTTACTGACGATATAGTGGGTCAACTCGTCAATGAAGTCGCGTTTCGCTTTGCCGACAACGTGGTGGATATCGTAAAGATTGTGTACCAAAATTTCGTATCGACGTTCGAGCAGCACGCGACGATGCGCACCATCTTCCCACTCTCGCTCGTCGAGCTGGAGCGTGTCGTACACGACATGACACCCAAACGCGGCGCGTTTGCACATACGAATGGCGTCGAACCAGTGAACCCGAAGCTGTATACGGTCGAACCGTCCGAGGAAGAAGTATTTTCGAACATTCTCCCAAAGCTCGCGGGCATCTTCGTCTACCACGCGCTCCTAGAGTCCCAAGCGTCGGAGCACTCCGCCCGCATGGTCGCGATGAAGTCGGCCTCGGACAAAGCAGAGGAGATGGAGCACTCCCTCACGCTCCAATTTAACAAAGCCCGCCAAGCCGCGATCACGAGAGAAGTCTCCGAGATCACTGGGGGCATGGAAGCGATGGCAGCATAAAAATTAATTACAAACATATGGAAACAGCAACACACACCACAGGGAGCATCAAGCAGGTCATTGGCCCGGTCGTCGACGCGTACTTCGCGGGCGAGCTGCCAGCTATCAAGAATGCGCTCTATGCAACGATCGACGGTCGTCGCGTCGTGCTCGAGGTCGCCCAACACATCGGTGTGGGGCGTGTGCGTTGTATCGCGCTGCAGGACACCACCGGCCTCGCGCGCGGTGCCGAAGTGACCGACAGCGGCAAGCCTGTCTCGGTTCCGGTCGGCGAGAAGGTGCTCGGTCGCCTCTTTAACGTCGTTGGTGAGCCGATCGACGGGAAGGGGACCCCGGGTGACGCGCCACTGCGCTCCATCCACCAAGATGCACCTGCTTTCAAGGACCAGCGAACCAAGGCCGAGGTCTTTGAGACCGGCATCAAACCGATTGACCTTTTGGCGCCATTCATGCGCGGCGGCAAGGTCGGCCTCTTTGGGGGCGCCGGCGTAGGCAAGACGGTGCTCATGCAGGAGCTCATCCACAACGTCGCCAAGGCGCACGGCGGCTACTCCGTCTTCGCAGGTGTGGGCGAGCGCGTGCGCGAAGGTAACGACCTCTACCACGAGATGACCGAGTCCGGCGTTATCGACAAAATGGCGCTCGTGTTCGGCCAGATGAACGAAGTCCCCGGTGCACGCGCGCGCATCGCGCTTTCGGGTCTCACCATGGCAGAGTACTTTCGTGAGGAGATGGGCAAGGACGTCCTCTTCTTCATGGACAACGTCTTCCGTTTTGTCCAAGCAGGCTCTGAAGTGTCCTCGCTCCTCGGGCGCGTACCGTCTGCCGTGGGCTACCAGCCGACATTGGCAGAGGAGATGGGGCAGCTCCAGGAGCGCATTACCTCGACCAAGAAGGGTTCAATTACCTCAGTACAGGCAATTTACGTGCCTGCCGACGACCTCACCGACCCGGCACCGGCCACTACCTTCGCCCACCTCGACTCCACCATCGTGCTTTCGCGTAATCTCGCCTCGATCGGCATCTACCCAGCTATCGACCCGCTGGAGTCCAACTCGACCGCGCTTGACCCCGACATCGTCGGCCAAGAGCACTACGACGTCGCGCTCGAGACCAAGCGCGTGCTCCAGCGATACAAAGACCTCCAAGACATCATCGCTATCCTTGGTATCGAAGAGCTCTCCGACGAGGACAAGCAGCTTGTCTACCGCGCGCGCAAGATCCAGCGCTTCCTCTCGCACCCGATGCACGTGTCCGAAGTCTTCTCCGGCATCCCAGGCGTCTATGTGTCGCTTGCAGAGACCGTACGCGGCTTCAAGGAGATCCTCGAAGGTAAACACGACGACAAGCCAGAAAGCGCGTTCTACAACAAGGGCAGTATTGATTCGGTTAAAGCAGACTCATGAGATTGGTTATCGCAAAACTTGACCACGTGTACTTCGACGGCGAGGCGAAGTCGGTGACCGCGCCAGGGAGCGACGGCGTCTTGACGGTGCTTACTGAACACGAGCCGCTCATCACCACATTACAGCCTGGTGTCGTGACGGTACGTGCCGAGGCACTCCCTGACGGCGAACAATTCTTCGAAATTTCTGGCGGGATACTGGAAGTGCGCCGCGATGGTGCGACCATTATTTTGTAGACTTGTAACCTTGTTTTTTGTCCGCGACTCCTGTACAACCGAGAGACGCTTTTTTGCGTTATACAGTATATGCAGCCACTCATTCTCGCCGCAGGCAAGGGCACTCGTATGCGTTCGACACTACCGAAGGCTCTCTTTAAGATCGAGGGTACACCGATGGTCGGTCTGATCGCCGACACTATCGCACAAGTGCCCGACTTACAGCAACCGATCATCGTGGTCGGATATGGGGCAGAGGACATCAAAGAATATTTCGGACACTCCTGCCGGTACGCACATCAAACCGAACTCAGCGGCACTGGCTCTGCGGTCGCCGCGGCGCTCCCGCTCCTACCGAAGGAGGGATATGTCTTCATCTTGTACGGCGACCAACCGTTTTTGACGCCTGAAACACTCGAATCGATCGTCACCATATGCACCACACATCGACCAACGCTCGTGCAGTCGACCGTTCTGCTTTCCGATTTCGACGACTGGCGCTCGGTGTTCCTGCACTATGGCCGCATCGTTCGCGACAGCACCGGGAGGATACATCGTCTCGTGGAATATAAGAACGCCACTGACGACGAGCGCCTGATCACCGAGGTCAACCCAGGACTCATCGCTGTCGAAGCGAGTTGGCTGCACGAAGCGATACATCAGATCACCCCCAACGAGATCAGCGGAGAATATTATCTCACCGACCTACTCGCGCTCGCTCGACACCAAGGCAAAAGGGTCGAGTCCGTGAGCATCGGCGAGACCGAAGCGTTGGGTATAAACTCACCCGAGGACGCAGAACACGCACTTCGCGTCGTTTCAAACAATCGCGCTTTGTAGTATATTTCTGAAGTGCCCCCAAGGGCCCATAGTTCAGCGGTAGAACGCGTCCATGGCATGGACGAGGTCGGGGTCCGACTCCCCGTGGGTCCACTAATTTAAGGAGCGAAGCGACTATAAGTTAGTAGCACTCGACAGTGCGACGAGGCGTCGGATGCCGTGCGTAGCAACGGCGCCACGAAAAAACATGAGCGAAGCGTCCATATTTTATATGGTACACTTTTAGCATGTCGGTTCCGCTCGAGATAGTCGACCTTTTGTTCTTTTGTATACAGCAATTCGGTATCTTGCTGGGTGTCGGTGGAGAGGTGGTAGTGCTCGTATCATATCTACTCGCTATTCGCGACCACACGATCGATGCTGCGGAGGTCGGTTCTTTTCGAAAAGTGCGCGGTGCGGTGAATCTCGGCCTCGGGTGTATCGCTATCTCTGGACTGGGCATTACCGCGATCCATGGCATAAGTGCACAAATGGATATCCTCGCGCAGCCAGCATATATCAGCAAATGGCTTCTTGTCTGTATGATATTTGGCCTTGCTTTCTATACTAAAAGGCTCGAACTGTCGAAGGGCATAGCTGAGGGTGTCGTGGGCGCGATATGGCTCGCCATGCTTGTGCTACACATAACGGCCCCGATTATAACCTGGGGCTTGCTTGGAGCTCTCTTCGGTGCATGGATACTCGTCTTTATGACCATCTGGGTCGGTGTCGTGTACGCGATTGGCGGCAAAGAGGCACTGTGGACACCCAGAGTGCCGTCAGCGGTTCAGCAAGAGGAACCGGAGACACCGACAGAGCCAACACCATCACACACGCCGATTCTTGCAACACTGGCGCCAAGTCCACGACCATCGACTCCGGCAACCCCGCCACCAACACTACCGATAGCAAAGATACAACCATATGTACCGGTGGCACCACCTCCACCTAAAAACACAGAGGTTGCGGCGCCGCAGAAAGAACGACCGAAGCAGATCCAGTCCTTGTCCGAACTCTCTTTGCAGGACGAAGAATTTCCGTATAAAAAGACGGTCATCGACCGAACCGAGGTCCTCCACCCTCACCTCACCGGAGAAGGCGAGGCCGCCAAAGTATTACCACCACCGCCACCACCACCAAGCACCGACGTCACACCAAGTTCGCAACCAACCAAGGAATCGGATACGACCAGTTTACCCGCATTACATATCATGCCACAGTCACCGGAAGATCTTGGTACACAGTATCGCGGGCCTGTTGCGAAATATGGCTAACATAATTTCGATGTTATAGTTTGAGACATGAGTTTCTTTTCGGAGAGAAGACAAAAAAAGATCGTATTGCTCCTCGGTCATCCGGATGTCGAGGCGACGCATTCGAGCGAACTAGCTCTGCTGTATGAAGTGTCCGCAAAAAAGGCCGGCCACGAGGTAAAGCGATTCAATCTCGCAGAGATGCACTTTGACCCCATCCTTCATCGGGGGTATCGAAAGCGACAAGACCTCGAACCCGACCTTGTCGCACTCCAGGACGCTATCCGGTGGTGCGACCATTTCGTACTGATCTATCCGACCTGGTGGTGTTCATTGCCCGCACTCCTCAAAGGACTGTTCGACCGCATGTGGCTTGCCGGCTTTGCTTTCAAATTCTATAAGACCGGGTGGCGAGCGGCGCTCAGCCAGCACGAGAAACTGCTTGCAGGAAAGACCGCTCGGGTGATAACACTGTCTGCCGTCCAGCCGGTACTATTGCAGCTTTTCCAAAGCAACCATACGGCCGTCATCAAAAAAAGTATCTTGAGTTTCGCTGGTTTTCGAACCAGCATCACACGCTTCGGCCCGTCGCTCAAGGCCCCGGAGTGGAAGTGGAGCGAGTGGCGCCACCACGTCGCCCACCTTGGCCGACTTGGGGAGTAGACTGTATGTAAAAGCGCCGTCCATTGCTGGGCAGCGCTTTGAACACATACCTTTTGCTTACAGTTTTGGCGTCATATGATACTTGAGCAAAAATGTGGATGTTGGATACTTTTGTGCGATCACTGAGAGGTTCGCTTCAAGATCCGCGAGAACTTCCTCGAGCAAGCTTCGCGTTTCCTCCTCCCACACCCATATCTCGCCAGAGATGGTGACTATACCATCCGAGGTCGAGATAAAAATATTTTGCGCTTCGCAAGGGAGATTGGTGAGATGGTTGAGTGGGGCGATCATCCTACTGGTAAGGTTGTAGAAACCGAACGCCTCAACGGATACTTTTTCGCCATCGTAGAAAATCGTAAATTCTGTATGAGAATCTCTATCCGGCGTGTCGATTCCATCAGGATAGTCACTCGGCCTTTTGAACACAATCTTAATCATTTCACTCTCCCGTTTGAGCAGCTTAAAGTACCATAACAGCATTATACTAAATGGTCAAGCGTTCTGTATTTTCTTTTATGCTAAATATGTCGTATGGTAAAGACCTATGGAAATATCAGTCGGCATTGTGGGGCTACCGAACGTGGGGAAGTCCACGCTTTTTAACGCTTTGACCAACAAGAGTGTGTTGGCGGCGAATTATCCGTTCGCGACCATCGACCCGTCGGTCGGTGTCGTCTCTGTGCCGGACGCGCGCGTCGACAAACTTGCCGAGTTTTCGCAATCTGCCAAGAAAATTCCGGCCGCGATCGAGTTCGTCGACATCGCGGGCCTCGTCAAAGGGGCAAGCGAGGGTGAAGGGTTGGGTAACAAATTCCTCTCCCACATCCGCGAAGTCAGCGCTATAGCCCAAGTGGTGCGCGTGTTCGACAACCCGAGCATCCTCCACGTCGATGAAAAGGTCGACCCGGTGAGCGACATCGAGACGATCAATCTCGAGCTCGTGCTCGCCGATGTCGAGACAGTAGAGAAACGCCATGGGACGCTCGAGCGTGACATCAAACGAGGCGTCAAAGAGGCGCAGGTCGAATTCGCCGCGATCGAAAAGGCTCATGAGGTGTTACTCGCGGGCCAACTCGCCCAAACCGCTCAGTTCACTCCAGAGGAGCGGGCCGCGATCAAGGGTCTCCACTTGCTCACCATGAAGCCGATGCTCTATGTGCTCAACCGCGAGTCCGGCGGCCATAACCTCGACGAGGTCACCGACGGCCGGTGGACGAAGCTGATGGAGTATATCGAAAAGAACGACGCCTCCTACGTGGTCGTCGATGCCAATGTCGAAAGTGACCTGCGTGAGCTGGCAGCAGAGGACAAAGAGTCCTTCCGCCGCGAATACGGTGTCTTTGACGACGGCGTCAACGACCTCATTCGTGCCGGCTACAAGCTCCTCAGTCTCATCAGCTTCTTCACCACCGGTGCCGACGAGACCCGCGCATGGACGATAACCAACGGCTCGACCGCACCTATCGCCGGAGCCGCTATCCACACCGACTTTAAAGATAAGTTCATTCGTGCCGAAGTCATCGAATGGAATAAGCTGCTGGAGGCGGGCTCCTACGCCAAAGCGCGTGAGCAGGGCTTGGTACGAACCGAAGGGAAGGAGTATGTCGTCAAAGATGGCGACGTTATGGAGTTCTTGCACGGCTAAGAGTTACATTCCTAATTTCTACAAGTGTGGTATGCTATACCACATATTTAGTAGTAGGTAATCGGCACCACACATATGGACAAGGCAAAGATCACCCCAAAAGATTTCTTTCTCTGGGCTGGAGCGATAGTCTCGTTCTACTGGAGCATCGTCGCGTTCATTTTTCTTATCTTCGAGTACATCAACTACGCGATGCCCGACCCGCTCGGGTACTATCCGGCCGACCCTTACCAAAGCAGCATACCGTACGAAATGGCCTCTATCATAGTGCTTTTTCCGCTCTACCTTCTGCTTGCCTGGATGATCCGACGTGATATCGACAAGGATGAGTCGCGTGCGCAGATATGGGTTCGACGGTGGGCGATACTGCTCACGTTGTTCATCGCGGGCGTTACCGTGGCGATCGATCTCATCACCCTTCTTACCACCTTCTTGCGTGGAGATGAGATCACGCTCGCGTTCATACTCAAAGTGCTCATCGTCCTCCTCGTTGCCGCGGGCGTCTTCATGCACTTCATCGCCGACCTGTGGGGATATTGGGGCATGTTCCCGTCACGTCGCGACCGGGTGGTGGCGGGTGTCGTCGTACTCGCACTGAGCACCATCGCAACTGGTTTTCTGATCATCGGCACACCGCAGCAGGCGCGATTGTATCGCTTCGATACTCAAAAGGTGACTGACCTGACGAACATCCAATCACAGGTGGTGAGTTACTACCAACAGAAGCAAAGGTTGCCGACGATGCTTGCGAGTCTGACCGATCCGATCTCCGGTTTTACGGTACCGACCGACGCACAGACGAAGCAACCATACGAATATCAGACGACCGGGGGGCTTGCGTTCCAACTGTGTGCGACCTTTAACAAAGAAAGCCGCACGATGTCCCAAAATAACGTGACCTATCCGGCCCTGCCAGGGCTTAGGAGTGCGAACAATTGGCAACATGGCGCGGGACGTGTATGCTTCGACCGAACGATAGACCCGCAGCTGTACCCGACCACGACGCCAGTGAAAAACTTCTAATCATTGCGATGGACACATACGACCCCAAAAAAATAGAGAGGAAGTGGCAAGCCCGATGGGAAAAGGAGCAGACGTTTCGAACGGACGAAGATTCATCTAAGGAGAAGTTGTACGTGCTCGACATGTTCCCGTACCCATCCGGTTCCGGCCTGCATGTTGGCCATGTGGAGGGATATGCTGCTACCGACATCTACAGTCGCTACCAACGCACGAAGGGGTACAATGTGCTCCATCCGATGGGCTGGGACGCGTTCGGACTTCCGGCAGAGAATTACGCCATCAAGACCGGTGTCCCTCCTCACACGACGACCGCTGACGCTATAGGTACGTTCCGCTCGCAGATGCGGTCACTCGGCCTTTCGTACGACTGGAGTCGAGAGATCGGGACGTACCTGCCCGAGTACTACAAGTGGACGCAATGGTTCTTCCTCTTTCTCTTCAAAAACGGACTTGCTGAAAAACGACTGGCAAAAGTGAATTGGTGCCCGAAGGACCAGACCGTCCTCGCGAACGAGCAGACGGTCAGCGAGTCGGGAGAGAAGGGTGTCTGTGTACGCTGTGGCACGAAGATCATCCAAAAAGACCTTGAACAGTGGTTCTTCAAGATAACCGAGTTTTCTGATGCGCTCATCGACGACCTCGATACGGTCGACTGGCCGGAGTCGACGAAGATCAACCAACGCAACTGGATAGGCCGCAGCGAGGGCGCCGAGATCGAGTTCGCCCTGTCCGCGGGCGACATCAAGGTCAAAGTGTTTACCACGCGACCGGACACGCTCTTCGGTGCGACCTATATGGTGCTCGCACCGGAACATCCTTTGGTCGCAACATTGATCAAGGAACAGCGTCTGGAGAATACGGACGAGGTGGCGGCATACGTTGCTGCTGCAGCGAATAAAACCGACCTCGACCGCCAGACGGAGGAAAAAGAAAAGACCGGCGTCGAACTCAAGGGAATTACAGCAGTTAACCCCGCGAACAAAAAAGAGATTCCCCTCTTTGTCGCCGACTATGTGCTCGGCGGCTACGGCACCGGAGCCATCATGGCTGTTCCTGCACACGATGAACGCGATTTCGCATTTGCTCGAACACGCCGTCTTCCTATCATAGAAGTAATCGCAAACACCAGGAGATGGGACGATCCCGTTATGGGAGGTATGAGATTGGCAGATCAGTTACCTTTTATTGGCGGAGGAACTTTAATTAATTCCGAAAATTTTAATGGTCTTACAAACGAAGAAGCTAAGAAGAAGATAACCGAGTTTGTGAGCGGGAAGCTCACTAAGACGTACAAACTGCGGGATTGGTTGATCAGTCGCCAGCGGTACTGGGGTGCGCCGATCCCGGTGGTGTATGACCCACAGGGGAAGGCCCATCCGGTGCCCGAAGAACATCTGCCGTGGTTGCTACCGACCGATGTGGAATTCCGTCCGACCGGCACCTCACCGCTTGGTCTTTCCAAGGAGCTTCAAGAGCGTACCGAGCGCATATTCGGCAAGGGGTGGCGGCCGGAGATCGACACAATGGACACGTTCGTCTGTTCGTCGTGGTACTACTTCCGCTTTGGCGACCCGCGCAATGAGCACACTTTCGCAAGCAAGGAGTCAATCGCGAAGTGGCAGCCGGTAGACCTCTACATGGGCGGCGCGGAGCATACGGTACTACACCTTATGTATGCGCGATTCTTTACGAAGGCACTTCATAAGTTTGGCCAGATCGATTTTATAGAGCCGTTCACGAAGTTGCGACACCAAGGTATGATCTTGGCCGAAGACAGCACCAAAATGTCGAAGTCGAAAGGGAACGTCATTAACCCCGACGACATGGTGGCCCTCTATGGAGCCGACACGATACGTATGTACGAGATGTTCATGGGGCCACTTGAGGCGATGAAGCCATGGAGCACGAAGAGTATCGTGGGAGTGCGTCGCTTTCTTGAGCGCACCTGGTCGCTGGCTGAAAAGGTCGCCGACGTGCCGCTCGAGCCAGAGACGGAAACACTTGTACACCAGACGATCCGCAAGGTCGGGGAGGATATCGAGGCGCTTAAGATGAACACGGCGGTATCAGCGCTCATGATTCTCGTGAATCATCTACATTCGCTCGAGAAGGTTCCTGCACTAACCTACACGACACTTCTGCAACTGCTCGCACCGTTCGCTCCCCACATGAGCGAGGAGCTGTGGGAAAAGTTGGGGCACACGGAGTCCATACAGGTTGCTGCGTGGCCGCTGTTCGATGCCGCCAAGACATTGGCCCCTACCGCACACATCGCCGTACAAATAAACGGCAAGGTTCGCGTCACGATCGAACTACCAACGAACGCCACCGAAGCCGAGGCGCTCGGCGTAGCCCGCGCGGACGAAGTGGTGGCGAAATGGCTCGCACAGGGGAGCGAGGTCAAGGCCGTGTACGTCCCTGGACGAATACTTAACTTCGTCATCAACGTCGCGCATAACGGGTCTCCGATCGCGGGCTCAGAAAAGAGTTAGTTTTTTAATGGAGATCCTTTTCCCGGGGTCCGAGTGCGAAATTGACAATAATTGACCTTAATAGTAACCTGTGCTACAAATAGACAATAATTATGACACAAACAACAGAAAAAGCAGGTTTTAAGCCAAAGAATATAGTGCGCCGCCTATTGAGTTCGCTCCCTGAGCGGTCCCGGATCGTGCTCGAAGCGCGCTTCGGTTTGGGCCAGGACCCTGAGCGCGTGACGCTCGAATCTATCGGTAAACGATACGATATTACCCGTGAACGCGTTCGCCAGATCGAGAACCACGCCCTTAACTCGCTGAAGAAGTCACCCGCCTTCGCCGAGGCGCATGCGGCCTTCGAAGAACTCGAGCAGGTCATAGATTCTCTTGGCGGTATCGTGTGCGAGGATGACCTGCTCAACTTCATGTCCAAGGACAAGAGTATGCAGAACTACATCTACTTCCTACTTGTCCTGGGTGATCCGTTCAAATACCGAAAGGAGGACGACGAGGCTGAGCGTTGCTGGTACGTCGACCATGATCTTGCGGAGAAGGTACAAAGCGCGCTTCAGCGACTGTACAAGGGTCTATCCGACGAAGAACTCATCCCCGAAGGCGAGATGCTCAACCGTTTCCTCAAAGAGCTCGAGAACATCAACAACAAGTATCGCAACGAGGAGGTTTTGAAGCGTTGGCTCTCTATTTCCAAAAGCATCGGCAAGAATCCGCTCGGTGAGTGGGGGCACGCCGCATCACCGAACGTGAAGACCAAGGGCGTGCGTGACTATGCATACCTTGCGGTGAAGAAGCATGGATCACCGCTCCACTTCCGCGAAGTAGCGCAGCTCATCGAGAAGATGTTCAACCGAAAGGCACACATCGCGACGACACATAACGAACTCATCAAGGACAATCGTTTTGTGTTGGTCGGACGAGGTATGTACGCGCTCAAGGAGTGGGGATATACGTCGGGTGTCGTACGCGATGTCATCCGCGAAGTACTGCGCGACAAAGGAGCCTTGACCAAGGACGAGATCATCGAAAAGGTCCTTAAGGAACGTCACGTGAAGCCCGGCACCATCGTCGTCAATCTACAGAATCAAAAATACTTTAAAAAGAACAAGGAGGGAAAGTTCTCACTCGTGAAATAAGAAAAAAGCTGGCCGAACGGTCAGCTTTTTTCTTTTTTGAACGCTATATCCAACATATACAGGATTACCACCAGCACCGCATAGGAACAAATGATGGTACCGGTCTTGCGTAGATCAGCAGTATCGAACCCGATCAGTGTCACGAACCCGCGGATGGCGACCCACAGAACGAACATGTTCACCATCAGTGCCACACCCCAACCGACGCGCATGCGGGCAAGTTCGGTGTGTTCGTCATCACCGTCGATGTAAAAAAGCTGGTTCAAACCCGCGAGGAAACCGCGCAGGAATATCAGGAACCCCATACACGCCCCGAACGCCAACACTGCTCCTATATAGTAGAGCGGGTGTGTAACGATCATGATGAGCAAAGCATCCATAGCAAGAAATCTCTTGGTGTATACTATATCATACGATGCTCGGGTATAAGGTCGGGAAGAATATGTCAGAGTGGCTGAGCGGTTGGGCGTTCGACCCGCTTGTCGTCATGCCGATTGTGTTCGTATTCCTTTTGTTCGTCGTCGACGCCTATGACCCGGAGACGTTGTCGAACGGGTTAGCGATGGTGGTCGCCACCTCTCCCATTTGGCTTCCGCTCTATCTGGGGGTCTTTTTTTGGGTCTCCTGGATAGACTATATACGCTTCATGTATTGGTTCGGTCTCGATTTCGTTGTGCTCGAGGTCCAGCTGCCACAGACGGTAGATAAGAACCCGATGGCCATAGAGATGTTTCTCGCGACATTCCATAACGCTGGCGGGGAGACGACATTCATTGCGCGCGTATGGAAAGGCTCCTTTCGGCCGCTCTGGTCATTGGAGATCGCAAGCAATGAGGGTCGCATAGGGTACTACATGCATATGCGACGCGCGTTCCGCAATATCGTCGAAGCGCGTCTCTACGGGCAGTTTCCTGAGGCGAAGGTGGTGGAGGTCGACGATTATGCGACCCAGGTACCGTTCAACCAAGAAGAGTATACGATCTTCGGTGGTGAGTATCGCAAAGGTGCGCTCGGTGCGCTCCCTATCAAAACATACATCGACTATGGTCTGGACAAAGACCCGAAAGAGGAGTTCAAGATCGACCCCATTACGAGCATCCTGGAGCTGTTCAGCCAGGTAGGGAAGAACGAGCACTTTTGGCTTCAGATCATACTGAAGGCCCGACGAAACGAGTCGGAGTGGTATGGATTCAGGAACAAGGCGAACGACAACTTTCGAAACCCTGCGAAAAAGGAGGTCAAGAAGTTGATCAAAGCCGCTGCAGAACGAGCGGGCGAGCTCGTGACCGACGAGTCAGCGAAAAAATCGATCGCCTCCCGCGGCATCACCTTGCTTTCGGAAGGCGAGAAAGCTCGTGTCGAAGCAATCGAGCGTTCATTGTCGAAACTCACGTTCGAGTGCGGGATTCGTGTCGTCTATATAGCGAAAAAAGATAATTTTGCTGGTATTAACGCTGGTGCCATCATCCGTTTTTTTGACGCGTTTAAGGGTCAGGATGCCGACCGTGAATACAACGCGCTCGGTATCACCGGTGGCACGACGATCTTTGACTATCCATGGCAAGATTTTATGGATATCCGCCTAAAGATACTGTGCGACAATCTGTACTTCCAATACAAGAACCGCGCGTACTTCTATGTTCCCTACGATCAGGTGCCTGTGTTCATGACGACCGAAGAGATAGCGACCCTGTGGCACTTCCCGAGTTCGATCATACAGACGCCAGGACTCAACCGCGTCCCATCGCGTCGGTCGGAAGCACCGATCAATCTACCTACTGGCCTATAATACTTGTCATATGCCTGAAGAAAAAAAACCCTTGCACCGTCGTGTACGTACGCACATCACCCGGACCCTGGGCTCGTATAGTGAGTGGGCTCGGTGGTGGCGCTTGTACGATCGGATACTTCCGACAGCGTTCCTGTTTGGCGTACTCTGTTTTTTGGTGTACTACCTCACCATCGCCCCACCGATACGGTTTCCCGGTGCATCATTGATGAAGGTCGGCAAAGATGAGCCGATAGACCAGGTCGCCCAAGAATTGCAAGATCGGCATCTTATACAATCACACCGGATCTTTATAGCCGTCGCCCGCGCTTATGGGGCAAGAACGCAGGTCACTGCCGGAGAATATTTCTTTCCCGGGCCGCAGTCAGTCGTGACCATCGCGCGGCGTCTCGCGCGCGGTGATTATGAGTTGGTACCGGTAAAGGTGATTATCCCCGAAGGAACCAATACCTTCCAAATGGCCGATATCCTTACCGCCAAGATACCGGACTTCGACAAAGCCTCTTTCGTCGAGGATGCCCAAGCAAAAGAAGGATACTTGTTCCCTGACTCATACTACTTCTTACCCGGTGAGGACCCGCTCGACGTCCTTTCGACCATGGAATCAAATTTCAAACGTCACGTCTCCGAAGAGAAGGCTGCGACTGAGATCTCGCAGTTCGGCAAACCTCTCAACGACATCATCACCATGGCATCGCTCCTTGAAAAGGAAGCGAACGATACGCAAAGCCGGCGGGTGATAGCGGGCATCCTATGGAAACGCCTCAGTATCGGTATGCCGCTCCAGGTCGATGCGGTGTTCCCATACATCATAGGTAAGAACTCCTTACAGTTGACCAGGACCGATTTGAAGACCGCATCGCCGTACAATACGTACATCAACAAAGGACTCCCTCCTGGACCGATCACGAATCCTGGGTTAGATTCTATTCTTGCGGCCGTGGAACCCGTACCATCCAAATATCTGTACTATCTCTCGGATCTCCACGGACAATTCCACTATAGCGTGACCTATGCTCAACAACTTGCGAACCAAAAAAAATACCTCCCCTAAAAAAGTCTTTGTCGGGCTTTCCGGCGGTGTCGACTCTGCCGTCTCTGCTGCGTTGTTAGTGCGCGCAGGATACGACGTGACTGGTGTCTTTATTCGCATCGTTCTGCCGGGGTATCCGTGTCCCGCAGTGACGGATCGGCAGGATGCGATGCGTGTCGCTGCGCATCTGAAGATACCGTTTCGAGATATCGATCTATCGAAACAATATGAGGAACGCGTATTCAAGCACACACTCGAAGAATACGCCCGTGGACGCACACCGAATCCAGACGTCCTTTGCAATCGAGAGATAAAGTTCGGATTGTTCTTCGAATACGCTATGCGCGAAGGTGCCACCTACGTCGCGACCGGACACTATGCACGCACGAAACAGGAAGATGGTCACACCCTACTGTACACAGGCAACGACACCGCCAAGGACCAAAGCTATTTTCTGTGGATGGTGCCGGAAACGCAGCTCGCCAAGACACTGTTTCCCGTCGGTGCACTGCAAAAATCACAGGTCCGCGCACTTGCTCTGAAGTTCGGGTTACCGAACGCGACGCGCAAAGACAGCCAAGGGTTGTGTTTCTTGGGCGCTATCGCCATGGACACGATGTTAACGCGCGAACTACATCCGCTCCCGGGAGATGTCGTGTCCGAGGATGGGCACGTGATCGGATGCCATAACGGCGCGCTCTTGTATACCCTGGGTCAACGACACGGGTTCATCGTGCAACATCGATCACCGGACGATCAGCGGCCGCTATACGTCATAGCGAAGGATACGACCCATAACACGATCACCGTATCCGCACAAGCGTTCCCGCCACACGCCTCGAAGACATCCATATCGTTGACGTCATGCAATTGGATAGGACCTGTCTCGACAGGTACAGGAGCCGCTCGATATCGATACCGCCAAGCGTTGATCAAGACGCACGTGCGGTCGATCGGAGATACGACGACGCTCGAACTCCTCGAGCCACAGTATGTCCCCGCCGGACAATCGTTGGTGGTATACCTCAAAGACCGCTGTCTTGGTGGGGGGGTTGTTGATAAGTCGATACCTCTGTTCGATTGACAGCGTATACTTGAGACATGAAAAAGGAGGTGGGTGCGTTCTCTCTCATTATTTTTTTGTTCGTCATCGTTGTCACCTGGTGGGCGGTCTCGTCTTTTCGGGTCCCGGTACTTCAAACAGGCGTGGTCGCTACGAATACTCCCACCGCCAACACCGAGGAGTACGTACCGAGTGGACCTGTCCAGATATATCACTCTACGAGCAAAGGGTCCGAGGTGTATCATGGTTCGTTCAATATCCCGAGCTGTGATAATTTCTTGACGGGTATTTCGACCTCGGGGAACCAGCCGACACATCTGAGACTTTCCTTTACTATCTCGAAACAGTCCCAGGACTGCACATCCGCCTCACCGAAGGTGGCTGTGCCGTTTTCGGTAACTTACTCTTCGAGTAAGTCCAAACAAAAGCCGGTGGTTGAAAGTGTGAAGATCAATAACATGGCCGCTGCCTTCTCGGTCATTGAAGCCACGAATTAACGATGTCTGTTCTTGTCTCAAAAGCCGACGGTACCACGGAGGCGTTTGAACCTTCGAAGCTTCGGCTGTCGCTCACTCGAGCAGGGGCAGGGGAGGACGTGGTCGACAAGATACACAAAGAGATCGAAGGTGGGTTGTATGCTGGCATTTCGACGAGTCAGATATATCATCGTGCGTTCGCACTATTGCACGAGTATCGGCGCGGCGTCGCTGCCCGGTACTCACTGAAGCGGGCGGTGGATGAGTTCGGACCTTCAGGATTCCCATTCGAAGCATATCTCGCCCGACTGTTCGAAGCTGAAGGATACACGACGAACACGGACCAGATCGTACGAGGCGGTTGCGTCGAGCATGAGGTCGACGTGGTCATGACACGGAACCGCGAACGTGTGTTCGTGGAGGCGAAGTTCCATAATAATCCCGGATTTAAAACCGACCTTAAAACGGTGCTGTATGTACAGGCACGCATCGAAGACATACGAAAAGCGCTTCCCGGTGCTCCCGCGAGAGGGTTAGTGGTGACGAACACGAAGTTCACCACCATAGCCACCCAATACGCACTCTGTGCGGGGCTCGACCTTTTAGCGTGGGATTACCCCGAGAAAAGCGATTTACATGAAAGGATAGATATGGCTAAATTATATCCGGTCACCGCACTGACCACACTTTCTAAAACCGAGAAAACGGCTTTGTTGAACAAAAAAATGGTATTATGCAGCGATATTTCCCGGAATTCTCACGCACTTCCAAGCCTTGGGATCCATGGAAAACGTGCCGACGTCGTTCTCGAAGAAGTTGGAGCATTGTGTATACCAGGGAAAGATATATAATCTGGTCGGGTTTGTCTTTATACATTATTTATCTCTAACTCTATATATCCATATGGACGGTAGCAATTCGAATCAGGGGAATCAAAATAATCAGAATCAGGGTAAGCAGAACGCTCAGCAGCACAATCAAAACCAGGCAAAGCCCGCTTTGTCGTGGTCTCAACCTGCAACAAGTTCGAACACCACACCGAACAAGCCAGCTCTCAAAGCGACCGAACCAGTCGACCTGCAAGATGACTCGACTGGCCGAGTCATCGGCATCATCGTCGGGGTCATCATCGTCTTCGCTCTTATCGCGTGGGGCATAGTAACGCTACACAAGAACTCTGGAACAAGCGATGTATCGACAACCACGAGCGAAGCTCTAACGGGCGACGAGGCATCGACCAGTGAGACCGCTCAGGCGGACACGCAGACGGCACCACAAACACCTGCTGCCACAGAAACTACCGAGTCAACCGCACCTGCCGCTGCGGCAACGACCGAACCAGCAGCCACTGCCCCGGCAGGAAGCGCTTCCTTTACCGTCCCTGCCACTCAGGATGCGGGTTCACAGGTGGCGGTCACGGATTTATTGCTCAGCGCACCGACATGGATCATCGTCTACGAAAGTGCCGATGGTTCCACCCCGGGACGTATCTTGGGAGCTGGTCTGTTCTTTGCTGGTGACAAAACCGGTACCGTATCACTGCTGCGAGCGACCGTCTCGGGCAAGACGTATCTCGTGAGTGCTGCGCTCGACAATGGTAACAAGTCCTTCGTCAAGGCGGATGAAAAATACGTCATAGACGCGACCACGGGCACGCAGGTGTGGATGAAGTTCAAGACCCGCTAAGGTATGATAAGGGGGTATGCACCCCGAACTCTCTGTACCGCTCAGCTCCGTTGAGTTCGCTTTCACAGCGCGCTTGATAGTCGCAGTGGTCCTAGGAGCTCTGATGGGGATCAATCGCTCCCTCTTCGGAAAACATGCCGGCATGCGAACGTACGCACTAGTCTCTTTAGGCTCGTGCGTTTTCGCTATCGTTGGCACGCTCGCCAGCTATGAACTATCCGCCTTCAACGGCATCAACCCCCTCCAAATAGCGGCATCGGTCGTGGTGGGGATCGGCTTTATCGGCAGCGGCCTTGCCGCGTTCCGCGGTGAGCATCCGATTGAACTCACCACAGCGTCCGGCATATGGGTGGTGGCAGCGGTCGGGATGGCGTGCGGCTACGGACTCTTCATCCTTGCGATCGCCTGTACGCTACTGGGTATCCTTATTTTCTCGCTGCTGTCGCATACCGAGCGGTGGTTACAAGACGTGTGGGGAGAAGAGCCTAACTAGCGCTCCTTCGCACTGTCGATGGTTTTGCGATACAATGACGGTCACACAGCAACACCGTCATGAGCTCATACTACAAACCACACAGAAATCCTGGCTGGAATTACGGGGGAAGAGAATGGCGCCTTTCACGCTCCAAGATCGACCTGTTTTTGGAATGCGCCCGTTGTTTCTACATCGACAACAAACTCGGTACCGCACGTCCACCGGGCTTCCCCTTCAACCTCAACTCGGCGGTTGACGAGCTTTTGAAGAAAGAATTCGATACACACCGTGCTGCCGGGACGCAACATCCGCTCGCGGCGGCCTACGGAGTGGACGCGGTGCCGCTCAACGACCCACGCATGGACGAGTGGCGTGATGCGCTCAAACGCGGCATTCAGTACTATCACAAACCCACCGGCATGACGGTGCGCGGCGGCGTCGACGATGTGTGGCAAGACAAAGAGGGGAGACTTATCATCGTCGACTACAAGGCAACGAGCAAAGATGGCAAGATCGAGTCGCTCGACGAAGAGTGGCATCGCGGCTATAAGCGTCAGATCGAGGTGTACCAGTGGCTCTTTCGACAAAACGGATTCCAAGTCCTTGATCTGGGGTATTGGGTCTATGCGAACGCCAGCAAAGACAGAGCAGCGTTCGATGGCAAGCTGGAGTTCGAGGTCACGCTCGTGCCGTATGTCGGTACTACCGACTGGGTCGAACCAACCCTCTTCGAACTCAAAAAGTGTTTGGATAGCAAGGAACTCCCGCCCGCTGCGACCGACTGCGACTACTGTACCTACCGCAGAGCGGTCGAGGAGTCGCTCACCAAAGCCGGACTCGTCATGTCCTCGCACACTCCTACAATCGAACCGCAACCGGTTAAGAAAGAGGTGATTCGGCCGAAAGTAGCACAAAAAGAAGAACCCCACGAGGCGACCGGGCAGTTGTTCTAAATAAAAAAAAGAGACCTGGTAAGGGTCTCTAAAAGAACGAGTGGTCGGGGTGAGTGGATTCGAACCACCGGCCTCCGCGCCCTGAGCGCGACGCTCTACCACGACTCTCCCTGATCAGGATCCAGTGTGTCGAGTATCCATTGCTGCTGCAGCGAACAACAGACCTTTCAGGCACACCGAGAAGTCCTCATCGATCGAGCCTCTGAGCTACACCCTCGATACTTGCGGCAGAATATCAAGATATCATAGAATGTCAACATGCATGAAATTATGTGGGCAGATTTTGAGAAGGTGGAACTGCGCGTAGGGACGATTATCCAGGTTGAGGATTTCCCTGAGGCTCGCAAGCCAGCGTATAAATTGACAATTGATTTCGGCCCGGAGATAGGCATGAGGCGTTCGAGCGCACAGATTACTGCTCACTATTCGAAAGAAGATTTGCTGCACAAACAGGTTGTTTGTGTTGTGAACTTTCCACCGAAGCAGATTGGCCCGTTTATATCGGAGTGTCTCACAACCGGCTTCGCCGACTCTGACGGCAACGTCGTCCTCGCCCAACCAGAGCGGCTCGTACCTAATGGATCAAAGATGTATTAAATACATACATGAAAGAAGTCACACTGCTTTTCCTTATTAAGCCCGATTCGCGCGAGATATTGCTCGCAATGAAGAAGCGTGGATTTGGCGAAGGGAAGTTTAATGGCACCGGCGGCAAGGTTGAAGCTACAGAAACGTCAAAACAGGCTACTGTACGAGAAGCGAAAGAGGAGATTGGTGTCGATGTGAGCGAGGACGATCTTGTTGAAGTAGCCGATATTACTTTTTTGTTCGAGAACAAACCTGATTGGAGCTTCCACTGTATCGCGTACACGACGACCCACTGGGAAGGCGAACCTTCAGAGAGCGAAGAGATGGCGCCGCAGTGGTTCTCATTCGACGAGATACCTTATGAGCGCATGTGGGTCGACGACAAATATTGGTTACCGCAAGTCCTCGAGAGCAAGAAGCTTAATGCAATATTCCACTTTTCTGAAGATGCGAACGCGGTGCTGAGCCAAAAAATAACCGATCGTTAAAAGTAACGCAGTCAGACTGCGTTAGATACTAGCTACTACTTTCCATCTCCGAAAAAGCGACGCCTTGTTCGATGAATGGGAGTGCGGCTGCAACTTCCTCGACAACGTTGGCACCCAACTCGGCAAGTGTCGCCCAACGGAGGTCGCCTATCTTTTCGGGTTCATTATTGACTGGCTCACCTTGCCACTGAGCAGCAACAAAGAAGTACTCAACTAGAACATCTTCACGGTACAGCACGTGCGCGAACTGTAGGTCGATAGGTGCGATAGTGACGCCAACCTCCTCCTGTGCCTCGCGAACCATCGCCTCGGTCGGCAACTCGCCCGGGTCGACGTGCCCCGCGGGTAAGCTATAGAAGCCGTTGCGGTAGTCGGTGTTCTTGCGCTGGACGAACAGATACTTGCCATCCCGTTGCAACACGAGATACACCGCCACGCGCACCTTCAGCCGCTCTGCCATCGTCATGCCGCTAGTGTACCACACGCCCCTTGTGGTACACTGTAGATATGACCGCGAACACGCTTCAAACACCACAAGAGCTCGTTGGTTCGGTACGTCGTTTTGGCAATAACGGCGTCTTGTACGAGGTGCTTCGTCAGATAGACGACTCCTCCGTACTCATCCATGTGCTTGAGACCGGAGAAGAGACTACGTATCCTATAGCTGAGGCCTTGGGCGACCCTAACGAATAATCTATGTTTGCTATCACGTTTGACTTGGTGGTTTCCGAGACGAGCGAGCATCACCCAAAAGGCATCACGCAGGCATATAACGATATCGCCGCAGTGCTCGGGCGCTTTGGTTTTGAGCGCATCCAGGGCAGCGTCTATGTCACAAAGTCAGAGGACATGGCAAATCTCTTCCAAGCCATCATTGCACTAAAAGAGCTCGGGTGGTTCGCCCCGTCGGTACGCGATATTCGCGCCTTCCGTATCGAGCAGTGGTCTGATTTTACCACCGTCATAAAAAGCTAAATGGAGGTAAAGATTGACGAATCTTGGAAACGACGGCTGGCGGAAGAGTTTAAGCAGCCTTACTTCAAGGAGCTTTCGGATTTTGTCCACAAGGAGTACCAAGATGAGGTCGTGTATCCGCCGCCAAAATATATCTTCCGCGCTTTTGACCTCTGCCCATTCGAGGCAGTCGAGGTCGTGATACTTGGCCAGGACCCGTACCATGGTCCGAGGCAGGCGAATGGACTTTGTTTCGCGGTCGATGAGACGGTGCCGCTCCCACCATCGCTCCAGAATATCTTCAAAGAGATCGAGAGTGAGTATTCATCTAAAACGAAAGAGTTGGACCAAAAAAGCGGCGTGCCCTTCGAAGCTTCAGCGAAGAAGGGAGATTTGAGCCGCTGGGCGACGCAGGGTGTCCTCCTGCTTAACGCGACACTCACCGTGCGCGCACGGCTCGCTGGTTCGCACCAGGGGAAGGGATGGGAGCAACTCACGGACGCCGCGGTAGCTGCGCTTTCCAGTGAGCGCGAGCATCTGGTCTTTATGTTGTGGGGCAATTACGCGAAGCGAAAAGGAGAACATATCGACCGCACCAAACACCTGGTACTCGAAGCAGCACATCCATCACCCTTCTCCGCCCACAATGGGTTCTTCGGCTGTGGACATTTCAAAAAAGCGAACGAGTATCTGGTCGCACACGGCAAAAAACCTGTCGAGTGGCGATGAGGTGTTCATTCATCATGCCAACTTACACCAACTTCCTTGTTCCATGTATGTAACGGTCGTTACAGATATGGAACAGGAGCATACCACCCATTCCGAAGGAAGCGGTCGTTGTGGGAGGTCAAACTACCAGATCTTCGCGCGGTGTTTTGGTTCGCGGTAGAGTTGGTCGCCCTTGTTGACGTCGAACGCTTTGTAAAACTCGGTGAGATTCGAAACCGGACCATTGACCCGGTTCGGGCCGGCGGAGTGTGGGTCGATGGCAGCCAGCATCTTCAAGAATTGCGGACGGGCCACCTCCTGTTCCGCTTGTGCGAACCCGAGGAAAAAGCGCTGTTCGGGCGTGAAACCGTCGATGGTCTTTCGTCCTGTCCTGCGGAGTCGCATCATATAGGCATCGAACGCAATGGATGCACCACCAAGATCGGCGATATTCTCTCCAAGCGTCAATTTCCCGTTCGCCTTCACCCCATCGACGACCTCGTACTTGTTGAATTGTTCCACCAAGACCTCCGCCTTTTTAGTGAAATGGTTCTTGTCCGCCGTACTCCACCACGAACGCATGTTACCCTTGGCGTCGAACTTCGAACCCTGGTCGTCGAACCCGTGGGAGATCTCGTGACCGATAACCGCGCCGATACCACCATAGTTGACCGCATCATCCGCGCTCGCGCCGAAGAACGGCGGCTGGAGTATCGCGGCAGGGAAGACGACCTCGTTCAGATTGAACTGACAATACGCGTTCACGGTCTGGGGCGTCATCAACCACTCTTTTCGATCCACTGGCTTGCGCAGACGACGCATGGCCTTCGCGTGCTGGTACTCGTGGCTGCGCGTGAAGTTGCCGAAGAAATCGTCAGGACGGATGTCGACACCTTTGTATGCATCGAACTTCGATGGATAGCCGATCTTGCAGTTCATCGCGCGTAGCTTGCCGATCGCCTTCTTCTTGGTCGCAGGTGTCATCCAGTCCAAGTTCCTGATACGCGCCTCGTACGCATCGAAGAGGTCGTCGACGAGCACCTGCATACGGCGCTTCGCCTCGCGAGTGAAGTGCTTCTGTACATATATCTTGCCGAGCATCTCGCCGAGCGTCCCGTTGACCGCGCCGAGCGACCGGCGCCACAGTGCACGCATCTGTGTACTACCGGTCAGGGTCCTGCTATAAAAATCAAAACTTGTTTTGACGAATCTCTCCGAGAGAATCGGTGCCGACTCGTTGATAAGGTGCCACTCCAAGTATGTTTTCCAATCGTCGAGACTAATATCCTCGAGCATGCGCCCGACCTCCTTAAAGAAGTCCGGCTGCGCGACGATAAACTCGGTGATGCCGCTCACGCCCAGATGCTTGAAATACTCCTTCCACGCCATCTGCGGAACTTCCCTTTGGAAGGCGGCAGGCGTACGCTTGTGGTAGGTCTTCTCCGCATCGCGCATGTCCTCCTTCACCATCGACGCTTTCGCGAGACGCGTCTCGATCCTCAGCACCACGTCGCGCGCGCGAGCAGCGACCGCTGGCGTCATACCCGAGAGCATGAGGATCTTTTTCACATATTTGATATACGCCTCGCGCACGCGCACCTGCTCGGCGGCGTTGCTGAGGTAATACTCACGCTCCGGCATGCCGATACCATCCTGTGTGAGATGAAGGAGATACTTCGAACTGTTCTTCGCGTCCTGGTCGATATAGAACTCCCACGGCACTGCGACCCCATAGTGGTGCAAACGACCAATCATCGATAGCAGTTCGTCGTGTGTCGAGATGGCACGCACATCGCGGATCCATGGCGCAAGCGGCTTCACACCGAGCGCGTTGCGACGCGGCATATCCATCGCAGAACGGTACATGTCCGCTATGCGCTGCTCGTCTGAACCTTTTTTCGGCGACTTTTTGTCACACATGTCAAGTACTATGGCGTGGAGCTGATGCTCGGTGTTGTAGCGCAAGATATTGAAAGATCCCCACCGCGATTCGTCTGCCGGAATGGTGTGCTTCTTGATCCACCCACCATTGGCATAGTGGTAGAAGTCGTCCTGTGGACGGATCGAAGGATCTATGTTCTTTGGGTCAAACCCCCAGCCGACCTTGTGAGATGTTTTTTGCATATCGTTGCACTGGTCTTACCAGATAGTACCTCGGATGTAAAAGGTTGACAAAGTCACATGCACATGTGTATTTTAGTGTTGGACTGAACTTCGAAACAGGGAGGACACAGTGTGACCGCAATGATGCGTCACAGGCGTCGGGCTCGTCTGAAGTTTTGTGGCAGAAAAGGTCTGCTGCCAAACGATGCGCAGGAGCTCCGCGCAGAACTTCATCGCCTCTGTGATGACGCACGACTCGAGGATGTGGTGAGAATACACATTCGCACCTGCTTCACCGAACTCGTGACCCATCCAGGGATCTACGTTCACCAACCAAGAATCAACGGTGTCCCACTCACGTGGGAAGGAGGAGATCACCGACATGTACACATGCTGCTCTACAGTGAGAACATGTCAGCTTGGCGACTGCATTCGCGTCTCACCGCACCAAGGGAGCTGCTCGATGATTCCACATCAACAGAAGGCCAACCAGCAATGGTAGCGATTGATCCGAGGCGTGTGCTCGAAAGGATTCTGAGCAACGCGCATCGAGAACCAGCTACAATTCCCAGCAATGTTCCACCAAGGGCGAACGTAAGCACCCCGGCACCAATAGCACCAGCACCCCAGGTCCCGGTCACGCCTGCGGAACCTGCTCACGAGCAGCATCGCAGGACCGTCGCGACTTTTGTCGAGGATGAGCGCTGTGTCGATGATTTCCTCCGCATGAGCATGGAGAAGGCAGACGACCAGGGCAATATTTCCACAGGAACTTGCGTGGAGATCCTCAGGGCACACTTTGGGTTTCCGAACAACATCCCATACCGCGACGAAACTCGTCGCGCCGAGTACAACATGCCGTACCAAGTTCTGACTCACCTCAGAACAAATGGCGTACTCGAACCCGGCCCCCGGGGATACTGCCGCATACCTGAAGCAACACGGGCGCGACTGCACAACTCAGTGTCCGACACACCCGCCGCCATACCTGTCGAACCGGGTGGGCACGATGCTATGACAGCTCCAGCAACCGCAAAACGGGTTGAGGTGGCCATTCAAGACCCGTTGAGTCTCTTGCAACAGGTTGCCGAGCTGTCCGCACTCGTGAAGCAAATACCGACCAAGCGCGCCAAGATGAAGGAACTCATTGCAAGTCGTGCCAAGATCCACGAACAGGTCGATGCACTCCTTAAGCAGAGTGACGCAGCAACGCAACAGATAGCGTTGATCGAAGCCGAACTGAGCACCCATGCGGATGCAGAAAAACTGCTCGCAGAGATCGGTCGCATGGCCACTGTCAAAGGAGGATAGTGGTGAGCGAACGAAGGCGTGCTATCGTCCAGAAAGTCGTACGCGACGGTGACCACGGGCCGTACGCGGTAGCGCTTTCGGACGATCAAGAGAGACTGAACATCACGTTCTCTCTTGGACCCAGGGTCTGGAAGAGTGAGGAGTATCCAGAACCAGGGACGTACGTTATCCTGTCTCAGCTTTCTTACAAGCGAGCAGGGTGGCGCGCGGGACGCGGACGACTCATGCAGCCGTCCGATCAGCAAACAGCAAACAGCAACAAGCAAGGAGCAATGAGCAATGAGCAATGGCTAAGAATACACGGCGGGCCCGTACCGCAACAACAGCACTTGTCCAGCAGTTCTCTCAAGCCGAAGTGGTCCTGGCCGCGATCGCTGAGTGTCGCGAACGGTACGCACTCACTCATCCGGGCAAGACGATCGACAAGGTCCACGTGGTGTGGGGAGGCGTGAACAAGCTTCTGGAAAAACTCTATCCGGGCGAGGAACCACGTGCGATCACGGAACGCCTGTTTCAGCAAAGGATTATCGGTTTGCAAGTCGTCCGTGGAGGAGCCATTATCTGGGACCCCAAGGACGCGCCCCTTCCGCCCATACTTATGGACATGTCGGAGGCTGTGGCAAAGAGGTTGCAGAAGAAATAAACAAGGTTTCTGACCACCGAGCCCGCACATTTGTGCGGGCTCTTTTCTTTTTTTGCATTAGACGATACTCTTTTACTTATGACCCTCAATGAAGTCAGGACCGCATATCTGGAGTTTTTTAAGGCTCGGGGGCACACCGTCATCCCGTCCTCTTCGCTCGTACCCGAGAACGATCCGACCACCCTGTTCACCGGTTCGGGGATGCAGCAGCTCATGCCATACTTGCTGGGCAAGAATCATGCCGCGGGCAGCCGCCTCACCGACTCGCAGAAGTGCTTTCGCTCGGGTGATATCGAGGAGGTTGGCGACAATCGCCACACCACCTTCTTCGAGATGCTTGGCAACTGGTCGCTCGGCGACTACTTTAAGCATGAGCAGCTGCCGTGGTTCTTCGAGTTCTTAACTGATGAAAAGGACGGTATCGGTCTTAGCGCACATAAACTCTTTGTAACCGTATTCACGGGCGACGAAGCGAACAATGTCCCGCGCGACACCGAGTCGGTCGAGATATGGAAAGCGAATTTTAAAAAGAAGAACATCGACGCGAAAGTGGTCGAAATCGGCTCCGAAGAGGACGGCTACCAAAAAGGTATGTCGTTCGGACTCGCGGATGGTGAGGTTGGGCGCATCTTCTACTATAACGCCAAGAAGAATTGGTGGAGCCGCTCTGGAACTCCCGACAAGATGCCGGTCGGTGAGCCAGGCGGACCAGACTCCGAAGTGTTCTATGACTTTGGGTCAAGCACTGCGTCGAAAGGTGGACATGCATCACCAGAGGCAGACACCCAGTGGGGCCCTCAGTGCCACCCCAACTGCGATTGTGGACGTTTCCTGGAGATTGGTAACTCCGTCTTCATGCAGTACCTTAAAAAGCCGGATGGGTCATTTGGGCTACTCCCAAAGCAGAATGTAGACTTTGGCGGTGGGTTGGAGCGACTCATGATGGCTGCGAGCAATGAGCCGGACATTATTAAAGTCTGTCATGCGCCCATTCTTAATGCGATTGCGCTCAGTTCTGGCAAAGTATACGGACGAAATGCACAAGAAACCAAGAGTTTTCGTATTATTGCGGACCACATAAAGGCTGCTGTTTTTCTTATCGCTGATGGAGTTATTCCTGGCAAATCTGACCAGGGCTACTTCGTACGCCGCCTGATCCGTCGCAGTGTGCAGCACTTGGACAAACTTGGTATTGGTGAAAAAGCATTTAATTTGGCGGTAGTCGTGAGTGCGGTTGCTGAAATGTACAAAGACCAATATCCAGAACTGCAAGCAAAGTTGTTTGAAATAGAACAAATCGTTGGCGCTGAAGAAGCCCAATTCCGCCTCACACTACAACGTGGCATCAAAGAGCTCGCACGGTTCGCCTCCGACGGTTCTATCTCTGCTAACGACGCCTTCCAACTCGTTACGACGTATGGATTCCCACTGGAGTTGATCATCGAGGAGGCTGGGGAGCGCGGGATCAAGCAGATCGATATCGAGGGTTTCAAGGAGTTGCTGAAAGCGCACCAGGAGCTCTCACGAGCCGGGAGCGAGAGTAAGTTCAAGGGAGGTCTCGCGGACGCCTCAGAAGCGACCACACGGCTTCACACAGCCCATCACCTGCTCCTGAAAGCGCTTCAGATGGTGCTGGGTCCGAGTGTGAAGCAGCGCGGCTCCAATATCACAGGAGAGCGACTACGTATCGACTTTAGCTGGGGAGAGAAGATAACCGATGCACAAAAGAAGGAGGTTGAGCGCATCGTGAACGAGAAGATCGCCGAAGACCTGCCAGTCACACGCAACGAACTCGACAAAGAGGTCGCCGAGAAGCTCGGTGCAGAGCACGAGTTCGGCGCAAAGTACCCAGACCGCGTCACCGTCTACGCGGTGGGTCCCAAAAGTGCGACGGCGGAGCATCCGCATCTAGGAGAAGCATTCTCGATGGAGTTTTGCGGCGGTCCCCACGTCGAACACACGGGCGAGCTTGCACGGTCCGGCACCTTTAAGATCCTCAAGGAGGAAGCAGTGGCAGCGGGTATTCGACGCATCAAGGCGGTGTTGGAGTAGTACACTTTTTTTGCGTTATACTATGGGTGTATGTCAGCACTCTTTGGGAAAAGCGATTCCGATGAGAGGACGGTCCTTCTTGTCGACATAGAGAACGGCAGTGTCGCTTCGGCACTTGCACAACTATCGCACACACAACAACCTCGGCTGTTCGCTGAACACCGTGTCGCTCTTCCCGTCTTGCACACCGTATCCGGTGCAGAGATAGCACGGCGAGTAGAACGGGCGGTCGAAGAATCGCTTGACCACACCAGCAGGATCGCTGCACGGATCCGGCAGGATAGACGATACGCTCCAATGGGTAGGATACGGGGCGCGCATCTTTTTTTCGGCCCTCCGTGGACGACCACCTCTCGGGGAGAGGAGCGGCTGCAGTGGAAATTCGAACCCTCGGTCGTCGACTATGTGCGCCGTAGCACCGAAAGCGTCGTCGGGTCCGAACCGATCGCACACCATCCGTTCGGACGAGCTGCGACGCACACCTCCAATACGCTCTTCGCGGGGTCGGTACTGTTGTGCATTGTCACGGGTGAGGTGACCGAGTTGTTAGTGATCGAAGACGACCATTTGATCGGTCGGGCCACCGTACCTCTGGGGACACATACGGCACTTCGAACTCTCAAGGTCCACGCGGGTCTCAGCATCCCAGAGGCTCACTCGGCATTGCAACTGTATCGACGCTCGTCCGACGACCCCCTTTCCCTCGCCGAGCCGCTACGAGCTTCGTTCGACCATTTCGTCGAACAGTTCGTAGAAGCCTCTCGAGAACTTTTAACATTACACCCTGTGGACACGATCGCTGTCATCGCTCCGGAGCCGATGGGGGAGTGGTTTGCTCGAGCGTTAGCCACACACACGAAGACCGTCCAACTGTTTCCTAACGGAGGCACGACACGAGATATCCGCGCGAAGCACTTAGCACCACACGTCTCTGCCCATGCGACGAATCCGGACATACACCTCATGATAGAGGCACTGTTCGCCCACTCGCTACAAAACTTTGGAAATGCTATACAATAAACAGTATGCTAGACACTAGACACGATCGCTCTATACGAAACATCCCCGTTCCTTCGACCCATCACAACAAGATAGGAGGGGGTATGCAACGTCAACAAGACTACGACGACTACGAGAACGATGAGGCCGGGATACCACCGCCACGTCGTCCGAAGGTCCCTCACCGCAGGAACTGGCGAGCCGTGGGGCTGGTCGGAGGAGTCGTGGTCGCCTGTGCGATCGCCGGACTACTACTGTCGACCGTTTTTGAAAGCGCCACAGTGACCCTCACTCCAAAGACAGGGAGCGTCACAACACCGCAGAACCTCACCGCGGCACCGAACGGACCGTCCGGCACGCTCTTGTACCAGACGATAACCGCGACACAGTACGCGTCCACCTCGGTCACCGCCAACGGGACTCAGCACGTATCCCACCTGGCGACCGGTATGGTCACCCTCTACAACACCTACAGTGCGACGACACAGACATTGACCGCCAACACGCGGTTGTCGACCGCTGATGGGAAGATATATCGGATCAAGAATGCGGTGACCATACCCGGTATTGTCACGAAATCTGACGGCTCACAGGGTCCCGGCACGGTGACCGTCTCCGTGACCGCAGATAAGCCTGGAGCCGACTATAACCAGACGACTCCGGTCCAGATGACTATCCCCGGGTTCAAAGGTACGGCAAAATATGCGAAATTTCTCGCCCAGTCCCAAGGGTCGATCAGTGGTGGTCTGGTCGGCGACGTACCGGCTATCGCCCCCGCCGATATGTCGAACGCTCAAAACGAGCTGAAACAACAACTCGACTCGAGCATCCGTTCGGCCGCCATATCGCAGGTGCCTGAAGGATTCGTTGCCGTGAACGGTTCGCTTGGTGTCACCTACACGGATATCAATCAGACTCCCGGGGCAGGCAACACGGTTAACCTATCCGAAGGCGCGACCGCAACGGTCGCGATACTGCGCATCGGCGACCTTGCGAGTGCGCTCGCCTCACAAGCGCTGCCGGACTACAAAGGTGAATCGATCGCCTTTCGCGACCTTTCGAAGGTCACCGTCTCGCTCGTACCGTCCGGTGCGACGAACATCACCGGACCATTACATATCAGTGTCGGCGGCACACCCGTATTGATATGGCAGTTCGATGCCGCAGCACTGAAGCAGGCGTTGCTCGGGAAGGATACCTCGTCCTTCCAAAACATCATCAAGGGATATGAGCCAGCGATAGCCACAGCGGAGGCGAGCGTCAGACCGTTTTGGAAGGCAACATTCCCCTCGGATCCAAACAAAGTAACCGTTGTGGTCAGCCAATGATCATGCATAATTTGACGCCTGAAACGCTCTCTGCTATGATGTCACTTGTCCGGTAATGGAGAACGAAGCACAAGAGGTGCAGGGCACCGTAGAGGAAGCCCTGCCTAATACCCTTTTTCGAGTATCACTCGGGGGAGGAGAAGTCATCTTAGCCTATCTCGCGGGCAAAATGCGCCTTCACCGTATCAAGGTGTTGGTGGGAGACAAAGTGCTCCTTAAGCTTGATCCCTATGGAGGGAAAGGGCGGATCACACGAAGACTATAAATGAAAGTAAAAGCATCCATAAAAGCTCGCTGCATGAAGTGCAAACTCCTCCGTCGCAAGGGGCGTGTGTATGTTATCTGCGAAAACCCTCGCCATAAGCAGCGACAGGGATAAACACAATTATTATGCGTATCTCAGGTATCACACTTCCTAACAAACGAGTCGCCTTCGCGCTTACTGCGCTCTACGGTATCGGTCTTTCTCGCGCACAGCACATCTGTGAGGCCGCGAAGATCGACCAGGCCAAGCGTGCAGACGACCTCACCGCCGAGGAAGAGAATCAGATCCGTGCGGTCATCGAAGGTTTTAAGCTCGAGGGCGATTTGAAGCGCGATGTCGCGAACAACGTCAAGCGACTCAAGGACATCGGTGCCTACCGAGGCACACGCCATGCACGACACCTCCCAGTGCGTGGGCAGCGAACCAAGACGAACTCTCGAACGGTCCGAGGCAACGTCCGCAAGACGATGGGCTCTGGTCGTCGAAAGGTTGAGAAAACTTAAAATATATCGTATAACTACTGACACAACCTATGGGTAAGAAGCGAATAGTCAAAAAAGGAGGAGACGATGGGTCGCGTGGAAACGCAGGCTCGACTCGTGCATCGAAGCGCAAGCTCGATGCGGGGCGTTTGTATGTCGAAGCGACGTACAACAACACGAAGGTGTCCCTCGCAGACGAAAAGGGCAACGTGGTGGCATGGTCATCCAGCGGCTCACTTGGCTTCTCTGGAGCGAAGAAGGGTACCCCGTTCGCAGCTGCGAAGGTCGGCGAACTCCTTGCGGATAAAGCGACCGCGATGGGCATGAAGGAGGTCTCGGTCATTATCGCTGGTGTCGGAGCTGGCCGTGAGTCGTCAGTGCGTGCGTTCGCCACCAAAGGCATCCACATCAGCGGTATCAAGGATACGACCCCCGTACCACACAACGGCCCCCGACCACCCAAGCCTCGTCGCGTATAACCGTTCACACACAAACCATTTATGATAATCGGACCAAAATATAAAATTTGTAAGCGACTGGGCGCAGCAGTCTTCGAGAAGTGTCAAACACAGAAGTTTCAGCTTGCGGTAGCGAACGCACCTCGCAAGACGAAAGGGAAGCGTGGTGGCGCGAGCGATTTCGGCGCACAGCTCATCGAAAAGCAGAAGGCGCGCTACACGTACGGTCTTTCGGAGGCTCAATTCTCTCGATATGTCTTTGAGGCCATGGAGAAGAAAGGCGGCAGCTCTTCACAAAACCTACTGTCACGGCTTGAGGCACGGCTCGACAATGTCGCCTATCGCGCCGGGTTCGCTAAGACACGCCGCATGGCCCGCCAGCTCGTCTCACACGGTCATATCATGGTCAACGGTAAGCGCATGACCATTCCTTCACACATGGTGGTCGCAGGCGACATCATCGCTATCCGACCAGAGAGCCGAACCAGCCCACTGTTCGCCAACCGGACCGAAGCGGCAGCAGAGAGCAAGACGCCGAACTGGCTCCAGTTGGAGGAAGGTGCGGTGTCCGCGAAGGTGTCACAGACGCCGACAATAGCGGAGAGCGACCTTCTGTTCAACGCGCCGGTCATCATCCAATTCTATAGTCGTTAATAAATTATCACTAAGCATCTTGTATCTATATGATGGAGTATTCAATCACATTGCCGAGTAAACCTCGCGTCGTCACCGAAGAGGAGCATGCGGGCACGTATGAGATCGATGGTCTGTACCCAGGCTACGGTCATACGCTCGGGAACAGTCTTCGACGTATCATCCTTTCGTCGCTTCCTGGTGCCGCTATCACCTCGATCAAGATCGATGGTGTCGAGCATGAGTTCTCGACATTGAGCGGACTGCGCGAAGATGTGGTTACAGTCATCCTCAACCTCAAGAAGCTGCGTTTCGAACTACTGACGAGCGAGCCACAGACCGTGACCCTTTCGGTCAAAGGACCGAAGAAGGTGTCGGGCGGCGACCTGACGCTCCCCGGCCAGGTCCGTTTACTTAACCCGAGTTCGTACATCTGCGAGATAACCGACGGCACGAAGATCGAAGCGGAATTCCGCGTCGAGCGTGGCCTTGGATTCGTCCCACGCGAAGCGTTGAAGAAGGACCGCGTCGAGATCGGTGAGATCTCGGTCGACGCCATCTTCTCTCCGATCCGACGAGTGAACTACGAGGTCGAGAACATGCGCGTCGGCGATCGCACCGACTTCAATCGTCTACGACTCACTATCGAGACCGACGGCACCATCTCTCCTCGTGTCGCGCTCGAGCAGTGCATCGAGGTCATGATCACCCAGCTGAAAGCGATCGTCGGTTTCCGCGAGGAGGAACTTGCTACACCAGCACACACGCAGGCACCGAACACGACCGACATCTCCGCCTCTACCAACACGACCGAGATGAACTCGGAGGCCATGAAGACCCGCATCGAGGATCTCGACCTCTCAAGCCGCACCATCTCAGCACTTGAGAAGGCGAACATCCGCACCGTCGGCGGCCTCGCGCGCAAGAAGGAAGAGGATCTGCTCGAGATCGATGGCCTCGGTCCCAAGGCGATCCAGGAGATCAAGCGCGCTTTGGCGAACTTTGGTATAGTCCTCAAATAACACCTATATGCGGCACGGAAATGTAAACAGAAAATTTGGACGAAAGACCGACGAACGCCGGGCGCTCCTTCGCTCGCTCGCACGTTCTCTCGTGTTAGAGGGTCACATCAAGACGACGCAGGCGCGCGCGAAGGAGATCCGCCCCCTTGTTGAGAAGATGGTCACCCGCGGCAAGGTGGATTCGGTCTCGAATCGACGCCTGCTCGAAAGCTTGCTTGGCGATGCGATAACGGTCAAGAAGCTTCTCGAGACCGCGAAGCAGTACACCACGCGCCCAGGCGGGTACCTCCGCATCGTGAAGATGGGTCCACGCAAAGGGGACGCGAGTCCGATGGCCGTAATCGAGTTTGTATAATCATATGAAAACCATAGACGCAAATAACCAGACCCTTGGACGAGTCGCGAGCGCAGCAGCGAAGGCGCTCTTGGGTAAGCACTCGGCCGACTTCGCGAAGAACGTCGTCGCGAAGGATGGGGTCACCATCATCAACGCTTCGAAGGTCCGCATCTCGGGCAACAAGAAGCTCGACAAGGACTATATCCGCTACTCTGGCTACCCAGGCGGGCAAAAAACCGAGACCTATGCTATGCTCACAGCGCGCAAGGGTGAGCAGGAGGTTATCCGCAAGGCAGTGCTCGGCATGCTCCCGAAGAACCGTCTGCAAAGCGAGCGCATCAAGATGCTCGTCATCGAAAACTAATCATTATGGCAACCACCACTAAAACAATACCGAAAGGAGAGCGCTACATCGAGGCCGTCGGCCGACGCAAGACTGCTATCGCCCGCGCACGCATAACTCCTGCCGCGAGCATGACGGCGACCGTCAACAAGAAGGACATCAACACCTACTTCATGACGGAGCCGCTGCGCATCACCGCACTGGAGCCATTTCTTAAAGTTACGCTCCCGACCCAGTTCGCGATCACAGTCGTGGTTTCTGGCGGCGGTATCGCGGGCCAGGCGGTCGCCGTTCGTCATGCAATAGCGCGCGCACTCACCGAGTACGATATCAACCTGCGTACGACGCTGAAGAAAGAAGGCTTCCTCAAGCGCGACCCACGCGCGAAGGAGCGCCGCAAGCCCGGTCTCGTCAAAGCCCGCAAGCGCAAGCAGTGGTCGAAGCGCTAATAATCCCCTTAGTTTCTCCCAAAACCCCGCTTAAGGCGGGGTTTTGCTTTCTATATCTTGTGGTATAATACCCGTCATGGAAGTACTCCAACTCAAAATAAATCTGCCAGTAACCTTTATCGAAGATGGCGACGCAGTCGTTGCGTATACTCCTGCACTTGATCTTTCAACCGCAGGAGACGACAAAGAGGATGCCAAGCGCATGTTCGCCGAGGCTGTGGATATCTTCTTTGAGGACTTAATCGCACACAATACGCTTGATGAAGTGCTTACTGAATTAGGCTGGAGCAAGAGTATCGAGACGGGGTGGCAACCGCCGCATATTTCGCAGGAAGCCATCAAGATGGCAGTCATCGAAAGTACAAGAAAGCGGGGTTGCGGAGACCAATTATCGTGCCGGCGCGAGAGCGTGTGCCGATACATGTCATATTGAGTAATCTGCGAACACTCAGTATTTCAAAAGAGGAGCGTATTCGAATCCTCGAAGGGCTGTAAGCAAGGTGGCACCTTGCTTATTAAAACTCTGGCAACAGGGTCTTGTTTTTATATATAAGTTATTGTAATTTGGCTGTACGCACCGGCATAGCCGGATGACTGCGAAACCAACAAACTGGAGATTTGTTATGGCCGAATGCGATCCTGTAGTTACATTGCACTGCTCATTTTGCAGCAAACACTTCAGCGAAGTCAAAAAGCTTGTTCGGGGGAAAAATGCGCTTATTTGTGATGAGTGTGTTGATGCGGCAGTAGGAACTTTGTTATCAGAAGGGTTCGGACTACCCTGGCCATTAAGGGAAAATGAGCCTTCAGTCCTCGCACGAGTAGTTCTTGCGCGGTGTCCTCCCAATGAGGAAGAGTCCGCGAGAGACTGGTTCCGTTCTCTCATAGAAAGTTGGCGTGAACTGATAACTGAGGAGTTTCTCAAATCCAAGAAGACGCTTGAGACCAGGAAGGCTGCAGTAGACGAACGCATCGCAGCCCTCAAAGCAGAAATTGCCGGGCTTCAAGAAGAATCGAGAGTCCTTGCTGTAGATATTCAGAAACTACCAAACGTGTGACGGAGGTTTTCGCCACTCCACCTTTACTCCCGCCCCCCCATCTCGTATCCTAGGCGAGGATGGGGAGCGGGGGATTTATTTTTTTGACTTAAGGGTATTTTTGTGTAGAATACAGACACTATGGTTGACTCAGAAGACAATGTTTTGGATACGGAGTTCGAGAGTGAGGAGGAGGTAGAGGGTGGGGCGGCAGCTGTGCAGAAGTTGCGGGAAAAATTAAAGAAGGCGGTCGAGGAGAAGCAGGAATATTTGGAGGGCTGGCAGCGCTCACGGGCCGACTTCGCCAACTTCAAGCGCGAAGAGGCGTCGCTTCACTCTGACCGCGAGGAGCGCATCAAGGCGGAATTCGCCGAAGCCGTCATCCCCACGCTCGACTCGTTCGAGATGGCGCTCGGGAGTAAGTCCTTTAAGGAGGGCTCGGCAGAGTGGCAGAAGGGGATCAGCTCGCTCTATCAGGGTCTCATCAATTCGCTCTCGCAGGTCGGCATCAAACAGTTCGTCCCCAAGGGCGAGAAGTTCGACCCGTACAAACACGAAGCTTTACGCGAGGTAAGCACTGACGACGAGTCGCTCGACCACACTATTGAAACTGTCGAGCGCTCCGGCTATAGTATTGGCGATAGGATCATCCGGCCCGCACAGGTGTCGGTGTTCACACACAAAAAGTAATAATTATTTTATTCACTAAAGATAAAAAACTATGGGAAAAATTCTTGGTATAGACTTGGGCACGACGAACTCAGCGGTCGCGGTCATGCGCGCGGGCGAGCCACAGATCATCGAGAACGCCGAGGGCGCGCGCACGACCCCGTCGGTCGTCGCAACTTCCAAGACCGGCGAGCGGCTCGTCGGCCTCATCGCGCGTCGCCAGGCGGTCACGAACCCGAAGAACACGGTCTACCAGATCAAGCGCTTCATCGGCCACAACTTTGACGAGCCGCTGGTGCAGAAGGACAAGGCTGCCGTGCCCTACGAGATGCGCAAGTCCCAGAACGGCGGCATCGAGGTCGCAATGGGTAGTTCTTCGACAGGCTCAGGACAGGCCTGGTATCGACCGGAAGAGATCTCGGCGATGATACTTCAAAAGTTGAAGGCAGATGCAGAGAAGCGTCTCGGCGAGACCATCACCGAAGCGGTCATCACCGTACCCGCATATTTTAATGACGCGCAGCGCGCTGCCACCCGCGACGCGGGCAAGATAGCGGGGCTCGACGTCAAGCGTATTATCAACGAGCCGACCGCAGCCGCACTCGCGTACGGATTCAACAAAAAGAAGGACGAGAAAGTGGTCGTCTTCGACTTCGGCGGTGGTACCTTCGACATTTCGGTGCTCGAAGTGACCATGGGTACCGAGGGCGAAGGCTCGATTGAAGTTCGCTCGACCGACGGCGACGCACACCTGGGCGGCAAGGACCTCGACCAAAAGATCATCGACTACTTGGCGACCGAATTCCAAAAGGAGAGCGGCATCGATGTGCGCAACGACCCGCTCGCCCGCCAGCGACTGGACGAAGCAGCCGAAAAGGCGAAGATCGAGCTCTCGACCGCGGTCGAGACCGAGGTCAACATCCCGTTCATCACCTCCGACTCCTCGGGCCCCCGTCACTTGCTCATCAAGCTCTCGCGCGCGAAGCTCGAAGAGATCTCGGCAGAGTTCATCGACCGCGCTATCTCTATCACGAAGCGTGCGATGGAAGCGTCACCGTTCAAGATCACTGACATCAACGAAGTGATCCTCGTCGGCGGCCAGACCCGCATGCCTGCGCTCCAAGCGGCAGTGGAGAAGTATTTCGGCAAGAAGCCGAACATGAGCGTGAACCCAGACGAGGTCGTCGCCATCGGCGCGGCTATCCAGGGTGGTATCCTCGGCGGCGAAGTGCGCGACGTGCTCTTGCTCGATGTTATCCCGCTCTCGCTTGGCATCGAGACCATGGGCGGCGTCGCGACCAAGCTGATCGAGCGCAACACGACCATTCCGACCAGTCGCTCGCAGATCTTCTCGACCGCAGCGGACAACCAAACGTCGGTCGAGATCCACATCACCCAGGGCGAGCGCGCGATGTCCGCGGACAACAAGTCGCTCGGTCGCTTCGTGCTCGACGGCATCCCGCCTGCACCTCGTGGCCTCCCACAGGTCGAGGTGACCTTCGACGTCGATGCGAACGGCATTCTCTCCGTCAAAGCGAAGGAAAAGACGACTGGCAAGGAGCAGTCGATCCGCATCGAAGCATCCTCAGGACTCTCCGACGCCGACATCGAGAAGATGCGCAAGGAGGCCGAAGCTAACGCCGACGCCGACAAGGCGAAGGTCGAGCTCGCAAGCACCCGCAACGAAGCCGAGCAGCTCGTCTACACTGCACGAAAGTCACTTACCGACAACAAAGGTAAGATCCCAGCAGAGCTCGAGACCAGTATCAACGAAAAAATTACCACGCTTGAGACGAAGAAAGGCGCGGAGAACGTCGCTGACATCAAGACCGCGACCGAAGATCTCTCCCGAGAGCTCACCAAGGTCTACGAGGCGATACAGAAAGCCTCTGCATCTGAAGCACCGAAAACTAACGGAGCTGATTCCGCAAACTCCTCGGAGCAAGATACGCAGACTCCTCCACCAGGCGACGCTGCGCAGCAGTAACACCGCTTACCATATCCGACATGAAGCAAACCTTTCTGTGCTGTCAGGAAGGTTCGCTCGTGGTACAGTAAAATTTCATGCAAAAGCCTCGAACCAAAGCGGTCGGCATATCTGCCGTGCTCCATACATATTGGCAGTATCTCAGGCAACGTCCGTGGACGCTTGGGCTGATCTTCGGGAGCAGCCTTGTCTTGCAGATAACCAACCTCGTGGCACCGCTGTACATGCGGACGCTCTTTAACCTGCTCGCTGGAGGAACGCCCGACACCATCCCCCTGTCGGTCTTGCTGCATCTACTCGTTCTCATCTCCGTCGTGTGGATAATCGACTGGATGGCGGTACGAAGCCAAACATTCACTACCGCGGCGATGGAGGCACGGATCATGACCGAACTGCAGACGGATGCCTTTGCCTATCTGCTTGAGCACTCACATACCTTCTTCATTTCGAACTTTTCCGGCTCACTGACACACAAGGTCAAACAGTTCGCACGGTCGTTCGAGGGACTATTCGACGCGATCTCGTTCCAATTCCTGCCGACCTGTATGTTCATGCTGGGTGCCATCGGTATCCTCTTTGTGCGTAATTATATCCTTGGCCTTTTGCTCGCCGTATGGACCGTCTTATTCGTCAGCTTTCAAATATGGATAGCGAAAAGTCGGCAACCGACCCGTATCATGAAGGCTGCCACGGACACACGGGTCACCGGCACGCTCGCGGATGCGATATCGAACCAGTCCGCGATAGCGCTCTTCGCGGCTCATACGTACGAACTCGCACGCTTCAAGGTCACGATACGCGAGTGGCATGACGCGACTCGAAAGTTGTGGAAGATGGAGGACTGGACATGGGCATGGCTTGGGCTCTTCATGCTCGTCATACAGATCGCGATGTTGTACGGAACACTTGTGCTGTGGAAGCAAGGTTCGCTCACCATCGGCGACTTCGTGCTAGTACAATCCTATCTGCTGACCGCGTTCAACCGACTTTTTGGCGTTAATCGTGACCTGCGTGGATTCTATGGTGCGATCGCCGACGCGAGCGAGATGATCGAGATCCTACGAACGCCGCATGAGATAATCGACGCGTCCAAGGCACGACCGCTCCATGTCACAAAAGGCGATGTAACGTTCGTCGACACGAGCTTCGCGTTCACTCCAACGAAACCGATCTTGCAGCACCTGACACTGTCCATCCCCGGTGGGCAACGAGTGGCGCTGGTGGGACCCTCGGGTGCGGGCAAGTCGACCATCACAAGGCTTTTGTTGCGTATGTTCGACGTCAAAGGTGGCTCGATCGAGATAGACGGACAAAATATCGCTGCGGTCACACAAGATAGTTTGCGCGAAGCGATCGCTTTTGTACCGCAAGAACCAGTACTCTTCCACCGAAGCCTCATGGACAATATCCGCTACGGCCGACGCGACGCGACCGATGAGGAGGTGCTCGAGGCTGCGAAACAAGCGCATTGTCACGAGTTCATCTCTGGTCTCGCAGAGGGGTATGAGACGTTCGTCGGTGAACGTGGCGTTAAGCTTTCAGGCGGTGAACGGCAACGCGTCGCCATCGCTCGTGCGCTGCTGAAGAACGCACCGATCCTCATACTTGATGAGGCGACATCCAGCCTCGACTCCGAGTCTGAACACCTCATCCAAGACGCGCTCGCGATCTTGATGCAGCACAAAACAGTACTTGTAATAGCCCACCGCCTCTCGACCATCATGAAGATGGACCGGATCATCGTGCTTGAAGGAGGCTCGGTGGTCGCCGACGGCACACACGACGAGCTGCTGGCGCAGGGCGGCCTTTACCAAAAACTCTGGAGCATCCAAGCGGGCGGATTCATCCCCGACGAAGATGCGGAAACGAACGAGGAAGACATGGTAGGCGATCGAGAATAAAAAGAGACTTCTTGCATAGCGTCACTTCTCTGGTAGAATATGGTCGACTATGTCTAACAAAAAAGATTACTACGAAGTGCTTGGTATCACGAAGAGCGCCTCGAAGGAAGAGATAAAGAAAGCTTTTCATAAACTAGCGCACAAGCTACATCCCGACAAAGCGACCGGCGATGTCGAGAAGTTCAAAGAGGTCTCCGAGGCATACTCCATCCTCTCCGACGACAAGAAGCGCGCCGAGTACGACTCCTACGGTCGCGTCTTTAGCGACGGTGCAGGTCCTGGTCCGGGAGCTGGCTTCGGTGGTGGTGCGGCAGGGTTCGACTTCTCACAGTTCCAAGATGCCTTCCAGAACGGATTCGGATTCGACTTTGGCGATGTGTTCACCGATTTCTTCGGCAATCAGGGTCCTGGGCGGTCGCGTCGTGGGCGCGACATCTCCATCGATCTCGAACTCACGTTCGCCGAGTCGGTCTTTGGTGTACGACGCAAGGTGCTCCTCGCCAAGTCGGCAGTATGCGAAACGTGCAAAGGTAGCGGTGCCGAACCAAAGACCGAACTCATCACCTGCACCCACTGCAATGGTACCGGCAAGCTCCACGAGACCACCAACTCGTTCTTCGGCACTATTAGCATGGAGAGTCCGTGCCGCACCTGCCACGCGACCGGCAAGATCCCGAAAGAGAAGTGCCACACCTGCCGCGGCGAGGGCGTGTATCGCAAACAAGAGGAGATAGAGATAGCGGTACCCTCAGGTATCGACGGTGGCGAGATGATACGACTCACCGGAGCGGGCGAAGCGGTCGCAGGCGGTACTTCGGGCGATTTGTATGTAAAGATCCATGTGCGCCCCGACCCGCGGTTCAAGAAGGATGGCACCAACATCGTCACCGAACTCAACATTAAACTGACCGACGCGCTCCTCGGCGCACAGTACACCATCCCGACGCTCGACGGCGACGACACGGTGACTATCCCCCAAGGAGTGACCCATGGCGAACTCCTCAAGATCGTCGGCAAAGGCATCCCGAACCCCCGTGGCAAAAGAGGCGACTTCTATGTCCGCATTAAGATCACCCTGCCACACAAACTCTCCCGCACCGCCAAAGGCCTGGTCGAGAAACTCAAAGAGGAGGGGATATAAAGAGCAGTATTGTGGTATACTATCAACATTATGGCAATAGTCACCGCACAAAAGCAAAAAACACTTGAGCAAAAATACTTGGTACCCAAAAAGGAATACGACCTTTTTCAGCAATGGCAAAAGGAAGTAAAGGACGCACTCAAGAAAGTCCAACATGGACGAAAAGAGTATAAAAGCGACCGAACGACCATCGCACCATCTCCACGAGTCTTTCGATAGGTATGCAAAAGCGACCGCTGACAATCCACTATTCCTCAGAATTTCAGCGAGCATACAAAAAGTTACCCGAGGCAGTACAAAATATGGTCGACCGAAAGGATCGATTGTTCAGAGTTGACCCAATGCATCCTGGACTACACACCCACAAACTCCACGGCCCGCTCGCGGGACTATGGTCGTTTTACATAAACAGGGACTATCGTGTCTTGTTTGAGTTCATAAAAAATGGAGCATTGTTCCACGATGTGGGCACACACGATATTTATAAATAAACTCAAAGAGGAGGAATATAAAGATTAAACGCGCACCATCTCTGGTGCGCGTTCGTTGTAGCCGGCGCGATTTCTCATCGTTATTAGTCCTCGTTGACGAGGTCGTCTGCCTCGGCCATGAAGCGTTCGTGGTCGTCAACCTCTTCTTGGCCTTTTTCGGCATCTTCGCGGAGAGCTCGAAGATCCCCTGCATTCAATCCGAGACTCTCAAGAGGAACGCCCAGCCCTTCTGCACGTACTACCACCTCGCGAGCATGGTAGTACATCTCGCTGGTTACCCTTGGATTGGCGACAAGACGCGCTTTCATGGCCTTCCACCACTGCAGCGGCTCCTGGAGAAGCTCTGCCGTCGTTTGCGGTTCGGTCATCTCTTTGGCCCTCCTCGGCCATATTTTTGGGCAAAAACGCCCGTTCGACTAAGTATAATATAGCATATTAATAGTAGATATGTCAAGTTCACGCAACAAGGCAGGATAAGGAATTTTTTGGTATACCATTTTAGCCGTGACAATGACAGCTGCAAAAAAGCAGGGAACGTCTGAGAAAAGAAAAAGGCTACACTGTTGCTCGTGCAGCCTGCCGAAAACGAAAGTCTGGTTGTCGGTGCCCTCCGTTTTCGTCGCCATAATACCGACACACAACGACAACACCATCGTGTGATGTTGCTCCCGCACAGGATATCTCTCCTACACAGCAACGTGTAGCACCTACTCCTGGCAGTTGACTGTCCCCTGACCGATCGCTGAACGGTGACATACACGTCGGGGGCGTAAGCCCGGAAGGCATACCGCTGGACAGTCCTAACCAAATAAAACCATATACAGCAAATGATTAATTGTCAAGAGTCTCCTGGGACTTTTTTTCTGCTACACTAAGCGGTATGGCGAACAAAAAGCGGCTTTTTAGTGGTGTGCAGTCTTCGGGGACGTTGCATATTGGGAACTACTTTGGCGCTCTGCGCCAGTGGAAGGATATGCAGGAGGAGTTCGACTGCGTCTTTAGCATCGTCGACTACCACGCGCTGACCTCGGTCAAGGACCCGGCGACACTGCACACCAACACCCTCAACGCCTTTAAGGATATCCTTGCGCTGGGCATTGACCCCGCGAAGTCCATCGTCTTTCAACAGTCCCAAGTTCAAGAACATCCCGAGCTCGCCTGGATCTTGGAGTGCGTCGTACCAGTCGCCATGCTCGAGCTCGGGCACGCCTACAAGGACAAGGTCGCCAAAGGACTCGACGCCAACGCAGGGCTTTTTAACTACCCACTCCTGATGGCAGCGGACATCCTCCTCTACGACACCGACGTGGTGCCGGTGGGCGAAGACCAGCGTCAGCACATCGAGTACACGCGCGAGGCGGCGGCGAAGTTCAATCTCGCCTATGGCCCGACCTTTAAGGAGCCGCAGGAGCGCATCATGAAGGAGGTCGCGATAGTCCCCGGCACCGACGGCAAGAAGATGAGCAAGAGCTATGGCAACACCATCCCATTGTTCGGTACGAAGGAAGAGATTGCGAAGGCGGTGATGAGTATCGTCACCGACTCTTCGGGCGACCGACCCGAGAACGTCTACGCGATCCACAAACTACTCCACCCCGAAGAGCGCCTTGCACAGCTGTATGAATCCAATAAGGGAAAGTATAAGGTGCTCAAGGAGGCGCTCATCGAAGACATCGACGCATTTGTGGCGCCCATGCGCGAGAAGCGAAGCAGCATCACCGACGCGGACGTCGTGAGGGTCGCGAAGGAGGGGAGTGATAGAGCACGAGCGATCGCCTCGGCAAAGATGCAAGAGGTGCGCAAAAAGGTGGGCGCCACGTTGTAACAAAAAACTATTTTATAAAAAACAAAGCACGAGTATGGAACGAACACTTATCGGGGAACTAGGCAGTAAAGTTGGAGAAGCGGTGCTCATCAAAGGGTGGGTCTCTGTTCGGCGCGACCAGGGCAAGATGGTCTTCTTCGACTTCCGCGACCGCTCCGGTTCGGTGCAGGGAGTGGTGTTGCCAAGCTCGGCCGCTATTGAAACAGCAAAAGAGATACGCAGCGAATACGTCGTCGCGGTCGAAGGTAAAGTCAACGCGCGCCCCGAGAAGAATCGCAACGCGAAAGTCCAAAACGGCGATATCGAGCTGGAGGTGACCGCGCTCACCATCCTCGCCAAGGCTGAGCCGCTCCCGTTCGACATGTCGGCAAGCGGCTACAACCTCGACCTCACCGCCGAGCTCGACCATCGCGCGCTCACGCTGCGCCACCCACGACTTCAGGCGATATTCAAGGTACAGGCGACCATCATCGACTCCTTCCGCGAGTACATGAAGTCGCAGGACTTCTTCGAGTTCCAGGCACCAGCCATTACGCCCGCGAGCGCCGAAGGTGGAGCCGAGGTCTTCGAGGTCGAATACTTCGACAAGAAGGCGTACCTCACCCAGTCGCCGCAGTTGTACAAACAGATCGTCATGACCGCGTTCGAGCGCGTCTTTTCGGTCAACAAGGTCTTTCGTGCCGAGCCAAGCTCGACCACCCGTCACATCACGGAGTTCGTCTCGCTCGACGCAGAGATGGGGTTCATCGACTCGTGGCGCGATGTGCGCGACATGTCCGAGAACGTCGTCCGCCATATCCTGCAGGAACTGAAGGACCACCGCAGCAAGGAGCTCGAGTTCCTCGGCGCGACACTGCCGACCATGCTCGACACCACACCGACACTCTCGCTCACCGAGGCACAAGAAAAGATCTTCGCGAAGACCGGACGAAACGTCGTGGGCGAAAAAGATCTAAGCTCTCAGGACGAACAGGACATCTGCGATATCCTCAAAGAGGAGACCGGCTCGGACTTCGTCTATGTGTACGGCTATCCGACACGACAGAAACCTTTTTATGTGTACCCCAACCCCACACACCCCGAGTTCAACGAGGGCGTCGATCTCCTGTGCCGCGGGCGCGAATGGCTTTCGGGGGGCAGGCGTATCAACGACTACGCGCAACTGATGCAGCATGTCGAGCAGTGGGGGATGGACCCGGCAAAGATCGAGATGTTCCTCGAAGCCTTTCGCTACGGCGCACCACCCGAAGGCGGTTTTGCGTTCGGTGCCGAGCGCATGACGATGCAGATCTTGGAGCTCAAAAACATCCGCGAAGCGACCCTCTTCCCCCGCGACATGAACCGCATCGACGGCCTACTTTCATCTCCAGAGACAAAGAAGGAGTAGCTCGAAAAAATATGTATACAAAAAACGCGGCTCGGGGTCGAGCCGCGTTTTGGGTTATGGTGGGGCCTGCACGGATTCGCGCATCATGTCGAATACTTTTTCGATCTCGATACGCAGCAGACTCTCGTCATCGGAATCGACGACGCAGAGCTGCACCCCTGCAGTGACAGCATCATTCTCTTGGATGTCCGTCACGATCAAGATGACGCGGACCTGCACTAAAGCGGATTCGCTTTGGATCGTCTCCAACAGCTGGAACCCGCTCATGTGGTGCATACCCCAGTCGCAGATGACCAGGTCGAAGTCGCCCTTCCGCAACATCTTCAGCGCCTTCGTTGCCGTGTCCGTCGAGTCGAATTGGCCGGGCATATACCCCATTCGCCTCAAGATATCGCACATTTGCCGCCTATCGTCTCGGGACTCCCGAACGACCAAGATACGGGTCGCAGAACCGTCGGTCGTCATAACCGCTCTTCCTTCCAGTTTTTATACCCCTGGTGGATATGGAGTACTCTGAGTTTTATAATACAAACGAAATTATTAGTTGTCAACATTTGCGCCCCCGCACATCACAGGTACAGTGAGAGGTATGAAACTAACATATACACCCGAAAAAGAGTCGGTCTCGGTCCGATTCGTCGAGAGTTTTGTGTCGCGTTTTACCGGGTCAGAGCTTGTGGTCGGCGGGGGCAGCGCGCAGCCCCTGACTCGTCGTAAGGTCATTTTGCTCATGCGCAAGGTCATCTCGCTTGCGAAGCAAAATCGTATTTTTTCTATCACGCTCGACTGGAAGGATATGCGCGCTCTTACTGTCGACGGGGTATCCGACCAGGGCCTCGGGGAGCTCGCCGCGACCGCGCTCTATATGGCCGACTACGAGCACATCACCTATAAACACGCGCCAAAGGAAGGGTTCGCCTTCGTGCGGACAGTGTCGATACAGGGGGTCTCCAAAGAGGGGAAGGAGGGGCTTGAACGGGGCCAGATCATCGCGCGGGAGGTGAACGCCTGCCGAGAGCTCTCTAACGTCCCTGGCGGGGACATGACCCCAAAAAACCTCTCCCAGGCGGCCAAAAAGGCCCTCCAGGGCTCGAAAGCGACCCTTAAGGTCCTTGGACCTAAAGAGATGGAGAAACTCGGTATGGGGGCAGTTATGGGCATTGCCAAGGGGTCGACCCACGAACCCCAATTCATCGTGATGGAATACTGGGGGGCAGGCAGTCCCTCGACTCGCTCCACTCGCTCGGGACAACTAAAACCGCTGGTTTTAGTTGGCAAGGGAGTCACCTTCGACACCGGGGGACTCAATATCAAGACAGGCGACCATATGTACGAGATGCACCTCGACATGTCGGGTGGCGCTGCGGTCATACACACACTTGCGCTCGTCGCCAAACTAAAGCTCAAGGTCAATGTCGTCGGGTTGGTCCCCGCGGTCGAGAATAATCTGAGTGGTGACGCGGTCCGCCCTGGTGACATCCTCAAGTCGCTCTCCGGCAAGACGATCGAGATACTCAACACCGATGCCGAAGGGCGAGTCATCCTTGCGGACGGTATCACTTACGCAAAGCGATACGAACCCGCTATGGTCGTCGACGTAGCGACGCTGACCGGCGCTTCGCTTATCGCTCTGGGTACCCAAGCATCGGCTTGTATGACCAACGACGAGAGTAAGATCGCTACCATCATGAATCTCGCCGAGGAAAGTGGCGACTACCTGTGGCCATTTCCAGCATGGGAAGAGTACGAGGCGATGACCAAAGGTACGTTCGCGGATGTGCCGAACATTTCGACTGACGGTAACAGCCGCTACGGAGGCGTTATCGCGGGCGGCATGTTCCTCAAGGAGTTCGCCAACGAGCTTGGCTGCCTGTGGATACATGTCGACATGGCACCGCGCATGACGGCGACCGCGAACGAATTCCTCGCCAAAGGTGCCGCGGGTGCACCCGTTCGCTTTCTACTCAAACTGATCGAACATGGAGTAGAATAGGCGAATGCAGAGCGCCCCAACCGTCAAAACACCCATCTACGAAGGCCCACTGGACCTCTTGCTCGAATTGATAGAGAAGCGCAAGCTCCTGATCAACGACATTTCGCTTGCGGAGGTCACCGACGAGTACATCGCGCGTATCAACGCTATGGACGAGCTGCCGGTCGGAGAGACGGCGGAGTTCATCTCGCTTGCCGCGACATTACTACTGATCAAATCCCGATCGTTGCTGCCGACACTCTCTATCACAGGAGAGGAGGCAAAGGATATCAAAGAACTCGAGTACCGGCTCGCCATCTATCAACTCATAAAAGAAGCGGCGCAATCGCTCGGGATCGCGGCCCGCGGACCATATCTGTTCCCGGGTGAGGCACCGGAGCCAGAACCTCTGTTCGTGTTCGACTCGTCCATAACTCCGGACGCACTGCGCGCTGCCGCACAGTCGCTCATTGACGGCTTCCCGACCGCGCTCGCGCTCCCGAAGGTCTCTGTGAAAAAGATAGTTTCGCTCGAAGAGATGGTGGAGCGGCTTGCGGACCGGATATCGAACGCTTTCACACTTTCGTTCAAAGAGTTCAGTGGACTGACCGCACACGACGGCGCGGAGGTCGCCGAGATGAAACACACGGTCATCGTCAGCTTTTTAGCGCTGCTCGAACTCGTAAAGCGAGGTATAATCAACGCACAGCAGCATGAACGCTTCGGAGATATCACGCTCCAGTCCGATGCCGTATCCCTTCCAACCTATGAATGACGACACACTTCGAGCACACATTGAGGGACTTCTCTTCGGCCTAGGGAAGCCTCTTTCGCGCGACGAGCTGCTCAAGATGCTCGCCGTCGAACCAGCACAGCTCGAATCCGCCATAGCCACCCTACAGCACGCACACGACCGCGGTATCGTCGTGGTCGACGATGGTACGACGATAGAATTGCGCACGGCCCCCGTGGTCGCAGAGCTCATGGAACATATCCGGCGCGACGAGTTAGGCCGTGACGTGGGGCGTGCCGGACTCGAGGTGTTGGCTGCGATCATCTACCGAGGGCCTCTCACACGCACCGATATCGATTTTATCCGTGGCGTCAATTCGTCGCAGACCATTCGAACGCTCGCCACCCGCGGGCTTATCCGTCGCGTGCAGAACACGAAAGGTTCGTTCCTGTACGAAGCTACGACCGAGACACTTGCTGAGATGGGTGCGACGCACCCACGAGACCTGCCTGCGTTCGACACGACACGAGAGAAACTAACCGCACTCGAGAACGCATATCGAGGGACACACGAAGATCACGTATGAGGGGTGTACGCATACCACGCACAAGGCAGACCGCAGTGGCACTTACCTGTGCGCTTGTCGTATCGGCTGGTGCGGTCATAGGGGGTACGACCATAGCGATACTGCACCGTGACGGTTTTGATGCTGGACCGGCAGCCGCAGTTGCAGCATTCCCGCCTACCATAACCGCACAACCAGCGCTCATCGGAAAAGCCGCGATCATCTTCGACCCGACCGATGGTCGCATTCTCTTCCAAAAGAACGCGGACATGCAACTGCCGCTTGCCTCGATTACAAAACTCATGACCGCCGACATCGTTCTCACCGCGGAAAGTCCCGATACCCGAGTGACCATCACACCAAGCGCGCTCGCCCCGGAAGAGGGCTCGGGACTCAAGGTTGGTGACGTCGTGACGCTCGGCGAGCTGTTACGTCTGGGTTTGGTAGCATCCTCCAACGACGCGATGCAGGCTGCGGCGGAGAGTCTCGGCGCCAACTACATCGACCGGATGAACCGAACAGCGAGGGATCTCGGGTTTACCGAAACCTACTTTCGTAATCCGACCGGCCTCGACGTGAGTGCCGACACCTCGGGCGCATACAGTTCGGCATACGACGTCGCTCGGTTGGCGGCTCTGTTCTATAAACAGTATCCGACCCTGTTCGAACAGACACAACAAAGCAGCGTCTCGATACACGTCGGGGACCGTGTGTTGACCAAACCCGCGACCGCTGCTCCACTTCTCACAACCCCGGGCCTCATTGGCGCAAAAACGGGCTATACTACCCTAGCAGGCGGGAATTTGGTCGCGGTCTTCGACAGAGAGATCGACCACCCACTGGTCGCGGTCGTATTAGGGTCGACCAGGGATGGACGATTCGACGACATGCAAACACTTATCTCCATCGCACGAAAAAACTAAAGAATATATGACATCTCCCGAAATAATGCGCGTATTCATCCCCACCACGATATCTTTTCTTATCGGTATCGGCACGACCCCCTTTATCGCGCATTTTCTCTACAAGTACGAAATGTGGAAACCAAAAGGTGGGAAGACCGCCCTTGATGGTACGCCAGCCGAAATCTTCAACGCACTACACGAAAAGAAGGAGGTCGGCACACCTCGACTCGGCGGCGTCGTGGTGTGGGGGAGTGTCATCCTGTGCGCACTGCTCCTGTCGACGCTCGCAGCACTCGTCCCAGATGGTTTTGGTTCGCTTGCGTTCATAAGCAGAAGCCAAACCTGGGTGCCGCTTGCCGCACTCCTTGCGGGCGCGCTCGTCGGACTTCTCGACGACCTGTATGAGGTACAGGGGAGGAAGGGGCTGCGTCTTCGTACCCGCCTTGGTTTCGTCGCAGTAACCGCACTTCTGTGTGCCTACTGGTTTTATAGCAAGCTCGGCGTCTCATCCATATCGTTCCCACTCGTCGCCACCCCCATAGAACTTGGTGTCTTATTCATTCCTTTTTTCATACTGGTCGCACTCTTCATCTATGCAGGGGGTGTTATCGACGGTATCGACGGACTCGCGGGAGGCGTCTTCTGTTCGATCTTCGCTGCATATGCAGGCATAGCCTTTTTCCAAAATCAACTCGACCTCGCCGCACTGTCCGGGGCGATCGCGGGAGGACTGCTCGCGTTCTTATGGTTCAATATCCCGCCCGCCCGTTTCTACCTGTCCGAAACAGGGACCATGGGACTCACTCTGGCACTCGTCGTGATAGCCTTCCTCACCGACACCTTGAGTCACGGCAAAGGTGTCGCGGCGCTGCCGATCATCGCGCTCCCGCTCGTGGTGACCGTATGCTCGAACATCCTGCAGATGGTAAGCAAAAAAATGTTTGGGAAGAAATTGCTCCGCATCGCGCCACTGCACCACCACTTCGAAGCTATCGGCTGGCCAGCGTACAAGGTCACCATGCGGTACTGGATCGTCGGTGCGGTCGCCGCGATCGTTGGCATGTCGCTCGCTTTACTGTAGTCGTATCGTTGTATGAGACGAACCATCGACATCCCTTTCTTGCTAACTCTCTGCGCGCTGCTCGTGTTCGGTCTGCTCATATTCACCTCCGCGGCCATGGGGCTGCTGGCGCACGACGGCGGGGCGAGCTTTACGTCGGTCGCGGCAAGTCAACTCTTGTTCGGGTTCCTATGCGGCGGGGGACTGCTCGTTTTTTTCGCACGGCTCGACTACAAACAGCTGCGCCACTATACCCCGTACCTGTTCGGGGCCGCAGTATGTATCTCGCTTCTTACCTTCGTGCCACATATCGGATTATCGCTCAAGGGTGCCTCGCGTTGGATAGTCATCGGCCCGTTCTCCTTCCAACCCGAAGAGATATTGAAGTTCGCCACGATACTCTTCCTTGCCGCGGTATATTCGTCCAACGTCAAGGCGATACGAACGTTTCGCGGTGGTATGTTGCCGCTCGGGCTGATCGCTGGTACCGCAGCGACGATACTTATCATCCAGCCGGATACTGCCGGCGTCATCATCATCGGCATGGCGTGCGTGAGCATGCTCTTTGCGGCAGGGGGCAAGCTCTGGCACTTCGGATTATTGTTCCTTGTCGGCATGCTCGCCATCACTGCGGCCGCGTTCACCTATCCGCACGTGGCGCAACGCCTCCACACCTACCTCGACATGTCCGCCGACCCACAAGGGTCGGGGTACCAAATCCAACAGTCGCTCATTGCGGTCGGCTCCGGTCAGTTCTCTGGGCGCGGCTTCGGGCAGAGTATCGAGAAGTTCTCGTACCTCCCTGAACCGATAGGGGACTCGATCTTCGCGGTCGAAGGAGAGGAGTTCGGTTTCATCGGTAGCACGGTACTCGTTCTCATGTTCGCCACCTTCGGCATACTGGGACTCCGTATTGCCGCGCGTGCACCCGACCCGTTCGGGGGACTCGTCGTCGTGGGACTCGTGATGCTGATCGTCGGACAATCGTTCTTCAACATAGCCTCGACGCTGGGCCTCGTCCCCCTGATCGGCGTTCCACTTATCTTCGTCTCGCACGGTGGTACCGCACTGGCCTTCGCCTTGGCCGAGGTCGGTGTGATACTCTCCGTCTCTCGGCATATGAAAAATTAATACTTATTTGGTACAGTACTAGATACATCGTATGAAGATCTTATTTACTGGAGGAGGTTCGGGGGGACACTTCTACCCCATCATCGCCGTTGCCGAAGGCGTACACGATCTGGTTCGAGACAAACGATTGATCGAACCTGAATTGTTCTATATGGCGCCGGACCCATACGACGCCGACCTTCTGTTCCAATACAACATCACCTTCATCCAAACACCCGCCGGTAAACTTCGGCGCTACTTTTCGCCGCTTAATATCACCGACGGATTCAAGACCGCGTACGGTATAGCGGTCTCCTTGTGGCGCTTGTTCTTTCTGTACCCGGACGTCGTCTTCGGGTCGGGAGGATACGGGAGTTTTCCGGCGCTTTTTGCCGCACGTATACTCCGCATCCCGGTGATCATCTATGCGACCGATGCCGTCCCAAGCCGAGTGAACCGTTGGGCCGGAAAGTTCGCGGTCAAGGTCGCTCTGTCGTTTCCTGATGCGGCGGCGTACTTCCCAAAAGAGAAGGTCGCCTTCACGGGGAATCCGATCCGCAAATCACTGTTACTGCCGGCACGCGAAGGTGTGTACGAATTTTTGAGACTTGAAAAATCATTACCGGTACTCTTCATCGAAGGCGGCTCGCAAGGAGCGACGATGATCAACGATGCGGTGCTGGCGGCCCTACCGCAACTGCTGCAGAAGTACCAGGTAGTCCACCAGACTGGCGCCGCTCACATAGCCGAAGTCGAGGGGGTAGCGAAGGTGGTGCTCGGTTCTTCTCCGCTCGCGAAGAACTACCGACCGTACGGATATCTGAACGAACTATCCCTACGTATGGTCGCTGGTGTGGCGAAGTTGGTCGTCTCCCGCGCAGGTGCGGGTAGCATCTTTGAAATCGCAACATGGGGTATACCTTCCATACTTATACCCATACCCGAGGACATATCACACGACCAAACGAAGAACGCGTTCGTGTACGCACGCACGGGAGCCGCGGTCGTCATCGAACAGAACAATCTACGAGCTGGCGTACTGGTGTCGGAGATCGACCGTATTCTTGAACATCCCGAGATTTCACGTAGTATGGCTGGGGCGGCTCGCGCCTTCTCTCGTGTCGATGCATCTCGAACCATCGCCGAAGCACTGCTCGCCATAGCCCTCTCCCATGAATCCTAACCCCACCAAAGTAGTCACCCGCTTCGCCCCCAGCCCAACCGGCTTCATGCATGTCGGCGGTGTTCGCACCGCGCTCTATGGTTGGCTTTTTGCACGTAAACACGGGGGTACTTTTATCTTACGCATCGAGGATACCGACAAAAAGCGCGAAGTGGCAGGTTCTATCGAGCATATCGTTGAGTCGCTTCGCTGGCTGGGACTCGAGTGGAACGAAGGTGTCGATATCGGCGGTCCGCACGCCCCATACAAACAATCGGAGCGACTTGCTTCATACCAAAAATATGCACGCATCCTGATCGACAAAGGGTACGCCTATCCGGACCCCTATACCGAAGAGGAGGTTGCCGTGTTCAGACAGAGGGCGGAGGACGAGAAGCGACCTTTTTTATATCGTGAACATCGACCCGAGGTGTTCGGAGCGTGGGACGGTACGAAACCGCTGCGCTTTAAGGTGCCCATGATCAAGCGGTACGAGTGGTATGACGAAGTTCGTGGCGAGCTTTCGGCAGGGGAGGAGGCGCTCGATGATTTTATCTTAATAAAGAGCGACGGCTATCCAACGTACAACTTCGCGCACATCATCGACGACCACGAGATGGGAGTCACCCATATCATGCGCGGACAAGAGTTTATTTCTTCGATGCCCATATACCTTTCGCTCTACGAAGCGCTCGGCATCGACCGACCTCGGTTCGCAACGATGCCACCGATCATGGCAGCGGATGGCAAGAAGAAGCTCGGTAAGCGCGATGGTGCTAAGGACGTGCTCGAGTACCGCGACGAAGGATACATCCCCGAGGCGATGGTCAACTTCCTCGCGTTCATCGGATGGAATCCGGGTGACGAACGAGAAGTGATGACCACCAATGAGTTGATCGAATCCTTCTCGCTCAAGCACCTCCACAAAGCAGGAGCCAAATTCAACGAAGAGAAGTTGCTGTGGTTCAACCACAAGCATCTTCAACGACTCTCGTCGACCGAGTTCGAAGCGCGGTTGCGTGCGTTCCTCTCGACGACCGACATGCAAGCACCCACATACCTCGCGCAAGTCGTGCCACTCCTGCAGGCACGCGCACAGACGCTCATGGAAGCCGCTCAGATGCTGACGGGTGGAGAATTCTCTTTTATGGCCGAGACGACGTTCCCCACCAAAGAACTTCTCCTCCAAGGAGCGAAAGCCGACGATGTAAGCGTCAAGACACACTTGCAAAAGGTCATCACGCTCCTCCAGGACCTAGCATCGTTCGACCAGGGGTCAGTGAAGGAGGTGATCTTTCCGTACGCGACCGAAGTAGGACGCTCGGCAGTGCTCTGGCCCATGCGCGTCGCTCTCTCGGGAATGGAAAAGTCACCCGACCCGTTCACGCTCGCGGGCCTACTTGGAAGACAGCGGACCCTTGCTCGCATTGAGAAAGCACTGCAATTGCTTTAAGATGGGTAGATGCATCGTTCATCCGCTCTTTTTGCCGTATCCCTCGTCGTAGGTGTGCTCCTCGTCGGTATGGGTGCCGCGGGGCAACTACGGGCACAGTCGGTCGACGACCTACAACAACAGATCGTACAAAGCACCTCTCAGATCGATGACCTCAAGAAGGAGATTGCGCAGCTTCAGACTCAACTGAACGCGACCGGTAAACAAAAACAGACGCTCCAATCCGCGATCACCGGACTCGACCTCAATATCAAGAAGATAACGAAGACCATCGCGCTCACGAACGCACAGATAGCACAAAAGGACGGACAGATCTCGCGACTTTCAGGAAGCATAGCGACCACCTCGATCAAGATCGGCACCGCACAAACGGAGGTCGGGAACACGCTCGCACAACTCGATATACACGACCAGGAACCGGTATCGTTACTGCTGCTGAGCGAACCGTCATTGTCGTCGTTCTTTGATGAGGCGGCATCGCTCGAGTCGCTTCGGGTCGACCTCCAAAGCACGGTACACCAACTTTCAGACCTTAAACAAACGCTCCAAGACAGCAAGACCGTGGCACAGCAAAAGCGCCAGGATCTCGCGAACCTCCAAGCAAGCTTGGCACAACAAAAACAGAGCCTTGCCATCGCACGACAGACACAAAGCGATCTGTTGATACAGACCAAGAACACCGAAGCGACCTATCAAAAGATCCTCGCACAAAAGAAGGCCCAGGAAGCGAAATTCGAACAGGACCTACTGAGTTATGAGTCACAACTGAACCTCAAGGTGAGCAAAGGGAGCCTACCACCAAGTGGTAGCGTGGTGCTTGCGTGGCCTGTAGATGATCCCTATATCACACAATACTTTGGCAACACCCCTTTCGCGACCGCGAATCCCCAGGTCTATAATGGCAAGGGACACAACGCGATCGACCTGCGCGCCTCCCCGGGAACACCGATCAAGGCCGCGCGAGGAGGGGTGGTGCTTGGCACCGGCAACACCGACTTGACCTGCCCAGGGGCCTCGTACGGTAAGTGGATCTTTATCAAACACGACGATGGGCTGTCGACGATCTACGCGCACTTGTCGGTCATTGGCGTCTCTAAGGGAGACTCCGTAACGGTCGGGCAAGTTATCGGCTATTCGGACACGACAGGGTATGCGACCGGCCCACACCTTCACTTTGGCGTGTATGCGAGCACTGGTTCCGAGGTCGCTTCGTTCGCCAGCAAAGGGTGCCCAGGAAAGACCTATACCATGCCCGTTGCTGACATCTCCGCATACTTAAATCCTCTTTCATACCTGCCCCCACTCTAAGAAAGCTATCCCCAGGAGGAACTTTCTTCCAACGTCAGAGGCTTCATACTTATAGGTACGGATATCCCGGTAGGGAAGGGTCGAACCGTGATACTTTTTCACATCTGAAACTTCGTATGAAAATACTACACATGGTCGTGTTCTTGCTAACAATCGTCGGGGCCTTGAACTGGGGCTTGGTCGGGCTTGGTTCCTTCTTTGGGTTCGATGGCAATCTTGTCCACCTACTCCTCGGGTCATGGAGTGTCGTCGAGAACGTCGTGTACATTCTTGTCGGTCTCTCCGGTATATGGCTTGCTGTCTCACATAAGAGCGACTGCAAAGGCTGCACGTCGGATAAATAGTACGTACGCACAGGTATTCGCACAGTCGCCCGCTTTCCTTTTGAAAGCGGGCGACTGTGCGATATGGTATACTATCCATCTCATGAACACACATCTCGCACTCACCATAACCGGCCTTCGTAAGACCTACGACACGGGAACCTCCGCGCTCAAAGGAGTCTCTCTTTCAATCGCCGAGGGAGATTTTTTTGCGCTCCTCGGCCCCAACGGAGCGGGGAAGACGACGCTCATTAGTATCCTTACTTGCCTCACGAACAAGACGAGCGGCACGGTCGAGGTGTTCGGCGCGTCAATCGACACGGAACCTGAGCGTGCGAAGACCTACATCGGTCTCGTGCCGCAAGAGTTCAATTTCAACATATTCGAAAAGGTCATCGACATCATAACCACTCAGGCGGGCTACTACGGTATCACGCGCTCGAGCGCTTTGCAGGACGCCGAACCTATCTTGAAAGAACTGGGGCTGTGGGAAAAGCGGAACGATAAAGCGATGTCCTTATCCGGTGGTATGAAGCGACGTCTCATGATCGCTCGAGCGCTCATCCACCACCCGAGACTCTTGATACTCGACGAGCCGACCGCAGGAGTCGACGTGGAGCTTCGCCGCTCCATGTGGGAGTTCCTCAAGAAGATGAACGAGACCGGTACCACCATCATCCTCACCACGCATTACCTCGAGGAGGCTGAGCAGCTGTGTCGAAACGTCGCCATCATTAACCAAGGTGCGATAGTGGTGAACGAGCCGACCGCCGCGCTACTCCACAGACACGGGGACAAGAAACTGGAAGACATCTTCCTCACACTATTACAACGATCAAGTACCACCTAGACCCATGAACCCACGAAGGATAACAGTCGCATACTACACGTTGGTCCGCAAAGAATGGGTGCGCATGACGCGGATCTGGTCACAGACGTTCCTCCCGTCGATCGTCACCACAACCCTCTATTACATGATCTTTGGAGCGTTCATCGGCTCCCAGATCGCTCCTATCCATGGGTTCTCCTATATCCAGTTCATCGTCCCCGGCCTCGTCATGATGGCGGTCATCACGAACTCGTACAGTAACGTCGTCAGCGGTTTCTTTGGGATGAAATTCCAACATAATCTCGAAGAGATCATGGTGTCACCGACGCCCAACTGGGTGGTGGTGCTCGGCTTCGTGAGTGGGGGAGTCGTTCGCGGTGTCGTGGTCGGTATCCTCGTACTGCTCACCTCCCTCTTCTTCACGCACCTCACCGTCTACAGCTTTTTCGTCCTCATCTCAGCCGCCATACTCACCAGCATCCTCTTCTCCCTTGCCGGCTTGCTCAACGGAATCTTTGCGAAAGGATTCGACGGTATCAGCATCGTCCCCACGTTCGTCCTCACACCACTGACCTACCTTGGCGGCGTCTTCTATTCCATAGATCGTTTACCGCCTATCTGGCGCGCCATATCGCTCGGCAACCCGATCATCTATATGGTGAACGCGTTCCGGTACGGTTTCTTGGGCATCTCGGATACTCCGCTCGTACTCAGTTTCGGTATCCTGATCGGACTCACCGTCGTTCTCTTCATGCTCTGTTTGTATCTATTTCAAAAAGGTATCGGGATGCGTAATTAAATTACGCACACTTCTCATCTGGTCGCGGCCACTCGACCACATCGAGCAGTTTTCTTTCGATCATCGAAGCTCGGCGCAACGTTCTCATTTTTTGAGAAGAGACGATAGGGAAGTGTCGGGTCTCATCAAGGTCCCCCGCGATCCGCTCGAGACTCTCCCCCGACATGACCCAATACGCAGGTTCGTACCGGCGCAGATCGAACGGCTTCGAATAGGCTTTCATCGTCTTGCGACCATCGTGCATGTAATACTCATGAAAATACGACATCGACAGTTCGCGTATCGACCGATACACCGGGTCGCGCCAACGCAGTATCGCATGGTTCGTCTTACTGATCACGCCCCACTTGCCGTCACGTTTGAATAGCGCCACTACATGGTCCTCATCGAACGAGCTGGTTTGAAAATCGAGCAACAACGGCACCGCACCGTGGTAGGCGAGGGAAGCGGCAGCAAACATCGCTCCTTCGATACACTGCGCACGATGTTGTTCGATGACGCGTTTCGTGGACAGCAAGTCCCCCGACAGATCGAAATTTATCGGCAGGGCATCAAGATGGTCTTGCACCTTCTCAGGCGTCGAAAGTTTTTGCAGGACTCGTGCCACGTCGGGGGAGAGCGCCGCGCGCACCTTCTTCGTGTAGACATCCATCGAAGCATTCTAGCATCTGGGCCGCAGTTCTCCAGCGGTATAGGTCGCACAATATACCTTTTGCGACACTTACTGAGGTACAAAAGCTACGGTATACTGGAAACATGGATCGATGGATCACGCTTTACACGACACTGATTGGCCGCATTCTGCTCGGCGGGTTCTTTCTGTGGAGCGGTATAGAAAAGGCGCTCAACTTCTCCGGGTTTGTCGATTTCTTCGCGCACAAAGGATACGCGAATCCGCTCTATGTCGCTATGGGAGTTTTGGTCGTCGAGATCCTTGCCGGCATCGCCTTGATCACCGATGTGAAGACGCGTGCCGCGGCGCTTGTGCTAGCGATCTATATGCTGCTCTGGACCTTCCTGTTTCCACAGGTCGCCACCTCTGGCGAGACGCAACTATTTTTAGAGAATATGGCGATCGTCGGCGGCCTGTTACTGACTGCTGGATACGGTACGAGCCGCTGGACGCCCGCCTGGCAGCGCTAGTTCAAGGCGAGACTCTTGGCTGCGGCTGACTGCGACCAACAGTATTCAGAGGACGACCAGGGTGCCGTACCTTCGCGTTCGTACAGATGTCGTGCGAACTTGAGATTACCTTCAAGCGTGTACAGATCGATCCCGAGCGCTTTGGCCTCATCAAGATGGTAGTGTTCGTTTATCTGCATAACACCAACATCCTTATTGTTTATCGCTCCTCGATATACGCTACCGTCAGTATCGAACTGACGAAAGTGTGACTCGCAACTTGATATCGCAGCCATGATGGGAGCATCGGCGAAATATGCTTCGACTCGTTCTTTAATCGTCTCAACCTTCGGCATCGGCTGCGGAATGACCGGCTGAGAAGCTGGTGGCGTGCCAGTCGAGGTCGAGAACGCTACCGTCAGCGCAAGTGCGAGCGTCGTTGCAGAAAAGGGCATGTAATGGTTATCTGGTTGATTATCGGCTTCTGTAATAGAGATCCTGAAACAAAAAAGGCCTCCGGGGCTACCCCAGAGGTACTCATATGGTGCTCCCGAATCAAAAAAGGGTCAATAGGGGGGTATTGACAGGAAAAAACATATATAAACCCCCTACCCTGTGAATCTCGTCAAGCCAAGATAGGCCTTAATTTACAACATATTTTGGGAAAGCTGCACGCATTTGGTACACAAGAGACCCCGCCACATGTGGCGGGGTCTCTTGGAGAACATTGTGCGCACTCGGTCAACGACTCGTACGACTCTGTCGGGCTGCCGGGAATCGAACCCGGTCTACATCCACCCCATGGACGCGTACTACCGGTATACTACAGCCCGCCGCGCCCTCCAATAGCTACCCGATGGAGGACCTTCGCTAAAGCTTCAGCGGACACAGCCCGCTTTAGGTGGCGATTTTGGAATTCTACCAGGGAATCTCGAACTTTTCGAATTCAGGAAGCAGTTTCTTACCATAGAGCAGCCGAGATATGACTTCAGCATGGCTTTTGGCGCCAGTCAAGGCATTGTGCGGCTTTGGCTCTTCCGGAATACCACAGTAGATCATAACGGCGTCGAGGTTCAGCGCCGAGTGCTTTTTGACCGGGTCCATGGGTGGCACAAGTCCCCTTTTGACCATATGCATATAACACAAGGTGTGCGTATCGATGGTGCGATGTGCGAAGGGCCATTCAGTGTGCCGAGCACGCTCCGCGGCAGCCTTAAGAAAATCTCTGTCAAAGGAGACATTCTGGCCCGCAAGCGTGCGATCCTCAAGCGACAGGGCGAAGGTCAAGAACGAATGCACCAGGTCCGCCTCGCTCTGCTTGTGTGGATCCGTAAGCTCTGCATCGCTCAGACCATGCACGGCCGATGCTCCCGCTTCGATGTGCGCCCCATCCCATATCCGACACTCCCCATACAGCTGGCGCTCTGGGTGCATAAGATCGATTGCCCCGACACTGATGATCGAACACTTCTGATAATCGACCCCGCTCGCTTCGACATCGACGACTAGCATATGCCTATTGTACCGCAGAACAGCCCGACGCGGGGGTATATCCAGCAGCTACCGCGTCCGCTACGGACGCGAACCACACCTGATTCGCCACCTTTATACGAGCTGCGCCGGGACAGGCGGCTGGGTAATATTTAGTGCCGTTCTTGGAGCCGACAAGTGTATGCGCGGGTGAGGTAGTTGACTTTTCTTTCGGCGTATTTTTTTCACTGACCGGCGTCGGAGTTGCTCGTTCGCTTGGCACCGTGGGCGTATAGATAACCGGTCGGGTCTTGTGGCCCTCTATCGCCGTCAGCCGCCCCAACCCGAACGCGCTTATGCCGACCAGTACGACGATACCCGAAAAAAGAAGGGCTGTTGCCACTTCCCTATCCTGGAGCCAGCGAAACTTGCGGAAAAGCAGAGTTTTTGGTAGTATTTCGTTCACAGGCTACTACTATAGTCTAAAACACCTATGGCATCAAAAAAAGCAGGCGGAACAGCTAAAAACCTCACCGATTCAAACGCACAGTACCTGGGCGTCAAGCTTTTTGCTGGCGAAAAGGCACGCACCGGCAACATTATCGTTCGCCAGCGCGGCACCAAGATGATGCCTGGGCTCAATGTCGGACTCGGCAAGGACCATACCCTCTTCGCCCTTAAGGACGGCGTCGTCGCCTTCCGTACCGTACGCAAGCACAACTTCGACGGCCACACCGTCATCCGCTCCGCCGTCGACGTCAACGAGAAGTAGTCACACAACATGTATAAAAAAGCCCCCGTGGAGGGGTTTTTTATTTTCTATATGCGTGCTTTGCCTCGAGAATTCCTCTAACTTTATTACTTCTGATTAAGCGCTGCGCGCGTCTTGGGCCCCACAACACCGACCGCAGGGAGACTGTGCGCCTGCTGGAAGGCGGTGACCGCGGAGGCGGTGAGAGAGCCGAAGTACCCCGTGATCTGATTGTTGAAGTAGCCGAGCTTCTGCAGGATACCTTGGAGCGCGGTCACTTCTTTTCCAGTCCATCCTGGAGCGAGTGTGTGGACGATAGGGGCTGCAGAGAGTACTCCTGCAGGCACCGGCACCACGGGCACGTTGAGTGTCTCCGATCCGCCACCCGGGAAGAGAACCTTCTGGATGTTGTAGAGCGTGATGCTGTAGCCGGTGGCATGAATATCGGTGATGGTGACTGTGCCGTCGTTGTTGTAGGTGGTGGCGTACCAGCCCTGTGAACTACTCACTGGCTGCGTCAGTATGACGGTGTTGGTGCCATAGAGTCCTTCGACTTTGTAGATACCGTTAGCTGCGACAAGTATCGCGTTACTGGTTGTGGCAATGAGTGTGTCAGCCGCAGTGGCAGACCAGTTAGGGCCGGTTGAGACTGGTGCAGGTGCTGGGGTTGGTGGTGGCGTCACTACAACCGGCGCGACTGTTACGGTCGCGCTTGCTGCGGGTGACGTGCCACCCGCACCGACA
>CAINNF010000011.1 GCA_903851045.1 Candidatus Adlerbacteria bacterium
GGATTTAATACAAAACGTCTTTGACTCCAGCAGCAACGGCAACAACGGCTACCTCGTCGGCTTTACCTCAACCTCAACCGCCACCGTGCCAGGCGTCATCGGGCAGGCGCTGAAGTTTGATGGAAGCAGTCAGTATGTGAATGTTTCGGGCACTTTGCCAGCATGGGGTACTGGTGGCTATACGTTGAGCGCATGGGTAAAACCAGCTTCCACAGCTGCTGGGTTTATTGTGGGAGAACAAATATCAGGTGGCCAATACATACAGATGGAGATAAATAGAAATTGTGCTACTGGTGCTAACAATGCTGGTTGGCTTTGCGGTGCCGCTACTAATAATGGTACAGGATACCTAATCGGAAATGTTCAGTTGAATGTTGTGCCTGTGGGGGTGTGGACTCATGTTGTTGTTGTTCGTTCGTCGAGTACAACATTTACTATATATGTAAACGGCATTTCCAAAACGGTAACTATGACGAACGCAGACGCGGTCTCCCTCCCGTCTTTATCTGCTATTACGATTGGTAATAATACTGTCTGGAATGACTACTTCGCGGGTTCCATCGACGATGTGCGCATTTACAACCGCGCATTATCGGCAACGGAGGTGACGCAGCTCTATCACCTCGGTCGATAGGGTACGTCGCGGCGGCGTTTTAGATTACAATATACTCATGCGATGCGTTGTACTAATAATCATTGGCATCGGCATACTGCTTGGCGGTGGGTGGTATGTATCGCACCACTTGCTGGGCGGCTCGGGCGCGGCGACGCTGGTGTCGCAGGACGCTGCCGATGCATCAGCGTCGACAGCTGCGAGCGACCCGAGCACCTTCACCGACAGCGCGCTCGGATTCTCCTTCGCGATCCCACCCGGGTTCCATGTCCAAAAGACGCTCGACGACTCCGGCGAGATGGTGCTCGTGCAGTCGAGTGACGCGTCGCACGGGTTCCAAGTCTATATCACTGCGTTCAACGACCCCGGCTCGAGCATTACGAAGGCGCGCATCGAGCAGGAGGCACATCTCTCGGTCGGCAGCGACTCGCCGCTCACGGTCGCCACTGTTGCCCAAGGGCTCCAGTTCGACTCGACTGCCGACACGCCGCCCACGCGCCAAGCGTGGTTCGTCTACGATGGCTACCTCTATCAAGCGCAGGTATGGGCGAGCGATGCGACGCTTCTTCAGACGATTCTGAGCTCATGGCACTTTACATCATGAGACGCATCTTTCGACTCAGTAGTATTCTCGTGTTGTTTCTGGCGCTCATTGGTACCGCGCACGCCTCGACTCTGAGTGCACCGCCGAACAATCTTGGTCTTATTGGCTACTGGACGATGGACGGTAAGACCATCAACTGGTCGACGGGGCAGGAGACCGACAGTAGCGGCAACGGCAACACCGGCTCGCTCATTAACATGTCGACCACCACATCGCCCGTTTTGGGTAAGCTTGGCCAAGCACTCTCCTTTAATGGAAGCAGTCAGTATATCAAAAGTACCACATCCCCATCGTCACCCACAGCGCTCTCCGTATCCTTTTGGATGAATGCAGCCGATTTACATAACTATGGCGTCATAGCTGATCAGTGGGATGAGACATCAAACGCGCGTTCGTGGGCAATCGCACTCTTTGGTGACGGACATATATATGCCTACAACTCGGATACGGGACTCAATGGGCCACAGATATCGTCAAATAAGGTCATTGCAATTAACACATGGTATTTTATTACTGTAGTTGAAGACCCATCCAACCCCACCACAGGTAAGCGTATATACGTGAATGGTGTGCTCGATAACTCCGGTGCAGAGTCAGCCATATATACCGTAGCAATACCAATCCCTATCGCCTATAGTCCAAAGTTTGCTGGCTCAGCGAACTATTTTAAAGGTACGCTCGACGATGTCCGCATCTACAACCGCGCGCTGTCGGCTGCTGATGTGGCGAAGCTCTACAACGCTGGCGCCGCGAAGCAGAACGTGAGTCAGGCTACACTCATCCCCAACGGCCTCGTGGGGTATTGGACGATGGATGGCAAGACCACCAACTGGTCGACGAATCAGGAGCTAGATAGTAGTGGCAACGGCAACACCGGCACCCTAGTCAATATGTCACAGACCACCTCGCCCGTTTTGGGCAAGATCGGGCAGGCGCTGTATCTCAATGGGATAAATCAGTATATCAGCACGGGGCAGCAGATACTGCCGAATACACCGTCCGCATTTACCATGTCTGCATGGGTCAACATAAAGAGTTTCGGGGCAGGCATCATTATGGCAGAAAATACGAGCGCGCCCTATTTCACCGGGGGGATTTTGACACACACTGCTGGGGGGAATAAGTTCTATTTTTCCGTTGACGGTTTTGGTTCATCTGCATACAGCAATAGCACCCCAACAAATGGTACGTGGTACCATGTGGTCGGCGTGTATGATAGTACATCCGCGACACAGAAAGAGGTGTTGTATGTAAACGGCGTGTTGCAAACGGTCACGGCTAACGCAACAGCTTTTGGTTTATCAGGAAATACGGTTACGATTGGCGCACGATACTCCGACATACTATTCAACGGCTCCATCGAAGACGCTCGTATCTACAACCGCGCATTGTCTGCTCAAGAAGTGCAGGAGTTGTATGCAGCTGGTGCGGGCACGAAAATCGATGTGACACAGCCGAACAAATTTGCGCAGGGTGGTCTCGTTGGCTACTGGACGATGGATGGCAAGACCACCAACTGGTCAACGAATCAGGAACTAGATAGTAGCGGCAACGGTAACACCGGCACCATGGTCAACATGTCGAAAACTGCCTCACCAGTTTTGGGTAAAATCGGGCAGGCGCTCATGTTTTCTGGCTCTGCCAGCAACTATGTGCAGGCGGGTGGTCTTGTGAGTCTTGGTACAAGTAATCAACCGTATACATTAACGGCATGGGTTAAACCCGCTGCCGCATCTGCATCGGGAGACATTATACACGTCTCGGCTGCCAGCGACGGGACGGGTTGGTGTCTGGGTTCTATGAATCTCAGTGCTGGAGTGGCGAGAACGGTAAGTTGGACTGGCGGCCTTTCTCTCGTCACAGGCGTCACGTCTCTTGCGGCGAACAAGTGGTATCACCTCGTCGCCACATGGAATGCATCAGGCGGACTCACACTGTATGTGAATGGGTCGGTGGATGGTAATACGCCGCAAGCTACCTATGCGGCGAGCGGTGCAAGTGATTATGTGACCATGGGGTCCACCGCCAGCGGGGGTGGGTGTGGTGGTAGTACGGGATCATTCAACGGGGCCATTGACGATGTCCGTGTCTACAACCGCGCGCTGTCGGCACAGGAGGTGAAAGCGCTCTACAATCAGGGGAAGTAGGTCTTGTGCTTCGATCGTACGACTGTACATAACACCATATTTACGTTAGACTGCCAATATAATATATGGCATTCGTTGATGAGTTGACTATCGAAGCACGAGCGGGGAGAGGTGGTGACGGCGTCGTGCGCTGGCTGCATCTGAAGGGGAAGGAGATGTCCGGTCCTGCAGGTGGTAACGGTGGCAATGGTGGCGACGTCTATATTCGTGGTGTGCGCGATATCAACCTCCTCTCGCGTTATCGTGGCGAGAAGAAGTTCTGTGCGGGCGACGGTGATGCGGGCGGTAGTCTCAACAAAATGGGTAAGGCAGGAGACGAGCTCGTTATAGATCTCCCCATTGGTTCCATTGTCTCCAATCAAAATACGGGCGAGGATTTCGAGCTCACCCGAGAAGATGAAAGAATCCTCGTACTCAAGGGTGGACGAGGTGGTGCAGGGAATGCCGTCTTTAAATCCTCGGTTAACCGAAGTCCTGAACAATCGACCCCTGGTGGGCGAGGTGAAGAGGCGCAGCTCCGTATAGAATTGCGCCTTATCGCCGATGCTGGTTTGGTAGGACTTCCGAATGCGGGGAAATCCTCGCTTCTCAATGCACTTACTCGCGCAGACGCAAAAGTCGGCTCATACGCTTTCACGACGCTCGATCCAAACCTCGGCGCTCTGTATGGTTTCGTGCTGGCAGATATCCCAGGGCTGATCGAAGGTGCTTCGGATGGCAAGGGTCTTGGCTTTAAGTTTCTTCGGCACATATCTCGAACCAAGTTGCTCATCCACTGTGTTTCTCTCGAAAGCGAGGACCCGTGGCGAGACTACCAGGTGGTACGTACCGAACTCGATACGTTTGAGAACGGGATCCTAAGAGGGAAGCCTGAAATGGTCGTGCTCACCAAGTCGGACGTGACCGATGCAGAAGAGATCAAAAAAACGATTTCGATATTCAAAAAACATCACCGAGCGCCTGAACTTGTAACCATACTAGACGACGAATCAGTGAAGCTGTTTAGTGATAGAGTTATTTCGAAATTGCGTGTATCATAGTTTTCATATGAATGAGTACCGCCCGACCATAGGTCTTGAGATCCATGCCGAGCTCGCAACGGACACGAAGATGTTTTGTTCGTGTCGTAACGACGCCGACGAGAAGCGTCCCAATGTGAATATTTGTCCGGTGTGTATGGCGCACCCAGGCACGCTACCAGTCATCAACAGGTCTGCCGTCCATAAGGTGCTTCTGGTGGGGACTGCTCTCGGATCAAGGCTCGCCACTTACAGTGAGTTCGACCGAAAGAACTATTTTTACCCTGACATTCCGAAAGGGTATCAAATCAGCCAGTACGCATACCCGCTCGTGAAAGGGGGATCCCTTAAGAATGTCGAGATTACCCGCATACATTTGGAGGAAGATACTGCTCGTTCACAGCATCAAGGAGGCTCGAGCCTGGTTGATTACAATCGCGCCGGTTTGCCATTAATGGAATTGGTGACAGAACCAGTAATACATGATGCAGAAACCGCAAGCTCGTTTGCCCGAGAACTCCAGCTTTTACTACGATATCTCGGTGCTGGTGATGCAAACATGGAGAAAGGTGAAATGCGAGTAGAGGCAAATATTTCCGTTAGTAAAACCAGCGTCTTTGGGACAAAAGTGGAGGTGAAGAATCTGAACTCTTTTCGTGCCGTAGAGCGTGCTATTGCATACGAGATAGATCGCCAGATCAAGGCGCTCGAGTCTGGAGAGAGGATACTTCAAGAGACGAGAGGGTGGGACGAAGGAAGACAAGCAACCTTTTCGCAACGGAAGAAAGAATCGAGTGAAGACTACCGATACTTTCCGGAGCCTGACTTGCCAAAACTCTCCATTTCAGAGATCAAAGAATTTTCTAACGAAGCACTTCAAAAAAGCCTACCCGTTCTTCCTTGGGAACGACGAAATAACTATATATATAAGCTCGGATTGAAGGAGGATGATGCTGATATGTTCGTGCGGGAGGTCGTGCTTGGTGGCTTCTTTGACAAAGCATGTGCCCACACAGACCTTGAAGGTGCAAGACTTGTCGCTAACTATATCAGTAGTGACATCGCAGGAAAGAGAGATGCTGGCGATCTGCAAGACACCTGGCTTATGGATGACGCCAACGCTAAGCGGCTCGCATCCCTTATCTCCTTGATACAGAAAGGGGTACTCTCTTCTCGAGGAGCTAAAGATACGCTTATACACATGTTTAATTGTATTGAAGAGCCTGAGGAAATTGCGAATAAACAGGGTCTCATACAAAAAAGCGACGAAGGGTTTCTCAAACAGGTAGTAATAAAGGTTATGAGTGCAAATCCGAGCGTAGTGGCTGATTATAAGGCCGGCAAGGAGGCCGCACTGCAGTTCTTGGTGGGTCAGGGCATGAAAGAGTCCAGGGGCGCTGCAAACCCAACAGTGTTGCGTGATCAGTTCAAGCGGTCAATTTTATAAGCAGCATACCAACTATACCGTCACGATAGCATATCCTTTTTGTTGGGATATGTAGTTATAGTGTATAATTATATCCATGGATGAATTAGATATCTCGGGTAAACGCTACATATCGTCAAAACGTGCAGCTAAAGAGAATCGATATCATGTTGACTACATCGGTCAGCTTATACGAGCAGGCAAAATCATTGGCTCAAAAGTTGGACGCACTTGGTATGTCGAGGTAGAATCGCTCGACAAGTATCTTGGTCAGGAACATGTTCCAGTGACAAACAAGATAGTTGCACAAAACTATGAACCGCAAATCTTATATAAAGAGCCAGCACCCGTCCCGACCGTAGAACACTCTGTACAACCAGTAGCCACCGAACATATAGTTATTCAAAAACAAATCGAACCAACCCCGAACACCTCTACGCACAGTCTCAAGTATCTTTCTGATGATGAGCCACTGCTGCCGAGAGTAGGGAGGGTCGAGCACAAGATTGAGATCAAGAGACAGGAAGTGCCCCAAACAACGCCACTCAGCGCTCAACACAGATCACAAAGGCATGATACACGTCACTCAATGACTCCCGGCACAGTATATGCAGACAATAAGACCATTATAAACTACGTTATCGCAATCGTTGGTGCAATTGCTTTCATTGGCGGGCTTGGTCTTTCATACTATTTACACTACGACACAATTATTGGCGATTCAAATGTTAAACATTCGGTGCATTTCTAAAAACATTACAGGTAAACAAATCTCGGTTAAACGAGATTTGTTTACAAAATGAGGAGTTTGACGAAATAGTTATATTTTAAGGCTTATTTATTGGTTTACGTTTCAATCTCTACTGTAAACGATAGGGATCTATCTTTTTACTACAACACAATATTGATTTTTATTTTTGATGATTTTCATCATGAGTGGTCAATAATGGAAGGCTAAAAGAACCATTTTGCACATGCATGGTTATAATTTAACTCTTTTTTACCCACAATCGTGCAGGGTTTTATCAAAATTTTCGCTTCCCTTGATAGCGTTTTATGCGCGGTTTTTCCTATACAAATTTTTAAAAAATATTTTAATTTTTTATCCACAGTTTCTCATATTCTTTCTGAGGTATTTTCTGTTTTTGACCTACAATAACTAGTAGCGATATGTTCGAACTAACTGCACAAATAAAAGTTTTTTCGTTTATATGAATCCATCTGAAGAAACAATTTTTTCAGAGGGAGAAGTCATGCTTGGGGCACGCAAGGTGGCTAGGCGTTTAGACTGCGCACCTGACTATGTGACAAAGCTTTGCAGAGAGGGAAAGCTTGAGGGTATGCGGATGAAAAAGGCCTGGTACGTCAAAGAAAGCTCAATCGCTCGATTTGAGTCTGAGCGAGCCACAGCTAAGGCTGCTCGTTCTGAAGAGCTGGCTGAACTCCGTCGTCAGGAGAGCGCGGTGTTTCAAAGTCGTACTACGGTCACACCAGCTAAAAGCGCTGTTGTAGATGCCCGTTCCATATTTACAAGGAACGGCGCAGCCTTTGTTTTTGGTGTGTTTGTCTTTTTTGGTGTGATTATGTTTGCTGGTGCAACTTCTTTGTTGACAGTTCAGCGTTCTTCCCAAGGTGTTATATCTCACACCGCCGCCCTCGGCACCCAGGTCCAGTCACCCTTCTTCGGTGTCCAGCCAATCTCTCTCGCTGACATAACCAATTTCTTCGGAAGTCTATTCGGATCACATACACAGAATGTTGCAGACGCGGTACCAACCGAATTA
>CAINNF010000012.1 GCA_903851045.1 Candidatus Adlerbacteria bacterium
GGTTGAAGTGATGCATAACCCGGTGTCGTCGTAGCATCCTTGGCTCGTGACACGCCACGGGTAGGTAGCGTCTTGCCAGAGGCCTTGGTGGTAGAGGCTCCCTAGGTGGTAGGTGTCGAAGGTGTCGGTGAAGGGGGCGGCGGGGGCGGCGTGTACTTGAGCACTCGTACTAATAAAAAATAATAGAAGAACACTCACTATAAAAATATATTTCTTCATACTCTCAGCGTAGCATGAGAACTCCGTTAGCGCGTGGGTCGCACGGTGCAAAAGAGGACATTACAGACACACGCTCCACAACCCCAATCGTTCAACCTGCGCTTGGAGTTGGGCTGCCTTGAACTCGGCTTGATATCTATACGCTTTTTTGTAGGTATACTCGCGTCCAAAGCCTTGGCGAATCATCAATTCGTCGAAGTCGGCACCGTCGGAGAGAAAAACATAGCCAAGCGTTCTGCCATATTTGTCGAACTGACCTTGGGTCGGGTCTGTCTCAAGACGCACGACCTGTCCATCCAACTTCGCGTGCGCTTCCTTCGAAGCCTCGGGACCATAACATTGGACCGGCTTCTTTGGATCGACCACCTCGGGAGTATCAAGCCCAATAAGCCGAACAGTGACAGACTTCCCGCCCATATCGAGCACAACTGTATCGCCATCGACCACGCGCTCGACTCGATACCATGAAGGTGCGGGCGTCTCGGCAACAGCAAGTGCGGCTGGAGACGACGGAGCGACATACCGTGCGCACAGGACCCCGATCACCAAAAGCAGGGCGGGTAACAGATGTCTAGTGATCGTCCGGGTCGACATGCATCTACTATATAGCAAGGTTAGAAACCTTCCATTTTCTACGATTTGCTATATACTTACGTCAATCAAGCTTTGGAGACTCGAGTAAATCAGCACATTCGCGCCCAGGAGGTACGCGTCATAGGCCCGGACGGAGAGAACTTCGGGGTTTTGCCGCTTGGCGAGGCGCTCACTAAGGCCCGCGAACTCGACCTGGACCTTATCGAAATATCCCCCCTAGCCGTCCCACCGGTTGCAAAAATCATGGAGTATGGTAAATTCCAATACGAGCAGGAGAAAAAGCGCCGGGAAATAAAGGCTAAATCACACATTACCGAGACGAAAAGCGTCCAGGTCAAGATAGGCACCGGTGAAAACGACATGAATTTGAAGGCAAAAAGGGCGGCCGAATGGCTTTCCGAGGGCCATCGCGTCAGAGTTGACCTGTTTTTGTGGGGGCGGTATAAGTATATGGAGTTCGAATTCCTCAAAGAACGTCTCGAGCGATTCCTCAAGATGATCCCTGCGGAATTCAAGCTTGGAGAACCTATCGCCAAGAGTCCCAAAGGCCTCTCGACCATCGTAGAACGAGCAAGTAAAAAGTAACATAAACGATACTTGGCCGCGTCCAAAGGACGGTTGCGCGGATCGATTTCGTTAAAATCATATGAAAACAAACAAATCATTCACCAAACGCCTCAAATTGACCCGCACAGGGAAAATCGTCGCGCGCAAGCCAGGTAAGAACCATTTTAACGCTAAAGAAAGCCGCTCGACACAGATGGCGGGTAACCGTACCCAGATCATCTCCGTCTCGGCAAAGGAGTCGCAGCGTTTTATAAAGACCGCATCTAAATCAGCTAACTAACCACTATGGCACGAGTTAAAGGAGGAGTCACATCACTCAAGCGTCGCAAGAACATCTTGGCCATGACCAAGGGTTATCGCTTTGGCCGTTCGACCAAGAAGCGCCAGGCGCGCGAGGCTATCTTCCATGCTGGTAAGTACGCATTCGCCCACCGCCGCGACAAGAAGAACGACTTTCGCAAGCTGTGGAACGTCCGCATCAACGCCGGACTAGACACCGCAGGCACCATCTCGACCGCGACCCAGAAGCCTCTCTCCTACTCGCGCCTCATCGGCAACCTCAAGAAGGCGAATATCGCGGTCAATCGCAAGATGCTCGCCCTCCTCGCCGAGAAGAAGCCTGAGACCTTCGCCCGCGTCATCGCCAAGGCGAACTAACACAAAATTTCGAACAAAAAAGCCGGACTCGCTCCGGTTTTTTGATGTACCAAAATCAGTTACCCAGTTCTTTGAACGATTGGAGAACGGCGTCTGTTTCGAGCGGGGTAGCACCTGAAATCAACACCTCATACTGTTCATCTTTTGGGGAAAATAGTTCCACTAACGTCGAGGTGGCGCTCGGTACGAATTCGAAGCCACGAAACCCGTTTTGAGTCGTGAAGCTATATATTGGAGTGCTTATAAACTGCATCTTTGATTTAAGCGTGAGGAGTATGGATTTTGACAGACTATCCGCATTCGATGAAAAAAAATGTATATCTGCCGGGGTTAGATTAATCATTTCTGTATACAAATCATAGTTCGTAACCGAAGACGGGCCAAAAAACGTGCGGACCTCGGACGAACCGTCTACCAAAGTGTCCCGGAACGTCGGTGTATCTTGCATCACCATAATACCCTTGAAATGGCCAGTTACGCCCGTCCGAAACCGCACGGTCAAAACGGATGCGTTACTATGCACCTGCATCTCGTCTGTCCATGGAGTACTAAAAGTGACACCATCCACTCGATATAGTTTCCCGAAGGCAGACACTGAGCGCACTAACTCTTTATGTACTGGCACAGTGTTGAGATGTACATCTCGCAGCTCATGAAGCGTGTATATGAGTAGCACCTTTGGCACCCACAACCTATATGTAACGATCAACCCAAGACCAAGCACAATGCACAACAATAACACCCTTCGTGCTACTCGAACCCATCGTGAATGTTTTTGATCTGCTCGTCCCATGCTGTACGTAATATAGGATTAGCCAAGCACGGGGTCAAAGTGGAACGAGGCGCGGTTGATCTGGTCTTGATGGACCATGCGAATAATCTGTTCGACCAAGGCTTTCGGGTTCGAGTCAAAAACGATGCGATCATTGGGGCGGTGGCCGTTCTTCAGGATGTCGCGGATCACTTCGTCCGTCTGCCAGTCGCCTTCATAGATGCCGACCGGCTTCTTGTCTTCGAACGCTATCGTGAACTCGTGGATGGTCCCGATACGTCCACACCCAAAGAGCATCGCGTCGGACGAACGAGTGAATATGAGGTCACGACCCGGGAAACCAAAGCCGGTGTAGATGATGAGGTCGTGATACTCCAGCGGGAGATTGTACGCTTCGACGTGTTCTTTCTCATTCGCCGCTGGTGAGAGTCCGACCACCGTCCCCTTCTCCTGCTTCGCTCCCATCGCGACCCACAACGGGAAGCCCGTCGTCGCCCCCGTTATAAGCATCGCACCCTGCCGCGCGACTTCGCGACCAAGCTCCAGCGCCTTGTCGTACGCATCCACACCACAGTGACCTGTTTCAGCGGCACCCGAGATACCGATCTTCACTTGGAGATGTTCGTGCTGCAAGACCATTGTCACTATTCTAGCATTAGAATCACAATTCTATCGTCGCCACTGCCCCCACCTCGGGAGAGATCGCTTTGGTGCCAAGATAATCGCGGATGCGTTGCACCAAGAACCCTGCGGAGGCTGGCTCGCCCATGACGACGAACACCTCCTCGAGCGTGTCGTCCATCTTGTTGACGAACTCTAAGAGCTGTTCGCCGTCCATGTGGGCAGAGTAGCCATACATCGTGGCCACCTTCGCGCGCACCTGCACCGTCTCGGCATGGATAGTGACCTTTTTCATACCCTCTGCGAGCTTGCGACCGAGCGACCCGGCGGCTTGGTAGCCGACGATAAGAAGCGTCGACTGCTCGTCGGACAAAATAACTTGCTCGTGTCCGATCACGCGCCCGCCGTTACTCATACCCGATCCGGCAAGAATGATGCGTGGTTCGCCCTTTTTGTAGATGTTCTTCGATTCCTCGACATCACGCACGAAGTGAAGCTCGGGGAAATCGAAGACATGTTCGCCACCCTCGATACGCTTTTCGATGTCTTCGTTAAAGTATGTCGGATACCGCATGTACGCCTCGGTGATCTTGTCCGCAAGCGGCGAGTCGAGGTACACTGGCACCGACGGAACCTTCTTCTCGAGCATGAGAGTACGGATCTCGAAGAGGAGGTCTTGGGTACGTTCGGTCGAGAACGCAGGGATAAGCAGTGTCCCCTTTCGAGCGATCGTATCCTCGATGATATCTTCGAGCCGCTCGCGACGATTCGTATCATCCTCGCGTTTTTTGTCGCCATATACACTTTCCATCACTAAGTACTGCACACCCTGCGGTTCTTCTGCCAGAGGCAGGAGCGGCGAATTGCCACCACCCAGATCTCCGGTAAAAACTATGGAGCGTCCATCACGCGAAAATTTAGCCATCGCGGAGCCTAATATGTGGCCGGAATTATAGAATTGGAAGGTAATCCCATCACCCAGGTCATGCTCCTCATGGTACGGGATCCCTTCCCACTGACTCAGCGCCTTCTCTATGTCCTTCTCGTCATACAGTGGCTCCTTGCCGTGTTTCTGTGCTTCGTGGCGATTGAGTTCTAGGGCATCATAGAGCATCGGCTCTGCAAGCGCTTTAGTTGCTTCGGTCGAAATAATTTTGCCTGTGTAGCCATCTCGCACGAGCTTGGGGATACGACCAATATGGTCGATATGAGCGTGAGTGTTGATAAGCACCGACACTTCCTTTGGGTCGAACTTGAACGGCTCCCAATTGCTCTCATCGAGCGCATGTTCGCCCTGGAAGAGACCGCAATCGACAAGGATCTTGCGCCCACCCGTGTCGAGCATGAAGTTCGAACCCGTGACCGACCCCGCACCACCATAAAAGTACATTTTTGATTGCATACCCTAGTATACTATCTTGACGGCTCCTTGTGGTGAGCGCAGTCGAACCAGGGACGACTAAAAAATCCCCTATTCAGGGGATTTTTTAGTCGGACTGCGAAAGCAAGCGTCTTGCGTAATTTCAAGTGGGTGTTCTGTGGACCACACCACGGTGCTGCCCAACGCCGAACTCCCTGCAAAACACTTAAGGACATTTGCCCTCGTAGTCCTTTCCCATTGTACCAAACAGGGGGAAAAAGCAATATCTATTGAACAAAGAAGCTACCAATCGGCGATACCGAGCTTTTTGCCAACACGAGAGGCTTACCATCATATGCAAGACCCCATTCGTTGTTTGTCCAAGCGGGAGGATCAACTATCCCACCATTCATTATCTGAATATTCGGTTTCTTCCATTGTGTATGTACCTCATCTACCGAAACAACCCGTGTTGGTTGTGCGTTTGCTACGATTGGCAGTGTCCAGTATTGTTCTATCATCTGCTGTTTCGTGTCCGTTTTACAAGCCGATACTGAATGTGTACCAAAGAGTATGTGCGTCTCGTCAGGAGAATATTCGATATGGTCCACGATCTCATTGGCAGGAACGTACGACACTACTGTCGTGCTGGCTATGGGGTCGACCATACTGATTCCAGTCGCTGCGTCCGAAGCACCCATCTCGCCTTGTTGGCACGGATCAGCAGCAATAGCTCTAGCCATAACAAAATACTTGCCTGATGAGCTTGGATGATCGAGAACAGGAGAACTCCCCAACTGATGAAGCTGGTTATCGACAGGACTGAAATACGTGTAAATGGTTGGACCAGAACCTTTGGGTACACGGTAACTGAGAATAATATTCCCATCCGATCTCCACGCAACCGCCTCGGCAAATTCTTGTGTCGTAGAAGATGTATACAAAGCGGTACGCTCTCCCGACCTCACATCTACACTATACAGAGCACTACCATTCTCGGGCGGAGTATATTCGCTCCCGTCCGACACAGCGACATGAGTGCTATCGGGAGAAAAAGCGACACCATTCCCAACGACGCTCTTGGGAAGAAAGATCGTCTTGAGACTACCAGTGACAAGATCCAGGACATCGAGTTTACTTTCAAGACCGATAGCAAGATAGTGGTGGTCAGGACTAAGCTGCATCGTGGATGGGTAGGCAAACTCACCTACTGCACCAACGGTTGCTAGCACTTCGGACTTATGGTTACCGACCTTTCGCCAGATTGCATAAGTCGTCCATTCGCGCTCTGATGTTGTGGTACCAGAATCCGCAACAGCGAAAAGAGTGACGAGATTCGAAGGGGTGCTCGTGGCGACATCGATAATACTGATCGTTGGTGTTGGTTGACTCGTCTGCGACTGTTTCTGCTCGACCATTACCGACATGATCGGAATCTGCGTTTGGAAGTACTTCATGTACGCATATACACCAACAAGCAGCAGGAGCGTGGGGACACCAATAATCAACACATACGAACGCTGCTGGGGCACTGGCACTTGTTGTTCTTGTGGCGGCATACACGAAAAGGATAACATACAATCCTCTCTTGCTTTCGGCCTGAGAACCTCAAAATCCTTACAAATCTTACTTATGAGCTACGATGTTTTCGAGGATATTACTCGTCGATCCCAAAACGCTTGTACTGATAGATGGTCTTTGTGCCGAACCAGTGTTCGATCTCGTGCATAGCTTCTTCGGGAGTCTCGGAGGCGTGGATGAGGTTCTGGACCGGACGACGCTCGACGTTCGCCATGAGCGGCGAGTCGACGGAGAAGTCCCCTCGGATAGTACCCATGTCCGCCATGTACGGCATCGTTGGGCCGACGATCTTGCGCACCATGTCGACCGAGTGTACTCCCTGTACCACCATACGCACCATTGGTGCCGATATCATGAACTCAACGAGCCAGCCACGCACCTGCTTGCCTACCTCCAGCAGGTCGGAGCTACCGAAATCCTTCTCAAGATCAACGACCGTACGACCGTACTTCTCGTACGTACCGAGGGTCTTCTCGCCGAGACGTCGGATCCACTTTTCGTCCTTCGGGTAATGATTGTCTATCTGGTCGCGCGTCGCCTGGAACATCTCCAACGCCACGATCTTGAGGTCACGCTGCTCGAACCGCTTGATGATCTCCCCCACGAGCCCCTTGCGTACGCCGTCTGGTTTGACCATAACGAACGTTTTTTCTTCTTTTGGATGTATCATGTGAGCACTGTACAACAAAACTGACGTTTATACAAAAAGAGTCCCTCCCGCTTGGGGGAGGGACGAAATAAACGAATCACAGAGACGCCTCGGCACCCTCGGCACACCAGAGCGCATGCTCCTCATCGCCAGTCTTGGGTGGCCTCAACTGGTGAGCCTCCGCCTTCAACATACAGGCGCACGAGCAGTACTTCAGCTCACGACGCCGTTTGAAGCAGAAAATCGTGTGTGGGTGGTCCGGCAGACCACGTTCGCACCCCTCACGAGCACACATACCTGCGGCAGCCGCCTGGCCAACAGTCGCATAGTAGTAGCCAGCAGAAACAGCCATTTCGCCCTCTCCTACCTACACTGTGGTTTGAGGACGTTTCTCCCTAAGTTGATTTTGACACAATTTGTAACAATAATCAAGTCACCCACAGTATGCCACCGTCGAACGACTTCTCACTCGTACACCTCCTCGGTCACTTTCCCCCAGCTTCGCCATTCTCTGACGATGCGGCGACAAAATTCCCTGTAACGATGTCGTATGGCTCGATGTCGACTATGAGACACGACCTCCTCCGTTGGTGAGTTGTTCTAGAAAAAAGAACGCGGTAGCCAACTACTATTCATACATAAAAACATCCAAGCGTCAAAAGCAACACATGCTTGGATGCCTAAAATGGTGTCAGGATCTCCACCCCACTCTTGGTCACGACGAGCGTTTGTTCGAAATGTGCGGCGCGCGAGCCGTCGCGGGTGATGTAGGTCCACTGATCTTCGGCGACGCTCACGGTCTTCTTGCCTTCGGTGAAGATAGGTTCGAGCGCGAGCACCATGCCGTCGGGGATCCTTTCACCTTCGCCGGGGCGTCCAAAGTTGGCTATAAAAGGTTTTTCATGTACATGCTTCCCCACCGCGTGACCTCCCAGTTCTTCGACGACCGACAACCCTTTGCGCTTCGCGACCTTCTCTATCGCCGCTCCTATGTCGCCAACGTATCCACCGACTTTCGTCGCTGCTATGCCTGCCGAGAGCGCCTCACGCGTCGCATCCATCAGCTTCTGCCCCTTCGCGTCTCCCGCACCAACGAACACTGTCACGGCTGAGTCGACGAAATAGCCGTTGTACGAGAGTCCAAGGTCGAGCGACACCATGTCGCCATCCTGCAAGACATGTTCTTCCGACGGGATGCCGTGCACCACCTCGTCATTGACCGAGATACACAACGCTGCCGGGTAGGGATACGCTGCACCTGACGGCTTATAGTTAAGAAAGCTTGGAATGGCTCCCTCGGCACGGATCATGTCCTCCGCCAAGAGGTCGAGAGCCGCGGTCGTGACACCCGCGTGCACCGCTTTCGCGCACACCTTCAAGACGTCGCTGAGGATCTTCCCCGCATGGCGCAACTGCTCGAGGTCGTTGTTGTCTTTGAGTATCACGAAAGTTTGAGTGCCGACATGATGTCCGCATGTACCGCTTCAATGGATTGCTCGCCGTTGATCGTGATGAACGTGTATGCGGGATTCGATTTGAACCATTCGTTCACCTTCTCGGCCTCGTCGTGCGACCAACGCAGGCGCTCCTCGATACCTTCGGCCGTATCGTCCTCACGGCCACGCCCTGCGAGCCGCCGCTTCGCTTCGGCGTCCGAAAGGGTGATATGGAGCACGGTGATATTCTCGCGCTCGTAGAATTTCATCGCAGAGTCAAGGTCCGGCAACTGGTCGGTCGTACGCGGGAAGCCATCGAGGATGATATGCTCTTCGCCATGCATACCGCCGATGAGTCTTGAGGCGAAGAGCTGGGTCGAGATGAAGGTTGGGATAAGTTTGCCGGCAGAAATGAGCGGGCGGATCTTCTCCTGGGTGTAGCCCTCGCCGACCGCAAAAGAGCGCAGGTTAGTGCCTGCGGTGAAGTACAGCACCGAACCTGGGTCCTTGTCGTTGAGATAATCCTTTAATATTTTGACCTGGGTACCCTTGCCGCTCCCCTGCGGCCCTAGAAACATGACGGTAAGTTGATTCACAATTCGCATTGTAATAGAAAGTCACGAAAAAGGCTATTACTTCGCGTCAAGCGCAAAAACGGCTCCACATAAACGCAAAAAGGTGATACAGTCACTTTACATGAAAAAACACATCATTACCCTGTCTGGCTACCCTGGAAGCGGCAAGTCTTCGACCGGGAACGGGCTCGCGCAGAAGCTCGGATACACACGCTTCTCCTCGGGTGATTTTATGCGAAATATCGGCCTTGAGCGAGGCATCTCGCTAGAGGAGATCAACATATTGGCCAAGAAAGACCCGTCGATCGATACGCAAGTAGATGAGGAAATTCGCCGGATAGGTCAGCAGGACAACTTGGTCATAGACTCACGCCTCGCCTACCATTGGATACCAGACGCGTTCAAGGTATTTCTTACCCTCGACCTACACATTGCCGCAGAGCGTATATTCCACCACATACAAAAAGAAAGCCGTGTCGGCCAAGACGCCACATCGGTCGAGGAAGTATACCAAGAAACCCTACGGCGCGTCGCAAACGAACAATCTCGCTACACAACCATGTACGGCTTAACCTACGACGACCCCAAAAACTACGACCTCGTCGTCGACACCGGCACACACAATCTCGAAGAGGTCATTCAGATCATCTTGGATGCGTATATCAAGTGGTGTGACGCATAGTACACACCCCTTCTCATTTTCACATAAAAAGAACAGCTCGTGAGAGCTGCGATTGATGAGGGCGCTGTTGCCAGCACCCTCATGACACCTTGTGGAAACGAAACTAGTCGACGGTGTACTCTGAGAGGCTAACGTCGAACGGATTCGACGCACCAGTCCTCCCACTCCGTTGCAAGACAACCACATGAACGCACACCTCCATGTTATCATCCTCTCCCCCGGTGAGTTGCCTGAGGAACTCTTCTGCCGCGGCGGCGACAGCCATGTGGAGATCAGGGGCATGCACATCCAGTACCCTCGACGTGTCGATAGGGAAAGGAGCTTGTTCGCTTGGATCGACAAACCCATCCAGCACCACAGAGAACGCGTTCGCGGTGCCGCTATAATCACCATCGTCCAACCGCAACAGCACCTGCACGGTACCGGTCAGCAACCCGGCCTTCTCACGCAGCGCAGACAGTGCGGCGGTTATCGCTTTTTCGAAGTCCTCTTCATGGTCTTGACACAGCAGGCTGGCGTTAACAGTGTGCGGTGTTGGGTTCTCGCCCATGGGACATCTCCAAGGTACCTGACCACCAGACCGACTGCCGGTATGATTGGGCAGGAGATTGGAGAGTGCCCATAAAGAACGCTGCCACCGTCAAAATAGCACTGAAACAACGGTGAAGCAAACTCTAGTACTACCCGAATTGAAACTTGAACGTCGATGCAGTGCGCTGTGAGACAGATCATTCTTCCATTCGCATACATGCTGTGTCTACTCACAGCACATAGAGACGTTCCCTTGTTTTAGAGATAAACTATATCCATACTCACCCAATGAATACCTTATGTCACTCATAATCGCAAAAACACTACTCAATTTACTACTCAATTTGTTGGAGTTATCGTCTCTTGCTGGTTCTATCTTTCTTTTGGTCAGTGAGCGTGAGAAGGTTGCTCCGGACCAGAGTTCTGTCGAACCGTGGAGCGTCGGCCAAAAAGTGCTCATCTTTTTTCTTACCGTGTTCTCACCGGTCATTTCGGGAGCCATCCTTTACTATGGACTGAGAAAACGCTGTCCGACCAAGGCAAGAGCAGCGAATTGGTTCTCGTTCCTTGGGTTAGTCATATATCTCGCAATCGCATACTCACTCGGACGCTTCCTTCATTAGCCAGGTTGATACGCTCTCCTTTCGAAGAGACCTCGGCTCATCTTGTTTGTGTATTTGGTGTGAGATTAGGCATGAACGTCTTGATGGAAGGCATGGGAACCAATTTGGACGAAGGGAAACTGGGGGATCCGCGCAATCCTCCGCAACGAGGTTGACCGAGCAAAAGGACGAAACCTGTCAGCAAGATACCGATAGCGAGACACAGGGCGAATCGGGGTGTGGTGTTTTGGTTTGGATCCTTCCAGAGCAGGTATTCACACCCAATGAGGTACAGAGCGGTCGCCAGATACAATACCCACAGCAACGGGACGTTGGAAGAAAAGAGAGATGTGCAACCATGCCCACCCACACCCCCGACAGCGCTCGAGCTCTGCAAAGAAGAGAACGTTATGCACGACAACACCAATACCCCTATCGAGACAAAGATTTTTTTTAACGACTGCATGACCGCACTATAGCATGAGCGAGCGTGGACCCGTTACCTGTGCACACATTTTAGTACTCCCGAATAAAGATCTGGGCGTCGATGCGACTAATTATCCAAATCTTCAGCGGTAAGTCCTGCGTCCTTAATAATCCCGAGCAATGTGCCTGGTTTGAGCTGTTTATGTAGCGGAACAGTAACCTTGCGCGCGTTTGGTAGAAAAGTTGGAGGATACAGACGCACATGACTGCCACGTGTCCGGACTTGAACATATCCTTTCCGCTCAAGAATTTTAACCATCTCGACACCAGAGAGTGTCGATAGCTTCGGCATAAATCTAGACCGTAATAAGGTGAAGACTCACGTCTTCGTTCTCTAAAGGCGACACGTCCTTATCTTCAAGGCACAGGAGCGTCGCCTCCTTAATATTCGCAAGAGCCTCCTCAACGGTCTCGCCTTGGCTGTAGCAGCCTTCAAACGCTAAATTGGTGACGGAATAACCGCCTCCCTTCTCTTTCTGGAGAATTATTGGATACGTAGCCTTTTGCATGGCCGTACTATACCACAACGCACAAAAGTATCTAGTGAAGCAGCGCGGTATTAGTATTCCCGAATGGAGATTTGGGCGTCGATGCGGCGCGCGAGATCGAGGATGACGGAGACGACGATAAGGAGAGCGGTGCCGCCCAGCGCGAGGGACTGGATGCCGGTGATTGACTGCATCGCTATCGGGAGGACGGCTATGACGCCGAGGAAGAGCGCGCCGACGAAGGTGATGCGAGTGATGACCTTCGAGAGGTAGTCGGTCGTGGAGTTACCAGGGCGGACCCCGGGGATGAACGCGCCGTTCTTTTGGAGATTCTCAGAGATCTGGTGCGGGTCGAAGGTGACGGCCGTATAGAAGTAGGTAAAGAAGAAGACGAGGATGAAGTAGAGCACGCCATAGAAACCGAGGTTCTGCATGAACCCGAGCACGGCCTGGGCACCACGCGCGAGCCACACATGACTCGACGCCGAAAAGAAGGTCGCGCCCATCTGCGGAATGAGCAGGAGCGACAGTGCGAAGATGATAGGGATGACGCCCGCCTGGTTGAGTCGAAGTGGTAGGTAGGTGGTCGAGGTGCCGCCGAACGTCTTCATGCCGCGCACTTGCTTGGCATAGGTGACCGGCACCGGGCGCTCTGCCTCGGTCACGACGACCACTGCCGCAACGATGGCGACCGCAGCCGCCAAGAAGGCGATGTATACCGGGATCTCAGCCGCATTGAACGAAAATATAGCCTGCGATATGTCGCGCGGCAGTCGAGCGACGATGCCCGCAAAGATGAGGACCGAGATGCCGTTACCGAGTCCGAACTCCGAGATGATCTCGCCCAGCCACATCAGGAAGAGCGAGCCAGCGGTGATAACGAGCAGGTTAGCCACAAAGTGGAACGGGCTGAGTCCCGGCAGGATCCCCTGTCGCTGCAGGATCAGCAAGAAGCTGATGCCCTGTACGATGGCGATGGGCAGGGTCAGCATGCGCGTATATTGGCTAAAACGAGCACGCCCAGCCTCGCCCTCCTCTTGGTAGAGCTGCTTGAGGCTCGGAGCCATCATGGTAAGAAGCTGGAGTATGATCGACGCGGTGATGTAGGGGCCGACACCGAGCATGACGACCGAGAGGTTCGAAAGGCCGCCACCCGAGAAAAGGTTGAGGAGTCCGAAGAACTGGTTATTCGCGAAAAAAAGCTGTAACTGCTGAGCGTCGATACCAGGGATCGGGATAGCAGCGAGCACACGAAAGACGGCGAGCGCGCCGAGGACGAACAACAGTCGATTTCGCAGCAACTTGTCTGCGAAGAGGAGCGTGAGCTTTTGGGTAAACGAGTTCATACTACCGATATGCGGGCGATGCGCCCATATTATGCTACCGAACCTCCGGCTTTCTCTATCTTTTCTTTCGCGCTTTTCGAGACCACGCACGCTGCGACCGTAAGCTTCTTGGTGAGTTCACCATCGGCAAGGATCTTCACGACCGGGTTAGCGCCTTTACGAGTGCGGATGAGGCCACGCTCGAGAAGGGTCTTTGGATTGACCACGTCCCCTGCTGCGAACAATCGTTCGAGCGAGCCAATATTCACCACGAGCGGCTTCGCCTGGATACTGATGAGACCCTGGATACCACGTCCGCGCAGTTTCGGGAGCTTTTTCAGCTTCTCGCGGATGTCTGGGCGGATACTGTGACCCGCGCGGGCCTTCTGACCCTTGGTACCGCGCCCGGAGGTCTTACCACGAACACCGCCGCGTCCAACACGCTTTTCGGTCTTATTGGGAGTCTTTCGTTGTAGTTCGTGAAGTTGCATGGTAGTGATTTAGGCTTTGAGTTCTTTCAGCGCTTCGATCGCGGCGCGTGCATTGTTGAGTCCGTTCTTAGAACCTGAGTGCACCTTCGCGACAACGTTGGTGATGCCGGCGAGTTCGAGCACGGGGCGAACGGAAGAACCTGCGACAAGACCTCGACGAGGTGCTGGCATCATCGAGACGCGAGCTGCGCAGTATTTCGCCGATACCTCATGTCGGATCGAAGCATCTTTGGTGAGGTTCACGGTGATCATGCGCTTTTTGGCATCACGGACCGCCTTGTCGATAGCGAGCGTTGTGTCCCCCGCCTTGCCGAGGCCCACACCCACCTTACCCTTCTTGTTGCCAATGATGATAGCGACGGAGAACGAGAAGCGGCGACCGCCGGCGACCACGCGCGACACGCGACGGATAGTGATCATCTTCTGGTCGAACTCACTTTTGACGCGCGGAGGACGAGGACCTCGGCGATCTCCGCCGCGACCACCCTGCCCACCACGTCCGCCTTGTCCGCCACGCGAGTTCCCACCACGTGCATACGGTGTACGACGCGAGTCTGCTGCAGGGGTTGCTCCAGGAGCGACCGCCGTGGGAGCTGCGGTACCTGGGTCTATAACGATGTTTGTATCAATATCTGCCATATAGTTTAAAATTTGAGCCCTCCTTCACGAGCCGCTGCCGCCAACTGTGCGACTCGGCCGGTATATCGGAAGCCCCCTCTATCGAATACCACCTCTTCTATCCCTGCGGCCTTTGCCTTCTTCGCCAGGTCTGTCCCAAGCGACTGAGCACCGCTCATCTTCGTGGTCCCCTTTGCAAGCGCCTGGGTACTCCCCGAGACGATCGTTTTCCCTGCCGCATCGTCGATTATCTGGGCATGCAGGTATCGGTTCGACTTATAGACCGTGAGGCGTGGGCGTGCGGCAGTACCCGCTATACGAGAGCGGATGCGGTTGTGGCGGCGGGTGCGGCTTTGCTGTTTGAGTGCGACTTTATTCATACGGATTATGAGGCTTTCTTACCTTGCTTGCGACGGATGACCTCGCCGTCGTATCGGATACCCTTACCTTTGTACGGCTCAGGCTTCTTGAGCGCGCGGATGTTCGCGGCGAACTGACCAACAACCTCCTTGTCGAAACCACTGATCGTGAGAGCGTTCTTCTCGGCAACGACCGTGAGGCCGTCCGGGATCTGCATCTTCACCGGATGAGAGAAGCCGAGCGCAAGATTGAGCGTCTTGCCTGCAACATCCCACTTGAAACCAACACCCTCGACCAGAAGCTTCTTACTGAAGCCAGTCGTGACGCCCGCCATCATATTGCGCACATGGGATGCGTAGGTGCCGACCAGTGCCTGAGCCTCCTTCGCCGAAGAGAGCTTCGAGACCTGCACACCGTCAGCCCCCACCTCAACGGAGATGTAGCGGTGGAGCGGTTTCGTCAAAGTCCCCTTCGGACCCTTTACAGAGATACAGCCGTCCGAAACTTTGATTTCGGTCTGCTTAGGGATCTGGATTGGTCGTTTAGCTAGTCGTGACATATAGGTTACTTGTGGTGAGGCACTCGAACTACCAAATTTCGAACAGAACCTCCCCGCCGACACGCGCCTCTTGGGCCTGCTTGCCAGTGAGAATACCGTTGGGGGTCGAAAGGAGGACGAGGCCGAATCCGCGCTTGATAGGTCGCACCTCACGGACACCGGTGTACACGCGGCGGGATGGCTTAGAGACGCGCTTCACGCCCGAGATGACCGATTTGCCATTCTTGTAGGCGAGCGTGACCACGAGCGGAGACGCCTTCTTTGGCTTCTCGACAGAGGCAAGATACCCCTCGCGAGCAAGCACTTCGGCGACCGCCACCTTCATCTTCGAAGATGGAAGCGACACGGAAGTCTTCCCCGCCCTAGAGGCGTTCTGGAGTTGTATGATGAAATCTGATATCGGGTCTGCGATCATTGATTTTTCTTTAGTTTAGGTGGCTTACTTGTGGCGAGCGTAGTCGAGCTACCAAGAGGACTTACGAACGCCCGGGACAAGCCCTTCGTTCGCTGCTTCGCGGAAGCAGGCTCGGCACATACCGAAGTCTCGCATGAACGAGCGTGCTCGGCCGCAGCGGAAGCAACGTCGAACCACCCGTGAAGCGAACTTCGGGGTGCGGTTACTGCGCGCGATAGTCGATTTCTTTGCCATGCTTTACAAAAACGAGCCCTCCAAGGGCTCAAGAGAATATACTCGAACCCATGAAATAAGTCAACCTGCCACGGCGCGGAACTCCTCCACTCTCCTTCCTTGGAGTACCCGGGCGACGACCAGGAGCACATAGACAAGCGGCCACTGCCAGCGTGGAAAATCGCCAGGCGTGAACACCGTCGCATCGAACAAGACGAGCGCATGCTCCGGGGTCACGTAGATATTGCTCAAGCACCGACGCCACACGCCCATCTGCCCGAGCAGGTCGAGGAATGGCGCGCCCGACGCGACGTATTGGTCATAGCAGCGCAGCAACGCCACCCACTGCGCCTGAATGCGCTCGTCGGCTAGATCCGCCTTTTTCAAAAATCGCCCACTGATCTTTGGCTGCAGTTTCGCCACCCGCCGCCCATCGGGCGAGACGACGATACGCGTCTCGAGCAAAAAATCTCCAAAATACTTCTTACATAACTCATACTCGGCGACCGACTTCTCCCGAGCCTTCTCCTGACCTATCATGCGATCAAACTTGGAGAACTTGATGACCTGGTCCGTGCCGTAGTCATACACAAAATGGTCGCCCACCCACGCCAGCATCGCCCCTATCCTTTCTGGCTGGTAGGTGTCCATGAATTGTCTTCTAAAACCTCCCCGTGGTACGCTCGATCTGTTCGTCGAACGTAAGTTTGGTGTAGTTCCTATCATCCAGCCCTTTGAGTCTATAGATCTGGTTGGTGGAAAATATCTTCGCGTCCTCGCGTTTGAAGCCAAGTCTTTCCGCAGTTGTATACACTTTCTCCCAACTCTCCCCTTCTATCTCAAGGTAGGGCGGCAGGAGCGGCCACGTGTCGAGGTCGCACTCGACGCCGTCGAGCACATAGCGCGTGCGCTTGTTCTCCTGATACATCTTCTCGATAAGTCCCGTCTTGAGCAAAATCTCGCGCGTCGTGTCGAAGTCGCCCACGGTCGTCTCGCGCTCGTACATACCGTCGTCGTTGGCGCCCGTATCGAACTCCTTCGCGAGCCGCTGCTTGAAGGTGAAGGTTATCTTGTCGCCCTCGTCGCGCAGCCGCACCCATGCGCCCCGCTTGTCGAGTCGAAAGTCCGGGTAGTCGAAGACGATGCGACGGTAGTGATAGTCCGCCACCTTCGTCGCCCCGAGCGACAGGAGCTTCTCCTCGAGCGCCGCGTGGTCGATATCCAAAAATTTTATCTCTATCTCTTCCATGCTGTCCAGATACGATACGTACAACATACCACGCCACCATGCAGACCAACACCTTCGTAACACTCTCATCACGCATCGCAATGATTGACCTTGTCGCAAGCGCGTCGACCGATCGGGGGTGGATATGGTTGCACACCCACAGCCAGACGAACTATACTATCCGCATGATTGAGATCCAGAACCTTTCCAAGAACATCGGTAAGCGCCGTATCGTGAACGATCTATCACTATCGATTAAAAAGGGCACCGTGTTCGGCTTCCTGGGGCCAAACGGTGCTGGCAAGACGACCACTATAAAGATGCTCGTTGGACTGAACCGCCCGACGAGTGGAAGCATTCAAATCGATGGCAAAGCACCGACGGACAGCATCACTCGCGAAACAATCGGGTTTATGCCCGAGGCCCCCTATTTTTACGACCATCTTACTGGTCTCGAATTCCTACGATTTTGCGGCCAGTTGTTTCATACTCCCAAAACCGAAGATGACTACACGTCACTCCTCCACATGGTCGGTCTTTCCGAGGCGAAGGATCGGCGCGTTACCACCTACTCAAAGGGTATGAAGCAGCGCCTTGGCTTCGCCCAAGCACTGGTCAATGACCCGGAGTATGTCTTTCTCGACGAACCGCTCGACGGACTCGACCCGATAGGTCGTCGCGAACTCAAGAAGATCATCGTTGGACTCAAGAAGGAGGGGCGGACCATCTTCTTCAATTCGCACATCCTCTTCGACACCGAGGAGCTGTGCGACGAGATAGGGATACTCCACCGGGGTTCGCTTCTCTATGCGGGACCAGTCACCACATTCACCAAAGGACACTCTCTCGAAGAGGCTTTTGTGACCACTATCGAAAACCTCGACTCAACCATATGAAACACACCCACCTCACCCGCATATTCGTTGTCGCGAAGAACACGTTCAAAGAGAGCGTGCGAGACAAGGTCTTCTATGCCCTATTCGCGTTCGCCTTCGTGGCCATAACCTTTACCATCTTTCTTGGTTCCATATCGCTCGACGAAGATCTCCATATCGTGCGCAGTCTTGGGCTCGCGGGCATCTATCTCTTTGGTGTCCTCATCACCGTCTTCCTGGGCACATCGCTCATGTACAAAGAGATCGAGCGTCGCACCCTCTACTTCATACTTTCCAAACCAATCTCACACGGACAGGTTATCGCCGGAAAGTTCCTCGGACTATTCAGTAGCGTCGCGCTCTCTATCGCCGGGATGACAATCATATACCTTGGGGTCGTATGGTATTCCGGTGGCGGATTCGACACCCTAGGACTACTCGCGATCTTCTTCGAGATCATCGAGGTCGGACTCCTGATAGCCTTGTCGATCTTTTTTTCGACCTTCTCCAAACCACTTCCCTCGATTGTCTACGCGCTCCTGGTCATCTACATCGGCCACTCGCTCGGCATGCTCGTCGATTTCACCAAAAGGGGTAGCGCACTGGCGCACGATGTCGTCCAAGGACTCTACTACGTGCTCCCAAACCTCGAAAAGTTCGACATCCGTGATTTGGTGCTGTACGGCAACGCTCCATCGCTGACCGCGGTATTTCTCGTCATCTTGTACGCCACCATCTACACGATCATCTTGCTTGCAGGCGGTGCGCTACTCCTCCAGAAACGAGAATTCTGATCTATGCAGCTAGCACAAAACTCGACACTACGAACAATCTTTTTCCTCGGGCTGTTCGTGTGTCTCATCGCAACGCAATACACGTACGAAAGCTACGCCGCTCACCGAGGAGTGCTGCCTCTCTCGAACCTTCCTGCACCGGTCTTGAAAGTAACCGACCTGGGGCTCAATAGCGCTGTAGCATCGCTCCTATGGCTCAATGTGGTACAAAATGTGGTCCTGTATTTTGGCGCATCCTCTGCCACCATATCCAGCGACATCAATGCCGTCACGCAGCTAGACCCTAAATTCAGCTATCCCTATGCGTTCGCTGTGCTCATGATCCCCGGATTCGACCGCTCGCAGACCCAAGCGGCGATCGATATTGCCACACGAGGTGTCGATGAGCACCTTACCGACTGGCGCATCCCCTACTATCTCGGTTTTACGTATTTCTTCTACCTTAAAGACAACGCCAATGCTATCAAATACATGCACATAACCGCAGAGACGCCAGGAGTACCTGCAGGTATCAAGGTGACCGCGCTCAACTATGGACTGTCGAAGACCATGCACGAGCAAACACGACAATTTTGGCAGTCGATCCACGACAGTGCGACCGACGATGTCGTGCGTCAAAATGCCCAAGACAATCTTGACCACATGGACATCGTGGAGGGACTTCAGGCCGCGCTCGAGCTCTACAAGCGCATACACGGTGCCTATCCAAAAGCCATAGGCGACCTCGTGACCAGCGGTATTCTCACCAGCATCCCCGAAGACCCATTCGGTATCACCTTCGCCACCGACGGCGAAGGCCACCTCACCTTCTCGCTGGGACAGTAACACATAAAAAAGCGGCCCAATGGAGAGCCGCCCTTGTACCACACAGGACACATGTTGTTAAGGTATCGACTAGGCTTCAGCCGCCCAATCCAGTGCACGCACCCCAGTCACCGCGAAGCTTGGAACAAGTTGAAAGGATCCAAGCTCAACCAGTCTATCTCGCCACGTGAAGACTTTGCAACACCGATACCACACGTTAGAGCCCTGCGGTGCTCTTTCATGGTCCGAGAGTTCCATACAGAGGAAAGGAATCTCCTCCTGAAGCAGCCAGTCCAATGTCTGGATATTGATCCCCAACTCCAGGACGACGAGTGTATGCCGGTCGAACACCACCTGTCGTCTCCCGGGCCCCTCATAGAGAGACCCCCGACGGAAATATTCACTCGGCATCAAGTCCACAATCTGTGGGACATCTTGCCTATACGGCACCAGTGTCGGCTGAGGAAGTTTGTTTAGACTAGGGACAGTCGCGAGCACCGCTCGATGGATACCCTCCACATAACAACCGTCCGTGCCACGGAGGGTGTAGCATACGCGCTTGATGAGATGAGACATCGGGAGTTCCCCCTACATGTTTCTACGGGACATTCTATTCTGCACACTTTGTACCACACACTATCTAAAAAATCCATATATACAAAAAACCTCCAACTGGTGCCGGAGGTTTTTTGTTTGTGTAAAAATTATTTCTTAAAAGGCAGACCGAGGTGGGTGAGGTAAGCGTGCGCCTCCTTTTTGGACTTGGCGGTGGTGACTATCGTGATAGCCATGCCGAAGACATCCTTGAGCTCTTCGTCGGCGGTCTCCGGGAATACGGAGTGCTCTTTGATGCCAAGCGTGTAGTTACCCATCGCATCGATGGCGGCAGCGGAGATGCCCTTGAAGTCCTTGGTGCGCGGGAGCGCGATGTGGATGAGGCGATTGAGGAAGTCCTGTGCTCGCTTACCACGCAGCGTCACCTGGTAGCCGATGTGGTCGCCGATGCGTGTCTTAAAGGTCGCGATAGACTTCTTGGCGCCGCGGTTGACTGGCTTCTGGCCGGTAATCTTGGCAAGTCGGTTAGCGACGAGCGCGATCTTTTGTTTGTCCTTACCCATTTTGCCGATACCAACCGAGATAACCACCTTTTCGACATGTGGTGTCTGCATAACATTCGTCCACCCGAGGTTACCCTTGAGCGTTGCGAACGTCGTCTTCTGTTGGTCTTGTAGTAGAGTTGACATAAAATCTTATTTCTTTGCTGTTTTCTTAGCTGGCTTCTTCTTTGCCGCCTCCTTCTCCTTCTTCGTCTCAACGTTTGCAACCTTCGACGCCGCAATCGGGTGCTGCTTATCGATGATCTGACCCTTCTGCCCGTTCTGACGCGGCTTCTGGTGCTTCTTGTGCATACCGACACCCTCAACGATCACAAGACCTGTCTTTGGGAAGACCTCTATGACCTTGCCCGTCTTACCTTTTTCGTTGCCCGCGAGGACGACGACGGTATCACCTTTTTTTACGTGGAGAGTGTTCATGGTAGTTATACGACTTCAGGAGCACGCGAAATGATAGTTTGGTAGCCCAGCTCCTGGAGTTCGCGCGGTATAGGGCCGAAGATGCGGCCAGCTTTTGGCTCCTTGGCATTCTTCCCTGTACCCTCGACGATGACGACGGCGTTCTCATCGAAGCGAACGTATGAGCCGTCTTTGCGCTTAAACGGCTTGCGCTGGCGCACAACGACCGCTTTGAGTACATCCTTCTTCTTGACCGCTTTACGAGGCTCTGCGGACTGTACAGAGAGAATGACGATCTCTCCTATCTCTGCATAGCGCTTCTTAGAACTCCCAGGAATCTTGAAAATGCGTCCTATCTTGGCGCCGGAGTTATCTGCTATGACGACGAGTGAGCGGTCTTGTATCATAAATTATGCAAAGATGATCTCGAACGATTTGGTCTTCGAAAGCGGCCGACACGAACGGATGGTCACCTGCTCCCCCTCCTTTGCCTTATTGCCAGGATTGTGCGCATGGTACTTTTTGGTGATCTTCATGTACTTCTTGTACTTCGGATGTTTGACATAGCGAAGCACGGCAACGACGGCAGTATCCTGCATCTTGTCTGAGGTGACGACACCCCGGAGCGTCTTCTTATGTACTGTTTTGGTTTCCATGTGATTTAGTCGAAATCATGCCGCGTCAACGTCCTTTAGGACGCGGCGCCAGCAATTTGTGCTGCTAACGCCTGCGCTCTAATCTCTGTCTTAGCCCGAGCGACCTCCTTGCGGAGCTCACGAGAGAGCTTTACGTTACGATTTTTACTACCTGCGGCCGAAAAACGCAAGCCCCGCAGTTCTTCGCGCTTTTTCTCGACGAGGGTGTTGAGTTCCCCTGCGTCGCGACCTATGAGTGTTTTTTTCTTAGTAGCCATATGATTTAATGTTCGCGCGATACTACTTTCGCCTTCAGAGGAAGCTTCTTTGCCGCTGCGACAAGTGCCTTAACGGCGGTCGCCTCGATGACACCATCCACTTCGAAGAGGATGCGACCCGGCCAGACCTCGACCTCATACCCCTCCGGGTCGCCCTTACCCTTACCGAGCTTCACTTCCGGCGGTTTCTTGGTGTATGGCTTGTCAGGGAAGATGCGGATCCAACTCTTGCCGGTCTTACCAAGGTTACGAGCGATAACCTTGCGGGCGCTCTCGATCTGGTTGGAGCGAACGCGGGCATGCGTTACCGCCTTTAGACCGTGACTGCCGAACGCCATCACCGCGCCGCGTGAAGCAAGCATCGCGCGCTTCGGATTGCGACGAAAGGTCTGTGATTTTCGAAATTTAACTTTTTTAGGAAATAACATAAGCCTATTTTATTTGTCGCGAGCGACGTCGAGCGATTTGGCCTTGTCCTTACCCTTCTCCTTGCCTTTCTCGGCAAAGACCTCACCGCGGTATATCCACACCTTGATGCCGATGACACCGAGCGGGAGGTTAGCGCGCTCACGAGCATAGTCGATGTCGGAGCGAAAGGTCTGGAGCGGAATACGACCCTTCTTCAACTCTTCGTTGCGCGACATCGAACCGCCACCGAGCATGCCGCCCAAAGCGATACGAACACCTTTCACGTCACGATTCGCCATAACCTTCTCGATCGTCTGCTTGAGCACGCGGCGGAATGGGAGACGCTTCTCAAGACCCTCTGCGACCATGTATGCGACGATAGCGGCATTACTCTCGGGCGACCGGATCTCTTCGATATCGAGCTTGATCTCCGGGACCGCGAGACCCTTCTTGGTCAAGAACGACGCGATCTTGTTGCGCAGCTTTACGGACCCCTCTCCTGAGCGACCGATGATGACACCGGGGCGGGACGTCTTGAGTATCACACGGAGGTTCTTGTTGCGTTCGATTTCGATAGCGCCGATGTACATACCACGCAGTTCCTTTTGAAGGTATTCACGCAGGAGAATGTCCGCCTTGAGATTCTCTTGGTAGGCAGGCCCGACCGAGAACCAGCGATGACGCCAGTCACGTAGTATCCCGAGTCTATGAGCGAATGGGTGGACGATTTTAGACATATTAGTTTTTTGCGACGCTCTGACGAGGAGCCTTAACCGCTTTCGGCTTTGCGGCATTAAGAGAGACCGTCACATGACTGGTCTTCTTTTTGATCATGGAACCACGACCACGAGCGCGCGGCATCATACGGCGGAAGGTGAGCCCGCCGTTGACCTCTATCTTCTCGACGAAGAGCTCAATGGCCGACACGCCTGCGTTCGCGACCGCGGAGCGTAACAACTTGTCCATAGGCTCAGAGGCGCGTTTAGGGAGCATCGAAAGTAGCGCGAGCGCGTGCTCGACGTTCTTCCCACGAACAAGGTCAGCAACGAGTCGCACCTTGCGCGGAGACTGTCGGTAGTTCTTAAGTTGTGCAATTGATGTTGCCATAGATTACTTGTGGTGAGCGTAGTCGAACTATTTCTTCTTCGCAGTATCCGCAGCAGCCTTCGATGCTTGCGCCGATGCTATCTCGGCCTGCTTAGCCTTCTGCTCCATCTCCTTCTGCATCTTACCACCGTGGCGGATGAACTTCTTGGTTGGGGAGAATTCGCCGAGTCGGTGACCAACCATGTCCTCGGAGACGAGGACGTCGATGTGGGTTTTGCCGTTGTGGACGCCGAACTTAAACCCGACCATCTCGGGGGCTATCTGGGAGCGACGCGACCACGTCTTAATAGTCTCAGCGGTCTGAGGCTTCTTGCCCTCAATCTTCTTGAGGAGCTTTTCGTCGACGTAGGGTCCTTTTTTGAGTGATCGTGCCATTTTTATATATATTCTACTGCCTTTGGCAATTGAAAACGCGCCAAAGCGCGATTGGTGAGATAGTACAGGAAAACCAATAGTTGCGCAAGTTCTATAGAAAAGGTATCGTCTTTGCAGACCGTACTCCCGAAATCATGAAAGGAAAAAGCCATGGCAATGAAGATCCGTTTGCCGGATTCTGCCCCCGTATTCAAACTACCAGACGGGAAACGTGTGACGCCAACCCACGAGAGCGATGGCTGGCTGAGAGGATCAGAGGTTGTGTGGAACACCCACAGCAAGTGCTGGGAACACGATTGTGTGGGCACGCTGCCTCTAAAAGCATATGAACTCCTGATGATGGCGGTGCAGAGCAATTTCACATGGGGAAAAGATCTACTTCCCAATCAAACCCTCTCAGGTGCGGCAGCGGCAGTGTTGAGGGACCTAGCACATGTCAGAGAAGCCCTTCGAGAACATCAAACAGAGGGGGAAAATAGCAGTGGTAAAATGCACAGGAGAAGGACCGGTGAAACCAACAATCGACCACGCGTTCATAGCACAGCTAAAGGCGAAGATTGAAAGAGATCTCGCGGCGCTCGTCTTGATTGGCAGAAGTTTAACCGAGGAGCGAAAAAAGCTTAGAGAGCCTCGACCTACTGGGGGCGAAGAGCGCTAACAACAAGAGCAGTGTGTCGACATGAAATCCCCCACTCGCGAGAGCTGGGGTACTTTTTATCTACCGACCTACTTGCGCAGGTTCTGCGAACCATATAGAGTTTTGGCAGGCAGTTGGAGGACGCGACTATGTGTTTTGGTGCTCAACGCTCACCGCCGGATTCGATTATGCCACTAAAGGCGAGGCAACCACTGGACGATGCAAGGCACGAGGTGCTCGGAGATCCGCGTAGATGTTTCCAAAACCGTGCACTAACCCTACTTGAAGTGCTGCAACACCAAGATACCGGCAAACGAAGGCTTACGTGGTGCTGCGAGGGCACCCTGCTGGTGTTCGAACAGCCGCCGAAACAGCACTACTAGCCCCAGTCGTGTGCGTTTGAAAATCCCCCGACTCTCGCGAGCCAGGGGACCTTTTTTATATGCCCCTAAACCACACGATCTCTTGAACCTCTCGTCAGTTCTATGAATACCTTGTGTATCGTGCGGAATATGAAAAAATACTAGACATGAGAAACCCGCTTGAAGGTATGGGGAACAGGATCAAGGCTACTGCAACAGAGACACTCATGAGTGCGGCAGATAAAAAGTTATTGCGCGACGCTGGCATCACTTCCCCTGAAGAAATTGCATGGATTGGCGAGGTTAAACTTGCATCTAGTCTATCAAGAGGAAAACGAAGGCAGTACGACAGAGAAGACGGTGGTTTATATGTAGCTGGTCGCGCAGCATTAGACGCATATGAGCTTATACGTCTCCATCTTATGATGCAGAGGGACATGAAGAATCTTGGCCCATACATATTTGGACAAGACACTGAACATCAACTAGAGCGTTACTACGAAATAATTACGAAAGCTTTTGCCGACTTAGAAGGAAATCCTCCACGTGCAGGGGAACCAAACGGTATACGCGAATTAGCAAAGGAAGCAAAACATGCTGAGGATTCACACCAAAAGGCAATAATTATCACCAAATTCATAAACTTGGTGCATGCTGGAGGGTCCCCATGGGGTCTTGAATATTTTGGAGGATTCCCGGGAGGATCCGCAAGCGGTGGCACGTTTGCGGATCTGGTTAATGACGCCGGATATTTCCTGCAGCAATTAAACAATTTAGGACATCAGCCGGATATGGTTCAAGACAAGAGTCCCACACCGTAAGCCCAAAACACTCTCCAGAAATCGAGAGTGTTTTGGGCTTTATTTCTTCGCGCCGCGCTTGCCAACCTTGCGTAAATCTTCCCAAAGCTATAAGGTGCTGGCAGCAAATAGTACACAGGAGGCTACCGTGCCGTTCGAACTCACACCTCCACTGTTCATCATCCCAGAGTTCGTCAATAAGGAGCATCGCTCGTTTGCCGAGCAAAGCGGTCTCGTTATAGGGCAACTCGCCCACATGGCCACGACCAGAAATGGTGAGGAACTGCCATGTTATCTTGTCCGGACTCCCGAAGGTTGGGCATATATGCAGGACCCAACTCTCAGCGACGCACAGGACGGACCATATCTGGCCGACAGGCTTGGTCGACGACGTGTTCACTGTCGACACGAATACAGCAGAGACCCACGCGCTCGTGTCCTTACCCGTTTTGCGATACAGCAAGGATACTCGAAATTCGGATCCTTTTTGTACGTACGAAAGACCGTGGGTGGGGAGCAAAATATCTTCCGTCAAAACGGCGGAGTTTGTGCAGTATTCCAGACAAGACAAAGAAACTTCGGCGAACCTGAAGCACCACAACGACAGGAGTGCATCGACTGGCTCACCGGACACTATCCTGATTGGGAAAACCCTCTTTCCTACTGGAACGAGGAGTAAATCAAAAAAGCGCCCCGACATTCGGAGCGCTTCTTTTTTATCTTTATTTCTTCGCTCCGCGTTTGCCGACCTTGCGGCGGGAGACAATGAGGTGGTTGGAGTACTTCTTTGGCTTGCGCGTCTTCTGGCCTTTGCCGGATGGCTTGCCCCAGAGGGTCTTCGCTCGGCGGAGTCCTCGGCCTTGGCGTCCTTCGCCGCCGCCGTGTGGATGGTCGACCGGGTTCATAGCGGTACCGCGCACCGTTGGTCGAATACCCTTCCAGCGGGAGCGTCCTGCCTTACCGATCGAGACGAGATGGTGTTCGTCATTGGACACCTCGCCCAAGGTCGCCCAGCAGGTGTCGAGCACCTTGCGAACTTCGCTCGAAGGCATCTTGAGGTCTGCGTAACCCTGGTCGCGTGCGATGAGTTCGATATGGGTACCCGCGGAGCGTCCGAGCTTGCCGCCCTGGCCAGGCTTAAGTTCGACATTGTAGATGAACGAGCCGATCGGCATCGCCTTCAGAGGCATACGATTACCAGGAGTTGGGACAACATCCGCACCTGAGAGGATGGTCGCGCCGACTCCTATCGAGCCTTGGAGGAGGCCGTAGCGGCGCTCACCGTCCTTGTAGAGGAGGAGTCCGATAAAGCCCGAGCGGTTTGGATCATACTCCACTGTCTCGACGACCGCGGGGACATGCTTCTTGTACGAAAAATCGACATCACGCTGGAGACGCTTGTGTCCGCCGCCCTTGTGGCGCACGGTGATACGGCCAGCACTATTGCGTCCTACATGGCGCTTACCGCCAGTCGTGAGCGCCTTATGTGGCTCGTTGGTCGTAAGCTTCTCGGCGAAGCTGACGGTCGTCATATGTCGACGTGACTTTGTGTATGGCTTGTACTTTTTCATGCGATTTTGTCGAAGGATTACATTATTTCTATGGTCTCCCCTTTCTTGAGGTACACATACGCCTTTTTACCCTCACGCGTCTTACCATGGCGGTTGGTGCCGCGAGTGAGTACGCGTTTGGTCGGGACAGTGACGACGGTGACCTTGCGAGGAGTGACCTTGTAGAGCGTCTTAATAGCCTTGGCGATCTCTTGCTTATTGGCATTCACTCCCACATTGAAAAGATAGGCTCCGTGCTCAGAGAGGTAGGCTCCCTTTTCGGTGATACGTGGTGAGAGAATGATTGTGCCGATATACTTTTCCATAGATTATTTCTTTGCGGGGACGACTTCTGCCGGAGCCTTAACGACACTCTTCTTGGACAGCGTCTCGATAGCAGCCTTTGGATCGGCGATGACGAGATACTTGACCGAAAGGATGGACAGAGGGTTGAGGTTACGGACATCGTCGATGACGACATTGCCGAAGTTGCTGAAGCTCTTAAGTGTCCCTAGGTCAGCGCCGGGGAGAGCGATGAAAGCCGCGTTCTTTTTCTTTGAAAAACCGCTAAATTCGCGTGCGAAAGCCGAAAGCACCAACTTCGCATCCTTCGCCTTTGGTGTCTCCATACGCAGCGAGTCGAGGAATATGACCTCGCCGTCCTTCAATTTGCGTGAAAGGGTCACGAGCAGGGCCTTCTGGCGCATCTTCTGGCTTACCTTGCGAGCAAAGATCTTCTCGTTGCGAGGACCATGGGTGACACCGCCACCCTTCCAGATAGGTGAACGACTCGAGCCGACACGAGCACGACCGGTGCCTTTTTGCTTCCACGGCTTCTTACCGCCGCCACGAACCTCACCACGATCTTTGGTATGCGCGTTAGAGGTGCGGGCGTTGTCCTGCATCGAAGTCACGACCTGGTGGACCAGGTCAGCGTTCCATGGCAAGCCAAAAAGATTCTCCGGGATGGTTACCTTGCCGGTCTTCTCGCCTTTTGTGTTGTAAAGTGTTGCTTCCATGATGGTTATTTGGTGGATGTGCCACGGACCTCGACCAGCGTACCTGGGCGACCTGGGATAGCACCGGTGATGACGAGCTCGCCAGTCTTTGGGTGTACCTGGAGGACAGTGAGATTTCGAACAGTAACACGGTCACTGCCCATGCGTCCAGCCATGCGCATACCCTTTGCCACACGACCGCCTGCGCGACCACCTGAGCCACCGATCGAACCCGGCGCACGCTCGGAGTGCTTTTGACCGTGCGAACGTGGACCACCGTGGAACCCATGGCGCTTGATAACGCCCTGGAAGCCTTTACCCTTGGAAACCGCTGAAACAGTAACGGTGTCGCCAACGACGAAGCTGGAAACGTCTACCGTAGCACCTGCTTCAACCTTAGGGAGTGAGCCATCGCGTTCGCGGTACTCGCGGAAGAATCGGAGGCCCTTGTCCTGACCAGCGACACCCTTAATGTGGCCTATTTGAGCCTTATTTGTATGCTTTTCGGTCGTCTCGACCGCACCAAGCTGGACCGCATTGTAGCCATCCTTCTCGGTCGTCTTCACCTGCGTAACAAAAGCTGGCTGTGCGTATACGACGGTCGCAGCGAAAGAACGACCCTCTTCTGTAAAGATGGTGGTCATCTTGCCCTTTGTGCCAAGTATAAATTTCATTGTTGTCTATTGGTCTCCGAGGAGACGTGGATCAACTCTACTGTGTCCTCCGTAGCTTCAGCGGAGGGGGATGTCTGAAGAGTCTTCGAGACTATACACTACCCTTTTTATTTGTGCAACAGTCTGCTGCCACGATACTAACGTATCACCATTAGCTACATTTTTGTTCATAATGCAAAAGACTGCCCCGGATCTTCTCCGGGGCAGTTGCAGACTAACAACCAGACTGTTCCTTTAACGACGTCGCTGGTGTGGAACGTACACCACCTTCCAGCCCGCACACACACCAAGCGTACCCGCCTCTATGTCTCGATAAGGACGTAGAGTTTTCTGCACCTCCAAGATAAACAGGATTGCTGCTATGTCACGGCACATACCAACCCAAAGCAATCGATCATCAAGTTTTTTAGTCAGAGGTGGTGATGCGAATTGGTACATAGCCTGCAACACACCACTTCTACCATGATAGTAAGTGTACCCCGCATGGAGGGCCTTCAGACGCTCCGTAGCCACTCCAAGTACCGCTCCGTTATGGGGAACAGGTTCGATTGGCGGCACGAAGATGTGGTTAGATAGAGACTCGACTTGCAACTCGACTTCCCTTAGGGCAAAAGCCAAGAACAGCATGCCATACATGGGGACCTCCTAGATTATCCGCACACACAATACCACATAACGATTATATTACAATACCATCCCGAGGGTACACATACAAACAAAACCCCACCTGATGTGGTGGGGCGGACAAATGAGAACTTGTTGAAGAAAGGAACTTCCCTGGCCGGTCTGGGGCGCTCGACACCTGCATTGGAGAGATGCGAGGGAACTGCTCCCAGACCGGCCATTCGACTTAGTTGATACCATTCCCGATTTGGACTATCTCCATACCAAAGGGGGTCTGGCTACTAGGTGGTCACACGGCGCCCAGCGCACACATGACCATTCAACTAGATAAGTACATTATATAACACATATAAAATTTATGCAAGTCCCACACCAAACATGGGCTCCGGACACGAAAAAGCCCCTTGCCAATCAACGTAGACCAACAAGGGGACTCTTTCGTAGTAATTCTTTTATTAGCTGCCAACCTTCTCCAAAGGTTAAAAACCAACAATAGAACCCGAATGTATCAGGACTAATTACTGAATGTTCATGATCTCGCACAAAAGAACGAGAACCAACTCACATCCTATCAAAGAAACTGAACGTATCAAACCGTATTGTGCACAATCCAGTGACACCACTTTCAAAAGTCGCTCTCACACCACAACTTTTTCAATGCAGCAAAAGGTCCGCATCACTGCGGACCTCCCACTATCTCCTTTGATGTTTTTTCGAGGTTATACCATCTTCACATCGATAGTGACCCCGGACGGAAGCGAGAGATTCGTGAGAGCCTCTATGACTTTTGCCGATGGGTCGATGATGTCGATGATACGCTTGTGTACGCGCATCTCGAACTGCTCGCGAGCATCCTTGTAGATGAAGGTCGAACGGTTGACGGTGTACTTTTTGATCTCGGTCGGGAGCGGAATAGGGCCTGCGATCTTCGCATCGTAGCGAAGAGCGGTATCCATGATCTGTCGGATAGACGCATCGAGGACCTTATGCTCGTAGGCACGAACCTTGATACGCAGTCGCTGTACCTGCTCGACCGACGCTTTTTTTGGAGCACGTTTTACTGGAGTCTTCTTTTCTTCGGTAGCCATAATGTGTGTGGGTCTAGTTCTCACCTCGACGATGCTCGGTGTAACCTATACCCGGTTGCTTACTCGATTAATTACTTACTTATGCGACGATCTTCGTGACGACACCGGCACCGACGGTCTTGCCGCCTTCGCGAACAGCGAAGCGCTGCTTCTCCTCAAGAGCGACCGGAGCGACGAGTTTGACCTTGAAGGTCACTGTGTCTCCAGGCATGACCATCTCGGTCCCCTGTGCGAGCGTTACTTCGCCGGTCACGTCCGTCGTGCGGATGTAGAACTGTGGCTTGTAGCCAGAGAAGAACGGCGTGTGGCGACCACCTTCGTCCTTGTTAAGGACGTAGACCTCTGCCTCGAACTCAGTGTGCGGGGTGACCGAGCCGGTCTTGGCGAGCACCTGGCCACGATGGATGTCTTCCTTCTTGGTACCGCGCAGGAGAATACCTGCGTTGTCGCCTGCCATACCCGCCTCGAGCTGCTTGTTGAACATCTCGATACCAGTGATGGTGGTCTTGGTGGTTGGCTGGAGGCCGACGATCTCGACTTCTTCACCGACCTTGACCTGACCACGCTCGATACGACCGGTAACGACCGTACCTCGACCTTCGATCGAGAAGATGTCTTCGATCGGCATGAGGAACGGCTTGTCCATCTCGCGAACCGGGAGCGGGAAGTAGTTGTCCATGGTCTTTACGAGCTCAAGGACCTTTTGTGACCACTCGTTACTGGTGTCGTTACTTTCGAGCGCCTTGAGGCCTGAGCCGCGGATGACCGGCGTAGCGGCACCGTCGAAGCCTTGCTTGGTAAGGAGTTCGCGGACTTCCTCTTCGACGAGGTCGATGAGGTCTGGGTCGTCAACCATGTCGCACTTGTTGAGGAAGACGATAAGCTTGCGAACACCGACCTGCCATGCGAGGAGCACGTGCTCGCGCGTCTGGGGCATAACGCCGTCGGTCGCTGCGACCACGAGTACTGCGCCATCCATTTGGGCGGCACCGGTGATCATGTTCTTGATGTAGTCTGCGTGGCCCGGAGCATCGATGTGCGCGTAGTGGCGCTCAGGAGTCCAGTACTCAGAGTGGTGGAGCGCGATGGTAATACCGCGCGCCTTTTCCTCGGGTGCGTTATCGATACCATCCACACCTTCGACACGTGCGCCATACCCTTCGCCTTTTGCGAGGTCGAGCGTGTGGAGAATCGACGCCGTGAGGGTCGTCTTGCCATGGTCGACGTGACCAATGGTCCCGACGTTCACGTGCGGCTTCTGTCTATCAAATGTTGCCATACCTTAATTCTTCTTACGTTAGTAACTAATGATAATGCGAACTCACCGTCCCGAGCCCTACCACTTTGCTTTATAGATAAGCAAAGAAAAGCCACGCACTGATGCGTTCTTGGCATAGTAGCAAAATCCAACCAAGAGTCAAACGATTCGCCCCCGTTGCTCTTTTGCCGAGCTGTGTTAGGTTGGTCCGAGACCTATCGTAGAGTCTCACAGAGGGGTACGGTGCATGGCACGAACCGAGCGACCGTTCGATGTGACACCAGAACAGGTGGCGACCTTAGGGCTTGTTTCCGCCTTACTAGCAGAGTTGGGCTACTGGCGCTTGCCTACTCCTGACTGGTATCGACGCACGGAACATGACTTCATCATGGTCCACAAGGGCGACATACGCACGGCAACACACTATATGCGCGCCATGATCTCCGTGCGGCCCATGAAGAACGGGAGCGTCTCTGTACGCCCCTACTTGCGTGGTATATCTGCCATGAACGCGAAACAGTCCCTCGCACGATGCAAAAAGCGCGCCCAATCTCCGATCCGTTGGAGTGACCAGATGATCCCGAAAGGAAGGCGCTGCCGAAGCAAAGACCGCCCAGATGGCTTTCGATCATATTTTGGTCCTACGGAATGGGAACAATTCGAGACGCAGTTATAGGCACATACACGAAGACCCAGCACCCACTGGGTCTTTCTTCTTGTTGGATTGGTGCCTTTTACTGCTGGTTGATGGTAAAAAGGCCGCTTTGGCCAGTACCATAGACCGCGGAGTTGGTGTTAAAGCCGTCCGCACGCGCGGTCGCCTTGATGTAATACTGACCCGTCGGGATGGATGCACCACAGAGGCCATTAGGGTACTGCATAGTGCACATGTAGTTTTGTGGGAATGCGGGAATATGCCAGGTGTAAGTACTGGCACTACTTTGCGCGATGGCGATAGTCCCCACATCTACCCCAGCCTGAGTATAGAGGTCGAGAGTAACGCTTGCCGAACTTGGCACTGACGAATCCGTCGCCCAGATGATGGGCAGATCTTGGCCACGGGCGAACATCGAACCTGCCACCGGAGACCGGACCGACAGACCATTACTTGCCGCTGCTAGGACCGTAAAAGTCGCTTGGCCGCTTTGACCGTTCGCATTAGAGACCGAGAGGGTGTAGGTGCCCGGGGTTACCAGTTGAAGTACCGCTGCACACATCTGCTGGCCCGAGGTCACTAAGTTGCAAGGCCCCACCGACTGCGGGATGGTGTAAGCGATAGCGGTGCCGTTGTTGTAGGACGAGAGGTGTTGGGTGCCACCTATCCCAAAGCGGACAGTGTTGTCATTCGTAAAACCGGTGCCATAGATAATCACTTGGGTGCCGACCGAGCCTTGGGTCGGTGTTACCGAGGAAATGGATACGGTACTTGTTGGAGTTGGTATGGGGGTTGTGCCACTACATAATTGCACGATAAGCGCTCGGGTCAGTGGGCCAACTCCCCCGGTCACCAAGAGACGGTGCTGCGACTGGAGCGACGCGACACGTGCCCTTGTGAGCGAGCCAAAGTAGCCCGTCGGTGTGAGGCCAAGATACCGCTGAAGCTGCGACACCTGCCCATTGGTGTATGTGTCAGTAAGACCCTGGTACAAATTGTACGACAGCGAAGGGCACCATCCTGTCGATGTGGTGATCACCGACCCACCGAGCGAAGCGGCGACCGAGTTGATGGTCGACTGGTCGGCATTGAAAGCCTGAAGCAACGAAATAACCGCCTGAACCTGGGCCGAAGTAAGTGATGAGGCCTGAGCTGAGGCTGCCCCACTTAAAAGCACGATACTGGCGAAAAATCCAACAAACACCTTCAAAAAATGAGATTTCATATGCAATACGACGCATTACTACTAATGAACTTACTTAACTGTAGCACCACTGCTATAGAAAGATAGTGAATATTGCAAGGGCATGATGCAAGAACGCCATGTAACAGACATACACCGTACCAATGGAGTTGTTTTAAAATAGTAACCGCCATCGAACACTCCGGTCCATTCTGGCAAAAGACAAGTGTTGCTTCTCTTCACTTTTGTAGTGAAATTTGACAAATTGTATATACCTGCTTTTATGTGCACAGGCCCTGTATATCAAACATAAGGAGAGGTGTCGCATGCACCATGCACACATACTCTGCGTTCGCCACGACAAAACACACTACACAGGAGAACTGCCGGACCTTACCCCCGAAGGAATCGCGCACATGCGCGAGGTTGCCGAAGGGGTGGTGCGTCCATGGGCAACCGCGCTCCAAGTCACGGCACACGATATCGACATACTGAGTTCGTCTGCACCACGTGCACTCGGGTCGGCGATGACGGTCCTGGAGCGTCTTGGATGGTCGGGACCACCCACGGTCGAAGACGGTGTTGGACCGATGCTCTGGCGGGATGCTGCGCGCTGCCAAGCAGCTTTGGGTGGGCTCAAGGGCCGAGGATATATCGACTACGAGACCGAACCCATGTTTGCCGACCCGACGCTGTTCGAGACCCCGAGTGAGATCCGTCTGCGCCTGTACGGATTCCTGGCGCGCTTGTGCCAGCAGTATGCAAGAGCGGGCGTAGCTCGTCCTCGAGTCATCTTCACGCACTATGAAGTGCTTTGCCACCTGACGCACGACCTGTTCGATATCATCGCGTCAGAGCACACGGCTCTGCGCTATGGCGAACACGTCGAACTTACCCTTTCGTACCTCACCGATAGCGAAGTGTTGCTCTGGGGGCGATTCAGGGGCCAAGAGATTCGGGCTTGGTTCGACTTCTACCGCCTCGATATTCGCCCCGCGTAAGTTCGTGCCTCTGAAATCCGCATCCGTGCGGATTTCTTTTTATATCCGAGTTGCTATACTGACCCGGTGAATATCGTCACCGCCCTAGAGAATCTTGCCGTTGAGGGCATCGACAGCGAACATGACCGGGTCATCGAGACGGTGCTCTCGAAACTTTTTGTCCGTGGACCAAAGGTCTACAAAGCATACAAGCATCGCACCGCAGACTTCGCCGACCTTACCGACCGACAGGTGCGGCGTACGTACATCGCCGAAGATTTTTTTTGGAACCATACGATGGCCCCCGATGTGTATCTCGAACTCAGACACGTCGCGCCCAAGGAAGGCTCGTTCGTGCATGTCGAACAAGACGAGGCCGAGGACTGGTACATCGTCATGAAAAAGATAGATACGTCGCATGATCTTATGTGCATCTTGCGGCATACGATCCCCAACAAGGAGGAGCTGCGAGATTTCGTACATACACTACAAGAAAGGCTTGCGTCTTTGACCACGTATCGCCAGAGCGAGCTAGAGCATTTTTTCTCACGCAACTCAGACCATGTTCGTTCGGAGGTGTTGGGTGTCTGTGAGTGGGCGTATACCGCAACACCAGCGTTGTCCACCGATGACGTGTCGCGCGCCGAGTCGCTGCTGACACACACACTCAAGACCCATGCGTACTGGAACAAGCCGATCGAGACCATGTCTATCATCATAGACATGAATCCCGAAAATATCCTGTTCCTTACCGACGGAGTGTCGTTCATCGACGTCATGCCGCCCAAGGCGCAATGGCGTGTACATGACCGATATTTCGCGCTGTGCAGGACCAGCGCTGACATATCCGCACTCTCTACCAAAGAGGGAGCGGATGTGCTGCATGAGGAATATGCTCGACACAACACACTTCCCGACCACCCGGTACGGGTCGTGTACGAACTCGCTTCGGGTCTGATTCAAGTCCCCTACCGCCACATGCTCGGCCAACCCGATCTCGCACATACTTATGCTAACTTCGTCCGAGGACACTGCGACACATTGGAAGAGATCTGCTCGTAACGAACACCGATCTCGTCACTTCGCCACATTCCACAAGATCTCGAACAACGCGCGTTGGCTAGCGACGGTCGCCTCGTTGTGCACCCGCACAATCATCACTTCAGGTACATATATGGTGAACGTAATAGAACAGGGGCGGATGCTCGTACTGATCACGTCGCCGATACCGGGGATAACACGTGACTCGTTCTCGATGATGCTCACAGTGCGATTATGCTCCACATCCTCGCCAACACCAATGTAGCGCAGTTTGATGTTCTTCTCGCGCCGCAGTGTCTCCCACTCGGGGATACGATCATTAAATATATGCACCCAGCGCATCCCCGCCCCACCAATAATGTCCAAAAAGTCGCCATCATTCGCCTCGCGCATCTGTTCCATTTCGCTCTCTATGACGGCTTGGCTGCCGCGAACCACCTCGACAATGCCCGCGGGCGAGCGGTCATAGAGCTTCATCAGGCGCGATACAGCATCCAAGGCATCAAGCCGTTGCTTCTCGGCGTCCTGCATCAGGCGGTCGGGGCTCGCTGCCTGATACTTTACCCCCCTGCCACCACCAACCGCCACACACAAGCCCCGTTCGGTAAGCTCTCGCAAAGCATCGTAGACATACTGCCGATGGAGCTTGGAGCGGATAATAATAGCCTTAGGTACCAAAGGCAGCCCCGCCTCAAGCAAAGTCACGTAAACGGTAGCCGCCTTAGCCGAAAGCCCCGCCCTTAGCGCCCCTTCTATATAGCTATTTTGTGCCGCGGCACTTATATTAGTCATAATTATGTGACTATATTATGGCTACTTTGTATATCTGTCAACACATTTTGTCGTACTATGTTGGAAAATATAGTTAGACTATCGATTGACCAATCCAACATTTATTGCGATTGTTATGTCGGGAATTCTTGATATGGCCCAAGGAGGGGCAAAAACGTGCAACAAAAAAGTCCAGACGGGTACTTCCCAGGGCGGAAGGATCTGCGGATTTCGCTCACAACAAAGTGCGACTATCGGTGCGCCCACTGCCATGCGGAGGGCAACAACAAACCCTGGGACCAGGGCGTATGTGCAACTCCAACGATTGCAGAAATCGAACAGCTCATCGAAGAAACTGCAAGACGCGGAGCGAAGAGTGTGCGGTTCACTGGCGGCGAACCCGCGGTATACGTACACATTCTCGACCTACTGTCGCGCACGCAAGAATGGGCGCTCGCCTACCCCACCATCACTTGCTGGGGAATCAACACCAACGGCGCAGCGCTCGTCAAGAACAAAAAGTTGAGAGGGGTACTGCTCGAGTCGGCGCTACAAGACCTCGTCATCGGCCTAGACTCGGTACGCCCAGATCAGAAATCGAAACTGGACACACCAATCGGCGTTTCTGGCCAAGCGTTATTGCGTGACCTGAATCCACTCACTCAAGAATGGCTCACAACACCTTGGAGGCGTCTAAAGTTCAACGTCGTTTATGTTGGACAATGGGACGAAACGCGAGTACGCGAAGTTATCGAAGCCGCTCTGCGTTTAGGCGCAGAAGTTGGGATTATAGAGCTGATTGGCTCACGCTCCAGTACACTGAGGTACGAGTTCGAAGCGTTTCGCACCACTGAAGCTGCACGCCTCGGCCTCGAAGCGCAGTATCGCGAAGTTGTCGACCAAACTCACCTGACTGATTGGCGCGGTCGCGATGTGGTGCGGTTCTATCAGGATCATTGCCACGACATGGTGATTGATTCTGCTGGGCAGCGGATTGGGTGCAATGCGTGCCGCCGAATCCACCTTCGCGTTGGGCCGATAGCAGACGGACTCGGAGCAATCCCATGTCCGTTTGAAAACCCGCGTAAAATGATTCCAATCACACACGGCGGAACACTCGTGCCTGGCAGCGTGGAAGATGCACTACACCTCAACGGTCGCGGCCCGTCGTGGGCCATTGGTACAAAATACGAATAAGGAAAATAACTTGGAGGAGCACGGAGACAGGTTCCTCCCCTCAACTAGAGCTGCGACCATATCGAACAGTGTCGCTGCTCTTGAGAGTCTGTTCTTCGACACAACAAAAGGGAGACAATTCATATAACGAAAGACGGCCCGCAACGAGCAGAGGCGCTTGAAATACTAATGGAAACGATCCGAAACAACAGACTAGCTGATACGTGCCTATAATTCTTCACATCACACCACCACCCGAGCCATGGAGGCCTCGGGTGGCTTTACTTTTGTATAAAAAATTGAAAGACGTATACAGCATCTTATGTTCCTTAACTGTAACGACCGTTACACACATGGAACATAGAGATTCATACAAAAACCACTCCGGCTGGCCGGAGTGGTTTTTCTCGTACAGGGGAATGTATTGGATTTATTTTCTCGATGCGACGATGGCGTCGGCGACGTTCTTTGGCACTACTTCGTAGTGATCGAACTCCATCGTGAAGCCCGCACGGCCCTTGGTCATCGAACGGAGGTCGGTCGTGTAGCCGAACATCTCCTTCAACGGGACCCGTGCGCGGATCGCTGAGTTCATGCCGCGGTCTTCGGTACCTTCGATACTTCCGCGCTTGCCCGAGAGCGAGCCGGTCACGTCGCCGAGATACTCCGACGGTGTGACGACCTCGACCTTCATGATCGGCTCAAGGATGACCGGGCGAGCGGCACGCGCCGCTTCCTGGAAGGCCATCGACGCTGCTATCTTGTAGGCGATCTCGGAAGAGTCGACATCGTGGTAGGAACCATAGGTGAGCTCACAGGAGACATCAACCATCTTGAAGCCCGCGACGATACCGCGCTCCATAGCTTCTTTGACACCCTTCTCGACAGCGGGAATGAATTCCTGCGGAATGACACCGCCCTTGATGCTGTTGATGAACTCGAAGTGGTCGTAGCGACTGACGTTCTTAGAGACCTTGGCACCTTCGACGATCGGCTCCAATGGCTTGATCTTGATCTTCACGTGACCATACTGACCCTTGCCGCCCGTCTGCTTGATGTACTTGTTCTCGACTTCCGCTTCGCCCATGATCGTCTCGCGATATGCCACTTGCGGCGCGCCGACGTTAGCATCGACATTGAACTCGCGCTTCATGCGGTCGACGATAATCTCGAGATGAAGTTCGCCCATGCCGGAGATAAGGGTCTCGTTGGTCTCGTTGTCCGAGGTAATTTTAAGTGTTGGATCTTCGTCAGAAAGTTCTTTAAGCGCGATACCCATCTTCTCCTGGTCGGCCTTGGTCTTTGGCTCGATGCGCAGACTGATGACCGGCTCTGGAAATTTGATCTGCTCGAGGATGATGGGGTTCGCTTCGTCACAGAGCGTATGCGAGGTGCGCACTTCTTTGAGACCCACCGCGGCGGCGATCTCTCCCGCGTAGACCTTCTTCACCTCTTCGCGCTTGTCTGCCTGGAGACGGACGATGCGGCCGATGCGCTCCTTCTGACCGGTCGTGGAGTTGTAGATATAAGAACCCGCCTCGACGGTACCGGAGTAGACGCGGAAGAAGGCGAGCTTGCCAACGAACTTGTCAGCCTGGAGTTTGAAGGCGAGCGCAGCAAACGGCTCCTCGTCGCTAGCGTGGCGCACGACCTCTTCGCCGGTCACCGGGTTGATACCCTTCACTGGCGGCATGTCCAAAGGAGACGGGAGGTAGTCGACGACCGCGTCGAGCACGAGCTGCACACCCTTGTTCTTAAGCGCTGAACCGACGCACACTGGGAAGATCTCGTTGGCGATGACACCCTTGCGCAACATCTTCTTGAGGTCTTCGTAGGATGGCTCCTTACCTTCGAGATATTCGTTCATCATAACCTCGTCCTGCTCGACAATCTTCTCGATAAGCTCGGCGCGATACTTCGCAACCTCGGCCTTCATATCCTCAGGAATGTCATAGGGAATAACTTCGTCGCCCATGTTGCCCTCGAACTTGTATGCCTTCTGGTCGAGAAGGTCGATCACGCCCTTAAAGTTCTCCTCAGCGCCTATCGGGAGCTGGAGACGGATGGCCTTCTTGGTGAGACGGTCGAGGATAGACTGGTAGGACTTCTCGAACGACGCGCCCATGCGATCCATCTTGTTGATGAAGCACACGCGGGGCACATTGGCCTCGTCGGCATAGCGCCAGTTGGTCTCGGACTGCGGCTCTACGCCCGCCACCCCGTCAAAGACGACGACTGCACCATCAAGCACACGCATCGAGCGCTTCACCTCGACGGTAAAGTCGATGTGGCCTGGGGTATCGATGATATTGAAACGATACTTCTTGGAGGCATCCTTTTTGTCTGTCTCCTGCGTCTTAGACCAAAAACAGGTAATGGCCGCCGCGGTGATGGTGATGCCACGCTCACGCTCCTGCTCCATCCAGTCGGTGGTGGTCTCCCCTTCGTGCACCTCGCCGATCTTGTGCTGCGAACCCGTGTAGTACAAAACGCGCTCAGACGTGGTCGTCTTACCGGCGTCGATGTGGGCGATGATCCCGAAGTTACGCACCTTCTCTAGTGGATAGTCTCGTGTTGGCATACGTGATAATTATAAAGTAAAAATCCGCCAGCCGGCGGAGCGCACAGGCGTGCTACTACAATAACGAAAACCTGGCAAAAAGCAAGAACATAAAATCCCCGACCACTGGTGTGGTCGGGGACGTTTTGGTCAAACTTCTCTTAGAGCACATGACCCACCGCGGGAGAGATCACTGCCGCAATAGCGCTTGTCGTTGGCCATAGAAGGTACGCAACGACCATAATCAAGCACACGACCATGATCACAATCATTGCGGTTCTTGGCCAGAGCATGACCAGTCCAACCAAGAGCGCGGGACCGAACTGCAGTCCCACATACATGAGACACCTTCCTTTCGTTCATTCAGTGCTTGATTGAGACCAGTTGCCCCACCAAGCGTTGAAGCTACAACGTATTTCCACCCCTACGCCACCACGCGATTGTTCGAAGTGGTCATCAAAGAACCCCTCAAGTCCGCAATCGCCGAAACCTCCGGAACTGGGGAGACCGAAGAAGAATTTGAGGCCTTTACGCAACCTGAAACCCACTCCCACCTGTCCGTAGTGATTCCAAGCGAGACCTGCATAGTCGAAGGTGCCCGCAGTGAACACATACGGTCCCCCGCGGAACCCACTACCGAAATCCCACACCTTACCGATTTGCTGGTCGGCACGCCACTGAAGCGTTGGGTTATGCATACCGTCCAGTTTGGAAATATTAGGAGTACCCAAGAATGGGTATGATCCTCCTACCCATATACTCCCGGGAAGGAACGGGCCGGACGCATGTGCCCCTGGCACGGACCAGAGACACAGTGCCATCATGATAGCCAGAGATATCGACTTCATCTGAGTCCATCCTTTTTTTCTGTGTTACGGACAGTCGAGTCACCCTAGTACCGCTTGACCTTTGCCCATGCGGTTTTCGTCTTCTTGCGCCACATAACCTGGTACATGGCCCACAGGTAGAGCACGTGGTTGAGATACGCGACCCAAAAGTACATCGGGAATTTGTACACCACATCAGCTCGTCGCAACTTCACGCCGAACCACAGTGCAACCACAAACGAGACAGCAGCATCCAGCGGGAAGAACCATAACACATCCCACGAGGGCACGAGAGCGACCCCAACCGCAAGCAACGTAATGCGACTGAAGGCGAGTGCCTCAAAAACGAGATACATCATAAGCGCATCGATACGCTGCTTTCTGATGTAGGTAAAACGCCTGACCATCGTCAGGAGGTCGATCGGCTCCTTTCTGAGAGACTCGAAGTTCTCGATGAACGTGAATATCCTCTCGACTCGGTAGACCTGGAAACCTCCATAGTACCACCGTAGCACTTGGCGTATATAGTCACGCAAGGTACTCGGGTCTTGAGTAAACACCTTCGCTTTAGGCACATACCTCACTTCTCCCCCCATTCTATGGCAGGCGATCGTGATGTGCATATCCTCAGCAAGTGTCGCTCCAGAGAAACGAAGTCGGCGCAGTGCGCTAGCAAGATAGGTCGACGAGCATCCAGGCGCGACCATGACGACGCCACACCTGGACTGCCCAAGCTTAAAGATCGCTTGGTTTAGGCCGTACTCGGCAGCGCGCGCGGCTGTAATCCAGCCCCCACGCAAGTTCATGACCTGGCCAACGAAAATCGCCACATTCGGATGCGCCGTGATCTCATCCACCAACACCTGAAAGTAGTTTGGTGCTGGCCGAGAATCGGCGTCCAAAAGCGTGATATGTGTGTACCGGTCCCACAGTTGAAAATGTTCGAGAGCTGCATTGAGAGCTTCCGCTTTCCCGCGGTTGCGCTCGAGCGTGAGAAGATTCACACTCTCGAATCTTCGAACAACCTCAGAAGTGCCATCATCGGAAGCGTCGTCAACTATGAAGATGTCTGCAGGGGCGACCCCGGCGAGGAACAGCGCTTCGAGCGTACGACCGATCACCTTCCTTTCTTTATACGCGGGCACTAGGACGGCGATCCTGGTATCCACTGTCACCTCACTCGCTGGAGTTACAGAAGGATGTCCTTTTTTAGTATGTAAAGAACATTTAACGGCATTATATGCAGGGTGGTGTAGCTGCGTCAACGTATTACAAAAGCATTTTTGTGTTGCAGTATATTGTTTTTTTATACAAAAACCCCTTTGCATGATAGTTGCAAAGGGGTTACAGGGAGGAGCGAGATACTTGCTACGGCAAGACACTTTTGAAGGCGTCGAGGGTGCTGGGATCGTGGTCGATGCGCCAGTTCACACCGTCACCGATCGCATTGAAGTAGACGACCGCTACCACATGTTGGTATGTTCCAATGTGGGCAAATCCCTGCCGTACCCACTCCGCTTGTTTTGGCCCAGGAGCCGAACCCACGGAGCAGATGCAGATCGGTTTATTGAAAATCTGTATCTGCCGTACGGGGTCGTCATAGATCTCTGCCAGTGTCTGCCAGACTCCGCCTCGGTTGAAGTTAAAGCCGTCCAGCCCAACCCAGTCGACGTATGCGTCGCCCGGATAATAGTCAACGAGCTGATTGCCTGGAATGTCGGGAAAGGAACCTGCGTTCATGACCCAAGCGAATCTGACGTTCGGTGCCTCGTTCGCAAATATATCGTGTATGTGCCTCCAAGCTGTAATGAGTTTGGTGGGAGAGTTCGGATTCTTCGCACCAGACCAGGGAGTCCAGTCGCCATTCATCTCGTGAAAAGGAGCGAGCACGACCGAGCACTTGTCGCGCGCCGCCTCCTGAGCGAACGAATGGATATAGGCGTCCAGGCGTCCGGCATTGATCCGGTCGACACTATACGGTTCGCCCGTATTTTCCCAATACACAAGGAGCGTCTGACCTTTGGTACAGGTCGAGGCAAAATTGTACGGAAATTGGTCGAAAAACCCTACGAACTTCACAACAATGTTCGGTTGCTTCCCCAGTTCTTCGGTCGTCGTACGTACATCTGACGGCCCTCCAGAAAACAGCCCCCACTGAATGGTAGGGGGGAGCTTCGGCGTCGGCACGAGCAGATGGTATACGATGGCCCCGACACAGACAATCCCCGCCGCGACCGCTGCGAGAACACCTATCCAATACCGCATGACCAGTTCCTTTCACTGGTTGACTCCGAAGAGTAAAGTACATTTAGTTAGAATGTTTGTCAAAAGACCAAAGACAGTAAAAAGGCTCCGGTCATTCGCATGATCGCAGCCTGTATATAGAAATCGTAGACCGCCTACCCCTCTTTTTTAGCTCACCGTACTTACGATGACGTTCGCCACGACCGCCGCAACGGCGATTGTCTTGGGCCACCAAAGGTACCCCAGAAGCCAAAGCATGAGCACCAGTTTGAGCACTGTCGCGGCGGTCTTCGGCCAAAGCATCACCATCCCAACTAGGAACGAAGGTCCGAGAGACAACCCCATATACATGGCAAACATCCTCCTTTTGGCACTATAAGTATTTTTTATGTGACATGTGTTTTGAGTGAAGTCGCAAGATGAGAAAAAAGCCTACTGGGGACAGTAGGCTGTGTGTACGAATGGTGTGTTGTTATATTGGTGGTCTTTTGGTAGCGAGTGCTCGTGCGACCGGAGACCATGGGTAGTCGACGTAGATCTGGTCCTGGGCTCCCGTCACGGTCATGACACGTATCGCTTTCCCTCTTTGTAGACTCGAAAGATACAAGGCCGTCTCCTTGAACACATCAACTCTCACGGAGAGATTGTCATCAGCCAGGATCTGGTCAGGCGGCAAGATGTTGTGGTACACGAGGTTCAACCAATAACCCGTTGCCATCGCTTTATCTATGAATCCGAACAGATCACGAACCGGCGGAATCTTGCCTGTAACTCCGAGACGGCACACCTCGTATGGGTCGATCCTGTTTGGATTACACAGCAGATCAGCCTTCGTAAGAGGTCCGGCTCCCCACACACCAAAGTGGGACCTGAAACGTTTCTGGATTTCGACGAGCGTCCGATCGTCGTACGCACCGTCCGGCGACGCGAACGCTTGCGGGACGATACCGGTATTGCGCGTGATGATATGGCGACAGTCGTCGAGCTCCCAGCATAGTTCCCGGTCAGAAAGGTTGGTCAGTTTTTCATGATGCACCGAGTGTGCCCCGACCTCCCATCCAGCGTTATGAAACTCGATTATATCGGACCACGAAAACCGTTGCACCCGAAGTATCGTCGGGTCCGATGATGGTGAGGACTCGGGCGTGGTAGGCGTATTTGGGTCTGCTATGACGAACAAAGTACCGACGAGTCCGAGCTGCTGCATGATCACCAAAGCGTTCTTTTGTGATCGCAGTCCATCATCGAACGTGAGGGAGACGATCCCGGGCTTTTTTGGGGCAGCGTGCAGCGCTGATGCGGAGAACAAGGTCGCCGTCACCGCCAAAGGCGACGCGACAAAGGTACGACGGAACATGTGTATTCACTCCTTGACTCTAACCACAGAGGGACTTCCTCTGCTCCGGCGGATACCATATCACACTCGATCGATTAGTTCTACAAACCCCACTTCGCTTTGCCTCTCGACAGCGGGACTAGATCTGAACTATTTGGTACGCAAGTGTGTGAGAATCGTGGCGAATTAGACCTTGTTCGACGCCCGCCCGGTTCAAAAAATTACCGCGAACGATCTTCCCCACCTTGCCGCTGAGTCTCGACTCGATTGCAGGAGAGAAATCGACCGGAAACGACTTGTCCTTCTCGGCGTACCTTGCGAGAAGCTCTGCCGAAGGGGACGCGGTATTCACGATGACCACGTCGAACCCGTCTCGTCCCACATCGTAGGCCAGGAGCGTCTCGACGAGGTCGGCGGCCGTGTACCCTCGCGTCTCTGACCATTTGGTCATAATGTTCGCCACATAGACCAACTTCGCGTTCGAACGCCGTATGGCCTCTTGGATACCCGAGACGAGCAGGTTCGGAATAATAGAGGTATACAGATCGCCCGGCCCGAGCACGACGACATCAGCCGCGATGATAGCGTCGACCGCCTCACGGGTAATGAAGGCAGCGGGTTCGAGCCAAATACGCCGTATGGTGCGCTCATCCTCGATGCTGCGCGTATCGATGATACCCTCGCCGCACACGGTCGACCCGTCGGACAACTCTGCACAGATGTTGGCGCTATTGATGGACACCGGTAACACATCACCTTGCACACCAAGCAACTTACTTACCCTCCTGATACCCTCGATCGGACCCCAGTTCTGCTCGGCAGCAAGGAGTAGGAGGTTACCGAGGCTGTGGTCAGACAGCGACGAACCGTTCTTCGCGAAACGATGGTTGAACACCGTGCGCAACGTATCGTTAGCGTCGTCCGCCAACGCGAGAAGACATTTTCGTATATCCCCCTGTGGAAGGGACCCGAACTCATCGCGCAGCACACCCGTGCTTCCCCCACTATCGAACACGGTACAGATCGCGGTCGGATGGACCGGGTAGCCGTGAAGCCCCCGATTGACGGTAAACCCGCCCGTTCCGCCTCCGATAGTAACTATTCTTTTTCCTAACATATAACGTATATAAACATCCAAAGATGACGCAAGGTGACAGTACCACAAAGTAGAAAAAAGAATACCGCCCCGACGAATGTGTCCGAGGACACTTCGTCGGGGCGGATCGCTCGTGGGAGATTGTATAACCGTGGTGTGTTAACTACCCCCATCCAAAAAAACTCTGTAAACACCGGGCGACAAAGTGACTTGGGCCGTTCCATCATTCTGCCTTCGCAACAGGGCCGTGTCGGGGATGACGACCTCCGAAGTACTATCACTCCCCAAAGACAAGGTGATGTGGAGATTCCTGTCTCGAACAGTAACTCTTTTTACCACCCCAGAACGACCGCCAGGATAGACCATGGGACAACCGACCACGGCGCTCCACTCGACTGGCCAACCTATGCCAACCCCTCCAAAGGGCATTGTCTTCGCTCCAAAAAGCTAGACGCCCTATTAGCGTCTAGCGTAAAGCACATATTACAATAATACAACTATGTCGTCAAGTATACCCAAAGTGAGTTACAACAAACCGGAGCGAGCACACCTCACGAATATGCGTTCAGTGGTAGCCAGAAGCACTATTGTTGCTTACCAGGCGAAGTGTGCGAACGCCTTGTTCGCCTCGGCCATGCGATGAGTATCTTCGCGCTTTTTGACCGCTGGTCCTTCGTTGTTGGCGGCTGCCATCAGTTCTGCCGCGAGACGCTCGTGCATCGGCATACCCTTGCGCGCACGTGCCGCAGTGAGAATCCAACGGTAGGCCAACGCTTGCTTGCGCTCGGGGCGGACTTCACGGGGGACCTGGTAGTTAGCACCACCGACACGACGTGAGCGGATCTCCATCTGAGGACCAACGTTGCGGATAGCGGTCTCGAAGAGTTCGACCGGGTTATCGGTCTTGGTCTTCTCCACGATAAGGTCGAAGGCATCATAAACGACCTTGCGCGCGGTCGACTTCTTGCCATCCCACATGACGGAATTGATGAACTTCTCGACGCGCACTGAACTAAACTTCAGGTCTGGGCCGGCGATATTACGATTTTTTACTGGTCGTCGCATATAAATTATTTACTCTTCTTGCGCTTCACACCGTACCGACTGCGAGAGACGTTGCGCTTGTCGACGCCGGAGGCGTCGAGACGACCGCGGACGACCTGGTAGCGGACGTTGATGTCCTTCACGCGGCCGGCGCGCACCATGACCACCGAGTGCTCCTGGAGATTGTGACCCTCGCCTGGAATGTACGCGGTAATCTCTTGGCCGTTGGTGAGGCGTACGCGAGCGATCTTGCGGATAGCGGAGTTCGGCTTGCGAGGGGTCATCGTGGTCACCTTGGTGCACACACCACGCTTGAACGGGGATGGGTAGAAGATCGGGCGGTTCTTAAGTACGTTAAACCCGCGCTGGAGTGCCGGCGCTTTCGATTTACTCTTCAGTTTTGTGCGTCCCTTGCGGACGAGCTGTGATATGCGTGCCATTAGTACTTAAAAACGCCCTCAGGCGCTTGTGGGCTACTCTACTATACAGCGGGCAATTGTGCAAACTTTACTACTTGTTCGGACCATACTCCCCGTGGGCTTCGCAGATTTCTTTCATAAGCCCCGGACCTTCAAAGGTCGTATTGGCCATATGGCAAAACGACCCGTCACTCACCAAGGTGAGGACGGGTCGTGGGTACTCAAACGATCTCGTTCATGATGTACCGCTCAGCTGCCTGATCGTCGACAGCGTGTCTTCTGCAATGACGAGCGCAGGATCTTGAAGCTTGGCGACCACTCCATCAAGCTGCGGCTTGACCACTGCCAAACGTTCAGTCGCCCGAGCAATGACCCCTTCGAGCTCGGCCACCTCTCGCTGCAGAGCGGGTAGCTGTTCTCGATACTTACGCGCTTGGTCGACGATTTGTGAGAGTTTTTTTACCTCCGCAATAAGAAGGTCGCTGGCGACAAGTGATGGTGCCGCAGGGACCGTAGGCTGAGACGGTGCAGTCTTCACAGGCAACTCCGTTGGCGTATAGGAACTCGCACACAGCCGCTCAAGATGGTGACTGGCGATACAGAGCAACGTATCCGCGCTACCTGGCTCCAAGTAGCCCGCCTCGATAAGACCTTGCAGGTCTGTCTCAGAGGACTGTCGGCCAAGCTGCCGTAGCACATCGACGCACAGCTCGCGCGATACGACACCCTCTGGCGTAGCAACGGAAAGTATTTCTCCCAGAAATAGCTCTATCTCGTCGTCGCTAGTATCGCCGGGAACGGCTCTGTGTCTGCAGCAGCGTGTGGTAGAGCGTCAGGTGCCGCTTCGGGCATACCCACATCCTCCATCTCACCGCTCTGCAGAGCAATATCAAGCTGTCTATGGAACTCTATCGGATCCATACCATGCGGAGCGTTTACTAGTACACTAAAACGAGTACCATTGTCTCCTGGCTGCCACAGAAACTCCACTAACCGGCGATTGGGGTTAGGGGATCCTAAATGAAAACCTTTCGTATGTGGTCCTCCTCTTATTTTGGTAGTAACCGTAGCTGTGAACTCGCCCCGGCAGCCACATCGAGCCAATAGGAGCTTAAGCGTGAATAGAAAGTCCTTCTCTTGGCCAAAGTCTTGCACGAGATTCGCTTTTCCCTTAAGCAAGACCGATACTGGATGGGTGACATCTGGAGCGAGGGCGGCCGCATTCATTGTGGACTCTCCGTGTGCGGTTAATGGGTGCAGCAGAGCAGTGTCGAACGTCAGATACTTTTGGAAAGGTACCTCTGCTCAACAGACTACAACCATATACTTAGTGGGTCAAAACGGGCGTTAGGATCAACGACCTCCATACTCCTCGGCATAGGCCTCACAGATCTCTTTCATAAGCCCTGGACCTTCGAAGACCATACCAGTGATGAGTTGCACAAGGTCGGCCCCGGCACGGAACTTGGTAAGTGCGTCTTCGCCCGAGAAGATGCCACCTGTGCCTATGATGGTGAAGCGCTTCCCATAGGTCTGACGCGTCTTGTATATGAGGTCGTTGGAGAGCGCGAAGCAGGGCTTGCCCGAGAGGCCGCCACGGTACTCTTTGGGCGCATCTTCGGGATGATCGAGCGTCGCATACTTCTTGTTGAGATTGCCGATGATGACCCCTTGATAGGGCGACGCGTCGATGATCTTCAGGAGCTTGTTGAACTCCGACCACTCTAGGTTGATCGGCATCTTAAAGTACACCGGCTTGGTGGTCGGGATCTTCTGGAGCTCATTAATCATCACCGCGAGGAGGCGCGGGTTGGCGAACGTCTCGCCGTCCTTACCGCTGTAGGAGTTGGGGCACGAGATGTTGATGGTGTAGTAGTCCCCCACCCCGGCGTCGTTCATCTTCTTGAATGTCGTCAAAAAATCCTTGAGCGCGTCGTCTTCGTTGGCAACACAGCTATTGTTGGTCGAGGCGATGGAAATGCCGATAACATAGCCAGGCACGCGCTTTTTCGACAAAATATGTTTGATAGTCCTATCCGCGCCGCGATTGCGCAGGCCTTTGAAAACAATGAGACTCTTGTTGCGCACTAAACGCGTTTGCCGCGGCCTTGGGTTGCCCTCACACGGGAGTGCAGTGACCGAGCCGACCTCTTCGCCACCGAATGAGAGGCTCGCGAGCACCTGGGTCAGCCGCGCATCACAGTCGAAGCCCGCCGAGAGGAGCACGGGCCGCTCGTAGCGTACGCCATCTATCACCTTGGCGATATTGGGGCCGCGGTAGCCATAGATAAGCCGCAAGAGGTAGCGGGCAGGCGGGATATAGCCAAAGAATTCGCCGAGCACAAGCACCATCGCATGCATCTTTTCGGGGTGAATAAGAAAGAAGATGGGCTTGAGAACTTTTTTATAGAACATTGCTACATCATACGACACCTGAGTGGGATGGGGAATGTTTTTGTTCCAGCATCCATTGCAAGTTGCAGTATTCCAGACCACTGGCGCAATGCGGGCATAATGAAGGGCTCCGGACGGCTAGTTACCTAAGGAGCCCGTTCTATTTCTCACCTACTTATACACCACCACGCCACGACCAGTGAATGATTGAGAAAACAGGCGCATGGGCACAAACCTGCTTACTCCAAGATGTGCGGGACGCACTGACGTATCATGCACAAAAAATCCCTCCTGCCCTTCGTTTGTACACCCAACAACGAGCACCATATGTCCGCCATATTTTCTCCAAAACAATAATCGCTCTTTAAGACTTTTCTTGACTGAGAAGTTGGATTTAACAGAGATAATAACGAATCGTCCGTCCTGTACCAACGCTTGAATCTGCGACATCGCGAGCGACTCGACCACATACGCCCGCACACCCATGTGTTCTGCCAGCTGTGCGAGACCAGCGTGCACCCACCCGTGCGCGTGCGTGTACGCTCCAACCTCAGTGCCTTTTCGGATATACTCCACCAGAGTGAGTGCTTCCTCGGTGAGCAGTCCATCGATTGCCATTTTGAGACACTGAATACCGCAGCTCGACACCTCCCAGTACGCCACATCCTCCGGGCTTGCGAACCCGAGCTCTTTCCAGCTCTCGGGCTTCCATGAATAATTGGAAAATGGGGCGTGTAATGTAATTTGCATAAAAGAAATCGCCCACTAGGTGCGGGCGAGGAGGCGCTGGAGCCGCGAAGGAACGAAGCGAACGCGAAGACTCTTGAACGCGAGCTTCGGGAACAAGGGCGACGGCTTATCGAGTTCGATGTTGCGAAAGACAATGAAGTGCAAGTGGTCACGGTCAGTCCAGCCAGTCTTGCCGACTGTGCCAATCCGCTGCCCGCGCTTCACCCTCGAACCAACCGTGAGTCGAAAGTCCGCGACCGACCACTGCGCCAAGTGGCAGTACTGCGAATACTCGCCGTTGCTATGGTCGATGGTCACATAGTTGAGAGTGTTTGCAAACTCTTGCGTCGGCCCCCACTCATCCGACAACTCTTGCACCTCAATAATGACCCCATCGCGTGCAGCAACCACCGGCGTCCCGTCAGGTACCAGAAAGTCGATGGCGTTCCGCCACGGCCCCGTGTGCGACTGCGGACTCGAGGCGCAGACATACGGTCCAAAGCGATATGTCTCGTGTGGCGGATTCCCCACCGCCAGACGAGTACCTGCCGCGAGTGCTTCCCTTCTACCAATGGAAACCGGATAGAAGTACCAGTGCTTTGTCGGTTCTTTGTCGAAGATTGGATTATGTGCCAACCGTTCGAGTTCGCTCATCTGCACACTCCTAAACTGTCCTCGTTCAGTTTGCATACTCTGCTGGTACTATAACCAAGTTTATAGGAAAAAGTAACCAGCTTGGACGAGTCTACCTCTACGCCGCTACACCTGTGATGAGTTTGAAGAGCGTTGTTATGACAACGTCGAAGACCGGTATCAAAAAGAAGTAAAAGATAAGGAGTAGAAACAGCGTCCCTGACAGTACGCCGAAACGCTCGAAGTTCGCGCGAAAGTTACCGTATATGTGCGCCAAACCACGGGGCAGAATGGCGGACAACACTTTGGAGCCATCGAGTGGCGGGATAGGGATGAGATTGAAGAGTCCAAGTACGAGATTCGTGAACACGATGGTCCCGAATGCTGTAAAAAGCTCTGGACTCATGGAGACACCGCCGAACCGTATCGCGAGTCCGAAGAGGAGCGCGAGCGCGAGATTGGTCGCCGGACCTGCCCCTGCCACTAACGCCTCGTCGTACTTGCCTGAGAGGTTGTAGGGGTTATATGGCACCGGTTTGGCATACCCTATCATGATGGGCGAGTGAGTGATTACCAGAAGTGCGGGCAAAATGATAGAACCCATGGGGTCTATATGTGAAAGTGGATTGAGTGTGAGGCGTCCTTGGAGTCGCGCGGTCGGGTCGCCAAGCCAGTTCGCCATATAGCCGTGTGCCACTTCGTGGAGAATGACCGACACTATGAGAACGATGAGGGAAAAGATGAGTATTTGCATATCCGAAAATCCATGATACCATGGCCTAGCTTCACAAGCGTATACATATGGCAAAAGTTTGTCCAGTCACCCAAAAAGGTTCGCAGGTCGGAGGCGGGTACTCCAACCGTATTCGTGCAACCAAATTCAACCCGACTGGCAAGGTCCGCCGCCAGCCGAACCTCCAGAAGAAGCGGATTTTCGTCCCTGAGATAAACAAGACCATCACGCTCACCCTCTCGACCCAGGCTATCAAGACCATTGCCAAGAACGGCGCGTACAAGACGCTCAAAAAGGCTGGACTGCTCTAAACTCCAAGAACATATAAAGAAAATGCCGCTCTCATAAGCGGCATTTTTTGGCTACACTAAGTCTTTTTTCGCCTAATGGTGAGCGACTGGGTCACGCGCATCCGGACTTTTTCGGCGGACACATCGGTCTGAGGGGAATATATCTCAGCAAGCACATCAAGGAACGCGGAGTCTTTGTGCGTCCTGAGCGACACGAAACGGATCCGTGCTTGAAATACCATTCCAGTGCGCACTATCGTCAGCGGTTGCCGCTGTCCCCCCGCATCCACGAGCGTTCCCGCCTCTTCGCACGCCTTGAACAGGTCGGGCATGAGCGCGGGCAACATCGCCGCAAGAAGCGCTCCAGGCACCACCGCCCGACGCGTCCCGACCGACGTATGTAGAACGTTCCCGTCTTTTACCGCGAGGCAAAAATTGGCCACCTCGAGGTCACCCAGCACACAGGGCGTATCACACTCGGTCCACTCCCCCCGCGCACTGCGATGGGCAAGATCCCGTAGGATTGATGGGAACCACCCAGGTGGAAACCCAACCAACGCAAGCGGCAGCGAAAAGCTCGATCCCATAACCCCTCCTTAAGCAAAGAACGTGAGGCACCTGACCAACAAGTCTATATATGAGATAACACCTACTCTTTCCTTTGTCGAATCACCGTACCCGTGTAAAAAAGTTGACACACATCATAAATAAGTTACTATAAACCACGGTTTTGTGTTCCAATCAAGGGATGCAGTGGTAGGGAGTACAGAGACATGCGGTTTCGCTGGGTCAAAATCATCGGATTGATGACGACGATAGTGATTTTGGGTGCTATCTACCTGGTACCACGCGCGTATGAGACGTGGCGTGCGCACCAGCGACTTGCCATCGCAATCGACACGATCAAACGAACACCGGCGACACAGCTGGTGACAGCCGATCTGATCTTCAGTCATGCCGCCAGTATATATACAAACGACGACGACCGGTATCGAGCCATACTGTCTGCCAATCTGTGCGGCCCTCTTCTGAAGACAAGTACTCGTAACGATGACCGGTACCGGTGCAGCGCTCTAATCGAATTGACCCTCGGGGCAAGTCGCCCTCGCTTACCTGTGTTACCTTGGGACATGTATCTGAGCGATATATATACTGCTGGCCTTTGGAGCTTTCTCATCTCCGGTGTCCACACTTTCGAGCAAGAAATGGATCGCACCTTAGCGAACGCATTCTACACACCCGAAGGAGCGCGCACGTTCTATCAGGCTAAGAAACCTGAGATACTCGAGGCGTTTCATCAACAGCAGCTACTGCCGAAAGACCAGTACTATGCGATTCGACCTGAAGAGATGCGACGGATCGACCTCGACCATCTCCAAGGAATCGTTGAACTCGCCGCACTATATGATGGGTCGAGCCACGAAGACTCGGAGATCGTACGGCACCGCGTGAGCAGTAGATATGCTCAGGACTTTGTTCAAGAACTTTTCCGTGAAGGAGGGGTGGAACTGGTCAAAGTGTACGCAGAACTCGCACAAGACCTATTCGTCACATTGACCAAGAACTGAACATTCGATATCCAGACACTCCAAGCCCCGCAGTATACTGCGGGGCATTTTCATTTACCTATCGTATTCGCCTGAAGTGGGTGCCATCGGATGCGAACTCGATGGTGCCTACCTGGTCGGTACGGAGCACTTCGACACCTGCGGCGTCGAGACGGTCGAGCGTGTCTTGCGTCGGGAGGTGGTACATGTTGTGTGCGCCAACGGAGATGAGCGCCACCTGCGGGCGCACGAGGTTAAGCAGCGCTTCGCTCGTGGAGGTCTTGGAGCCGTGGTGACCAACCTTCAAGATGTCGCTCGTTAGTTCGCTCGTCGAGGATGCACTGTCGGCGATGATCTGACTTTCGACACCTTGCGACACATCCGCCATCAGCAACACCGAGGTTGAGCCGTACACGAGACGCGTCACTACCCCACCGTCGTTGTCGATGTTCTGGTTGATATGCGATACGTCGTGGTCGGGATACAAGATCTGAAGTTCCGCTCCCCCGCCAAGGTCGACGACCTCGCCACGACGTGCGATGTAGCGCGGGATATGCTCATCCAGTATTTCGCTTTCGAGTGTCTGTGCGGTTTTCGAATCTTTGATGATTCCAGGCTCGATGAACGCGCCGACGTGGTAGCGCTTAAGGAGGTCGACGAAACCGGAGATATGGTCGGAGTCCGGGTGGGTCTCGATGACCGCATCGAGCGAGTGGCTCAAAAACGGCATCACCTTGGGCAACGCACGCAAGACAGAGTCGTCCGGGCCGCTGTCGATGAGTACTCGCTCGCCAGTGGGCGACTCGATGTATATAGAGTCGCCCATGCCGACGTTGAGCATCGCGACCTTCACATGACCCGACGGCGTCTCGGCAATGACCACCACCCATACCCCAACCGCACACAAGATGAGTCCGCTAAAGATGGCGTACGGAATGTAGCGGAAGTAGGGGCGCAAAAATTCCACAGCGCGACTATACAAGAAACAAGCATACCCCGGCAACTCATGGAAGAAACAGCAAATAGTGGTATCGTGGAGAGACTAACCACTAAATCATGTATAGTTATGACGTACGAAGAAAAGAAATTTATCATACCCGAACTCGATGGTATCTCAGCTAAGTCGGTCGAGGAGCACCTTGGACTCTATGCGGGCTATGTGAAGAATTTTAATGCTGTAACCGCGCTTGCTGGCAAGCTCATGAAAGATGATGCTGCAGGCAATGCGCTCGCCGTGGCAGAGTTGATGCGCCGACGTTCGTTCGAGTTCGGCGGCATGCGGCTGCATGAATATTATTTCGCGCAATTCGAAGATGGTGCAAAACCACTTACTGATACTTCGTTCGAATCCGCAATCAAAGCGCAGTACGGTGAGGTTGAAAATCTGATACAAGAAGTCCGCCAAGTCGCGCTCATGCGCGGGCCGGGCTGGTCAATACTGTACTACGACCCGCAGGCGAAACAATTCTTGGTCGGCTTCTCCGAAGAGCAGCACCAGGGCCACTTCGTCGCGCTCCCCATCATCCTCGCGCTCGACGTCTGGGAACACGCCTTCCTGCTAGACTACGGCGCCCAAGGCAAAGCGAAGTACGTCGAAGCGTTCTTCAAGAATCTCAACTGGGGCGTGCTTGAGGCACGGTTCGCAAGTATGCCAAGGTAGCAACAATAAAAGGATTGCCTTGGTTGGGTATGCGTGATATACAGTCTAGTGGTCACTGCGGCATTACACAGTGACCATTGGCTCTTTTTAGAAAGGAGATACAAAATGAGCTTTATCTCAGAAACGCTACCGGATATGACATCTGCTGTCGAAAAGATATCGGTAAAAGAACGATCATCTAAACCATACCTGTCGCCGCCTCAGCTCCAACTGAAGCAACGGGATCAAAAAACCTACAGAAAGATATTCGTTGCTTCTAACGGTATTGTGTGTACCTCAAGCTCTGACGCCAGAGAAGCATCTGGTGATTAAGGTATAGTCGCACGGACTCATTCGTTTGTGTCATTAGTGCCATGGACCCTATATATCAAAACGATATATAGGGTCCATTTGCGTTATGACTGATGATAGAGCGATCTTGCATACTGTTTCGTGGCGAACCATATGAGCGGTATATATGCAACGATCAAGAACCAGGGGGAGAATTCACTGATTACAACGGTGCCGAACGGGATGCTTGCTGCAACATTCGCTACCAGCATCATCCATTTTAAGATCACGTCAGAGAGGAGCGCGGGGATGAAGCCGAGTGTGGGCGAGATGAATCCAAGGAGGCCAGCGACAAAGCCGAAGAACATCGCTTCGGGGACGAGCGGGAGCGCTATCACGTTCGCTGGCACACTCAAGAACGAGAGTACGCCCGAGAAATAGAGCAGCGCAGGGAGCGTGAAAATTTGCACCGCTATCGTGCTCGCGGCAGTTGCGCGGACGTCGCTCCAGCGATTGCCGCGAAAGATTTTGAGACGTGAGAGATAGCCTTCGACCCATGGGGAGAGTGTGATGAGCCCAAAGGTGGCGAGCACACTAAGGATGAATGACGTGTCATGCAGCATCGACTCCGGATTCCACAGCACCATGCCGACTCCTGCGAGCGCGAGTGCGCGTAGCGCTTCCGTTGGTCGGCGGAGGTATCGCCCCAAGAGTCCCACGAGCGCCATGATGAGCGCGCGGATGGTCGTCGCACCCGCGCCCGTCATGAGCGCGAAGAGTATCATCACGAACCCGCCAACCCCGAGACTTATCGTGCGTGGCAAGAACGCGAACGCGCGGAAGATGCCGTCAGAGACTATCGAGATATTGTATCCGGAAAGCACGACAACATGAACAAGACCACTCGCAATAAATGCCTGAGTAAGATCTTTCGGGATGCCACTTTTCTCGCCGAGCAGAATTCCTTCAAGCAGCGAGGCGTCTGGCTCGATGAATATTTTTTCGAGCGATGACTCGAACGCGTGTTTGAAAGTGAACAAAACGCCCATGGGCGACGTCCTGGCCGGGACGTCGCCCACCAACTGAGCTTTGGGCAACTCAGTCGAGATTCCCTGTGCGCGCAGGTAACCAGGATAGTCGAAGGTGTGGCCCGTGTCTGTCTCGAAGGTTTGGGGCAGCGCGAGTGTGCCGCGCAGCTCTACTGTGTCACCATATGAAACCTTCTCGTCGCGCTCCAAGAGCACAAGCACCTTGCCCAATGCTTGATGGTCGCCAATCTTCTCAACATCAACCGTGACATGCAGCGACGTCTCGCGTCGGTCGGGGTCAGCACTCACTCGCCCCGCAAGCATGACATCCTGACCCACAAAGAGTGGTACCGTCTCGGTCGCTTCCTGTTGCAGCACGAAGTCGGCGCGTAGCATCCCCAGTGACACGGCCGCGAGCAACGCCACAGCCAAGAATAGTGACGGCACCTTGCGCCAGAGAGCAACCACCAGAACACCCAGTGAAACAACAAGTAGTGTGGCGATAGTCAGGAACCCAGTATGAAACAGGAGTCCCACTGCGACACCGAGCAGCACCCCCGCGACAGTCGCATACAAAAACGCGCCTTGCATGCCCCACGTTCTACCAAACTATTTGAAATATGAAAACTCTTGCTTGATCACCGCTTCGTCCTCAGGCGAGATCGACTTTTTGTATCGCGCCTTCTTTCCCTCGACACGTCGCTTGCACTCATCCCATGTCTTATGCGTCATCACGACACCATCGACGGCGCTCACATACGAATACGCCTTGGCCTTGGCATGCGTACGCGAAGCGGACTTCTGCTGCTTCTTCTCTTCATCATGTGCGACGGTCTCGAGGTCGACACCATACGCCGCACGCGAACCGTGATAGAGCTCGAGCGGCTCCTTGAGCGCAAACGAGGTCGCGATAGTATCCGCTCGTTCATTACCAGGAATATTGATATGGCCGCCGACGTTCTCCCACGTGACGCGTCGCGCGATAGATTTATATAAAGCAAGGAATGGCTCCCATAATTCGCGGTTCGAGACATCCTTCCCGTCGAGCGTCTTCCATCCGCGTTTGTGCCACCCATAGCTCCACTTGGTCGCGCCGTTGATAACGTATGCCGAGTCGCTGCGCACGACTATCGGCTGCTCGGGCAGCGTCGCCGCGTAGGTCAGCGCCTCGCACACCGCCAGTAGCTCCATGCGGTTGTTGGTCGTGTGCGCCTCGAACCCGCCCATTTCGTGCACCGCCTCACTATCGGCGACGATAGACCCCCACCCACCGGGACCCGGGTTCCCCCTCGACGACCCGTCAGTATAAATAAGTATGCGGCTCATGTGACTTGTAGTATAGCGCAATTGGAGAGTTGCTTCTCGGTGGCTGTTTGATACAGTGCTATGAGGAGCAACAAGGAGAGAGGACGCTCATGACTCGAAAACCAAGAGATGGTTCAGAGGATGCGCCGATTAGCGACGTACGGATTGCATTAGAATTGCTGACCGACAAGGGAGGTCGGTGGTCATCTGCGCGTCTGCAACGGTTTCGTACGTACGAACCTAACATAATCGTACAATACTGCGGCAGGGAGCGAGACCCGGATCCGGAATATTATAGGATAACAACTGACTGCGCTAACGCGCTTATAACGAATCAGTGGGTTCAGGGTCTCAGACGACCAGGCTACGTGGACGAATATGAGTTCGAGATCTCACAACCTGGATATGTCCAAGTGCGGAGCTGGGAAGCCGAGGATTCCAAGATGGCGTTGGCGATACTCCTGAGCGAAGGAGGGTTGCCGTCCTCTATCTGGTGTCGCACCTTCAGGCAATATGGCCGCAGATACAAACACTGGAAAGATGAGCGAGACGGCCTATACTTTGTCAACGTGACGGGCGAGGGCTTCATCGTCTATCTCGACACCAAAGAAGTGGTGCGACACGATGAGGATCAATTTATCCCACAACCGCTCACCTCCGCCCGGTTTCAGCCCGCTGACACTGTGTTCTCTGATTACGGACAAGGATTTGTGTTCCGAGATGACAAAACCGGGGAAGAGAAGATCTTCTACCCCGACTCGGACATGATTCGAAAAGGTTGACCCTGTCAATAAAATCCAGCTTCGGCTGGATTTCTTTTGTCTACAAATACCCTAACCGCGCAAAAAGTGCTGTCGATGGCGGCGTAAGTTTGCACTCATGTAGTTCCGAAATGGTGAACCACCCATACTCGATAAACTCATCTGGATGGAGTTTTATTACTACGTCACTCGCGGGTTTGTCGAGCATGATTTTGTAAATTGCAAAACGCATCTTCACAAGTACGTGCTCACCGGTATCCTTGAGCACCTTTTCGGACTCACCATGACCACCATCGTCGACGAGTGTGATGATGAAAGGAGAAATATCAAGACCCAGCTCCTCGTTGATTTCGCGCACGAGCGCATGCACCGGGTCCTCGCCCTCCTCGACTCCCCCGCCGGGGATATGCCAACAGTCGAGATACACACCACCCTTCTTTGGATCCTTCATCGCCTGCAATAACTTCCCATCACTCGAAAAAATGAGGGCCGACACGATCTCCCGCTCGATAGTTCTCATAAGCAGAGTATGCAAGGTTTCCTAAATAATATCCACGATGCGCAAGCGCGGGCCGCCGCGCCAGTCGGTCTCGACATGACCTATCACATCGGCTCGGTCGCCCGCCTTCACCTTCTTTTGATATGAGTCGGGGGTGCTAAAGAATGAGACGCCTCCGATAGTCACACCATCGCGCTCGCAGGTGACTTCGAGATGATCCTTCTGTTTGCCGAACGTACGGACTGACTGGATCGACACATTGGGGAATATGAAAAGTGGTTTGGTGTTCTCGACACCAAACGGCGCGAGCGCGGTGAGCTCTTTGTGTGCGCGAGCGACTTCGGCGAGGTCGAGCTGGCGGTCAACCACCACTTCACTCTCCCCGACCTGCTCGGGCAGGAGCGCAAAGGCAGCGTTGAGTCGCGGCGAAAGTTCGTGGATGCGCTCTTCGAGCACTGAGAATCCGCCCGAAGCTGTGTGTCCGCCGAAACCCGCGAACACATCCCCCGCCGCTTGCATCAGCTCCACCACATTCACCTTGCCGTTAGATCGACACGACCCCCGTAAAAGACCTGCGGTCTCACGGGGCAAGCCTCCAACAACATCTCCCCATTCCCTCCCCCACATAAAGGCGACCTTGCCGGTCGATTGCATCACCGAGTTGGCGACGAGCCCGAGAATGCCCGGGCGCCAGTTGGGGTTACCCATCACGACAATCGGCGTCTCGACTTCGCTGTTCGCAAGACGCTTGTTGACCTCCTTCACCGTCACCGCGACGGCGCTCTTTCGCTCATCATTGATGCCGTTGAGCTTGTGCGCGAGTTCGAACGCCTGACCCAAGTCGTTTGTCGCGAGCAGCTTCGCGGCGACGTCGGGCGAGTCCATGCGTGATGCGGCATTGATGCGCGGACTCACCATAAAGCCAATGTCATCCTCGGTGAGCGTGCCGGGTTTTATCTTCAAGATCGAGAGCAACTGCGCAAGACCGGGCCGACGATTCTTGCGCATCACCAGCAGTCCAAAACGCGCGAGCATACGATTCTCTCCCACGAGCGGCACCATGTCCGAGAGCGTCGAGATGCCCACGAGGTCGAGGTACCATTTTTCTTGGCCTTCGCTAAATCCATCAGGCCGCTTCTTCACCAGAACCGCTTGTACCAACTTCCACGCAACACCACACCCACACAATCCATCGAACGGGTACGTACTGTCGGGGCGCTTCGGGTTTATGACAGCAAAAGCATCACGAGGAAGCAATTGCTGAACAAAATAGTCTGGCCCGCCAGGCTGGCCTCCAGCCGGGACGGGAGACCCGAGGACTTTTTGGGAGGCAATTGCTTCCTCTGATGCTTTTTCCTCATGCACCAAGTGGTGATCGGTCACTATCACATCCACCCCTTTAGACTTCGCATGCGAAATATTTTCGTGCTCGACGGTGCCGAGGTCGATGGTGATGATGAGCGTCACACCACCACCAATAACATCATCAAGTCCATCTTTATTGAGCCCATACCCTTCACGGTGACGATGCGGGATATAGTGACGCACATCGAGCCCGAGCTTGCGCAGGAAGTCGGTGAGCATCACGCCGCCTGGGATACCGTCGCAGTCGTAGTCGCTCCAGACACACACCTTCTCGTTATGCTTGAGGGCTGAGAGGATGCGGTCAACCGACTTCTCCATGTCAGGCAGAAGGTAGGGGTCGTGCGAGTCGCGGTCGAACTCCGGCGAGAGGAACTGTGCTGCTAGCTCCCCCGTTGTGACCCCACGCGAGTACAGCAGGTCTTGCAAGAATTCGGAATGGTTCGAGAGAGCGGAGCGCACCGCTGCCGGAGCACCATCCCGTACCCGGTACGATTTCATCGGTGTAGTATATACTAAGCCAAGCAAAAGTCCGCAGAAAAAGTCCTTAGCCCCACTTTTTATAGTCGCTTCGCTCCTTAAAAAGCGGCGCGCCCCCACCTAGACTTTTTGTGCGGACTTTTGCTAAGCTTTATTCATGGAAAACTGTATATTTTGCAAGATCGTCGCCAAAGAGATCCCGGCACATGTCGTGTACGAAGATGACGGCTTCATCGCCTTCCTCGACATCCACCCCCAGTCGCCCGGGCATGTGCAGGTGATACCAAAGAAGCACTACCGCTGGGTATGGGATGTGCCTTCAGACACGAGCGAGCCAGACAATATCGGCACATACTTTGCCGTCGCACAAAAGATCGCCCACGCACAACGTATGGCCTTTGGTACCGAATGGATACTTTCCAAAACGGTCGGCGACGAAGTCCCCCACGCGCACCTATGGGTCTTCCCGAGCAACGAAGTACAAGGAAACAAACACGACCTCGCCAACAATGCGGAGAAGCTGCGCGCAGCGCTTGCTTAGTGTAGCGCTCGCATGAAACCACCTTGCTCAATATATGTGAAACGCTGCGCAGAGGTGCGGTGCTAACGATACAGTGTGCATTATGCTATCGTTGTAAACGTGACACTTGAACCAAACAAAGTTGAAATAAAGAATAGCGACATCGAAGGTAAGGGTGTGTTCGCTACCGAACACATACAAAGCGGTGAGATGGTTTTAGATATGGATGACACGCACGTTGTTGAAGACAAAAGCACACTCGCCCAATATGAAAGAGAATACGAGTGCGACTGGCTCGGCGATGGCAAGACAGTGCATATGCAGGCCCCCGAAAAGCACATAAACCATTCGTGCGACCCAAACACCTACGTCAAAACTGTCGACGGCATCAGGAGAGTTGTTGCAATGAAAGATATAAGGGTTGGCGATGAAATCACCTACGACTACGCCATCAATGGCTACTACGATTCGGATATTGCATGCCATTGTGGAAGCAAAAATTGCAGAGGAACACTAAGCCCAAACTTCTTCAAATTGCCAAGAGAGCGCCAGTTGCAATACCTGCCATACTTAGACATTTGGTTTGTCGAGAAGTTTAAAGATCAACTAGAGGAGATTCGCCAGTGATATACCATACCGACATATGGAGATGAACCAGCCAAACACAAAACCGTTTGCAAAAGTGGTAAAGAAAATCTGTGAGTTTCGCTCGGGCGGGAGCGTGCTTGATGTCGGCACGGGCGAAGGGACGCACGCACTGTTTCTCGCGTCGCAGGGGTTCGACGTGACAGTGCTCGATGTCACTAACGAGAAGTTTTCGAAGATTGAGGAAGAAGCAAAACAGCAGGGTGTGGATATTAGGACGGTAGTCGGTGATGTTTTGTCGCTCGACCAGCTTGGCACCACATTCGACATTATTATCTGCACCTCCGTGCTGCACTTTCTCACTATCGACAAAATCGCTACCGCAGTGGAGCAACTACAAAAGGCAACAAACCCGCACGGGCTCAATGTCGTCTCTGCACACACGACCAAGAACGAGGGCGAAGTCCGCACCCACCTGTTCGCCGAAGGCGAATTGCAAGCGTACTACAAAGAGTGGCACATGCTCTACGAGTGGGAAGGCCTCGGCGGCCCATTTGTGACCACAACAGGTGAGATGGTGCAAAAACATCGTGCCGAGCTGATTGCCGAAAAACCAGAGTAAGAAAACACCCCGACACAAGTTCGGGGCAAATTTTCCTCTACTCTTTTGACTGGAAGATAACAATTCGACGCTCTGCGCGGAAGGTAAAGTTTCGCTCTTCCAAAAATGACCGGATCTGGTTGTGATTCCGCGTCGGCAGCATAGACTCGATGTAATCATCGACAGAATCAAAGTGGAGCACGGTTTCATTCGGGATCTCTTGCACCAGACGCAGCCCCGGATGCTCCATCATCGCACGATACGCTGCCACTTTTTCTTTTTCTTCGTCTTCGTCACCGGTGCCAAAAAGTTTTTCTGCATCAAAGGCCGAACCATCCATCGCGGGCTCAACAAAAACGATGTATCCATCCTTCTTCACCACACGCAACGCTTCGTCTATCGCCCGAGGCATCAGCTCGAGTGGCACATGATGGAACGAGAGCGAGAAGAAGATGATATCGAAAGAGTCGTCGGCAAAATCGAGACGCTCCGCACGACCTGCCGCAAAAACAGCGTTGGTGAGCGATCGTTCAAGCAACCGTTGCCGTGCAGCAGCAATAGAGTCTGAGTTTGGATCAACACCAACCAACGACCCACACCGCTCAGCAATGAGCGCCGACAGCCTCCCCCAACCACAACCAACCTCAAGCACCCGCTTTTCTCGAAGCGGCACATATTCCTCTAGCTGATCAAGCAGTACCTCCTTTTCTCGTCTCATAGTTGCAGTGTCCTAACAAGTATAACCCACACGAACATACCAGATGCGCGATGGAAAAGAACTCGTCTATTTCTAAGAAAATAGCGACGAATCAGCTCAACTCGTCTTGAAGTTTATCCAACAATCCGTCCTGGTAACAGGGAAACCAGAGTAACCCTACTTCTTGTAATTCTCATTGATATTCGGTAGCATTCGTGTATGCAAAAGCTTCGCGCGACTCCACGAAAAACCACAAAGAAGGCACCAAAAGCTGCCTTTGAGACGTTGCCCGTGCTTATTGAGCAGGATGAAGACGGTATGTATATCGGCACCGTGCCGTCACTGCGCTCGTGCTATACCCAAGGGGCGACGCTCGCGGAGTTGTACGAAAATCTTCAAGAAGCGGTCGACCTGTCACGCGAAGTCGAGAAGGACTATTTTGGGACCAAACGCCGCACGAGTCGTATCGTCGGATTTCAAAACATCGACTTCCGCGCCTAGCGTATGCCGCACCTCTCCCCTATTGCTCCCAAACGGTTGATGAAACTCTTGGAGCGAGAGGGCTTCGTGTGTATACGAATCAAAGGGAGCCACCACTTTTTTATACATGAAGTCGACAAGCGGACGACGAATGTCCCCGTCCACGGCGGTCGAGACATCGGCGTTGGCCTTCTGCGCCAAATCCTCAAAGACCTCAACTGGTCTGCTGATGAATTCCACAAACGACTACACAGATAAAATACGAAACTCTCGTTTATTTTTTCAACACCTCCAAGGCGGGCAGTGTGCCGCCGTTTGCTAAAAATTCGAGCATCGCGCCGCCGCCAGTGGAGACGAATATTCTCGCTGGGTCGAAGGTGAATTTTGAGAGGGCTGCTGCCGTGTCGCCGCCGCCGATGACCGCTTTCGTGTTTGACTCGACGAGCGCCTTGGCGAGCACGTCGGTGCCGTCGACGAATCCTTTTTCATACACACCCATCGGGCCGTTCCATAGGACGAACTCCGAGTCCTCTATCTGTTTGGACCATGCAACTTCGGTGAGTGTACCGATGTCGACGATATGGTCATCCGCATGTACGTCGGCAGTGTGTGCCACACGGACGGTCTCTCCTTGTACCCGCACATCGTCCGGCATGAGGATACGTTCGTCCCCTGCCAGATCCTCCGGCACTGGCGCATCCGACGTGAGCGACTCGCCGACTGGCATACCACGTGCTTTCAACAGATCGTTCGCAAGCGCGCCACCGAGCAAGATGTGCGGATAGACGGTCAGTAGTTTCTCCAGCAAGGGTTGCTTGGTCTCGAACTTCGCGCCGCCGACGATGGCGAGCGACTGTGCGGGAGGCACGAGCGCGTCCGACAACCGAGCGACCTCTTCTTCAAGCAAGAGACCTGCGTATGCGGGGAGTAGTGACGCGACGCCGACGTTGGAGGCGTACGCACGGTGAGCTTCGGGGAAGGCGTCGTCGACGAAGACGTCCGCCAGTTTTGCGAGACTCGCGGCGAGTGCTGGATCGTTCTTTTCCTCGCCCGGCTCTTTGCGGATATTCTCGAGCATCAAACAGGTTCCTTCTTTGAGAGTCGCCACTTCCCCACCAACATCCGCAGCGGGGGTTGTCGTGAAGGTCACCGGTATCGATGGGATGAGCGCCTGCAAGGCCTTTGCGACCGGTTCGAGCGTACCTCCCTCACGACCGATGTATCCGACTAGAACGATCTTCGCTCCTTTGCCCGCCAGTAGCTCGATCGTGGCGATATCCTTCTGCAGTCGAAACTGGTCACCCACCGACCCATCCGCCGCTATCGGCACGTTCAAGCTCGTACGGAGCAGTACCCGCTTTCCAGAAACGTCCGCATCTCGCACCGACCGCAGTGATATGTTCGCCATGTTCGATTACGCTAGAGCTGTCAATATTTCGATAAAAGAGTCTATGTCCGCACTCGCGTGTCCGACCAAAAAACCACCCACTCCACCATCTGTCAGAAGTTCCTTCGCGTTGGAGCCTTCGACCGAGCCGCCGTATAGGATCGGCACTTTTACGCCCTGTTCACGCCCGAGTATATCCGCGAGCGTCTTTCGGATGAAAATGACCATCTCTTGGATCTCCGCCGGCTTTTCAGCGCTCCCGGCCGTCTTCCCTATCGCCCACACCGGCTCGTACGCAACGATGAGTTTCCCGGTGGTCTTATCCTTCAATGCTTGCAACAGTTGTCGTTCGATAACGCCGAAGTGCGCACCATGTGGGTCGCGCTCGACCTCCCCTATGCACAACACCGCCGTCATACCGGCCTCGTGTGTACGTTTGATCTGTTCACGAATCATGTCATCTTTCTCTCCCGCCGCGCGTCGCTCGGAGTGACCGACGATGACAAAGCCGATACCGAACACTTTGAGCATGCGCGCCGACACCTCCCCCGTGTGCTTCGCCTCCAGGAACGCAGATACCGTCTGTGCACCAGTGCGGATGGTCTTGGTGGTACCGAGCACCTGTGCGAGCGCCGGAAGGAGCGTGTACGGAGGCGCGACTACGACGTCTGTTTTTGATAGTAACTGCGGACGTCGTTTCAATTTCATCACGAACGCCTTCACCGCGTCCGGCTTCTCGACGTACATCTTCCAGTTGCCGATGACGATAGGTTTCTTCACTCCACCACTATACTACAAGCTTGCCTCGAGCACCTCCTCAATCGAGGTCAGACCAATCGCCGCTTTGAACATACCATCTTCGAGTAACGTCAGTCGTTCGCTTGTTCGGATCTCCTCCTCCACACGTTCAAAACGTTCGCTCAGGAGCGCATCCTTCACCGTGAGCGTCATGGGCACCACCTCCTGTACCCCCACGACCCCTACGTACCCGCCCTCACATGCGGAACACTCCTTCGCTCGTCCGAACAGAACATCTTTCCACTGCGCCCCCGCATCTAACGATCCTTCTTCTTTGAGCGCATTGAGCACCTTCGGCAGTCGAGCGCCGCGCGCTTCCAGCTCATCGAGTTCGGTGCGAGAGAGTTTCGTCTTTTCGTGGGTCGGGCATAGTTTGCGCACCAAGCGCGTCGTGATGACCCCTCGCAACACCGACGTCAGCAGGGGCAACTCGACGTTCTTGCAAAGGTCCTGCAACCCTTCGAGCGCGGTCTGCGCCGGGACACTGGTGATTACGAGTCGTCCACGGTTCGCCGCATGCGCCACTTGGGTGGCGACATCCTCGTGGGAACTTTGCGACACCATGAGCACGTCCGCATCCATGCGAAGTGCGGATTCTAGGCGTGTTCGAAGCGTCGTACCTTCTTGGATGTCGGTCTGTATCTGCACCGCACCCGGAATGGTGTATTCGATGAAGTCTTCAACCGTGACGACACTTCGGGTCGGATCGACCAATTGGTCGATCAACGAGTACAATAGTGTCGTCGTCCCCGACCGGCTACCTCCACACACGACTATCAGTCCCCCGCGGGCGTGAAGCAACTCTTGGATCACATCGAGCCCTGCCCCATGGAACCCGAGGGACTCGAGCGTGAACCCTCGTTTCCCTGTCTTCTCTTCAGCGATGCGGATCAGCACCTTCTCCGGTGCGACATCGCTCACAGTTGGGAGCGTCGAGATACGAAACGCGATATGTTCGGAATCTCTGCCTGACCGCAGCGCGATCTTAAAGCGCCCATCCTGTGGCTCGTGCGACTCCAGGTCGAGTTGTGCCAACATCTTCAATCGGTCGATGATACTTTTCGCGGCATACGTGGGGAGCTGCATCGCGTCATAGAGAGCACCACCAAGACGATACCGCACCAGGAGTCCCCCCGGACGAGGTTCGAGGTGGATGTCCGAGGCCGACTGTGACAGTGCATGCTCGAGCAGTGCATCGATGACATAGGTGACCGACAAACGCTCGGCACTATAGCGAATATCATCAATCGACGGTGACAGGGCAGGATTGATCGCTTGAGATTGCTCCGGGATAAGTTTTGCGTACCGCTCACGCAGGACTCGTTGATATTTCAAAAGCCCGCGCTTGATGGTCTGACGATCGGTCAGGTTCGGTACGATAGTGAACGGCAAGCGCAGACGTTCGATCTGTTCGACGACCGCAAGATCGGTCGTCGCCACCATCAAGCGGTCTCCCTCGAGTCGATACGCGAACACGGTGTGCGTCCGGCAAAAGGCCTCAGGTAACAGGAACAGTGCTTCGGGAGAGATATCGTCCGGTTGCAGTGTGACGAACGGTATGCCAAGACTGCGAGACAGCGCACGTCGCGTCTCATCTTCCTCGAGGATCCCACTGCGAAGCAGCACGGTATAAAAAGGTTCTCCGGACGTAGCGGACTCTCGCTCGAGCGTCTCTATCTGCCCACGCGACAGAAGTCCCGTATCACGAAGAAAATGGATAAGATGATCATCGCCCCGCATATGCTCTATAGTATACGTCACTTTTAGAGGATGGTTGCTTTTTGGTGGGGAATAGTGTACAGTGCATGCATCCTGGTAACCGCCCCGAGTTGGGCGGTTATTCTTTACCCTACGGATTCCTGGGGGTAGACTAGAAGTACCGGGCAATTAGCTAACACAATAAAATATGTATGTTTGACCTTAAAGTCATGAACTCGGTGCTGGGAGAGCTCGAGGAGGAGCGCGGCATACCGCGTGTCAAAGTGCTCGAAGCTATCGAAGCTGCGCTTGCCACCGCATATAAGAAGGAATACGCCAAGCGCGGGCAGATCATCCGTGCCCACCTCGACCTCTCGACCGGCACGACCGAATTTCAACAGGTCAAAGAGATCGTCGACGACACTTCGGTCCGTTTCGACGAAGAGGATGCCGAGGACGTATCCCCCGAAGCTTTGGCGAAGGAGGATGACCTGCGTCCACGTTTTAATCCCGAGCAACATGTGCGGCTCGAGGATGCGAAACTTATGAAGCGTGATGCGAAGGTGGGTGACGAACTCGTCTTCCCGCTCGAAACGAAAGACGACTACGGCCGCATAGCGGCTCAAACCGCCAAACAGGTCATCATCCAAAAGATCCGCGAGGCCGAGAAGGTGTCCGTCGTCGCCGAGTACGGCGCACGACAGGGCGAGATTGTTTCCGGCACCGTCCAGCGCATGGAGCGCGGCAATATATACGTCGACCTCGGTCGCGCCACAGGCATACTCCCCTACGACGAACAGATACCGGGCGAACGTTTTCGCCAAGGTGAGCGAGTGCGCGCACTTCTCTACCAGGTAGAAGAGTCCCCGCGTGGCATCTATCTGCGCCTTTCTCGTGCCAATGGCCAATTCCTCCAGAAACTATTCGAGATGGAAGCCCCCGAAGCTGCGAATGGCGTCGTTGTCTTTAAAGCGGTCGCTCGTGAGGCTGGCAGTCGCTCAAAGGTTGCGGTCGCATCCAACGACCCACACGTCGACCCGGTCGGTTCGCTCGTCGGCCAGCGCGGTGTCCGCGTCTCGACGGTCACATCCGAACTTGGTGGCGAAAAGATCGACATCATCGAGTGGAACGGGGACCCGAAGGCATTCATAGAAGAAGCGCTCTCCCCTGCGCGCATCTCCAAGGTTGAGCTCGACGAGTCAGAGCACAAGGCGACCATCACAGTTGCGAGCGACCAGCAGTCCCTCGCCATCGGTCGCGGTGGTCAGAACGTCCGCCTTGCCGCCAAGCTCACCGGTTGGCGCATCGACATCCAATCTGTCGGCGGCGACGCTCAGGCTTCGAAAGATGCCGAGGTTGTAGAAGAATAATTATCTGCGATAAATCACAAAGCATATGAATCTTTGGAAAGAAATTGCACCAGGTACGGCAGGCGAGATGAACGTTATCATCGAGATCAATCGCGGTTCGAACAACAAATACGAACTCGACAAGGAGACAGGCCTCATCAAGCTCGACCGCGCCAATTACTCTGCGGCCGCATACCCGTTCGACTACGGCTTCGTCCCCCAGACGCTCTGGCACGACGGCGACCCGCTGGATGTCATCGTCCTGACCACCTATCCGCTTCTTCCTGGGATCCTCGTGACCGTACGCCCGGTGGCAGTGATGGAGATGATTGACAGCGGCGACTCGGACTACAAGATCATCGCGGTACCGACCGAGGACAAGCGTTGGGATGATGTGCAAGATCTTGCCGACATCAACAAACACACGCTCAAGGAGTTCCGTCACTTCTTCGAAACCTACAAATTGCTCAAGGGCAAGCCTGCACCGGTCGAGGTTGGTGAGGTACAAGGTAAGGAGGCTGCTGTCGCTGCATTCAACGAAAGTCTCGACCTCTACAAAAAGAAATTTGCTAAGTAATCGCACGAGGTATACCTCCTGCTAGTATCGCCACATGACACACAACGAGCATTTAGACGAGCTCGCGAGATCCTTCGCGCTCAAAACGCTTCCCGACTCCGAGGTCGAACTCGAGGGGGACATACCCTTTGCCGACATAGAGCCGCTCCAGGAGCGCGCACTCAGGCACTTTGCCGAAGAGGTGGAGTTGCCCGGCTTTCGCAAAGGGCATGTACCGCTCGACATGGTCAAGAAGCGCGTCGGCGACATCGCGATCCTCGAGGAGGCGGTGGAGTTCTTCATGCGAGACTTCTATCCCGCACTCGTCACGGTACGCGAGGTAGAGGCCATCGGCCGCCCCGAGATCCGCATCACGAAATTGGCACCCGGCAATCCGATCGGCATCGTCATCAAGACCGCCGTCTACCCTACCATCGAACTCCCCAAGGGATGGAAGACGCTCCACGAGTCTATCCCCCAGGAAGATGCGTCGGTCGTAACCGACACTGAGATCGACGACGCACTCACCTCGATCCGTCGCGCATATGCGAAGGCGAACATGACGACCGCAGCAGGAAAGTCGGATTCTGCAGCGTCCCCTAGCAGTCCTGCAGCGGAGGAGTCCGACTTTCCTGCTGCGGATACACAAATCCCCACCCAGGCAGCGGCAGCATCTGCTTCTTCCGCTGCAGGTCATAACGGGGACGCTGCAGAAGCAGATGCTGCCGCTGCCTCCCCCATCACCAAAATTCCCGCAGAGGACACGCTTCCTTCGCTCGATGACGCGTTCGCGCAGTCGCTCGGACCGTTCGCGAACCTTGCGGACCTCAAGGACAAGATGCGTCAAAATCTTTTGACGGAGAAGGAGCAAAAAGCTCGCGACGCTCGCCGCGGTAAGGTAATCGAAGCGCTTCTCGCGAAAGCCGACTTTTCTGTCCCGACCATCTTCGTCGACAGCGAGCTCGAGAAGATCCTTGGTCAGATGGGCGAGGATGTGCAGCGCTACGGCATGACGATGGAGGACTATCTCAAGCGCATCAACAAGACCGAGACGGATGTGCGCAACGAGCTTCACGACCAAGCGACCAAGCGCGCTCGACTCCAGCTGATACTCAACAAGATCGCTGGCGAAGAGAAGATCGAACCCGACCAAGCGGCGGTAGATGAGGAGATGAAGCACGCGCTCGAGCACTTCCCCGAAGCGCGCCCCGACCTCCTCAAGATTCACATCGAGACCATCATCCGCAACGACAAAGTCCTCCAGATGCTCGAGGGCAAAGAGGTCGAAAAGGCAAAAGCACCCGACCACCACAACCACGAAGAGCACGACCATTCACACGGGTAATCACCTTTTTAGAAACACAAAAACACCACCCAACTCGGATGGTGTTTTTTTGTTATTGTAACCCCAGCGCTACGGGCGCAAGATGCGCGAGGAGAGAGATTTGTGAGCGCCTCGCTTCCGCCTAGTATGACCTAGTACGAAGCCAAGCGCTCAACACACCTCACACCCGCAGCGCCGGGGGTACAATGTTTCGAAACATTCCTGTCTCTTGAGACACCACACAATGTGTTAGTGTGACGTCCCCAGTAGACAGAGCGAGGTGTCGGCACTGATGCAACCACGCATCCAACCGATACTCGCCCATAAACCATAAGAACTTACTTACAAAGCCGCTCCCGCAGCTCAGCAAGTTTGGCGAATGGACTATCCGAGTTGGTTTCACCAACCCGGCCATCCTCCGAAGTATCGTCCACCTTGGGAGCTTGTGGCTCCCGTTTGGGTTTTACAGGAACAGTAGGTGACACCTGCTCCTGCCTTGCGGAAGCGACGCGAACGCCGCTTTCCGTCACCCACGAGCAGCCGTGAAGCTGCCCGAGCCGAGCGAGGGTTTCCCTTTGTTCGGGCGTGAGCCCGTCAACAGGAAGTTTGTGCACCACACCATCGCGCTCGGCATGCTCGCGGAACCCCTCCCACGAGAGAGACGCCTCCCTTGGGTACACATAGTCCCAGTGACGGGTATGTGTCCCCCGCTGGTGCGACCGAGAGTATTCGTCTCGGTCGTGCTCGCGCAGCGATCCGTCTGGACGGATAACGTACCCGCCCCCGTCGCCGCGCTGACTGCTCGTATGCACAAAAGCGGAGAAATCCGCGAGAGCACGACCAGACGCAACTGCTGCAGCCATCTGCTCGGCCTCTTCGGCTTTGCGTCTAGCTTCAGCTTCTTCTGCAGCCTGACGCCTTGCCTGCTCCTCGGCACGAACGCGAGCAGTCTCGAGCTGTTCGCGGAACTTCACCAGCTCCGCGACCGCATGGTTGCATACCTGTTCCGCCTCACTGCGCTGCCGTTTCCAGGAAAGCACGAAATAGGTCCGAGACCAGGATGTATTTGCCTCGACCACGCCGTATACCTTGAGGTCGCGGCCATTTATGTCGCGGCCGTAGACAAACTCAACCAGTGGCGGAATCGTCGCCGTATGATTGGACGCAAAATCCGGCACAGAAACTTCCGGAAACTTCGCAGCCCGCCACACAGCATCATTCCATCCAGCAGACGTGAGTCCGCCAGATAAATCAACCTCAACCAACGGGGCTGAAAGAAGCAACTCACCGTTCGCAACGCGAGTTGTGATGCTCGCGACCGCTTCGTCGGTGAGCTGCGGAACAGGGAAATTATATTCCAAGTCCCTGCCCTCTTGCCGCCGCGAGTAGAGATCGCCCACGAACGGCTTCACACCACCCGCAATCCAGATGAGTGGTTCGACCATACCCTTTGCGGGGGCATGGTCGAACTGCTCGAAAACGAGCAGTGCAGCGGGCGAAAAGCGACTCGCATAGACTGAACCGTTAGAATGGAAGTAGTACGTCGAATACCCCTTCCATGCATCGGGCACTAGCCCGAAACGAGCGGTAAGAAGCGCAGACGCTTCTTGTTCGCCGAACAGTGCACACGAGCGGAGGACCTCCGCTTCATGTGCAATTGCCTGTCGGACGGCCTTGCCCAGATCGAACCATGCATGGTTCGCCTGGTACATTGCTCTGCCCCGCGCGTCGCGCTTCTCTACCGGGACGAGCTCGACCCGGACGATCTGCCCAGGATCAACATCGCGCGGCAAGAAGACGATGCTTCCGCCGTGCGACGAGATGCACTGACGCGTCTCGTCGTACTTTTTCCCCTTCTCTGCAAGAAGGGTCGCAATAGGTGTGTCGGCCATGTCGGCCCTCCCTCAGAGGAATCATTCCTCAACGGCCCAATCTCCCCCATGGAGACAAGGCCGATAAAGGAGGCCTCGGACACACCAACCACGGTGCGCCCGAGACCAAACCAGAAAAGAACTGTCAGAGGCGGTTGAATACCTCTTGTGCGTCGGCGTCGGAGAACGACGAGGCACGAAGAATGTCGCCATCGCAGAACCTCTTGAGCGTGGCGTCGCTCGTATGGCCAACGTCGCAGAGAATCCCCACGACATTGACCCCACGCAGACGCTTTTCTGCAAGAAATTCCGCCAGAAACGCCTCCGTGACATGGGCGTCGCCATCGGTGATGAAGGCAATGTCCGCTTTTTTGAGACCCTCAATCCGAATCGTATTCATCGCGTCGGTGAGCGGACGCTCAAAGTCCGTACCCGATGCTTTGAGAAACGTTTCGGCGATCTCAAGGGTCTCTCTGGGCGAGAGTCGTCCACCTTTATACACACGGGTCACGTTTTTGGAATCACGTGCTCCGTAATGTATCCAAACGAACGATCTTTTGCGGAGTTTTGCATAGTATGCAAGTGCGAGCACTGTCGCCTTCGCCCACACCTGCTTCGCCCCTTCCATAGAACCGGAGCCATCTTCGCAGACCACCACCGGCCCCTCGCCCATTTTTTGCTTCGCCTCTTCGCCACGCAGACGAAGCTCGCCCCTGCTCCAGCGCGTGAGAGCTTTCGTACGGAGTGCAGGATGCGCGAGCGCAACAAGCTCGGAGGAGACCGCGCGTTTGATGTCGCGGCCCGTCTCAAACTTCGTCACGCGCACACCCTCGGCCTGCTCCTTGGACCGCGCCTTGCGAGCAGCGATCTTTTTGATTCGGCCGAGGATTTTAGCGAAGTCCTTGAACGCTTTATTATTTTGTATGCGTTCAAGAAGGGCGAGAGCTTCGGGGATACCCTCACGGGTCAACTCCCCTTCCTCAAAGCCCCATGTCTGGAGGGTCTCCGACACCTCCTCGACCTTCTCTTTGGCTCGCTTCGCTGCGGCGAGGCCGAGGCGTGCGAGCTCTTGCAGTTTCTTTGCCGCTGCTTCGCTCCCGGGTTTCCCCATCAGCGATTCGGCGGCGGCATCGGCTTGCGCCTGCGCAGTATCAGCTGCCGCACGAGCAGCTTGCGCCTGTGCACGTGCCTCTGCCGCTTGCGCGGAGAGACCGGCTGCTTGTGAAGAGGGTTGCCCCGCCCCGCCAGCAGATTGTGCTTGCTCGGCCAATTCGCCGAGCATATCAGCCTCAGCTTCGGCCTTTTGAGCTTCGGCCTCTGTCTCGTCCGCCGTATTTTGCGCGTCGGCGGACTCTTGAAGCTTTTTTGCATCCCCTTTCGACACATTCGCGACGATGGTGTCACCCATCGTGAGCGTGCCAAGGATGGACGCGAGCTCCGAGAACCGCGTCTGCGCATGGAGCCCCTCGTAGGCGGATGTCGCCATCGCGCCTTTGAGAATCTCCGCGAAGAAGCTCCGGTCGCTCGGCGCATCATCGCGCACCACAGGCGTTGCCGCCCAAAGCACGTGATAGATGTCGGCGAGCGCGCCGGCAGTGCCGGGGAGCTTCTGCTCCCCGGCAGCCTCGAGTTCGGCAAGTGCGGGCATACGCTCGCGTTGCCGGAGGAAGCGGAGCGCCGTGAAGGCGTCCGCGTCTGTCACGAGCAGCTTTTGCAAGTCTGCCCGCGACAGTGTCTTCGGTGCCTTCATAGCCCCTCCTACCGGCGGACGCCCGTCGCCTTCGCGACGAACTCCGCCTTCTTTTTGCCAACCTCTTTCCGCAGGTCGGCGATTGCGGTCTTATCGACCCCGCTTGCCTCACCTTCGAGACGACCGAGCTCGCGCTCGGTCTCCTCGAACTGCGCGAGCGCGGGAACCAGCTTGTTGCGGTCGCCGCCCTCGACGAGAGCGACCATGCCACCCGGCGCAAAAAGCGCGTCCACCTGCTCCTGCGCATCCGAGAGAGGCGTGCGCACGAGCGGGGCAATCTTCGCCTTCACGACCGGGATCTGCTCGGGAGTGTCCCAGAGCAGGTACTCGAGCACGCGCAGATCGGCAGAGCCGACCTGCGCACGCCCGTCGAGTATCGCCGACGCTTGCAAGACGTCGAATACCCGCCCGAATCGCCGATCGTCGTCCCAGAGCCACTGGAAACCGGCCGTGTCCTCGTCGAGCAGCTGCTGATACAAGTCGAGAACGAGCTCGACCATATCGTCAGCAACCTCGACGAACGGCCGCGCTTCCCGCAGCGTCTCGACTTCCGCGAGCGAAAGCCGAGCAGCGGCAGACACAGCAGCACCACGGTCGCGAACAAGTCGCGCCGCAACGAGCGACAGCTTTCCACCGCGATCCAGCGGGTCCACCTGCACGCGGAGGGTCATTCGCGACCACATCGCGCCCAGGTTTCCTTCTGGGTCGGGCGGCTCGTTGCTGGCCGCGAGAAACGCGAGAAGCGGCGGCTTGAAGTCGCGCCCCTCGTGCCGGATTGCGTCCCCGTTCGCGAAGTCGAGAACGGTCTGGAGAACGCGCGGGTCCCCCTTCCATATCTCGTCCGCGAAGAAGAAATGTGCGTTCGCGGCGCGCCCGATCGAGTCACGCGTGCGAATGAGCTTGCGCCCCTCCGCGTCGACTGACTCCTCGATCGCGGTCTCTTCGACGAAGAGTCCCTCGAACGAGGTCATGGTCGGCATGAGAGCCCCGTAGTAGCGGGCACCCTCGATCACGCGCGACAAGTCCTTCACGGTGCCCGTTTTGTTGATACCGGGCGATCCGAGAAAGAACGCGGGGTGGCCGGCGACCGTCGCGAGCATCGTTGCCCGCACGATTGCCTCGCGTCCGATGTTGCGCGAAGCAACGTCGGCCCCGACAATCGCCACTTTCGGCGCGAGGCCTGTGGCGAGATTGAGAATTTCCTTATTCATCAGTCTGTCCCTTTCTTGCCCGTGACCTTCGACTTCGCTCAGGTCGTGGGCGTGGGTGCCGCGAGCGTCCTCGCAGCTTGTTTGAAGATTTCATCGCCATAATCCCGTCGGATTATGGTTCGCGGAGTATTCTGTCTGCCTCCGCGTCGGACATCCCTACAGTGAGACGCGTGCTTAGCGCCTCATTGCGTGTGGATGCCCGCTCGACACTCTCAAGCCATGCATCCGAAATCTGTACACGCCGATACTCCTTACCGGCCTGCACAGCATCTGCGATAGACGGATTAGCCATCCACTGCAGACACTCTTCCAGCTGGAGCTGGTCTGCGCTTGGCAGAAGCTCGAACACAAGGAGCATCTGCCGCGAGAGAGTCGTGTGACGTATCTCCCCCGAGGCGAATATGACGCGACCGTACTCAATACTAGGTGCGCCACTCCACTCACGCGCCAGACTGAAGAGCAGAGCTCGACGCTTTATCCAAGAAAGCGACCGAGCGAACCCAGTCCCCTCTTGGAGCATGCGAGAAAAAGCCTGCTCCATTGGGAGCGACTCTCCATCACGCTCCATGCGGAGAAGCATGCTTGCTTCTTCCGCAATTGCTCGCCTGCACTCTTGCGATAGGGTTGGAGGTGCGAGCTCGCCACGGTACATGAATGCCCCGGTAGCACTTCTTTTCGCCAAAACTTGTAGTCTGGCTCGTACAACCGAGCCAATTTTCAGACTTGGCGGCAAAAATACAATGGGTCCGCGACGAATCCTCCCGCCGATGAAGCCGACGCGGTCGGCGTCACTTCTTCGGCCTCGCTCGACAGCGAGGTATTCCACCTTGCCGTCCCTGTTTTCATCCATATCTCCATCCTCTCCTTGCCCGTGACCTAAGTCGTGGGCGTGGGTGCTGCGAACGTCCTTGCAGCTTGGTTGAAGATGTCCTCGCCATAATCCCGTCGAATCATGGCGAGCCAACGCGTCGCTTTCGCGACACCGGTAGCCTGCATGCCTCCGATGCCGTGCTTGTGCGCCGCGATGGAGGCAAGGTCGAACGCGGCCGAAGGCGACTTATCCCGCGCAATGCCAATGCACTCCATACGGAGCGCCTCGGGCACCTGCGCGAGCACACCGGCACGAAGCTGGAGCTCATGCAGTGGACGAGACATGCTCGACCTCCCGCAAAAGCTCCTCGATTAAGGGCGCGCCATCCGGATCGATCTCGTACCACAGCGGCAGCGCAGACCGAATCTCCGCAAGCTTGCGCTCACGGAACTCAGGTGGCGCGTGCCGCAGAGTGTTGAGATTGTCCAGGCGGTCGGACCGCTTCACAGTGACCGCTAAGCAGCCACCGACGGCCACGCGACGAAGATACACTGCATCCGGCTCCTCTTCCTCCTCGTGGCTTAATGCACGAACGACCCGCGCCACTCGCTCGCCGAACTGCTCGGCAAGCGCAGCATCCGTCGTGTCCGTATCCTCGAGCACATCGTGCAAGAGGGCGGACACAATGAGATCCTCAGCATCACTGCCGAGGAGCCCGTTGTCGCACGCGAATTGCGCGGCAATAAGCGCCACGCGCATCACGTGCTCAATCTGGGACTCGCCGCCGGGGCGGGTTTGTCCCTTATGTCCCACTTGCGCGAACGCAAGCGCTGCGGGAATTTTATTCATAGGTCTCCTCGTCCCTATCAACCCGCGAATGATCCGCGAGCTGAATAAGTCTGGCGAACGCACACGGTACCACCGCGCACGCTCGCCAAAAAACCAAGAACCAGTTACTTCACCACGGGCACCGTGTCGTTTCGGTGCCCGAGATGACCTCTTCTGCGTCCCATATAAGGGCGTTTTCGTTCCAGAACGTGGCGGAAGTCTTGTCCGCGTTCCGGTCCCACGGCTCAGCGGGACACCGTGTCCCGATGAAAGCCGTGAGGAGAACGTAGGCACCGCCGGTGGTGCGCTTGACCAGCACCACCACCCGCGAGCACGGCTCGGGCTTCCGGTTTTTGACGAACCGGGTGAGCCCGCGACGATTCGGCCGCTGGGCATAGACGATTTCATCCGCGCTAGTTGTCGCGACGCGGATGTTTTCGCCGACGACTCGCCCCATGTCGAGTTCGGCGATAACGACCTCGCGGCTGTCCGAACTCATCATACTGAGTGCCTCAGCGAGGCACGGAAGCACGCTCGAGTGCGTGGCGACGTGACTATCTTTCACGTCGACCACAAATTCACCCGACGCAAGCCGTCCCAAAATGGGGACGCCCCAGCGCAAAAGATCGAACGAAACCGGGAAGATTTCCCCGACCTTTTCGTCCGGGCCGGCGACGACAACCGCCGGTCCAGCGAAGGGGTACGCCTCGTCCCACAGCCGCCCGCCGAGGGTAGGCTGCGCCCGGCCGGACTCAACCGGCCAGAACTGCCCCACCCACGGACAGCCCGCGCGCGCGTAGGCACGCACGAGTGTCGCATGGAGCCACATCGGCGGGCCGTCGTTTGCGACGACGGCCGGCCGTGAGGTGTCCACACCGGGCGGCACCAGTTGCCGCAGGTCATCCACCGTGATGAAGCGCGTATTGCGCCACTTCACCAAAGTGAATTCGGGAAGTGCGAGCACTTCCCACTCGACACCCGGACAAAAGCCCGAGCCCGACGGCGTCACTTCGGGGATACGGATGTACCCCTTGCTGACGTCGTAGAGCTCGACTGCGCCCGAGAGTCGGGCGGCGTAGGCCGAGGCCAGAATCGCCGCGCGGGCGTTGTACACTCGCACGGTTTCGAGTTTGTTTGCCGCACGCGCCAAGACGAGTGCCGGACGCAGATGCGCCGGACGCACGCCAAGAAATGGATCGTGCGCATCGTCAACGCCAAGCCGCGTCAACAGTGACGCGACATTAATGTTGGCGATGAGCTCTCCATTCGTGATCTCTCCGTTTTCACGGATGATCTCACGAAGACGATTCACAACCGCGTCGAGCGTGGGCGACTGGATAGTCTGCCCACGCTCGAGTCCCGAGATCCGCCCGCGGACGACGCCGTCGCCGCGGTCGACATACAGCTCGCAGGTGCCGTGAAGCACACTGTCGAGCTCGGCGAGCACGGCGACATTGCGCGCAGCAGCAAATTGCCGCCACGCAACGACTTCATCCTGCTTGGACGAGAGGATGATGCACGCGTCGCATGCATCAAAAATCCTCTCGTTCGCCTCGGAGCGAACGCCGCCGGTGTCTACCAACACCAGCGGTTGTTCGTTGGCTTTGATGGCCTCCACCATCGAGCCAACGAAGTTTTCCGTGAATTTTCCCTTTTGCCGCACCGCGGCGACCAAGACTTGGTCGCCAAAGTTACTCCAGTGCCACTCCCCATCGGGGGCGGCAAAGGCCAGATAGAAGCTGTCTGGCGGCAGCTGGCACATCAACTGCGCCAAGAATACGGACTTGCCGCTGTGCGGCGGCCCGCAGACGATGACACGCCGCATGGCGCTTCTCCTCTCTTTGTTTGTGTGAACCTTTATCAAGCCAACCCCGTTTCACTGGGACGAGCTTGAGCAAGGTCTCGAGCCGGTTACCAACCAGCTCGAGGACCAAACCGAGTGAGCGTGCCGTGCCACGCTCACCAAACCGTTAACACCTACAACACGGGCAAGTGAAGATTACGATTTCTGGAGGATCTTCACCTCCACCCGCGTGTACGTGACGTACACGCGGAACTGTTCGAAGCGCTCGCCGAGCTTGGCGGCGTACGATTCGACGAGCACGGCCCAGTCCTCGTCGGACAGATTCGCCGCGTAGAGCGGCGACTTGTCGGACGTCAAGACGAGCGCCGGCTCGTGCTCGCCGTGCCAGCCGTCGCCAGTCGGGTAGGCGTAGGTGATCACCGAGTCGGTGACGATGAACGGAACGAACGGCTTGCCGGCAGCGCCGTCCTGCTTGTACAGGTCGGTCAGAAAGGCGAGGACCTCGCCCTTCTCCTGCGCGAATCCGGTGTAACCCTTCTTCAGACCGAGGTTGATCTCGGCCCGAATCGTGTTCCTGGCATGACCGACGTTGCCGTTCTCGGTCGGGATCGAATAAACCATGAGTGTCCTCCTTAAGGACGTTTGGGGTATTGGCATGATTGCCTCACCCTTTCAAACAGTCGTGTATATGCAACGACACACAACAACTTGAAAGGGTGCACGAATGGGTACCAGCCATTCGTGCGAAAACCTGTACCAACGCGCCATACCGCGCTGATGCTATTAACCTTGCTCCTTATATGGAGGAGTTTGCCGTCAGGCCCGGACGAGCCGGGTGACGGCGTAGACCTGGCCGTCCGCCGTGCGGACGACTCCGTCCCGCGGGCCGGTGCCGGGGATGAAGACATCCTCGCGTGCGGCCACTTCGGGCCGCCCGCCGACGAGGGCGGAGACCAAGTAGACGGTCCCCTCCTCGGGCTCGGGCAGCCCCTCCACCGCACCATACGCGGTGCGGTCGAAGGTGGGCACACCGCCCAGGTCGGGCAGGCGCCCGCCTGGCGTGGTCGAAACCCGCGCGGGCGCGGGCCTGCCGTCCGCGCCAAGGCGCGGCAGGACGACGATGTCGGTCTCGTCCGGCTTCGGCGCCGTATTGGCGGCGTTCATCCGCAACCGGAGCGGGTGCGGGTTCAGGTTGAGGAACTTGACGTCGATCATTTTTTAAAACCCCCTCGCATAACGGGAGCCCTTTCTCGCTTGGCGCTACTCAAGCAGAGTCCTGTATTTTTCCACTATGGGCCGCAGGACGCGGATGTTGATGATCGGGAATCAGCCCGCCTTCGCCACAGTGGCTACGGTCGAGCAAGAATGATCCCCGTGCAAAGACTTATGCATCGGTCTTCGCACGGGAAACACTCGGTTTGGTATGCGACCCCTCTTTCCAGCACGATGGGGCGAGCGCAATATATTTGTGCTGCTCGCATGCCGGCATAGTGCGGAAAAGAGGGGTCACATCTGTGGATTTCCTTTCTCCTCGTTTGAAACCGCTATTCGATTAGCTCGAAGTGAGTCATCAGATACTGGTTTCAAGTAGGAGGACGAGCGCATAACCAAGCGCTCGCCTCAAGTTTGGAGAGTTTATACCCAGGCACTCCCCTGCCTGTTGCGAACGCTGCCGTGTCAGCGTTCGCGATGAACTATTCCCCTGCACGGAGGGGTTTGGAGGCGAATCTCACAAATCGTTGAGGTTCACCTCCACCGCCCCATCCTCCGGCCACTGCCGGAGTACAAAACGTTTGCGATAGAGAGAGTACATCTCCCCACCGCGTCCGACGGCAACCTCGCCCTCAACCCCCACGAAGAGGGTCCGGGTGCCGTCGGAAGACCAAGTCACGACCAACCCCGGCATAGTGCCCGCCTTGGCATTTAGCCAAGGCGTGCAACCGGGATTGTCGACGAGCTGGGCGTAGCCAAGCTCTGGGAATTCCTCCCAGAGCCCTTTGGTACCCCACAGGGGACCCATCGAAACCCCAACCCACTTCCCAATCTGGCCGGAGAAGGCCAAAAAAGTAAGAGAGTTGTCGGAGTTCCGCATAATTTTTTTCATGTAATCCTCCATTTGGAGACCTCGTCCATCCCACACCCATGACAGTGCGGCGAGGCGGCCTTGCGGCCATGTTTGTGTGCCCGGGCAACGTGACACTGCACGAATTGGCGCGATGAAGGCGCCAACGGCCCGGTTTTAGTCAGCGTGACACTGCACGCGGGATCGCTCTTCTTTCGAAGTGCACATGCGACCCCTCTTTCCGGTTCGACTTCCCTCGATAAATCTCGGGATAAATCGCTCACCGTAAACGGCAAACGAACATTCAAGCCGGAGAAGAGGAATAACATTGTGATTATCTGCTTTCGCAGAAAGTTTTTTCACGTTTTCCTGTTCTACCTATGGCATCCAGACACACTGTTTAGGAGCGATCTGGAAGAATTTTGTCAAAGACCTTTCCTTCAGGCGGCCGTGGCCTTGGCGAAGGAGCCCTCTCTATGAGGACATTTCTAAGCATGAAAGCTGGTTTAGGTCTTTCGTGCTCAGCCGATGTCTCCCCGAGCCTTTGGCTCGGGACCCCGCAAAGCTCGTGAGAGCGCAGTGGGGCCAAAACAACGTTCGATACAGCTGGCTTCTCGCCCTACTCTCACGGCTGGGGACCCATTTGCGGAGGTGCCATGCCCGAGAGACCGTATCTGCAAATAGAGATTTATTTCGAGCCGCCTCTCATCCCCACTCTCTCCTCTTTCTACGCTTAGCCGCTTTGCAGCAGGGGCCGTAGTACCCTCCCGGCGAGCCGGGACTAGAGGTGGGGGACGATTCGAATGAAACCTCCCGTCTATGATGAACTCTTGCTTCGGGCTATTCCCTCGGCATCTGACAACATCTTAGCATTTTCATTGCCAAGTGTCAAGCCATGTGTGGCAAATAATCGTTCTCGTGTCACGCAAAATACCCTTGATTTGTATGTATTTTATACGAAATAAGGTTTTATTTGTCACAGAAGCTTGACAAATCAACCCCTACGAGTATACTGGCAGTATGGATACCAAAGAACTTTCGTATGGTCAGAGCTTGGTCGAGGCAGGTTTGACGAAGGACGAGGCGCTCGTCTACGAGACCCTCGTGCTGCGCGGCCCACTCCAAGCTGGCGTATTAAAGCGGCATGTTCCTCTCTCCCGCCCGCTGGTATATAAGGTGCTAGGGACACTTGAGGCGGCTGGGTTAGTCGAAAAAAGGGATGAACCCGGCAAAGTCGCCGTCTTCGCCCCCGCGCATCCGCTGAAGTTACAGGAGTTGGTCGAGAGGCGCTTCGACGACGCTCAAAATGCAAAGTCCTCTCTCGAGGGAGCAATCTCGCGACTCATCTCCGACTTCAACCTCGTTTCGGGTAAGTCGGGTATACGGTTTTATGAGGGTACAGACGGCGTGCGTGAAGTACTTAATGACGCACTCACAGCAAAGACCGAGATACTCGCCTATATAGACATCGAGACGGTGGAGCGCGAGATGGGGGAGGCAAGCAAAGCGTTTGGTATCGCTCGCAAAAAACGCGGCCTCCACAAGCGCAACATCGCCGTCGACACACTCGCTAACCGAGCACTCGTTGACCAAGAATATCTTGATGACATAACTAAAGAGCGGCTTATCCCTTGGTCAACGCCCACATTCAGTGTCTCGACGCAGATATACGACGATCGTGTGTCATATCTCACATTCGGCGCCCAGAAGATCGGCGTCATCGTCAACGACCCAGCAATTGCCGCCATGCATCGCGGGTTATTTGAGTTGGCGTGGAGTCACCCGAGCGCATATGTACCAAAGACTCACGCAGCTAAGGCAAGCGGCTCAGCTACTGACGACAACCGCTCGAATGCAGCATAATACTTTTGTGTACCCGACTCGTCCTGCTCCATGAAATAGCGCGTTAATACCATCCTGTCGTGCAATAAAGTTGGAAAATCTGGTACAGTCTCGCTCGCCACAAACTGCGTGAGCACAGAGCGCTCGCCGCGAGCAGCTCGCTCCATGATGTCTTTCCTCGACAAACGTTTTGTTGCGAACAGATTGCCTTCGCGCCGCTCTAGAGCAAGTGTTGGCTCGCCCTGGTCTTCGAAACGGTGCGTAGCGTAAAAGTTGTAGTCCTCGAAGTATTTGCTCACGATAGGGGTGCGCACAATGTCGATGTCCGACTCTGCGACCAATACCGAACCCTTTTGTTCTTGGTCGATGCCTTGCTCCATCACCGCCTGACCAAGCATGCCTCCCTCGAATGACTGACTGGTGAGAAACGAGGCGAGATGCTTCTTGGGGAGTTCGTCTTCACTGGTGCCGACTTGCTCGGCTGAAAAGTAACAAGCGATCTGCCCTTTATAGCGGTAGATATAGAACGTGGTTTGCTCACTCCCGAGCGCCTTTTCAAATTGTGCTCGCAACTCATGCTCCAACTCTGCGCCATACTTCCCCGCGTAGCGATATTCCCAAATGTGCCGCATATCTGTACGATTAACCTCCTGAAGCTGTGCCGCGTTGACACTTTCGAGCGTACCATCTCGCACTTGCTCGAGCGATAATTGGTTGCGTGTTTTGAGCACACGACACGCGTCGGTAAACAGCGCAATGTCTGCTTGCACCGACTGCGCGAGCGCCACCAGTCGCTCGGGTTCGTCTTTGTACGTGTGCGCATCAGCAAGTAGCTTGCGTGCGCGGTTAAGTTGTCGCTCAACTACCGCACCCACGACGCCTGTGTCCTGCGCACCAAACGACTCGGCAAATAAGTACCCATAGTATCAACAGACTCTATGAGCGAACTGTACGCCGCAAAGACCGCGTGCGCCTGCTCGGGTGCTGTCGTGTGTGCAAACTCAAACACTTTATCCCGTAATGTCGGATCTTGTTCAGTGACGAGAAAGGTACGCAGACCATCTACGCCGAATGAGTGGGTGAATTCTTTTGTCGATTCAGCGTCCTGTACAGATACGGTCTTTAAATACTGCAACATGCGGAACTGTTCATGTAGTGTGAGGTCAGCGAGCGTACACCCAAATTCGTTTTCTATCGTCTTTCGCACTGGCCTCGTGAGCATATACTCAAAGTCGTGCTCGGCGATCTTCGCTTGCTCTAAATCCATCTCCCCATCCTTGGTCTGAAGTACGAGATCACGAGCATCTACTTTATAGGTAAAAAGTGCCGCAATCGCAGTTTGCGTCTCTTGATACTGATCCCATAATTGTCTATTTGGTGTCCAAATTATTTCGTGTTCACCCTGTGCTATAGCCGCATCAACCAACTCTTGTGGAGGCTGGAGTTGCCCACGCAACTCACGGAGTCGAAACAAGAGCCCCTCTACTTTTCCACGCGTCTCTCCTTCAATTATGTATAATCCATCTGACTTATGAAACCCAAGAACTCCATTCGATACCTCGAACGGTTCACCATCATTATCAGGCAACGTGTCGTGCTTCTCCATGCGATCATATAGTTGGCGAGCACGCATATTGAGTAGGTAACTACCTTCCCTGTGTTCGACTGCGCGACGCAGCGAAGACGATATCGCTCGCGGGACAGCTTCTTCCGAAAAACTCCAGTGCGAACCCTCGCGATGTAGATGTCGCAACAACTCGAGAAAGTGGCCAGTCTGTGAGTAATTCTGTGGATTGTTAAAATCAAGACTACGAAGTATTGCGGCTTCATACCGTGGACCCCAATGAAATGAAAAAATATAATTTAGTGATGCAACGCCGCTAGTTCGTAGTGAAGGATGTACATCATTTCTCCAATATATGTCAGCCACTTCCTCGATAAGTACGTTTGGGTCGATCAGTTGGCCGTTCTGACCAATAGCATCATCCATCTGCTGCATAGCCCATACCGCACGACGGTCTTTAGAAAAATGCGGATCTTTCATTGCGGCATACAAAGCGCGATACGCCTTTGAAGTAAACGAGTCTCGGGATATCTTCCCTCCGCGAGCAAGGTTAAACCCAACATGATGCGCATCGGCACTATGTTCTGTACAAAACTCTATTGCTTTGTGCACCATCGTGTCTACCTCTTCTTGAGAAAGGTGGTTGAGAAACTCGCCGCTGTATGGCAACCCACGAAATAATTTCTGTGTAATTTCTTCTGGTGAACTGTCAACAATCCACTCACGAACTATGTTCAATTGTTCGCGTTCTACTTTCGTTAATTCGGGTTCTACCTCTTCTTGTCGTTGAGACTCCTGCTGTACTAATTCGTGATTACGAGGAGGGACGAGTTGTTTCTCCAACAACGTCTTTGACTTCTTCGGCGCTCCACCAGGCATTTTCATATCCTCTATGCTACCGCGAAATGATGAGGTGCAAAATAGTTCTTTCTTGCTTTCGTCCTTTCCTTGTCCGCCGAAGTCTCGACGAAGGGGGTTAGACTCATCAGCATAGATACACATCTATGGAGCAAGCCGCACGGAGTCGAACCGTGCGGGTTTTTTTGTGTCTGTCGCCAAGCGGTGTTGTCCTTGTTGCTGCCTAAGAAACTCACTTTCGCTCTCGTTCGAGCATCTCCCCGAGTGTCAGTTCGTTGGCTCGAATACCGAGAACTACGAGGATTTCAGCGACCCCCTTGCGCCCCAGGTTAGGGACACGAAGCAGATCTTGTACCGTTTGTTTCAGCAGGTCGTCGCGCGTGAGGACACCTGCCTCCTTGAGAGCATTCCTGACGCGCACCGGCAGCGACAGTGCGTCGATGTCTATAGTCATGACCATTCCTCACCCCAGAACCCAGAGGAGCAGGTGTGCGCATGTGGCGCGATAACACGATGAATCCGCGAAACTATTTTCACAGACTCAATAGTGTCCACCATCTTACAGTCAAAGATGGTGGAGGTGTCTCTGTAACGCGGGCAGAGACGACCCAGCGATTGAGTTACGGAGTTCGCCACACTCCGGCGCCACTAGTGCAAACAGCCCGACACGCACCAACGCTCGAGAAGATCTTCAGCCTCCTCGACATGTCCGGTGCGACTGAGCCGCAAGCACTCCGCCAGGACGACCGTGTCGTCCACTGGCACGCGCGCGAAGAGGCGCGGTGCACATCCAGACACGAAGTCTGGAGTGACGGCGCGCGCGATAGGCACGATTAACTCACAGTTCATTAGTCACTTCCTCCGTTTGTTGGTGAGCAGTGTGCGAGGTATGCATCGCTCGCACACTGCTCAACCCAAAATGAGGTCTACAACTTTTTGAATCCACAACGTGACCACAACCTGTTTTGTCAGCCACATATGCGAACTCAATAAAGTGGACGATGCATGGCTCGTCCAGACCCTGACAGCTGATGTTCACACCGCCCGAGAGTATCCTTTCTCGGCTTGCGTCCTCAACTGGAGCCCCAGTTGAAGAACGGTGTAAGCACCTTCGCCCCTACCGGGCGTGGCTGGGGTCAAACAGCCACCTCCCTCTCCGTGACTCGGAGTCCCCTCCCGTCGTGGGATGGGGCGTCTGGGAGCAGACGCATCACGGTGACCAGCCGCGATACTGTGGACCGTATTTGCATACGACCCCTCGCACCTTGCCGACGTTCGCGCAAAACCCAATATATTTTGCGGGTTGGCTCAAGGCCTGAAGCGCTTATTCAGCAAGGTGAAGGAATCACATACGATGTACCGTATTGAGTTGTCAACGATCCGCGCCCCTTGGACTTCCTTTCGTCCGCCCAAAGACCGTGTCAAAACTCATTGACAGCGGCAGTATAGTCGAATCTTAATTTTTGTCAAGTCCTAGTGACATAACTAAATATAAAATACTAAAAAAGGCCTTATATATAGCCATAATATGTATTATATAAATCAATACACATTGACGTACAATAGTCCAATGCGCGTATAGTATTGACTTAGAGCTTTGACTATGTTAATCTCTTGACAAGAGCTCCTTGGAGTTCTGGATTGATAGGCTTTCTTGCCCAGCTGCAATCCGCTGGACTAAAAACGCTGAAAACTGGGCAAATTTTTCGCGGCACAACATGCCGCAAAAAGGAAGATCATGAGAAACCCAGGTGATGGCGGCGGCATCTGACACCTGTCGGATGTCGACGTCATGAAAATCGGTCAGGAATTCCTGGCCTGAACATCGTGTGATTGGTAGACTAGGGGCGGTTCACGAGGTGCATGCCGCACCCCGAGAACCGCCTTTCAATATTTTACCCCTCCTGCCCCATGTCCCATAAAAGAGAAAACAGTGCGTTCATACTTTGGGCTATTTCCTCACTTTCAATGACAACTCCGAATATCTTTTTTCGTAGAGCCATAATGGCGACCGTGTGGTCATATATGTAGATATCCGAACTGATGGGCATTTTTTCATATGGGATAAATCGCCTCTCAGTATTCGACACTATGTCCGTAGGCGCCAGCGGTCTATCTTTTCGTGTATATACAGTCTTTACTTGAATACCTTTTGCAGCTCTCTTCTTGGCATACTCGGTTCGCTCTTCCTCACTAAAAACCTGTTCAAGCGCATCATGTGCATATATCGACCTTAGTTCTGTCCCGGCAGGAAGCTGCAAAAAACCTTCCCGCATAGCGGTAATTCCTTCCTTACCGCTAAAAAAACGTACGAGCGGCTTGTCACCAGCACTTGCGAACTGACGCAGCAGATCAGGCAACAATACATTAAGCTCCTTCTCCTTCACGTCAAACTCTTGGCGCTTTAGTTCGAACGTGCGCTTGAGATATTCGGGTGACTCTGGTGCAAAATAGGTTTTTTTTCCCTCTTCGTAGGTGCTCATGAGTCCCTTCTTCATAAGCGACTCGAGCTGTACATAGGTCGTCGAGCGGACGATCTTGGCGTGTTTGGCAAGTTGGTCGGCCGTCGCGCGCCCTATCTCCAGGGCAGCGAGATATACTCGCGCCTCTTTATCCGAGAGTCCAAAATCCTGCAACTCTTGTAGCATGGTCTTAATTGTATACGATATTTTAGCCGTAAAGTATACTTTCTCTGGTACGTATAAAAACTACTCTTGCGATTCCTTTCCCTCACTCGCGCTCCTTGCTATCCGGGCTTTCGTCATCTTCAAACTCCTGTCGATCTGTTCGCAGACCCTGTCCCCTCTGAACATCCCAAGGGGGAGCGATGATTTTTCCTCAAGCATCTTCTGGAGCACAAGTCGAGCCTTCTGGCAGAATGCGGCAACATTTCGTTGACCTTGTGTTGGATGCTCTCCTCGAAGGGCATACGCTTCGTACACCTCGAGCTGCTCGACCACCTGCTTCAAGATCATGTGTTGGATGGGGTGTGTGCGCAATTTCTCTTTTTTTACTCTATGTGTCTCCTTCTCCAACCAGAGGTCCGCCAACTCTTCCACTACACCACGTTCGACCCCCACCACGGTTCGGGGAACGTTTCGTAACGTCTCTTTCGTTCCTGCCGACTCATAGTATTTAATTTTTGCAGCCTCTCCCCTATCGATTTCCTCTAAGATGCGACGAAATTTATTCGGTACTGCCCACTCGCCGAACGAGACGTCTACCGCGAGCGCCAAGTGGCGACGCCCTCCGGACGGGTCGGTCATTTCTATGACTATATCGACACCGTTCACTATGTCGTCATAGGGAGTGGTCCGTACCGCCACTACCCCCTCACCTAACCATCCAGACTCGTTCACTTCGTCATATACCACACCCTCAAACACGTCTGCTGCAAACTTTGCCTCACGATGTTCGGCGCGCTCCCTCGGTGAAAGTCTTTGCTCGTCCGATGCGAATCTTTTCTTACACTCCTCGACCGTTCGTTTGTCTGCTTCTACTGTGTTGCCGGGTGATGCCCCGAAAGAATCCATATCGACACCGGTTTTAAATACGGTCGCCGACATGCGGCCGTGGGCGTCACGTAGCGTCTTTTGCGCGCGTTCCCGATCCTCCCGAGCAAACACATCCGCAAGGGTCGCTCTCCGTGGTCCTTCTCTAAACATATCCTATATGCTACCGCACAACAGCGCAGGATAAAAATTGCGCGCAGTGGCCAATTTGGTAGTATGTTTGTATGCAAGATAAGACGATCTACAACCAACTGGTGCCCATGGTCATCGAAAAGTCGCCGTATGGTGAGCGGGCTTTCGATATTTATTCACGACTGCTCAAAGACCGTATCGTGTTCCTCGGTGGACCGATCGACGACAATGTGGCCAATTTAACCATTGCCCAGCTCCTTTTTTTGGCCTCCGAAGACCCCAAGAAGGACATTATGCTCTACATCAATTCCCCTGGCGGCTCAGTGACCTCGGCACTCGCGATGCTCGACACCATGTCCTACATCAAGCCGGATGTCGCGACGATCTGTGTCGGCATGGCAGCGTCGGCTGCGGCCATCCTCTTGGCGTGCGGTACGAAGGGCAAACGCTTTGCACTCCCGAACGCCGAAGTGATGATCCATCAGCCGTGGGGCGGTGCTCAGGGCCAGGCGACCGATATCGAGATCACGGCTCGCCACATCCTCGGTACCCGTGACCGTCTCAACAAGATCCTCTCAAAGGCGACTGGGCAAACCCTTGCCAAGATCGAGAGTGACGTCGAGCGCGACTACTTCATGAGCGCGGAAGAAGCCAAAAAATATGGTATCGTCGATGATGTTTTTTCGACCAAACATTCTTTGACTCCGACCGTGACTCCAAAAAGTACTAAGTAAACGACCCAAGTAGCACAGAAGCCCAAAAAATTGCCCCATAAGGGGTTTTTTGGTATTGTTGAAGGCGTTCAAGAGCCTATTTTGAACCACATTAACTTTATGTCCACTTTCACATATGTCATTAAAAGTATTACTCTCGCTACTGGCACTAGCGGGGCTGGTGGGAGGCGTCATTGGATACGTCTTCCGATTGCTCCTTTCGCTCGGTCGTAAGGGTTCGATAGAAGTAGAGGTCAAACAACTCTTACTGGATGCTCGGGAGGAGGCGAAGAACATCACCTCTCAAGCTGAGGAGGAGACGAAGCAGAAAATAGCGGTCGTTGAAGCGGAACTGCGCGAAAAAGAAGAGAAGACATCACGCGCCGAGGATCGCGTTTTTAAACGTGAGGAGGCGCTCGACAGGAAACAGTTGGAGCTTGATAAGGAGATCAGCGCGGTCAAGGCGAAGATCGAAGAGATCCGATCCATCAAGGAGCGTGCCGACACATTACTTAGTGAGCGCAGCAACGAACTCGCGCGAGTCGCTGGCCTCACCAAGGAAGAGGCGCGTGAGCGGCTCTATGCGGAAATGAAGCGTGAGGCTGATGAGGACCTCATGGTGCGCCTCGCCAAACTTGAACGAGACGGGATGGACCGCCTCGAGCGTCGTGCTAAGGAGATCCTCACGACCGCTATACACCGTCTCGGCAACTCGGTCGCATCTGACACTATGGCGACCGCGGTCACTATCCCTAATGATGAGCTGAAGGGAAAGATCATCGGCAAAGAGGGCCGCAACATCAAAGCGCTTGAACGTGCGACCGGCGTCGAGATTATTATCGATGACACTCCCGGCTCGATACTTCTCTCCTCGTTCGATCCGATACGACGCGCCATCGCTCGCGTGTCGCTAGAGAACCTCATCGTCGACGGTCGTATCCAACCTGCCAAGATTGAGGAAACGGTAGAGAAAGCGAAGAGCGAAATAAACAAGATCATCAAGGAAAAGGCCGAGGCTGCCGCTTTTGAGGCAGGTGTACTCAATCTTGATCCGCGACTCTTGATGATCCTTGGACGACTGCACTTCCGAACCTCTTATGGTCAGTCGGTCCTCCAGCACTCAGTCGAAATGGCACACATTGCGGGTATGATCGCAGAGGAGGTCGGTGCGAATCCTTCGATAGCCCGAGCCGGAGCACTGCTTCACGACATAGGTAAGGCGCTCGACCACGAGGTACAGGGCACCCACGTCGAGATTGGCCGTCGTATACTCCAAAAATTCGGTGTTTCAGAGGAGGTGGTCAAGGCGATGCAGGCCCACCACGAAGAGTATCCATACGAGACTGTCGAGTCGGTCATCGTCCAGGTCGCCGACGCTATCTCTGGCGGCCGCCCAGGCGCACGCCGCGACTCGGTCGAACAATATCTTAAGCGCCTTGCGGATATCGAAGAAATTGCAATGTCCTTCCCTGGTGTCGAGAAATGCTATGCCATTTCAGCCGGTCGTGAAGTGCGAGTATTCGTGAAACCAGACGAAATGAGCGACTTCGCCGCTCGCGAATTGGCACGCAACATCGCTCTGCGTATCGAAAACGAGCTCAAATACCCAGGAGAGATCAAGGTTGCCGTCATCCGCGAGACACGAGCGATCGAGTTCGCCCGCTAGTCCCATCAACTAACGTAGTCTGACTGCGTTAGAACATACAAGGAAATTGCGCCGGCGGGGGACATGTCCCCCGCCAGCGCTTTTGGCACCCTACAGAATTTCACTACGGAATCGGCACTTCCTCAAACCGCGACTCCCATTCTGGATTGATAAGTTCAACCCGCACCATCTTCTCCCCGACAGCAATAACTCCAATTCTACGTATAAACAGGTGGGGTTGATCAAAACCAGCATAGCTCTCGTGTCGCCACTTCCACTCTTGCGTTACATGTTTGCCACCAGTGACAACATAGAGCCGCGAGAAGTAGGCTACTCCACGACCTAACCTTGAGTCAGACCTCTCACCCAGAAGAACAGCGACGTCCCCAACTTCCCTCATTGACTCAACATCAACAGAAGCGTTCCGAAGAAGTTCTGTGGGTCGCAGCGTCTCCAACACATACGCTCTATTGTTGTTCATAACGAACACTTCTCCTGTTACGAGAACGCTGGATAAAATACACCAATATCTTATATCTGTCGACAAAATATGTCGTTCTTTGACAACATATAAACCAGTACTTTGCTTAATTTGTTGACTACTCACCAACAACCTCTATACTGTACCGTATGTTGGAGAAGGAGTTTCAGGCACTTGGGTTCAATATGAACGAGAAAGATGTATATCTAGCGCTTGTGCAGCTGGGTAAAGCGTCGCCGGTACGTATCGCCAAAGAGACGGGCATTAATCGCACCACTGTCTACAGCATCTCGCGCAAGCTCATCTCGCTCGGACTTGTTGGCGAGGACTTGAGCGCGAAAGCCGCCTACCTCTATGCCGAAAGACCCGAGGCGCTTAGACACATGTTCGCGAAAGAAGAGACCGCTTTACATACACGAAAAGCTCTCGCTGAGACCATCGCCCACGAAATCGCCGCATTACCATCAGCGGGCGCCTACTCTGTCCCACGTATCAAATTTGTAGAAGAAACCGACTTGAGTGAGTACCTGTACAGCGCGACCGAGCAGTGGGTCACGAGCGGCATGCAACGCGACAACCTATGGTGGGGCTACCACGACGACTCGTTCACGAGCGAATACCGCGAGTGGATTGAGTGGTGTTGGAAGCGTTGGCCAGAGACGCACGTACGCCTCCTCAGCAACAAAGCCGAGGTCGAAGAACGACTATCCGAGAAATATGCACAGCGCATTACACGTACCCTGCCTGACACGCACGACTTCGATTCGAGCTTGTGGGTAATTGGCGACTATGTGCTCATGGTGCAGACGCGCGAGCGGCCACACTATCTCGTCGAGATCCATGACGCTGTCTTTGCTCGCAACCAACGTCAATTATTCAAAAGTTTATGGAACCTTTCCTCACAATAAGGAGGCGGTCTAGGCGCAGCCAACTGAGTTTGTGTCACCCATGGACACAAGACACTATCCCCGTGGCTCTATTGCAAGGTTTTTTGGAGGCGGTATACTGCTGTGGCAGGGCAAACTCTTTTATCAGTTATATTCATAGCTATGAATAAACAAGAAATCGCAGAAAAAGTGCACGGCGTTCTTGGCACCACCAAAGCAGATGCTGAACGGGCAGTCGAGACGGTGGTTGAGTCTATTGTATCAGCCCTCAAAAAGGGCGACGAGGTCTCTATCGCAGGACTTGGTATCTTCAAGACCAAGGTCCGTGCAGCACGAGCCGCTCGCAATCCTCGTACTGGCGAGACGGTGCAGGTACCTTCGATGCGAGTGCCAAAGTTCCAACCAGCTAAAGCTCTTAAGGAGGCGGTCAAATAAGTGTTGATAGATTCACAAAAACAAAATCCCGCCAATATGGAGGCGGGATTTTGTTTTAACCTGTGCGGGATGGGAGAATCGAACTCCCCACCTCAGTTTGGAAAACTGATGTTTTACCAATAAACTAATCCCGCAGCGCCCATCGTAGCCTTGGCGAAGAAGGGCCTTCGCTCGCCATAGCGAGCTTCGGCGGGCAAGCCCGCTAAGTTCGCGACGATGAGTTACGTTAGAGTACCAGAGAACGGGTAGTACCTGCAATATCGCACGATTTCGATATACTAAAGGTGCTGTGTCGCTTCTAACCTCTACCCTCTCGATCTGTATGCATGTCTTACTTACCCTTGTCATGACGGTAGGTACATTTTGGCACACTGACAAACAACCAAACACTCTTACACCACCAAGACTTATCACTTCAACTACCACCACATCGTCGTCTGTGGTAATGCACACAACCAGTGTGCCGTCCGTCGCCACAACAACCACAGCAAAAGCATCAGGAACATCGACAACGTATATCCCACCAAAGGCAGCTACTGTGCCTTCACACGCCACAACCGCTCCTTTAGTAACTCAGACACCACTACCAACCAAAAAAGCTTCCTATCGCGACCCGGAGGCGGTAAACAATGAATTACGTCAAAACTTGGTCAATATTTTATGCACCACCAAGGGTGGAGGGTATTTTCAGCCGCTGAGCGGCAGCGGAATCATAATAGGAGGTCAGGGTGTAATTCTTACGAACGCTCACGTTGCGCAATTCTTTTTGTTACGAGATTATCTTGTGACAGATAATGTCGACTGTATAGTGCGCACCGGGAGTCCTGCTACCGCGACATACCAAGCAACCTTGCTGTATCTTCCTCCTGCTTGGATTGCCGCAAATGCGAATCAGATCAAGGGCGGCGAAGCGGTAGGAAGTGGCGAGGATGACTATGCTTTTCTGCTTATTACAGGCCGCATAGACGGGTCTACACAACCCCCAAGCTTTTCTAACCTGCTGTTCACCGCTGATACGCCAGACGTGGGTGAGCCGGTAGTACTCGACTCGTACCCGGCACAATTTTTGGGTGGCAACGATATCCAGACGAATCTGTACGCAAGCGCATCGGTCTCGACCGTGCAAAAACTGTACACTTTTTCGAGCACAACTAAAACGGTAGATGCGGTGTCTTTAGGGAATCCGATCGTTTCGCAGTCTGGCTCTTCCGGTGGCCCCGTTGCAAGACTCACCGATGGCGCCCTATTCGGTATCATTTCGACCGCAACCGCAGGAACGACGACCAGTAGTCGCGAACTTCGAGCCATAACACTTGCGCACATTGACCGTAGCCTTGCTGCATATGGCCAAGGAGGCCTCGTTTCTTTCCTGACAAGCGGCGACCTCGTCGAAAAGGCAAACGATTTCAATACCAACATCGCACCGAAACTCTCCAAACAACTTGAGGATGTGCTTGGAAACTAACGAACGATACGATCTATAAAATTTGGTATCAAGGACGATGCCTCTGGGGATTGTTTTATGATTGCATCAATATCGACTCCTTCTGGCAACAATCCTGGCGAATTAAGCAGGCGTGACTTCATGTCCTCACCCGACAATTCGGGATGAAACTGTACCGTGTAGCCCGATGTGCCGTAGCGTAACGCGCTAGCTCGGCAAATAGCGCTATTTGCGAGCAATACTGCACCATCCGGCACTCCAGACAAACTGTCTTTATGCCCATATTGACCTACAAAAGTCTCTGGCAACGAACCAAACACCGCATCCTCTACACCTGCTTGTGTCAATATGACGGGAAATGAGCCTCGCTTTGTCTGCTCTTTGTCATGCAACACGGCCGTACCCTTCACCTCCGCGACAATCTGGTGGCCATAACACACGCCAAAAAGAGGTAGGTCTTGAGACAGCAGGTGTTCGACCAACGGCCGCACACGTTCCAGGATGATCTTAGACGTCACTCGAGCAGGATCGCTCATTTCTCGCCCCCCATCAAAGTCGAAATCCCCCGATCCGCCGAAAATAACGCCATCCACACCCTCAAGCATACGTGGGGGTTCATGCCAAGGACGATTTTCGTCAAGCGATGAGATAAAATGGACTTCTGCCTTATCGCTAATAGTTCGCTGATACTTCTCTCGTTCAGACTCAACAACCTCAACCCGCATGCGGGATTGTATGATAAGTATTCTTTTCATAGTATTTTTTAGTATACATAAAAATTTGTAACCCTATACAAGCAAAGAAAAAGCTTGCGCAGTCAGCTCAGGACGGTGCGCAAGCTTATGTGGAACAAGAACGTGCTCGTGTGGTCGTTGGAGCAGAGCCGAGCTTAGCCGGAAACCTCTCAACTTGTTCTCTTGTTTCCTTCTACTTGTGTCGTGTGTGGCAGATCACCACCGGTCTGACCTTTGGGTTGCTGATTATCCACCACAGCGACAGGAACAGGCATGGTTGACTCGCCACAAACATCCCAATCTATCGGACCTGGACGTCCAGCCAAAAAGGGCCATGGTTTACTTGGAGTCATATGAGACCTCCTCTGTACGGTGTACGATCCCCTCCTCCCGCTCCAACCCCTGTGGGTTGGTTCAGGTGGCGGTGTAAAAAAGAATCTTATATTCCTTACATCGACACCCGAACGAAAACAAACAGAGCCCCCGTGGGAGCTCTGTTTGTTTTTTGCTTTCCTAAGTTTATTTAGAAGACTAGCAACCTACAAAACTCCCTCTGGTAAAGGTGGTGTCAGTAAACCAGAAGAAATATGTATTCGCTCGCAATCTCACATTCCTACAATAATCAACGCGATCTGTTCAGTCAAGCTTTCCTGTTGTGGAAAGCAGCGTCTCATCTCGTCCACCGTGCATAGATACCGCATGGGAGTTCCCGTTTAGTGTTCTTTTCCCGTATAGAAAGCTCACCACATTCGACGGATCCACCGAACCTCCTCTCAAATCGTTCTAGATTATAAGCGAACGCAAGTGGGGAATATCCGGCAGCATATCCGCTCATGAGGACGAATAAGGGATCGTCAGACAAAACCTCGTTACATAAAGCAATGAGAGTAAGGAGATCGTCCTCTATCTTCCACAGCTCGTCTTTCGGTCCGTGCCCAAAAGCAGGAGGGTCCATAATTATGGCATCATATTTGTTACCCCGTTTTACTTCCCTCTTGAGGAACACGAGCACATCCTCGGTTATCCAACGAATCGGCTTATTACTGAGACCTGATAATGCAGCATTCTCTCGTGCCCAAGCGACAGCCGTCTTCGACGCATCAACATGTGTGACTTCGGCCCCCATCTGTGCAGCTGCCAAAGTTGCTCCACCCGTATAAGCAAACAGATTAAGGACCCGTGGCGGCATCCCAAGACCCCCTACCCTATCCCTGATCCAGTCCCAATTCGAAAGCTGTTCTGGGAATAGGCCGGTGTGTTTAAAAGACGTGGCACGGATCTGGAACTTGAGTCCACCAAACTCGACTTCCCACTGTCGAGGAAAGCCCTTCTTTGTCTTCCAATCCCCTTGTCCACGAGAAACAGTACTCCCCTGCCCCTTTGACCTCACATACAAACCATCAGCACTATTCCAGTCAGTTTTTGACAAATACTTCTCCCACAGTGCTTGAGGATCTGGCCGCGCCAACACTACTGAACCATATCGCTCAAGCTTCTCCTCTTCGCCTGAGTCAAGAAGCTCATAGTGCTGTTGAGGCAGCAAAGTTAGGGTTGCTCTTTTCATTATTAGCAATATATCTGTCGGGCCGCCGAGAATCGAACTCGGTCAACCTGCTCCCAAAGCAGGTGTACTACCGGTATACTACGGCCCGCCTTCGTCCGCCATAGTGGACTTCGGCGGGCAAGCCCGCGTAAGTTCGCGACGGAGGATAACATCGACTACTGTATCACAGATCTCGAAATATCTTTACAGCACTATATTTTCTATAATCTCCACTCGAGCCTGCCTATTAACTAGGCTTATATAAACACATGCGAGATCAATTTGCCACGGCGTCTCTTCGCTCATCCTCTTTTGTAACATGTATGTCTGAATAGCCCGATGCAGTCGATGGAGTTTTTGGGCATGCATATTCTCCTCTGGACGATAGCCTGCTCCCCTACCTGGTTCACGTGTAACACTCTTTACTTCAACAAAATGGATCTGATTTCCTTTCTGGGCAACTATGTCCAACTCGCCCCACGGTCGTAAATAATTACGATCAATCACCTCAAACCCTTTGTTTTCAAGGTATCTACACACTATTCCTTCTCCAAGGTCACCTATTTTTCTTTTTTTAGTCGTCGCCATACTTGAGTGTTACACAAGAAACGATTTGCATATTCTGGAATTGAATTTGACTGTCTTTAATACACATGTCCCCAACGTTATCCACAGGTATTCCGAAAAAACCTTTATTTTACAACAACATGACCTTTAACCCTGTCCCTGACTTTGTGGATAGGGGACACAACTTATCAAACTGCAAACAATGAACTTGTTTGAATGTGCGGCCAGGGAGAATCGAACTCCCGTCTACTCCTTGGCAAGGAGTCGTCATACCACTAAACTACGGCCGCATTTTGAACTATCTGAATATATCACATTTTTGTGCGCCCGGCAGGACTCGAACCCACAACCCCTTGGTTCGAAGCCAAGTGCTCTATCCATTGAGCTACGGGCGCATATGCACCAATATTTGCTGCCTAATGGTAGAATTGCCCTATGCAAATCTCACGCAGCCAAATACCTAGGGAGATAATACAGGTAACTGACACACTTGAAAAGGCCGGGTTCGAAGCCTGGATAGTCGGAGGCTGTGTGCGCGACCTATTCATCGGTCGAAAACCGAAAGACTGGGATATTACCACCAATGCCAAGCCCGAGGATATACAAGCATTATTCGAAAACACTTTCTATACCAACGAATTTGGGACCGTCGGCATAGTCAACGAGGGCGTAGCGGACGAATCGCTTAAAATCGTTGAGGCAACACCGTATCGCACTGAAGGGGAGTACTCGGACGCACGCCGTCCGAGTAGTGTCGTGTTTAGTCCTCATGTTGAGGATGATCTTAAACGTCGAGATTTCACGATTAACGCACTCGCCTTTAACCCATCCAAGGGCACCTTGCTCGATCTGTACGACGGGACAGGGGATATGTCAAAGGGTGTTCTCAAGGCTGTAGGTGAGCCCCAGGAGCGTTTTATGGAGGACGCACTACGAATATTACGGGCAGTGCGCATAGCTGCCGAACTCGACTTCGCTATAGATCCAAAGACCGAATCGGCAATGGAACAGTGCGCCAAACAACTTGGGAAGATCTCTCAGGAGCGTATTCGGGACGAGTTTGTTCGTATTATAAACTCACCACAACCAAAGAAGGCGCTCGAACTCGCTCAAAAGCTAGGAATTTTGTCCTTTATTGTCCCTGAGCTCGAGCAGGGGAGGGGGGTAGACCAAAACCAAGCTCACAGCTTCGATGTCCTTGAGCACAATTTACGTGCCCTACAGCATGCCGCAGACAAAAACTGGAGCTTTATTGTCAGAATATCGGCTCTACTGCACGATATAGGAAAGCCAGCTTCAAGACGGTGGTCCAACGAGAAACATGACTGGACCTTCCACGGACATGAAGTAGTAGGTGCCAGAATGACTAAGGTAATACTCCAAAGGTTGAAGTTTCCACGTGAAACAATAGAGACCGTGCAAAATCTAGTCCGTTGGCACATGTTCTTTTCTGACCCCGACAAGGTTACCTTGTCGGCCGTTCGACGCATTATACGAAACGTTGGACGTGAAAACATTGAATATCTTGTAAACCTTCGTGTTTGTGATCGTATTGGCACAGGTAGGCCAAAAGAACAGCCATTTAGGCTCCGAAAGTACCAGGCAATGATAGAACAGGCGTTACACGACCCAATATCTGTCACAATGCTTGAAATCAATGGTAAGCAGCTTATGGACGTTACACGTGAAAGTCCCGGACCACGTCTTGGATGGATGTTACATGCTCTGCTTGAAGAGGTTATTGATGATCCATCAAGAAACACTTTAGAATACTTGGGGAATCGAGCAAAAGAACTTTCAAGACTCGATGATAGGGAGCTGCTCGCACTCGGGAAAGAGGGGAAGGAGCGGAAAGAAGAAGCTGAACAAGAAAACACTAAAGAAATTCAGAAGAAATACTTTGTAAACTAAGACGTTGTCCTTTATAAAGGACGTTATCCACAGATTGTCCTTTACAATGTCTTTTATAAGAATATAGTTATATCAGAGCTAGCGAGACAAAAGTAGAAAAAGTTGCATCTGCCCTGTTGCAACCAGAGTCTGCACTCACTAGCAAAAGTTCGATTAAGTTCTTTTGAGAACACACCGGTGGTGTGCAATCTTCCAAGTCAATTTCAGGAACAGTACGAGTCCTCCTCAAACAAAAATAAAAATAAAAAGAGGTACTCTGATGAATTTCTAAATTCATTTAGAAGATACATGCACACAAAAATAGAAGCCTTCGCCTAAAATTTGAGGATAAATATATCTCCAACCCTCACCTATTGAAGCGAAGGCTTTATCGTACCCAAAATTTATAAAACACATGAATCAAGGAGAGGCTATTCTTTTGAATATTCGAGTTCTAGGGTAACAGGGCAATGGTCGGAACCTGTGACGTTAGATAGGATCTGAGCCTTGACCACCTTTTCTCTTAGTGCCCGGGAGATGAAGAAGTAATCTATGCGCCAGCCAACGTTTCGCTCTCTAGCGTTCGCCCAATGCGACCACCAAGAATAGTGACCATTACCATTGGTGAATAGGCGAAAAGTGTCCACAAACCCTACTTTGATCATCGCGTTGATGCCTTCGCGCTCCTCCATAGTGAAGCCGTGCTCGCCCTCGTTATCTTTCGGGTTTGCGAGATCGTCGGGAGTATGGGCAACATTAAGATCGCCACAGAAAATCACTGGCTTATCCTCCTCAAGCTGCTTCATGTAGGCCAAGAATGCTGGGTCCCACTGCTCGTGTCGCAGCTTTAGGCGACTAAGGTCGGGCTTGGCATTAGGTGTATAAGAAGTAACGACGTAGAAATCATCGAGTTCGACCGCAATAATGCGTCCTTCCTCGTTCGGGTCACCGTAGCCATCATTTTCGAATCCAAAATCCTTATATATTTCATCAGGAAAGCCGAACATGACCCAGTGTACCGGAATGTCTTTTTTCACAAAGATAGCGGTGCCGCTGTAGCCCTTCTTCTTGGCGGAGTTCCAGTACTCCTCGTACTCGGGCAAATCGATAGCCGCTTGCCCACGCTCAGCCTTGGTCTCCTGCAAACAAAGCACATCCGGTTTGTACTTCTCAATAAAAGGCAAAAAAAGCCCCTTTTTATGCACCGCGCGTATGCCGTTCACGTTCCATGAGATGAGTTTCATTTCCACATCATACCAAAAGAAAAGGCGGCCATTACTGACCGCCCAGGCTATGATATTGCTTATGTCGCTACGATGAGCAGAAACGGGGGACACATCCGCTCCATTGCCCACTCGTTACCCCAGTCATCGCCCGGCACTGGTTCTTCCATGGCCTCGACGGAGAACCCTGCTTCCTCGAGCAACTGGCGATAGTCGACGTGGCGGCGGTACACATCGTTCGTAATAAGAATGGCGTTTTCGCCGGACCCGAGCATCACGCTGACGTAATCCCCGGCCTGTACATCCTCCTTGGAGAGGTAGTGAAGCTCGCGGTATTTAACGCCATGCGCCTTCTCTTGGTTCGGGTCAGCTATGACCAGCCTCCCGCCTTTCGAGAGAATACTTCGCATATCTCGCAGGATATACCTGATTTCTCTATCGGGGATAGTACAAAATGAGAAGCTCATCAAAATAAGGTCGACGTGCTCACTTCGCAACGCTTCAGCGAGCAAACCGTTATAAACACGGTAATCGCTGTACGGATCATGTCGGCGAGCCGCTTCGATTACCTTTGAGTTAGCGTCGAGACCAATAACAGTCGCTCCATTTTTTCGCAACCACCTGCCATTGGTCGCTGGCCCACAGCCGAAGTCGAGCACGACCTTTCCTCTGACGTCACCGAGCGCCAGGCGAGCAGGTGTCCTGCCCAGCCATTGCTCGCTATTACCTCCTTCTTCTTGGTCAGTCGTGTACTGCTTGTATTTTCCAGCAATTGCACCATAGTCGGTCGTCATCTGGCTATTTCCCTTTTTGTACCACTCGGGTGAGATTTCAACGTTGAATCTGCCTATATTTTGACACAGGTGTTGTATATAGTCAATATATTATTGACACTCTACTTTGACTTGCAAGCATTGCTGCACATGCTATATTGTATATATGTCAAATTATGTTGACCCTAATGTTGCCGAAGGGCTCGCGGCATTTGGACTGGGTGAGAAAGAGTCGGCGGTGTATGTCGAGCTGTTGCGGGGAGGGGAAATGAGCGCTATTTCTATCAGCAAGCGCGTCGAACTACATCGGCAGTTTGTCTATAACGCCTTGGCAATGCTTAAAGAAAAAGGATTGGTGGTGCAGATTGGCGAAACCCGATCGCTCTGGCGGGCGCAAAACCCGCGCAAGTTTATGGCTATCGCCGAGGAGCAGGGCCTGCGCGCCGCAAAGTTGTCCGAGCAGCTGCTCGCGCTCGCGCCACACAAGGTGGGGCAGGAGTTCGAGGTGTCCGAGGGGACTGCGGCGTTTCGCACCCGGTCAATCGAAAATGTGCGAAAGGCGCCACACGACTCGACCATTTTGATGATTACTGGGCAGTGGGAGAAATATTTTGAGCGAGCGGGGGAGATTATGCACGCCGAGTGGGAGCGTGTCCGTATAGCAAAGAATATAACCTTTCGTATGATCTGCCCTCGATCATTCAAAACCGCAATGGAGAAGGACGCCGAAAATCGTCTGCTCACCGAGTACCGCATCTTCCCCGGGCTTGAGGAAAGCCTCGTTGACACCGTGATATACAACGACCACCTCGATATCGAGATGTACGGCGAGCCGCACCTCACGTTTAGTATAAAAAATCCCGAAGTTGCCGCCAGCCAGAAAAAATTCTTCGAGGCGCTGTGGGAAAAAAGTGAGGAGTTGTAAGGTCTTTGTAAAAAATCCTAATTACTAATTTGCTTTTACCGATATACGTTGTAATCGCCAATGGCGAGTAGTGCTCGATATTATTTATTTTGCACACTCTTGCCATATAACCCAAGCAATTTACGAATATCACCCTTTAAGGGTTTTTCTTTTCGGGCTGCAACGCGTGCAATGGCTTCTTCTTCTGATTCTCGCTTGCTCATATCTATACAGTATCATTCATGTGATAGTGCATCCCACATAACTCGAAAGAGAGTTTGCTGCATGCGTACGAGGGCGGGGGTTTCGATGACGATGGTCGTGATGGGGTGGGTGAGCGGGTGGATGACTATTTTGCGCGGCGTAATCGCCATGTTAGCGTCGAGCGCGGTGCCCTCGGGCAGGAGGCGCACCTCTTCGTGAAAGTTCTTCTCTGTCCGCTTGTAGGAGCGACCAACCTCGGAGGGCACGAGTAGCATCTTTGCTTTGAGATTAATCTTAAGCCGTCGCTCGATAAAGGTCTTGAAGTATACTTTATCGAACGAGTCCCAGCGCTCGGGATCGCCAAAGCCGTAGTAATCCTCACCATCGCGCAGCTCGCCGAGCATCTCGTCGTAGACACTGCGCATGGCCGGGACGCCGGTGTAGTAGCGGATGATGGAGTCGCCACCGCGCAGCGAGTACAGCGCTTGGAGCTCGGGGAAGAAGGACTTGAGCGCCAGCTTTTGCTCCTCCAAAATGCGGTCGAGCCGCGATGGATCCTCGGCCGCAAAACGGCGTTTAAAACCCACCTCCTCGACACTCACGAGCCCCTTAGCGCGCAACGCCTCCACGACAGGGTATATAGTCGTGCGCTTGACCCCCGACTGTCGCGCAATCTGGAGCACGGTAGCGGGCCCAAGCTCCAACATAGCCAAATACACCGCCGCCTCGGCGTCCGACAACCCCGCCCGCACCAACATCTTTTGCAACGATTCTCTATTTTGCATGTTTCTGTCGTAGTTTGTGACAAACTAAACACATTACAATACTAGCATATTCTAGCAATTTTTAACAATCTGTTGACTTTTTTGACGGTATTTTTAATTAAAAATATACTGGCTTCGTTCGCTTATCAACAACGTAACGAAAGCGGAAATATGAAACAACTTGCTGTAGCAGTTGGTGATACATGGCAACCAAAAGCATTGCCATACTTGGCGATGGCACTGATGGCGTCAATGCTTATCACTGAAGTGCTTAACCTCAAGTTTGTCGAGGTATTCGGCATATCCGTCATCGGATCACAAATCAGTTTCGTGATTTCGTTGGTCTTGGCGGACGTGCTAACCGAGGTGTACGGCTATCGTCGTGTGCGTCGACTATTGTGGGCGGGGCTTGCGTGTCTCATAGCGTACGCTGCGTTTGTCCAAATAACGGTCGAACTCCCACCGGCGGCTGGATACGCAAACAATGACGCCTTTCGTGCGCTGTTCTCACAGTCGCCACGCATCGTTTTTGCAAGTTTGCTCGCGTATTTTGTGACTGAACGAACAAATTCGTACATTATGTCGCGACTGAAGGTGCGCTACCATGCACGGTTCTTCTACGGTCGAGCCATGACATCGGTCGGGATTGGGCAACTCGTGGATGTTGGTGTGTTTTACGGGATTGCGTTTGCTGGAGTAATGCCTTTGTCTGGCATTCTGTCAGCATCAATGGTCAGCTGGGTAGCTGTTATGGCATGTGAGCTGTGCGTGCTTCCCATCACCAAACGTTTCGCACATCGGCTGAAGGAACACGAAGGGGTCGAGCATTACGACTTCCAGCCAGTTTCTATGTAGCTCGAATAAGACTTGATTCAAGAAAATTCCCGCGCTGGCACACCACCGGTGCGGGGATTTTTGTATAGCTAGACGCTGCGGTGCTTGCTGTGAAATATCTTGCAAAATAAGTTTATTATTACTGCATGTATCATATTGATAAACTTTTGGTAAATACTTTACTTGACTTTACATTAGGAATGAGTAAACTATTAGTAAATATTTTACTTATATGTATTTTAAGCTTGAAAAACCAGACCTCGACACAGTAAAAGCGGAACGGATTTATGCCTTGCTCGAGCGCGATGACATACGATCACTTATCACGAACAGTCTGACTGACTATAGATATTGGGATAAAGCACGCTATCAGCCATGGCCAAAAAATGTTAGCCCCGAAGAAGGGTGGGCAGCGATAAAGTTTGTACGCTTTCAAGCACTCGCTCCATTTCGTACAGACAGTGTTGTTGTCGACCAACAAGGGCGACCATTCTCACTCCTCAAAGGACTGCCGTGGTTTGAGGATCTCCTGCACCGCATCGATATGGGTCTTGGTGGAGCACTACGAGCAGACAAGGGAGACATGCTTGAGCGTGAAAGCGGCAAACTTATTGCGCGAGGCGTGATGGAAGAGGCAATCGCATCCTCGCAACTCGAGGGCGCACACGTCACCCGAAAAGACGCAAAGCGCATGCTGCGCGAGGGGCGTAAACCACAAAACCGCAACGAGCGCATGATACTTAACAACTATCACGCCATGCAGCACATTGAGCAGCAAATGAAGCGAGAGCATTTATCGCTGGACTCTCTGTTCAAACTACATGCCATTTTGACCGAAGGAACGCTGGAAAATCCCGCTAATGTCGGCACTTTTCGAGATGACGAAGGAGCGGCAGAACACGAAAGAGTAGCTGTTCGAAACGACTCCGCGGGAGATGACACTATTTATCATATGCCACCACAGGCATCATTTATGCGCACAGAACTTGATCGACTCATCGCATACGCTAACGATGACGCAAAGGTGCAGGATATCGGATTCGTACACCCGGTATACAAAGCCATCATCATCCATTTTTGGATTGGGTACTTGCACCCTTTTGCCGATGGTAACGGGCGTATTGCACGTGCACTCTTCTATTGGTATCTCCTTCGAAAAGGGTACTGGGGGTTTGCTTTCTTGCCTCTCTCGGTCGCAATTCGTAAGTCGCCAGGACAGTACGGCATGGCATATATTTATACCGAGCAAGATGATAATGACCTTACGTATTTTATTGCCTACAACTTACAAAAGATAGAACAAGCGCTGCAAGAGTTTGAAACCTATTCGCGCGAAAGCGGCAAAGAAAACTCGGAAACGCTCCGCAAGGCACGGGAAATTTATGGTCTAAACGCGCGTCAAATAGAACTTGTGCGGTTCTTTGTACAAAAACCGAACGAGAGCACAACCACAACAATATACTTAAAAATCAATAACATTTCACGACCTACCGCTATCAACGACTTGGAGAATCTTCACGAGAAAGGACTGTTGCTCGTGAAGAAAATAGGACGGGAAAAACATTATCTTGGCACTAAAAAATTGCTTGCTGAGTTTTCTTAACTCTGTCGCCGCTTGCCGTGGAACTTTTGGTGGACTTCGCGAAGGTGTTTGTCGGTTATGTGGGTATAGACCTGAGTCGTAGCGATATTGGCGTGGCCCAGTAGCGCTTGGACACTGCGCAAGTCAGCGCCATTTTCGAGGAGGTCGGTGGCGAAGGAGTGGCGGATGATGTGGGGTGTGACCTTGCGGGTAATACCTGCCTTGACTGCATAGCGCTTCACGATGCGTTCGACCGAGCGGGGAGTCAGACGCAGACTTTTTTTACTTGCTTCCGCATCCGTCGATGCGCGACCAAATTGGATGAATAGGGCTTTGTCGACATCACCACGCCTCCCAAGATACTCTTTTATACAGCGCTTAGCATCAGGGGAGAGAAAGACGACGCGCACTTTCTCGCCCTTGCCACGAATAGAGAACTCATCCCTCGTTAGGTCGAGATCGCGATTAAGCGAACAGAGTTCCGAGACGCGCAGCCCGGTCGAGAAAAGAAGTTCGAGCATGGCGGTGTCGCGCAGCGCTATGAGACTATTGGACACTTTCGACTTGCCTGCTGCGCGGAACCCTCGAACACCACCCTGTGGCCGCGTAGAATCGCCTACACTGGGGGCGTGCAGGAGTCGCTCCAACTCATCCGACGACATCAGGTCGAGATCACGCCCACCCACCTTGGCGAGCTCGATGCGCTCCGGGTTGAGCGACTCGATGCCGCGCTTGCGTAAGAACTTGAGGAACGCCCGCAACGAGATCATGTAATAATTTTGCGTCTTATGCTTCATGGTGCCCGTCGTTCCAGGTTGGCGATTGAGGTGTAGGCGGAACTCGCGCACCATCTGCTCGGTGAGCTTGGTGGGGGACTGCACCTTGGTGTGATTCAAAAACCTAGTCAAATAGCGGTCATAATTCTCGACCGTCTTGAGACTGCGCCCTTTTTCTATCTCCAAATACTCCAAAAACTCTGTTTTGAGACGCTGGAGCTCGCTGGTGGCCATATGTCGCACAATTTTACCATGATATCGGCAAAAACTTGCAAAATGTCGGCGGCTGTGATAAGGTGTGGTACATGCTAACGAGCAAGAAAAAGGCGAAAGTCATCAAAGATGCGGGAATTCACGAGAAGGATACCGGCTCTCCGGAGGTTCAAATCGCTATACTTTCCAAGCGAATTGACGAATTGACGTCACATTTGAAGAAGAATCTTAAAGATAAGCACTCTCGCCGAGGGCTGCTCCAGATGGTGGCCGATCGCCGCACCCACCTTAAGTATTTGGAGGGGAGCAGTAAGAAGCGTTATAACGCTATAGTCAAGAAGCTTGCGCTTAAGAAATAGGTTCGCCCGTGGGCACACTTTTTCTGGTCTAAACCCTTTTTTCATCAAAGGTCGTATATAATAGGGTATTACGGTTTTGGTTTGGTTTTATTAGTGTGTGGTGAATCTATAGTTAATTTATCATTGGCTTCTTTTGTTTCTTTTTTAAGAAGCTGGGGGCTCATTAGTTTATATCCTTATGGCAATCATCAAACATAAAAGCCAGCGTGTCGGCATTTTTATAGACACGCAAAACCTCTATCATAGTGCGAAGAATCTTTACAAATCAAAGGTGAATTTTGGTGCCGTGATGAAAGAGGCGCTCGCCGGACGCATGCTCATTCGCTGCGTTTCGTATGTCATTCGTACCGAATCGGAAGAAGAAAAGGGTTTTTTTGAGGCGCTCAATAAAATAGGCATCGAAACGAAGGTAAAGGATATCCGCATCTTTGCTGGCGGAGCCAAAAAGGCGGACTGGGACATCGGTATGGCCATAGACGCCATAGCCATGGCTGACAAGCTCGACGTGGTCGTGCTGGCGACCGGTGACGGCGACTTCGTCCCTCTGGTGGAGTATCTACGTAACAAGGGGTGCCAGGTCGAAGTCATTGCCTTCGGCAAATCGTCCTCGGGACAACTTCGTGAAATAGCTGACGACTTTGTGGATATCTGTGAAAATCCTCGCAACTACCTCATCGGCTACCGAGGACCAAGTCGCGCGGGAGGATTCCTCCCTAGTCTCTCATCATCTCCTGAAGAAGGGGTCGACGTTGGTACCGAAGTCTACGACGCAGAGGAGTAGCAAAAGATCCCGCCGCGGCCCTTTGGGTCGCGGCGGTTTTCGTTCACCTCTCTCGTCTGCACCACCAGACAAACCAGAAGACACCGTTATATGTGGGGACGAGCAAAAGTGTCAATCCTCCACACCCCGACCACAACATCAGGACGGAAACAATAAGAAATCCAACGTTGTGGATACTATAGGCGTACCAATCGACTCGTTTCATCTATGTACTCCTTTTCACTCAACTAGCTCAAGGTGTAGGTATTGCACTTCTGGCTTCGTTGCATCGAACCTCGACGAGCGGAAGCATGTGCGGACTCTCGAAACCAAGCACAACTCAACTGTGCCAAAAGACACATTCCCGTATTGAAACAGAAACGGCTCCCCGCCCATCACAATCATTGCCCTGCGCTCGCCGTCACCAGCAAAGTCGAGAACTCGAACGGCATATTTCTGAGGACTGATTATGCTCTGCGCTGCCACGAGAGTAATAACGATAAGAGCCAAGATGCCGCCCGGTAGCACTATTTTTGCATGCTCAGCCCGCAGCCGCCGGTAATCATCGAGTGTCATATGTTTAGCTCCCATTAAGCCATCCCGAAATGGGTGACTTTCTGCGTACAGTATTCAACAGTCCTCTAAATCTGTCTTAAAATGGTGCATTTGTATCTATAAAAACTTTAATCCTAATAGAATTTTATATATCTTATGCAAGATAGTGTCGCTTTTATTGACACTTTATACATAAAACCTCATACTGGGCATGTGGATGCTAAGGAGATTTTGCGAGTGCTGGAGGATGTCGGACTGTCGGAGAAGGCGGCGGCTGTGTATGTGTCGTTATTGTGCACAAACCGGCTTGGGGTCGCTGAGTTGGCACGGGCAACGGGCGTCAAGCGTGCCACCTGCTACGAACACCTCAAGCAGCTTCTCCAAAAAGACTTCGTGGTGCGTATCCCGATAGGGAAGCGCACGTTCTACTCAGCTCAAGACCCGCACAAAATTCTTGTAGCACTCAAACAAAAGACCAAAGCGTTCGAACAAACGGTCGAGGACATGTCACGCCTGCATGCAACAGCCCACAACAAACCTCGCGTAACCTTCTACGAAGGGAAGCGTGAGATAAAGAACATATACACAGACCTTTTTCAGACGATGGGAGATACTTACTCGATCTTCCCAGCTGAAGCATTTTTTAAGAATTTTACCGAAGCAGAGTATGACGAGTTCGACAAAGAAAACAGTTTGTACGCGTTCAAGACCAAAGACCTCTTTATTGCCGATAAGAATAGATACAAACAATTACGTGCCATGCGCGAGAAGAACGGGTACGAGAACAAAAGCGACAAAAAGCTGCCCGACTGGTTCACCTCCAATGTTGATGTACTCATATTCAAAGACAAAGTGGCACTTATCAGTCTGAGCGACCTTTCAGCCATTGTTATAGAAAACAAGGATATCGCAGATCTTTTCGTCCATATGCACCAGTACATGTGGAAGACTCTTTGAATTAAACCTGTAACATTTCGAAAAACCTACTGTTATAGTAGGGAGTATGAAAAAAATCGCAATCGTCGGGCACGGGTATGTTGGTCGTGCTCTCAAGTCTTTCTTTGGTGAGAAATTCGACATCACCATCTATGATCCGCTCCAGGGCTTTCATGATAGGGAAGCCGTCAACAGGGCTGATCTGGCGATACTGTCGGTCCCAACCCCCATGTCTCCCACGGGCGAAGCTGACCTCTCGGCACTTGAGGAAACGTTCGCGTGGATACAGACACCGCTTATCGTCATAAAGAGTACGGTACCACCCGGCACTACCGCCCAACTTGCTGCGCGCTTCAAACGAGAAGACTCATTGGTGTTTTCACCCGAATTCATCGGGGAAGGCGGGTACCCAGTCCCGTTTTGGGATGGGGTACCTCATCCTACCGACATGAAGATGCACTCCTTTCACATCATCGGTGGAAAACGCACCGCAGTCGAGCGCGTAGTGCCCTTTTTTCAGAAGGCGGCTGGCCCGTTCGCCAGCTACCACATGACCGACTCGACGACCGCGGAACTCATGAAGTACATGATGAACGCCTGGATAGCGACCAAGGTCACTTTTTGTAACGAGTTCTACGATATCGCGAAAACGTTCGGCTCATCGTACAGCGAGCTGCGCGAACTATGGTTGCTTGATGGCAGGGTAGGGGAGTCACATACGCTCGTGTACCCCGACAAGCGTGGTTTTGATGGAAAATGCATACCAAAAGACACGTCGGCCATTTACCACGCCGCCAAGCAACATGGCTACGACTCAGGCTTTTTGCAGAACATCCTCGCGGTCAACGCCCAGCGCATGAACATAAAGATGAATACGCCCAAAAGTACACAAAAGAAAACGCCGCGCTAAACCATGCGCGGCGTGTGGGCACTGAGCCCAAAGTGATACCTAGTCGTCGGGTGGGGAGTTGGTGCTGGTGACCCAACGATAGCCACGCCAGAAAGCCAGCGGCAGGAACAAAAAGACTCCTGCGACCCGCTTAACGAACTGGCAGACTAACCCCAGGAGAAGGATGGCGACAAATATCGCTACCGCCACACTGACCACCTGAGCCAACCAAGGAGAAAGCCCGAATCTCTCTCCCAGGTCTGTGAGCGTGCTTAGGATGACTCCGGGGTTGTGGTATACGTAGTATACCGAACCCCCGACCAGCACCATTCCACCAACCTTAGCCGTCGTGACCGCTTTCGCTGAAGTGGCGGCCAATAGACTCAGTTTGGTGGCACCCACATGCGCTGAATGGATGAGTAGTGCCTTCGCCAAGAAGAACCACCCGACGACATCGGCACCCGCCATCACCCACTCACCGGGAGTAGGAGCCTCTCCGCGCACGAAGCGGAGCTCCGCTGCATGGACCCCACTCGCCAACAACTGCCCCGCAAGGAAAGTTGCTGTCTTCGAGGGTATCCTCACCGCAACTCCATAATCGTCGACGTAAAACTGGGCCAGAAAGCTGTGTCCCAACTTTTCGGTCGCGACGATTACGGTCCACCCACAGTCAAGTGGACTGAGTGGTTCGCGTTTCGGCAAACGATATTCCGCTGCAGAGCGCGCGAAATTTTTTACCCACTCTCCCCAACCCATTTCGGGGGGTTTGGCGGGTACGATGTCGTGGACGGATGTGGCATATTGACTTATGCCATTCATTGCCGCCAACACATCGTCGCCTTCCCTAAAGCACTTATCAACGATAGGAACGAAGTCGTTCCCGTGCTTCAGGGCATTTCGGAAAGATTCCGTTTGCCCATAGAGCTCCCACACACGTGGAGCGATAGAGGGGAAGCGATTGAACATCGCCTCAACCTCCGGCCCTGCGAATGAGACCTCGGCCCTTTGCACCGCCTCCTCCAGAGGGAGTGCCACATATCTATGAGCAACAAGAACCGACACCCCCAGCGCCACCGCCAGAGGTACCAAGACCCATAAGAGGGTCAGCTTGAGAAATTTTCTCGTTTTATTCTCCTTTCCTGTCAGTGAACTAGTGACCCTCACCCGTGAGTCACTTTCCGTGTGTATTATATTACATTTTAGCTTATTTGTCAAACCTAACGTAATGGTTCAATAGCTTGGACGCACAAAGGCAGTACCATAGCGACATGGCTTACACCAAGAACCCGTACATGCCCAAAGTGCGTCGAGATGCGGCAGCAATGGTGCACCGAGGATACACTCCAACTGAAGTCGGTCGA
>CAINNF010000013.1 GCA_903851045.1 Candidatus Adlerbacteria bacterium
CGACCGACTTCAGTTGGAGTGTATCCTCGGTGCACCATTGCTGCCGCATCTCGACGCACTTTGGGCATGTACGGGTTCTTGGTGTAAGCCATGTCGCTATGGTACTGCCTTTGTGCGTCCAAGCTATTGAACCATTACGTAGCCCTCAATTGAGCGCCGCCTCCCCTGCTCGGTACACGTCCCCGGCGCCCATAGTGAAGGCTACTACTTCTCCGCCGAGTTTTTACATTGCTCAAACGATACCCCCTCTCGAGAGCATGAAGATGAAACCATAGTACACGAACAGTATAAACGGAGACATTAGGGACAGGGCAATCGAGTATGTGAAATTAGACTGCCTATAGAGGCGTTGGCTTATATACAGAAGAACACTGATCATAATGGCTGGAATTCCTGCAAGGAGAAAGATGAAAAAAGCAACTTGTGTCTCGGCGGCTCCTGAATCATTGAATAGCAACGTAAAAAAGAACAAACCCGGGACAGCAAGAAATGCGGCTCCTGTTGCAAAGGTCATGATGTATGTAAACACTTTCGCGACTAACTGGATAAGTGGTGGTTTTTCTACACCTGTCTGCGGTTGAGATGTCCGGTTCTCAGGTGATACGAAAGGCGTGTTTGTGCCCATAAACATGCGAATAATAAGACCGAGAATCGCCGCAGGCAGTAAGGCAGCAATGCCGATTCCTACCACACTTTGATACACAGGAGTTGTAACGAGACTCATGTGACCATAGTACATATGTACAAAAGAATACGATCCAAAAAGAAATGAGAGGATGTATGCGAACAAGTAGGGTTTGAGGGGCGGATACATCCTCTTGAAATACCCCTGTACAGTTTCTGGTGTTGAGCTGGCACCTGCTTCGTCCATGGCATAAGTATACCATTTTGATTTCTTGGATGCGGAGCGAGTGAGACTCTTGTTTGTTATATCATCTGAGCGCCGCCTCCCCTGCTCGGTAGACATCCCCCGCGCCCATGGTGAAGGCTATGACTTCGCTGTTAAGCGTTTTGAGTTTTATGGTCGTCGCTTCCATCCCTGCTATCGCGTGGACGGTACCGCCGAGTTTGGTGGCGGCTTTTGCGAGGGCTTCGTTGGAGACGGTCGCATCGAATGGTTCGCGCGAAGCGTAGACGGGCAGGATGTACGCTTCGTCGGCGGTGGCGAGCGCTTTGGCGAAGTCGTCAAAGAGGTCGCGGGTGCGGCTGTAGAGGTGGGGGTGGAAGAAGATGATGATCTTCTTGCCGGGAAACTTCTCGCGCGCCGCGACGACCGTCTTCTCTATCGCGCTGGGGTGGTGGGCGTAGTCGTCATAGAGCGTCGCACCACTAGGGAGAACGCCTTTATATTCGAACCGACGCCATGCGCCGCGAAATGTGGCGAGCGACTCGTCTATCACACTCTCCTTTATATGTGGCGCGACCACCTGCGCTGCCGCCTTGGCTGCGCGCGCGTTGTCACGATTGAACTCCCCTGGGACGAGCAGCTCCGGCACCGAGACTTTCGTATAATCGACGATCGACTTCTCCGTGCCTGCGAGCGCCTTCGCGACATTCGCCTCGTGCGGATTCGTCACAATGTCACCCGCGTCGTCGACCGCGCTCACCGCCTCGGCGAACGCATGGACATAGTCAGCTTCATCTTTGAAGTAGTCGGTATGGTCGAGCTCGATGTTCGTTATCACCAAGACGCTCGGGTGAAAGGTCAGGAAGTGTCGCTTGTACTCGCACGCTTCGACGACGAAGAGCTTGCGCTCGCCAGTGCGCGCCGATTCTTTGGAGGGACGAAAGTTGCTGTGAAAATCCGAGATGATGCTGCCAACGACAATCGTCGGGTCCTCGCCTGCATCGACAAGGATCTTGCCGAGCATCGCGGTCGTCGTCGTCTTACCGTTCGCACCCGAGACGGCCAGCACACGGTATGGCTCACGCCCCGCAAGCGCGAATGGCGCACGCCCTTCCGCGAACGCACCGAGCGCCTCGAAATAGTTGAGTTCTGGGATACCACACTCGCGCGCCTTCACACGCTCGGCGTAGCCCTCCGACCCCTCGACGATAGCATCGCTATAGACGAGCAGGTCGGCACTTTCTGGCACATGCGTGGCGCTATGGCCGATACACACCTCGACACCAGCCGCACGCAGCATGTCGGTCGTCGGCGATTCGACACGGTCAGAGCCAAACACACTCGCGCCCTCGTGGCGAAAGAGCTGCGCCAGCCCCGACATCCCGGCGCCGCCGATGCCAACCATATATATTCGCTTACCCTGCATGGCACTACTGTACCACTTCTATGGTGGCGGGGCTATCTTAAATTACTCGATTCGGAAGCAGTAGACGAACTAATGGTAAATATCCCGCCAGTAACCGGGAGGGAGTTTACGATTGCTCCCGTCGCATTTGCATAGCTAACTCCGATAACATTGAAGCCAAGCGAGCTACCCACTTCGGTATTCACATTAGATGCAATATCTGCTGAGACAACAAAAGAGACTGCCTGACCTGTCGATATGTTGACCGGGGTATCAAACGTAATCTGCGTATCACCAGAGACATTACCAAACACTGCCGTCGAACCAATGACCGCACCAGTTGACTCGTTTATAACCGAGAGACGTCTTATCGCAGCGAAGCTTGCAGTACCAACCTTCCGTACCGTGAGCGAGTTGACGGTCCCAGCACCTCCGGTACTGAGAAGTGTGACACGCGTAAACTCGAGATTGGCGCTGCCCTCTGGCGCCGAGGCGTTTACTGGTTCTGTTGCTGGCACGACACTAAGTACTGACAAGGTATGAGCGGCGGTCGAGTTGAGTACCGTGAACATCTCAGAAGCGATAACCGTATTACTCGTGTTGTCTACCTTTGTCTGTATGGTATACGTTCCGACAGGCAGATTTATGACCGCAGCAGCAGGCCACCGCCACTTGCCATTTGTCACCGTTACCCATCCACCGCCGGTTTTATTCATACCAGAGTAACTGATAACAAACTCAGAAAGATTTATAGCGGTTCCAGTGAGTGCGATGTTTCCCGTGGTGGACGTGAGCGAACTCTGGTCGATAGTGACAGAAGGCTTTACCGATGTTGAGCCGTTTACCATGAGCGCACCCTTTGTCAGTAAAGCATGCGTTGTAGAGTCATATACAAGGACGCCTATTGTGGTAGGTTCAGGAACACTGCTCCAAGCAAACGATGCCGACCAGCGACCATTTGCCACAGATGTAGTAGATGCCTGATATACACCCGCTCTTTGCGACTGAGCAAGCGTCGTGTTGTAATCAGTATGATAATTAAAATTTATTGCACCCCCTTGTGCGGTTAAGATAAATACTGAGAGTCCGGTGCTATTGTGTATCGAACCGGTTATAGAGAACGATCCTGCACGGGGAGTAACGTTATTTTGATCGATCGTTGCGAAAGGAGCATTGGATGTTGAACCGCTGGTAACAGTAAGGGCTACGCTACTCACTGTAGGTGTCCCGCTGGGGACGACACACGCGTCACCTCCTCCGCCGTTGCATGCTTTCACCCCCTGCGTAAGTCGGGCGATGTATGTCCCCGGCGTTGTATAGGTATGGGATATACCACACATACCTAGCGTACCATTCGTACTGTTTCCGCAATCACCTCCCAATCCAGACCCAGTACCATCGCCAAAGTCGAGAGAATAATTCCCTTCATTGGAAGCTGTCCATCCTCCAAAATCAACACTAAGTGGCGTCGCGCCCGAACTTGGTGTGGCAGACAAAGTAATACCATTCGTCACCACCGGTGATGTTACTGTCGCCCCACCACACTTACTCTGCCATGCCGCCTGCGTCTTCTTTCCATATGTGCCGAAGCCGAAAGCACTCGACGGGATACCAAGCCACGTTTGCAGCTGAGATACGCGGCCACCCGAGTTGTTATCAAATTGACCGTAGGTGACATCATTAAACGATGCACAGGTGAGCGTGCCTGTCGTTTGCCCACCACCAAGCGCTGTCGAGACATTGGTGATCGTGCCTTGATCCGCACCGAATGATTGGAGTAGTCCGATAATGGCTGAGATTTGGCTCGTGGTGAGTGAGGAGGCTTGGGCCACACTCACACTGCCGAACAACGAGAGTGCGACGACGGCACCAGCGATGACACGATACAAAGATGAACGCATAAAAATTACAAATGATTATGATAATGCTACATACTATTTTACCACTTCTGTGGTGACGGAGCTACGCGAGAAGAGCTCGGCGACGCGGGCGCGGAAGGAGGGCGAGTCCTTGGTGATGCAAAAGGTGGTGGTACCGCTCCCCTGCTCACTCTTTGCAAAGAGTGACTGCGCACGCGCAGCGACAGCTTCAGCGGGGTCATACACCGCAACGCCCGCAGGCTCGCAGAGCTCCTCGAACACCTCGCGCACCAGTGGGTAATGCGTGCAGGCGAGAATGAGAACGTCGAAGCGTGACAGGGGCAGATCATCGAACCCATTCTGTACGATCTTTTTGATCTCTTCGCGCGACGCGCCAAACTCAATAGCACCCGCGAGCTCCGGCAGCGGCACCGCTGTTATCGACTTCCCTATCATCTGGAACGCCTGCTGATAGATCTCCGACTGGATGGTCGCGGGCGTCGCGCACAAGAGTATCCGCGCCTCACTGTCGCGAAACTGCGCCACTGTCGGCCCCACCATCTCCACGAGCTGAGTCGGCGCGAGCGAAAAGATGTCGAAGAGAGAAATAGCGAGCGAAGCCGAAACACTGTTGCACGCGCTCACGATGCTCGTCGCCCCACGCGACTGCAAAAACTGTATCGCATGCACCGTGAGTGCTGACAGCTCCGCATGACTCTTCGACCCATATGGCGCGTTTGCGATATCACCAAAGTAGACGACATCCGCATTCGACAGCCCGCCCGGCTGCGCCATTCGGGCAGGCACCTCGCGCATCTTACGCAAGACAGTCAAACCACCCGAGCCGGAGTCGAATATGCCGATCATGATATATAGATAGTAAGGGTCATCTTTTTTAACGATTTAGTCAAACGGTTCGTTAAAAACACCCAAAAAAAGTGACTTTTTAACGATTATCGAGCCAAGTATCGTAGATATCAAAAATCTTTTGCACCGTAGGGCGAGTTCCGGACGGGAGATTATCACGAGCAAACCAACCAATGTCCGCAATCTCCAATGTATCCCCTTGCAGGATATGCTCTGACTCCGCTTTGCCATAGAAACATTCGACCGTGTCGCGCTTATACTCCTTCTGCGAGACATACGAACCAATACGTACCAACGTAGTACCTGTAACACCCGTCTCTTCTCTCAGCTCTCGGTATGCGGCTTGCTCAAACGTCTCTTTTCTATCTACTCCACCACCGGGGAACGTCCATCCTTTATGTGCGTAGGTGAGCTTCACCAACAGGAACGTATTTTCATGTTCGATAACGCACTTTACTCCGCGAGTTTTCGGTCGGACCACAAACCTATATATCCAACGGAACGGATTGGTTACTCGATAGTAGTTACGCCAAAACAGATTTCGTATCCTCATTTTAATTCATTGATAAGTTTTACGAACTGGTCATTGCGGTCGTATTCGTTTTTAAAATACTTACCGAAGGAAGAGAAGGCGGGGCTGTAAAGGATTGACTCACCAGGCTTCGCTACCGCTACCGCTCTCTCGATGCACGCCTTGAGCCCTTCTTCTTCGTAGACCTCAACGCCTTGGTTGGTGAGCTCGAAGACTTCGTCGCGGATACGGTCGGTGCCACGCTCTTTAAATAAAATTATTTTTGAGCAGTGCTCGGGAAATGCTGCGACAAGCGCCGACATGTCGAGTTTTTTGTCATCGCCGCCGACTATGAGCACAACGTTCTTTTTCTTGTCCGGGTCGAGAGCCTTGAGCGCCGCGAGGGTCGCGTCTGGGGTGGTGGAGTTGTTGTCGTTGTAGATCTTTACACCTTTCACGTCGCGCAAGAATTCAAGGCGGCCAGGCAGTCCTGCGAATGACTCCAGCGCCAACCTGATCGTCTCATCATCGACACCCAAAGCGCGTGCCGCCTCGGTCGCGAGCCCTGCATTGTAGCGGTTGTGCTCGCCGAGGATCTGCAGCTTCGTCCCCTTTGGTAGATTCTTCGCTCCTGCGAGGATGGTGTTCGCGCGGATCTTCTTTTGGTAGCCGTACTCCTGCACGAACGGTGCGACCTGCTCGCCCAAGACCAGCGTGTCGCTTTCGTCTTGATTCAGAAAGATGTTCGACTTGTCGGCGAAATAGAGCCGCATCGCTTCGTCGTCGGTGGATGCAGCGTTTCTGTAGTAGTTCATATGGTCGGGCAGGAAGGTCGTGAAGACCGCGACCTGCGGCGAGATGTGCGCCTCGCCAAACCCTTGGAGCTGCCAGGAGTCGAGCTCCAGGACCGCGACGCTTTCCGGCGTCACCTCGGGCAGGAGCGCCAGCGACGACACACCGCGCACATTGCCGCCAACGAGCACGTCCATTCCAATATTCTTGAGAATATGAGAAATAAGATGCGTCACAGTCGACTTGCCGCGAGTGCCGGTGATACCGACGACGGGGATACCTGCGAGCTCGGCGAAGAGATCTGCACTCATGCGCACGGGGATCTTGTGTTTCTTCGCCTCCGCAATATAGGGAGAGTTGAGTGGCACACCTGCCGCTTTGATAATAAGGTCGCGACCGTGAAAATCTTCGAGGCGATGCTCACCAAGGTGAAAGGTGATATGTGGGAACGACCGCAACTGTTCGAATGACGACTCGAGCTGCTCCTCGGTCTTTAGGTCGGTCACGATAAGCTCGGCCCCTACTGAGGCGAGAAATTTCACGTCCCCCACCCCGCGCCCCAGGAGCCCCAGCCCCATGAGCGTTATCTTCTTGCCATTGAAATACTCTTTCGCGTCCATACCACTCTAGACTACCATCACGACAGAGCGTTGGAAATAAGTTAAAAAGAGTCCGCATGAAGCGGACCCTGGGAGACTACCTGTGGCTACTGCGTACAAAATGGATCAGAGTTACCACACCTCCATCGAGTTGGGGTATCATCGCCACCCCAAACCTGTCGCGCAACGCCTGGGCTACCCCGACAAAAAAACTGTGCGGTCGTCGGTGTGCCGAAGGTAACGACAGCGTGTAACAACCCGCAATTCTCACCTCAAGAATGTATACAACCACCTCCTCGGTCAATATGCCGCTCAACACTTTCGGCATGATCTGGCGGAACAAGCGCATCTCCTCTGCCGATACAGCAAACTCTGACACCATAGCGACACCCTTCGTCATAACACGTCCCCGAATGACCCCCTAGTGTTATAAGCCACTACCACAAAAAAGTAAAACCAAGCGTGTGAGCAACCTACCGTTTCGACCTCGCAGGGTCGGAGAGGACATAGCCGGTGACGTCGAAGTCGGGGTCCCAGAATTCGATGAGTTCGTAGTCGGGGCGCACCAAAAGTCGTAGGTTGTTCGGCTTCGCTGCGAGAAACTTCTCCTTGAAGGTCGCATAGTCGGCGATGTCATAGTCGTTGGAGCCAACCTGGCCGTGGTACGGGTCGGGCTGACGAATGCGCAAGTGCGTGATAGCGCCACCTTCGACCACTATCGGCTCGTGGAGCACGACACGAGGACCCAGCACGTCGCCGACCTGTGTCCCCATCTCGGCCTGTATCTTTTTGAGGATCTCGAACTCTGCAGGATAGTGCGCGAATATGGTGAGCGATGTGATCGGTGCCGTCTCACCCGTGATCATGGTAAACAACCGCACGGATGTGGCGTGCACATGAAAGATCGCTTCGAGTAATTGTTCCTTCGTCTTTATAGGACTGAATCTATAGAGTTGCATGTGGTTATTTTACAACAGAACATGAAAAACCGGGGGATGTCCCCCGGCCTCTACCAACCCAGCTTCTCGAACAAAAGAACACGCCCCTTCTGTGCCAGCTCGACCGCGTCATGGTCCGCTCGGTGTGGCTGCTCGTTGTGAGGCACTGGGAGTTCTCCCAACCATGCATTGC
>CAINNF010000014.1 GCA_903851045.1 Candidatus Adlerbacteria bacterium
CCACCAACCTCTCGGCATCGTACGCATCCTCAACCCAGGCGAACTTCGGCTCGGTCATCATCGGTGCGCTCGGCGGCATCGTGCACGCCACCGCCGGTGTCATCTCCGCCTCCGCGCTCAATCTCGCCACCGAGGTCACGGATGTACTTGGGGTAGGGAACGGTGGTACCGGCTGGGCGAACATCGCTGCGAACACACTGCTCACCGGTAACGGCACCGGTGCCATAGCGACCACGACGGTGGGCGGCGGTCTGCAACTCTCGGGCGGGACGCTCACGCTTAATGTCGCCAATGCCAACGTGTGGAGCGGGCTCCAAAGTTACGCGAACGCATCCACCTCGCTGTCATCGGTCTTCACTAAGGCATACTTCGGCGGTACCGCTACCACCACGATAGACTCCGCGGGTAATGTGAGCGTCGCGGGAGCGCTCACGGTCGCGAGTTCGACGACGCTCGCGACGACCACCGCAACGAATCTCACCATTACCGCTTCGTCGACCATTGCGAGCGCGACGATAGGGCAGGCGTCATCCACAGCGCTCTATGTTTCTTCGGCGATCACTGGTGCAGGACTCACGACCTGTACTGGCTCGAACGCAAAGCTCTTGTGGGATGCGACGACCGGACAATTTTCTTGTGGTTCCGACGTGGCCGGGGTGGCTTCGCTCGGTGCGACGGGGCAGACACAGACGGGCTCGTCACAAACGTTCGCTACTTCGACCGATACGAATCTTGGGCTGGTGATCACATCCGCAAGCAATATCCATACCTTTACCACTATATGGAACGGCGTGCTCTCGGTCGTGCGCGGTGGCACGGGCTGGGCGAACATCGCTGCGAACACACTGCTCACCGGTAACGGCACCGGTGCCATAGCGACCACGACGGTGGGCGGCGGTCTGCAACTCTCGGGCGGGACGCTCACGCTTAATGTCGCCAATGCCAACGTGTGGAGTGGTCTGCAGCAATTTGGTAACGCTTCGACCACGTTGTTCGAATCGATCAATCAGTTCGCTCGTACGATACAATCGACTTCGACGAACGCGTTAGTGTTCAAGACGAACCTCACCTCGACTCAAGGCTTGACCTTGGGTGGTACGTCGACGCCGCAGATGGTGTCGCTCGATACGCAAAACAATCGCGTGACGGTCGGCACGGGTGGCAGTGCGACCCCGACCGTGCTTGTCGCCGATACGGGGAATTCGACCGACCCTGCGGGCACGAACGGAGCGATGTATTACAGTAGTGTCACCAACTCGTTCCGCTGCTATGAGAACAGCGCCTGGCGCTCGTGTGGTGGTCAGGCGACGAGCACGACGGGTGACATCCAGTTCAAGAACGCGGACGGCTCGTTCAAAGCGACCAGTAATTTCAATTGGAGCTTAGCCAACAACGGCCTAACAGTGAAGGGGAGTGCGGGTCAGGTTGCCGACCTGCTCACTGTCGCTTCGAGCACCGGCATCACCATGTTTAGTATAAGCAGTATGGGTGTGCTCGAACTCGCGACGACGACGGATCCGGTAGCGCCACCATCCAACCAGCTCGACATCTATGCGGCGAGCGTCGCTGGCAAGACGATGGTGAAGACCGAAGATGCGACCGGCTCGACATCGCCAATGCAGACAGGGTTGTATGGTCCGACTATTGTGTTGTTCGAGCCCTCAACAGGGACCACTGGAACAGGAACTGGGTTCGGTACTACCTGGACGGCAGCTGGCACCGTGACCCATCCGACACCCGCCACGACAGCACCAGCCATCGTCAACCAGATGCACCGCACTCGGTATGCGAACGTGGCAACCACGCAGAACCAGACGCTCGGTGTGTTCGCGACCGCGGCAGGACTCCCGCAGTTTTGGATGGGGAATGCCGTCGGGTTAGGAGGGTTCTTCTTCCATTCTCGTTTTAGTGTCGAGGCGTATCCGGCGGCGACCATACGTTTGTTTGTCGGCCTGACGTCGTCCTCGACCTCGATGGTCACCGCGGACGCGCCGCTGGGAGATTTCGTCGGTCTGTGGCATGACACGACCGACGGCGCGAACGTCTTCTCGATCATCACGCGCAACAATGTGACCACGACCAAGACGCCGATCACGGGTGCGATACTTGCGGCTGGACAAGCATATGACTTCTATCTATATGAGAAACCCAATGATGCGACGGTCTATTACCGGCTGGACAGCGTGAACACGGGTACGACCATCGTCGATGCGAGCGTGACGGTGACGTTGCCGCGCAACACCATCTTCATGGGTCCACAGGCGGTGATGTCCAACGGTACCGCGAACACGACCGTGAACACGAGCGCTATCGGTATCAACAATATCTATGTTGAAAGCAAATATTAATAACGAGTTTATAGATTACACTAACACTATGAGAATCTTCACGAAAAAAATCCTCACGCTCGCGGTCATCGGGTCGTTCGTGATGGCACAGACCGCGCTTGCACAGTCGGTCCCCGATGCATCGGCGACGACCGACACTGCGCCTGTGACCACGAGCACGGATCAAACGAGTGTCCCATCGCCGGATACGGCAAGTGTTCCGCCGTCCGCACCGACGGAGACTCCTAGTGTATCGCAGACGACCGACCAGGGTGCATCGGTCCTGTCGAATGATGCGCCGACAGTATCGGCTTCGGCGTCGTCAACGCTTGGGTCGACAGCAGCACCTGACCCCTCTGCGAGTTCGACGCCGCAGCAGTCGGTAGATCTGCAAGGCTCGATCGCGCCGGTGCAAGATACGACGAACATGCAGTCGGCGGCCTCGAGCACATTGCTTGAGGACACGACGAATCCGGAGACGACCAGTACTGGCGCCACGTCTATCCCCGTGGTCGACGCGACGACCAGCACGTCCTCTGACACAGCGGTCGGTATCGTGGGACAAGATACGAGCACGGGCGAAGCGACGCCGGTCGCAGTGAGCACCTCGACGCTTGATGTGGTCGCGCAGAACGTCGATGCGAGTACGGATACGGCGACATCCGATGTGCCGACCGTCGTCACGCCTGGAAAGCTCGCCAGTCTCCCTATCAAAGATGCGCCACCATCTCCTACCTACTCGTTCGCGCTCACGGGCAAGCACATTCCTTCTCAGCGGAAGGTCGAAGACAAGGAGGGGACGGTCGTGGGAGAGGAGACGGTCGCCGCGCCGCTCACGTCGAAAGTTGACAATACGACCGGAGAGGTCACGGTGTCCGGGCAGTGTTCCGACGCATACTTCGTGGTTCTGCTCTTTAAGAACGCGACCGATTATGCGAACGATTCGCGCTCCTACATCGTCAATCGTGCGTATCCGTGCTCGCAAGGCGCCTTCTCGTACGCCATCTCCGATCTACCAAGCACGTTACTGAACGGCACCTACTATCTGTTGGTCGGGCAGGAGGGTAAAACGGGTACTTGGAAGCCGATCACCGAATTAACCGAGATAACGATCACGAAGAATCAATAATATTTATGCTGGACTATCTACTTGAGAACGGAATAAAGAGTGTACTGTTTTGGGTCATCGGACTCGTGGCCTTATGGATCGGGTTCGCGGCGCTGGGGTTTGGTGGGCACAGCGGAGCTTTCCCGAGCGTTTCGGAGGCGAAGTGGCAAGCGGTGTTCCTTACGAACAACCAGGTCTACTTCGGAAAGGTCAAGGATTATGATGCGAACTATCTCGCGCTCAGTAACGTGTACTACTTGCGCACGGCGACCGACCTCGACCAGAACCAGGCATCCGCAAGTCTGAACCTGATAAAGCTTGGAGGCGAGGTGCATGGTCCGGAGGATACTATCTATATTCCGAAAAGCAGCGTCCTGTTCTGGGAGAATATGAAGGATTCCTCACGGGTCGTGCAAACCATTATGAGCACCAAACAATAACGCTATGGCTGACGAACATCTCACTATTACGCTCAAAAGTCCAAGAACGGAGACTCCGCCGAAGCGGTCGGGTCATGTGCGTCGTTGGCGGCGCATGTACGCCGCCGGGTTCGCGCTGATCGTGCTCGGGGTGCTGTGTGTTGGTGGGTATCTGACGTACACCCGTCTCACACAAGTGTCGAGCGGTACACATGTGGACCAAGCGGTACCGGTCGCCACGCCAAGCGCCAGTACGAATGGAGACTCGCAACAAGTGATCGCGCGGGTCGGCGCGCTCATGCTCCTGCCGGACGAGACACCAGTCATCGCGGTGGTGAGCGACCTTAGCAAGCTCAAAGGCCAACGGTTCTTCGTCAATGCGGAAGAGGGCGATGTGGTGCTGATGTATCCGCACGCGCAAAAAGCGATCCTCTATAGTCCGACGCTCAATAAGATCATCGAGGTCGCCCCGATAACCAACGATACGCAGCAATAATCCACCATGCAGAGTCGAAGCTCCAGCAGAATACTCGCGATCGTCGCCGTCTTGCTCGGTGCTGGTCTTGCCGCGCATGTGGTGTTCGCGCAAGAAGCGACCAGTAGTAGTTTCATGACACGCGATACGACGACCAACACGTTCGGGGGGAGCGGGACATCGACGAGCTTCTCGGAAGTGCAAAGTGCCGACCAGGTGGGAGGCGGCGAGTCGACCAGTACCAGCTTTCAGATGAACTCCGGCGTTATGTATTACGACGCATTCGCACCCAAACAACAGCAATGGCGATGGTATGATGATGAGACCGATGAGACACCCATTGTGCCGTTTGCGGGAGAAGATGTCGCACCATCGAGCATCAGTGCTGGCAATATGATCAAACTGCGCGTTTCAATCGCAGAGACCGGGGGCGTCGGAGCCAACGACCTTAAATTCAAACTACAGTATGCTACTTCATCGGATTTCTCGACGGGTGCGCACGACGTGGTCGAGATTGGTGACTGTGTCGCGGGGTCGATATGGTGCTACGCGAGCGGTGCAGGGTCGGACGGGAGCATCATCACGACCAAAGTGCTCTCTGACTCTGACGCATGTTCGGGTAGTGTCGGGACCGGATGTGGTACGCACAACACCTCAGGTACGAGCGCTTCGACGTTCACACAGACGAAGAATACCGTGACCGAGTATGAATTCACGATACAAGAGGCGGGGTCGGTCGCGAACACCGTCTATTTCTTCCGGCTGGTCGATACGGCGAACGACACGAGCGTACCTCTTGCTTCGGGGGCGAGTTACCCCAGTCTCTCGTCTGCTGGTGGGACGCTTAGTTTTAGTATCGATGGGTTAGCGTCTGCGACCATGACGAGCGGCACGACCACCACGATCGACACGACTTCGACAAGCGTCCCGTTCGGCTCTTTGCTCGACGGTAGCTCGGCGCTTGGTGCACAGCGTCTGACTGTGACCACCAACGCACCGCAGGGGTATGAGATCTTCTCCTATGCGACCCAGGGGTTCGTCGGTACGAGCGATTCGGAGATACCGCCGGTGACCGGCACCAACGATAGTCCGGTCGGCTGGACGACCGGGTGCTCGCTGACGTCCACCGGTTGTTATGGGTATCACACGAACGAATCGGTCCTCTCCGGCGGGTCGACGCGCTTTGCCGCGGACGATACATACGCGAGATTCTCTACGACGACTCCCGACGAGGTTGCCTACAGCACGGGACCAGCGAGCGACCGGTCGACCGACATCGTGTATAAGACCGAGATACATGACCAGCAGATCGCTGACGCGTACAGCACGAACGTTGTCTATATCGTTGTGCCCACCTTTTAATCTATGAAAAGATATCTTCTTCTCATCTCCATCGGTATCGAGTTCTGTGGCTTCTTCGCCTCGGCGCATGCGCAAGTATCACCGAGTCTCGTGGTCACTCCGGTGGTCATCGACGAGAAAGTAAAACCGCGCGACATCGTGAAAGAAAGCGTCATGGTCAAGAACAACAGCAACTACATGCTCGAGATCTATCCGTCGGTGAGCGACATCAATTCGCAGCTCGGAGACCAGGGCTTCTCGCGCGCAGCGGATTCGACCGGACTCGCCGATTCGCTCGCGAATTGGATCGAACTTTCGCGCGGTGCGGTCGACCTGGGGCCCGGCGAGGAGAAGGCGATACCGTTCATCATCCGTGTCAACCTTAATGCGGTCCCCAGTACGTACCATGCACAGATAGCGTTCACGACCGGAGGGACGCGAGCGGAGGCGGACGCCAAGCCGCCAATCGGTGTGGTGACCGTGAACGTCGAGGTGCAAGCCGATATCAAGGAACTGCTCCAACTCAATAAGTTCACCACTGACAACGTCTACTTTAGTGGCGACGATGTTATGTTCAACTATCAGCTGCAAAATATCGGCAACCAGAACCTAGAGCCGAAAGGGCAGGTGCATATCTACAACAGGAATGGTGAGGAGGTGGCGACGGTCGACGTGAATAGGGAAGGTAAGACCGTCTCTCCCGATCAGGTCGCACAGATGGCGTCCGTATGGAGCGGTGCGAACGGTTTTGGAAGATATAAAGCGCTCCTGACCGTCGACTATGGGTCGTCACAAATCGCGACGGTACAAGACACGGTCTTCTTCTGGGTCGTCCCGTGGAAGCAGATGCTGCTGCTATTTACGATCAGTCTGCTCATTATCGTGTTCCTTGCCCTGCAATTCCACAATTGGCTCGAACGACGGCACCTCTACAAGTTCGCGCATGCCGGACTGCTTAATGAGGACACGATACAAAAGCTGCATGGTACCGAGGAGTTCGTGCCGACGCTACCAGCCACCCCGGAGCAGCGACCCTTGGTTGCGTCTGCTGTTGCGGCAGTGGTCGAAGCGCCACAGGTCACGAAACGGCGGTTCGGTATGTTCCGACGCGGTCAGAGATCCACCGTGTCGGAAGAAAAAGCGATGACGCAGAGCGCAGATCCGGTGGAGTCGAAACATCGAAGTCTTAAAGAAGTGTTGGCGAAACAAGACGTGCCGAAAGTTCAGGGGAGCGCGATCGATCTGAAGCAGTTGCGTACGCAAGCACGCATACAGCCCTCCGATCCGACCGTCTCTGTGGGTCCCACCGTACACAACACACCAACTACGACCGCGCAGGTGCAAGGGCATGTCATCTCGCTCAAGAAATCACGATGAATCGTCATATACGGTATGGAGTGATCGGTAGAGGAGTACTCGGTGTAGTACTCGTCTTGTGCGTATACGGGGTAGGAGCGCCATCGTCGCGAGCCGACTCGCTGTCGGTGACAGTGACACCACCGCTCTTTCAGCTCACTATCGGGCCGGGGGAGACGTGGGCGAGCACGCTTAAGATCGTCAACAGTAATACGTACGACGTCACCTACTATGCGCAATTGATGGACATGCAGGCGAGCGGCGAAGACGGGAGAAGCAAGTTCATACCGCTGGTCGACGAGTCGGCGGACCCGGCACAACAGTCCTTTGCATTGGCGCGATGGGTACAGATTCCGAGCGACCCTATCGTGGTAAAGGCGGGGTCGAGCGGCGAGGTGCCGTTTATTGTGACCATTCCACAGAACGCCGAGCCGGGCGGACACTATGCGGCGATACTGGTCGGCACGCAGCCGGGTGGCATCCATGCGACCGGGACCGTACTGAAAGTCTCGAGTTATGTGTCCTCGCTCCTCTTCGTACAGGTCAAAGGGGATATCACGGAACGCGGTCGGATCCGCGAGTTCATCACGTCGCAACAATTATATCAGGAGCCGAAGGCCGATTTCTTACTTCGCTTCGAGAATACCGGCAATACCCACGTACGTCCTCAAGGGGATATCACCATATACAACATGTGGGGCAAGGAGCGCGGCAAGGTGCTTATCAACCAGGACACGGGCAGCGATTTTGGTAATGTGCTTCCGCAAAGTGTGCGTCGGTTCGAATTTTCTTGGGAGGGGAGTCCGGACCTGTTCGACATCGGTCTCTACAGTGCGGAGGTGACCCTTGCATACGGCCAAGACGGTAAACAGAACGTGACGAGCAAGACCTATTTTTGGGTTATCCCAGTCGTGCCGGTCGCTATCGGGCTGTTGAGCGTCACATTGTTCTTGTGGAGTATCATCTGGTTCATACGACGCTACATCCGACGAGCGCTCGAATTAGAGCAGCAGCGATACGGCATACATGCCGTACCAGCGCAAACGGTTTCGATCGTCGAGACGCTCATCGAGCCGGTACGCGAAGGGGTGATAGACCTCCGGAGTGTCGCTGGTGCGAAACAAAAGTCACGATCAGCTCAGGTTGCCACGCGCACGCAGGTAAAGCACCAGCAGACGCGTTCCGTTGGGCAATTGATCCGGAAATATCGCCTATTCCTGCTGTTTGTACTGGTGTGCGTAATCGGCGGAGTTGGTGCCTGGATCTACCTGCACACCGTGCTGGAGGGGAAGCATAGTTTCCAGATCACGGACGTGCACATACAGGCGGAAAGCGTCCCAAGACCATAAGTTATCCACATGGTAAAGGTTTTTTATCACACAAGAGCCATTACTGTCGTATAGTATAGGGTAATGCACGAGGTGTGCGCCGCAAAATTTATAATTATTTAGCACGTTGTAACCACGTATGAACACACTAGGGAACCAAGATCGCATCCAGCTCACCTTCTCCACACAGATCGCACTGCTGCTGATCGTGTCCGTGTTCTTGTGGTCGGTCGGCGCGCCGGTACTCTTCCAAAAAGCGCACGCAGCATCGAGTTTGACGCAAGTGAGCGACACGCTCACCAGCTCCAACACCCTCGCCCCTGCGGGACACACCATCCAATTCACCTCGAACATGCCTATCAACACCGGCCAACAGATCAAGATTGGTCTTGACCCTGTCGGTAGTTTGTTCACCGAAGCATACTCTCCCGCGACGTCGACCGATTTCACTTTCTACGCTGGTTCGACGGCGTACTCGATCGTGAATGCTTGTACAGCCGGCAATCAATTTTCTGCTGTCGGCAACTACAACAACGGCGTGGACGAAAACCTCACGCTCACGCTCTGTGGTTCTGCGACACCTATCGCCTCGTCGACGGTCATGACCATCGGCATCGCCACCACCACCGCTTCGACCAAGGTCTGGACCAACCCAGCGACCACGGGTTCCTACCGCATCACCGTTGGCGGTACGCAGACGAACGCGGGCGAGACGCGCGTCATGGTGCTCCCGAACGTTATCCTCAC
>CAINNF010000015.1 GCA_903851045.1 Candidatus Adlerbacteria bacterium
CGTGACCATCGACGACGGCATCTGTACGCCTACGTGGACTGGTACAACACCGCACGAGAGCATCTGTCGATCGGGACGACACCGCTGGGACGGCTTGAGAATTTCATCAAAAGTGTCAACAACGCTTGAAATTATTACAGAGTGCGTTGACAAATTGTGTACATCCTCTATATATATCACGGACGATAAACAGTTTTGAGAGGACGATCGGCGATGCCAAATATCATCGTGCATGGATTGGACGAGCAGCGCTCCGATACGGTACGGGAGTTGATCGGCGAGTTGTTACAAGATGCGTCCTATGCGGACGAGGTGATAACCGACTGGGCGGGCGGCACCCCCACCGACCTGAAGGGTGCCGAGCAGCCGTACCTAGAGATCCGTGCGACCGACCCGGAAACACTCAAAGACGTCGAGCGTCGACTGCGGCCGCTCGATATGGACACCGAACTCGTGCAGATCGGCTTCGCCGACCGGCCAAGCAAGCGCTTGATCGCAGACGTGCTGCGGCTTCCTGCATACGCAGACGTGCCGCCGCGCATAAAAGAACTGTTGCTCACCAGCTGTGAGAGGACCGGCTTGCGCCGACTCGGAGAGCTCACCGCTATCCCTCACGAAAAAATGGTGAGGAGCGCGTTCGTACATGGTGCCAAATTGCTTGCTGTCCGCCTGCTCGATGACCACGGCATGGAGAGAAGCTGGCACTGATCACGGAGGAGACGCACTCTGTCGCTCCAACGAGCATACCGCTCAGGAACCGTTCGGGAGCACATCCCGCTCGGCTCCTGAGCGGCTTTTTGTACGAACCGTTTTGTGCAACACCCGACACACTTTATGTCTGTGACAGAAAAAGCTCGCCGTTGTCGGCGAGCTTGTATGAGTGAGTGGAACTACTTCCCTGTCCGATCGAGCACTATAGCGAGAGGGTTTCGCTGATCAAGCGCTGACCATTCGGTGCCGCACGATGGCTCGTCCACGCCTTCGGCACTCCGTCCACACTGAAGATGGAGATACCGCAACCCGGCGAAAGGACCCCGTGACGCACCACCGCCGAAAGCCCCTGGAACGCCTGGTCCGCGAGATGCTGCTCGAGCAGCTCCAGTAGCATCAGATTGAGATAAATGCCGTGACCGATAACCACGACATGGGACGCACCGCTCGTCTCCAATATCGACAAAACGTCAGCAAGCCCCACTCGCACTTGCGCAAGCATCGACGATTGTCCCCTACCGGCATAGGCTAGATATTCCTCGAGCGTTCCCTCACCGAACGCCCGGTAGGCTCGAGCCGCGATAGGATCGAATGTATAGCACAGTGTGTTTCGCGACACAACGACGGCCTTTGTGCCAGCGATACGCCGTGCAAGATCCGTGCATCGCAACGCGGGACCGTGCAGGATGTGGCTCGCGTCTGCCACAAACCCGCTGTACGCCCAGCACACGACCTGTCGCAACCCCGCTGGCGAGAGCTCACGAGCAAAGTCTGCCTCTCGGCTTTCCCCAGCTGCGGCGACTGCCAACGGACTCCTTATCACAGTCAGACGAAAGGTCCTCGCGGGAAACTCGAACAGTCTCGTCATCTTCTACCTCACAACGGTTCGACTCTGGCCACCGGCAAACCCGAGGCCTTCTTTCGATATTCTACCGAAACGCACGATAGCACATGAACATATTCATGTCCATTATCATCTGAGCTTTCGATACGATACATGTTGACAACAACATTCTTCATGTTATCTTTTTCTCAGACCGTTCCGAACCCTTCGGGCGGCAGCATAAAGGGTCTGGTTGACATGTCGATGATCATATTTACCGCTTTGCTGGCCTACGTGAGCGTGCGTTATCTTCAGGCAAGGTCGACGATGCATAGCGACCAGTCGGTCAACATAACGTGGCTCGACGCCGGGATCGGATTCATCTTCCTGCTCTATTTCATCGCTCCGCTCATCTTCGGTATTATGTCTTGGCTCTTCAGGATGGCACTTTGGACCATCTTCATTCTGATGATTGTCTACTTCGTCAGGGACTACTGGCTCTCGAGTCGCAACCTCCCGGCTCGTCCTCCTCTCTGGCATGACTGAACACACCGCCCCTCGGCACTTGTGCCGAGGGGCTTTCTTTTCGCACCTATACAAGCGTGTGCTGCGGCCCCACTTATTTGTCGCGCAATCCTCGCACGACGTCTTTTATCGTAGCCGCGCCGCGACGTAGGAGGTGCTGGTGTTTCTTCTTCTCGCGAGTGACCTCTTGAGTGAGTTCAGCGGTCGCCACATCTATCGCTTCATGAAGCGTGTCTCCCCGGGCCTCGACCCGATACACTTGTTTGCGTGCGGTCAGCGTGAACTCCGCGCGGAATTTCTTGTGTTCCTCCCCAGCCTTGAACTCGAGCTCGACATCGGCATGTGCGGTCGTATCGTCTTTCAGAAACTTGTCCACATGACCGAACCGTTTCTCGACATAGTCCCGGATCTCGTCGGTGATCTGCAGCCCGGTGCCCTTGACGTTGTAGTTCATCTTGAAAGTTATTAGGCGACTAATACCGTAAGTATAGCGCATCGCACTCCACCCACAACCGCTACCGGCCTTTCTTTTGGTATCGACCTACCAGTGTCACTTGCGCGAGCGTGTGTCCCTGTAGCGCCTTGAGCACCTCGGCTTTCGTCGGAGGAGTTTGGAATTGGAGCACATAGTCGACCGCGTATAACGTGAACTGGTACCGATGCTCGCGAGGCGCATACTGCGTCGGCGGACACGGGCCCACATAGCTCGCACCACCACCACTATTCACACCCAATGAACCAACATAGCCGTTCGCGGGGATGAGCGTCGTCGTGGTCGGTATATTGTAGAGCACCCAATGGTCGAAGATACCGTCCGGCCGCACTTCCAGCGGTACGTCCGGGTCGTCCATGATAAGCGCGAGCGATTTCGCGTCTGCGGGAACGTCCGTTATGGTGAGCGGCGGGTTTGTGTTCGCACCTTCGCAGGTATACAGGCTAGGGATCGACCCATTGCTCTTGAACATCGTGCTGGTGAGTTGCATAGATGTGTCGGTTACTAGTATGGTGTCGGACACCGGATGATGTTGTGATGAAGGGCACACGAGCAGGAACACGACCACGGCAATTTCCACACAACCCACGAACCCAAGCACCACCAGCGTCCGGCGTTGACTACTTTTTAGTATAGAATTCATTCTCCTCTTCTATCTCCTCTTTCGTCTTAGGCGGCGGATGCAACGCCTGCTCAAGCTCCTCCGGCGGAGCTTCCGCGGCTTCTTGCATCGCGTCTTCGTCCATCTCCTGAGCACCAGACCTGGACAACACGACCAGCCCAAAGAGTATCGCGACGATGAGGACTCCTATAACGATCCACGGCATAGCACTAGTAAGTATACATCCCCCACACCCTACTGCACCACTTCGGTCAGTATCGTCTCGTGAGCGATCTTGAACATCTTTGTGACACCGACCGACGGTTCGGCGGTCATAGGTTCTCCCGCCTTACGTTCGGCATAATTCACTAACACTTCCCCGTTACGGATCTCGGTCGTCTGTGGAGCGATGCGGTCTCCAAGCAGTATCGTGTTCGTGACCTTGTAGCCACCTGGAGTATTGATCGCGGCGGCCACATAGTAAAAGACTCCGCTGCCACCACCCTCCTGCGCTATAAGGAACGCCGTGTCGTTTCGACCATCGCCGTTGAGATCCCCTGTCGCATCATTGCCGAAATAGCGTGTCGTCACTTTGGATGCCGACCCGGGAGCCGCAGGGACCTGAGCGACCCCGTTATGTAATGATACGGACAGACCTTCGACGGTGTACGTCGCGTTCTTCGGATCGAACGCCGTCTCGACCGGCACAGGAGACGGTTGCAAGGTCTTCGTCATACGACCACCAAGAGATAGCAGATAGAACTCACCTCCCGCGAGAAGAACCGCTACCACCACGACAACTGCCCATTTTCGTTGCATACACACCAGTATAGCAGGTATACTATGTTTTATATGGAAGAGACGCACATCCCGAATCCTCGCATCAAAGAGCGTGCGAAGACGGGCGTCGTGCTCACCGACAGCGAGCAAGTAGGACTCAACGGCAAGATAGCGGTCTTTCTCACCCACGCCTTTGGCAGCATGTGGATGTTCTATGCGCTCGCCGCATGGATGTTCATTTGGATACTCTGCGCGACACTCGGTGTCGGCCTATTCAAAAACGACCCGTACCCCTACACCTTCCTCCTATTCCTTGGTAACCTCGTCCAACTCTTTGCGCTCCCCATCCTCGCGGTCGGCCAACAAGTGCTCAGCCGCGCCTCCGACAAACAAGCCGAGCAAACCTACAAGGACGCCGAGGCGATCCTCAAACTCCAAGATGAGATCCATCGCTTGGTCAAAATAAACAACCGTTTAACCGAAGACATCCATACGATCATAGAGAAGAACAAGTAGTGGTTGTGGATCAACGTCTGACCTTTCGCCCGTTGGACCGTCGTCGATACCACAAGGAGACGGTGAGTACGAGTACGACGAACATGCCGAACAGTACCCACTCGACCGTACCGAGGGTCCCGGTCACCGCTTGCCAATTGCTCCCAAAAAAATAGCCGACATAGAGCACCCCACCATCGGACACGATGTTGCCCAGCAGACTGTACACCAGGAACGTACCCGTCGATATACCACTGAACCCAGCGAGCACACTGATGAAGGAATCCGCGGTAGCGAAAAAGCGAGTGAAAAAGATGGTGAGCCCCGCATAATCGCGCATGTAGTGTTCGAGATGTACGACATACCACGGCGTACGGATCTTGAGCATATGGAGTGCCTTGCGACCATAGCGACGCGCAAGGACGAAGTCAACACAATCTCCGGCCATGTTGCCGCCAACCGCGACGGCAAGTGCAAGCGTGAAATCAAAAAAGCCTTGACTCGCCAGCGCACCCGTCGCCAGCAGAAGACTGTTGGTCGGCAACGGCAGTATAATGGATGATACGAACATCACACAGAAGATTGCCCAATACTTATACAAAAGTAGATATGCGAGCAGTGGTGCGACAAAAGTACTCAGCATGGTCGAATAGCCTCAAAAGGTAGTTTAGTATACTATACTCAACCCCATGACCTTGTACCACAGCTTTCGCTCTGACATTGGCATCTCGTTCGCGGCACTATTCGTCATACTCGCGCTCTACGCCGACACGCTGAACCCCTTCCAGAGATTGAATCGCATAAAAAAAATATTCTATGCCACCGATGATGGGCGCGCGATCAATCTGACACGAAAAGGTGCGCTGATCGTGCGGACAGCCCTGTGGTGGAGAGCCTTCGCCTATTTCAAGTGTGCATGGCATATCGTGTCGAACGTGCGTGCAGGCACGAGAGCACGAGGAAAGACGCTCGAAACGATTATTGGCGATATTCACCGGCTACGGTTCGACCCACGCAAACCGTATCTCATCTCCGGTGACCACTTCAACGTGCTGTATCCGCGCAACCTTGGTATCTTCTACCACGCAACGCTCGATGCGCACACGGTCCTTTCGGAGAACGACTGGCGCGACCGCCAACGTATCTATCTGCAAACGGTCGCATATGCACTGGACGTGTTCAGTATCTACGGCGACTGCACGACGACCATCGTTCCGGTCGGGCCCAGGGCGGTGTGCCCTATCAACATATATCGCTACCCATCGGACGCGCTCTATGGGATCCTCTACGGTCTTGCATCGCTCATGGGAGTTACCGGACCCTATGACCAATACTTCAGCGAAGACCCAACGTACACACTCACTACGACGACAAGCGCACGAGAGTTGTTGGAGCGATACCGCGAACCACTCTCGAACCTGCTCGCAACATATTACGGCCGTGTGTACGACGCGCGAACCGGACTGGTCCGCAAGGATATCGCACTCGCGTCCGCAAAAGACTCCGTTCTGCGCGAAAGTTCGTTCTACGACAATGTTATCTTCTGGAAGACGGTGTCGCTCGCCCAGGAATTAGGATTCGCTGTCCCCAATGCCGTAGACCTACCTACACTGAAGGTGCACATCCTAGAGACGTACTGGTCCGAAACATCGGGACATTTCATCGATGACCTCTCGAACGAAGCGATTGCAGGGGCGTACTATTCGGCGGACTGGCTCGTCGTACACTTCACCGGCTTTCTCGACGCGCGCGACCCTACCGAGCGTCGATATCTGCAACGAGCGGTCGACTATACGATCGAGCACGAACTCGACGCCCCTTTCCCGCTGCGATACCAGGACAGCAACCACTCGCATCGTGAAGTGCTCTTGGTGCGGCTGGTGGTCCCCGCGTACGGCGGCTCCGCGATCTGGAGTTTTTGGGGTGCAGAATTCATCAAACTGCTTATCGTCCTTTCACGTTTCGAAGAAAGGTCTGACTACCTGAGTCGTGCACAAAAACACATCGTGACGTATGAGAAGAATATCGTACGATACAAAGGCTACCCAGAGGTCTACGATGCCCAAGGAAAAATGCTCCGCGCCTTGCTCTATAAAAGTGTCCGCCAAACCGGTTGGGTCGTCGGGTTCGAACAAGCACGCGCCCTCCTGCGGTCAGTGACGAAGTAACTACTACATCTGCGACAATCGATACCCGACCCAAATGCCAGCGAAAGCGCCCACAGCACCAAAGAACATCGACGAGAACGACAAAAAATTATAGTCTCCCCAAAGCATCGGTATGGCACCACCTATCGCCGAGCCAACTCCTAAACCCACCCACACGATCGATGGTGTTTGCATACGTATATTATATCTTCTTATGCGGAGCGCGGAAGAAGAGTACGGGAACTAGGACGAGGGTGAGGACTATGGCGAAGGTGAGACCAAACATGACGGTGAAAGCTAACGGGCCCCAGGTCGCGTTCGCTCCGGCGAGCGGGATCATGCCTATGACCGTGGTGACGGTCGTGAGGAATATCGGGCGCAGTCTCGTGGCAGCGGAGTCGACGACGATGTCGATGAGCGGCTTGTCCGGCTGTTCACGAAGGTGGTGGATCATCGAGTCCATGAGGATGATCGCATGGTTGATGATCACGCCACCAAGCGCGATGAAGCCAAGGAGTGACGGGAACGATAGCGGCTGCCCGGTGAGCGCCAACCCGTCGAGTACGCCGATGAGCGAAAGCGGCACAATCATCAAGAGATAGAGCGTATAGCGAATGGAGTTGAACGCGATAATGAGTATCATGAACATCAGCACCAACCCCGCGATGAGCGCGATGAACATCTCTTGGAAGGACGTATTGATGTCCTTGTTCTCACCGCCGTAAGAGATAGCGACACCCGCAGGGAGATTGAGTTCGGTCGCGCGTTTTTGGAATTGGCTTACCACCGCGCCCGAGGTCGTCTGGGCGTCCGGATAGGCTGTCACCGTCTCTATGCGCTTTTTATCTTTGTGCGCGATACTGGAGTTGCTCAAACCCAACGTGTCCGTGAGGATAGAGCCGAGCAGTACCGGCCCGCTCGGACCTTGCACGGAAAGGTTCTTGATACTGTCAATCGTCGTCTGCGAAGTGTTGGAAGGGTCGGTGTAAGCGGTATTGAGGTTAAGTTTCACCACCACGTCGATATTTTGCGAGGGCTCCGTGATACTCGTCGCCTTGGTGCCGTTGATGGCGGCGCGTAGGGTTTGCGCCACGACCGCAGGACTAAGCCCGAGCGCCGTCGTCTTGGCGCGATCGATGGTAAGGTCGAACTCGGTACCGTTGGTCTGCGTCGTCGCGGAGATGTTCACGACATGTGGGATCGTCGAGAGTAGTTGCTTACCGTGGTCGGCTGCGGTGATGAGGTCGTCGAGATTGTCCCCTTCGAGCTGGATCTGTATCGGCGCACCGGAGGACGGGCCGTTGTTCTCTTGGAGTATCTGAATGGTCGCGTCGGTCACCACCGACAACTTTCGCGTCAATTCGCTCGCCACTTGGGTGCTCGTCTTTGCATGACCGACGGGAAGGTTGACCGTGATGTTCGCCTGGTTAGAGCCGGAGGTGCTGCCACCACCGAGCGCCGAGCTCTGTCCCACGGTCGTCTGGAAGGAAGAGATATCTGGGTCGGCATAGAGGATCTCTTCGACCTCGCGTGCAGCTAGGTCGGTCTGTGCGAGCGTCGTCCCCTGCGGCTTCTCTATATTTATATATACGAAATCGAGATTACTCTGAGGGAAGAAGATTGCCTGCACAAGGCCGGTGAACGGTAGCGAGAACGACAACAAAAAGAGCGCGAGCAGCGAGCGAAGGAATATCTTTTGATAGCGACGACTCTCCAGCAAGGAGCGCAGTGTTCGTTTGTACCACGCGGTCACCCGCTCGGTCAGCTCCTCTTGCTTCCGCTCCATAGCGTTCGGTTGCTGTTTTGTAAAGAGGATCGCGACGAGCGGCACGATACCAAGCGCGACGAATATGGAGGCGATGAGCACGAAGATGAGCGTATAGGGAATGCCCGCGATGAACTTACCGATGATGCCAGAGATGAAGAAAAGCGGCGCGAACACCGCGACCGTCGCCATCGTGCCTGCCATGAGCGGCCACGCGTAGTCGTGGAGCGCCGCTCGTGCCGCCTCCATCGGAGTTGCATACAGCTTCATGCGTGCATGTATCGCCTCAGTAACAACGATCCCAGAGTCGACCAAAATGCCGACCGCAAGGATGAGCGCGAAGAGACTGATAAAGTTGAGCGAGTTACCGGTGAAGAAGAGTCCGATGAACGCGATGAGGAAGGACAGCGGGATAGCAAGCGCCGCGACCAACGACTCGCGCCAGCCGATGGTGACGAGCAAAGCAGCGATCACCAGAAGTACCGTCTCGAACCCGGTCTTGGTGAGATCGCCAAGCTGTTTGTTCACCTGCACTCCCTGGTCGGTCGACGGCGAGATGAGGACGTTGAGACCCTGGAGCGTCGTACTGCCGAGGTCGGAAAATTCCTTCTTCACCGCGCTTGCCGTACCAACCATGCTCGCGCCCGACTGCTTGTATACTTGGAGCGTGATAGCCTGACCACTCGGCTTACCCCCCAGCGACACGCGCGAGTAGGTACTCGCCGGCGCAAGACCGTCGGATATGAGCGCGATGTCGCGCAAGTAGATCGGTACACCTTTTTTATTGCCGACCGCGATGTCTTGGATCTGGTTCGGGTCGGTGATGCCGCCTTTGAAGTTGACCGTGTAGTTGACGCCATCCATCGAGATGCTCCCCGCGGGCAGAGCCGCGTTGTTGGCGCTGATGGCCGAGATGACATCGACGAGCCGCAGACCGTACTGCTCCAGCGACTCCTTGCTGACCACCACATCCACTTCGCGGTCGGGTACACCCGCCACGTCAACCTTCGAGACTCCCGAGATGTTCTTGAGGTCATCCGACAGCGTCTTCCCCAACCTCGAGAATTCGGTCGGCGGTAGGTCCCCCACCACCGAGGCGACCATGATCGGTTGGTCGTTGAAGTTGATCTTGCTCACCGTCGGCGTCGTCGCGTCGGCAGGCAGATCGGGCACCGCCTTGGCGACCGCATCACGCAGGTCTTGGATGGATTGGCTAATGTCCGCGTTCGCGTTGAACTGTACCGTGACCACACTGACCCCGTCGCCCGAGTTGGAGGTCACCGTGTCGATATTGTTGATGTTGGAGATCTGCGCCTCTAACTTGTCGGTAACGAGCGTCTCCATGTCCGCGGCCGATGCGCCCGGCAGTGCGTCGGTCACGATGCCATATGGAATAACGATGGACGGCGTGTTCTCCTTCGGGATGTTCGCGACCGCGTACGCACCCGCGACAAGGAGGGTTATGATGAGTACATAACTGAACTGTCGTTTATCGAGGAAGAAGTTCCATAGCCACAACATATTAGTTAGCGTCGACGACGACCGTTTGTCCGTCCGTCAGACCACGAGCGTCGGTGACGATATCGGTCTCCGGCGTAAGACCGCTGACGACCACGACGTGGTCGCCAAGGATCGAACCGAGCGTTATAGGATGCGAGACCAGCGTACTGCTTGCGACCGTAAAGACGATTGGGCCCTGTGGAGTGATCTTCGCTGCTGCGATCGGGATCACGATACTCTTGAGTGCGTGTGTCGGTTGTGCGGCGCTGGCTGCTCGAGAGAGCGAGACGGACACCGTGTCGCCGTCGGTGAGCGAACTTTGACTACCGGTGATACCCACCTTCACCAGGATCTTGCCCGTCGTCGGGTCGAGCGCGGGTGCGACCGACGTGATGACCCCCTTGGTCGTGTCGTTGATGACCGCTGCACCCCCGACCGACAGCGTCTTAGCATCGTCGGACGTAACGTTCGTGTCGATCTCCAGAGCACTCGGGTTCGAAACGTCGGCAACCTGTGAGAACGAAGAGACGAAGTCTCCTCGCGAGATGGCGAGCGATACGATGGTGCCAGAGATCGGCGAGCGGATAATGGTCTTTTCGAGGTTCGCTTTCGCCGCATCGAGCGCGCCGAGCGCCTGCTTCACGTTCGCCTGTGCCGACGCGATGTCGTTCTGGCTCCCGGCCGTCGCTGTGTTGGATGCGGTCTGCGCTCCCGACTGTGCGTTGTCGTAGGCGCTCTTAGCGGCAGCAAGACTACCGATAGCTGCGACCACTTCGGACCGTGCCGCCCCGACCGACACCTGATACCCTGCGATGGTCGCATTCGACATAGACTGGTTCGGTTGCGCCTCATTGACCGCGGTCACGAGATCGTTCACGAACGTTTGGACCGTCTGAGCGTATGCGGTCATAGAGTCGATCGCTGTATCGACGTTCGATGGAGCGTTCGAAAGCGAACTAGCACTACTGAGTATGGACTCCAGCTGTCCCCGCTCGTTGGCGAGCGTCACCGCAAGCTGACTGTTGGGGATAGTGAGCGTGATCGATGGAGACACGCTGCGCGGATTCGAGAAGAGTGTGTCAGCCTTCGTGTGTACCGCATCGTCGAGCGCCGCATACGCGCTTTGCAGCGCGGCAAGCGCCGATGTCTGTGCCGTTCGCGCGCTGGTCGCCGCCTGCGCAGAGGTGATGGTGGAGTTCGCCGCGGTGCTGCCCGTCGTCTTCGCGAGCGCCGCTTGCGCCGCCTCGTAGCCGCCTTCGGCCTGTACCACTGCCGCCTGTTGACTACCGTTCTCGAACGTAGCGATGACCTCTCCTGCCGCAACGCGGTCCCCAAGCGCATGGTCGAGCGTGACTATCTCGCCGGACGTCTGCGCAAGTATCGTCGCGTGGCTGAGCGATGTAACCTTCCCGGTCACGGGGAGTGGCCCGGTCGCCGATGAAAGACTGGCGACCGATGAGATGTGTACATGCGAAATACCCGCCACGACGCTCGCGACCGGAGTCGAGCTGCGAGTGGCGACCTGTACACCGACCACCGCCAACACGACGATGACCATCACGCCACCAATACTATAGAGCCGCGGGAGCCTCGCTAGATACCGCCCAAAGCTTCGAAAGACTGACATATACAAGTAGTATACCAAATCACGACATTTTGCACCCTTACCCATGTACCACAAGAAAAGGCTGCCAACGAGAGGCAGCCTTAGTAGGCACAACTAATAGATCTTTCCGGTACGTTCAAGGTCCCAGCCAACCGTCGTAATACCACGGATATTTTCATACGCAATGAATGTTGTCCTTGCCGCTTCGCTCATCGGGTCTGGGTCCGGTTGCCTGATATAGACACCGTAGTCGGTGACCTTAACTACCGTACCGATCACCGGTGAGGCACCATCTCGATCCACAGTGACGACCGTCACAGTGTCAACATACTCGAGAAGTGCCCCCTTATAGGGAGAGACCATGGGTTCTTTCCTTCCATGTTTTGTTAGACTTTTACAAACATACCCACTAGCCCTGTACAAGCCGAACAGGAATCTAAAACTATATAACACCTTTATGGTGTGTATGTCAAGACTTTGCCAGACGACAAAAAAGCTCCAGCCGCTGTTTGGCTGGAGCTCTGTAGTACTCGGGTTACTCGCCCATTAGCGACGTGCGGTTGGTCTGCACCAGCGCAGTTTCAGATGCCGATACGCGGATTCAAGACTCATGAATTGAACCGGCCGCAGACCCGTGGGAGGCACGGGCACGAGCAGCGACCGTGCGAGGCCCGACCGGACACCTTCCTCAATGCGTGCTTTTCGGTTGGCGGCCTTTCGTCTACTTTGTGCATCACCATGCCTCTCGATGATCGGAAGAAGACCGCCTGCCAGGCCTTGCCACGCTACCGCGAACGCTACAACCGTGCAGGCATACCACACAAAAAAGTGACTGCCTCCAAGTTGCAGATACACCTCAGCCGTGGCGAGCAACAGCTGAAACTGGACGACTGGTGTGAACGTCCACAGTGCCTGCGAGAAGCGCCGACGACGACCTCGACTGTCGTGTGTCAAAAACCGACCAAAGCCATCCTGTCCAAGTACGTAGTCTGGGTCCTCGAACCCGACCCGCACCTGCCTCGTACTGTATGTGAACGGATGCCATATCGCCGACCACCTTATGCCACGGCTAGCTGACAAGACCAACCATAACGCATAAAACCCTCGTATTATGCTAATGAACGGTATCCATAGGAGGCATATCGCGAGCGCCTGCACGGTGTAGGCCAACCACTTACGACGACTAATCTCGCATTCGTCCCAGGGAGGGTCCTCGAACCAGAGGTTGATCCACCAGTCTTCCCAAGGAGAGAGTGGCTTCGCGAAGAAGTCGTCCGACACTTCGACCGACAGGTCGGTCGAGGCGCTGCCTGGCCGATACCTTGTAAAGTCCTCGAGTGGAGTATTGTACTCGCGCCGACTCTCTCGCTTAACCCAAACATCTGCCGCCTGTTCGTTGTCTTTATACACCAAGATTCCACGTATACGATGGACCCCCGGGCGATGGAACTGAATAAGCGTTTCCAGCTTCTTGAGGTCGATGACCGAACGCTCCTCAATACCCTTCGGATCGGTCACGACCAAGAACAGATACGGGCGCGAGACTCCCCCGTGCGCAAACTTATCCACCGCCAGTTTCGAAACAGCCCACTGCAGAAGCAGTGCGGCACTGGCAGCCACCTGGGCAGGGTCGAAGATGAATCTGATCTCCTCATCCTCCCCAGGCAAAAACACCTCTAAGGCCTGTTCCACGACATGTCCTTTCCTGTTGGAACGTCCGAACACAAAATACATCATTGTCGAAATGCGTCAACTCCTCTTCTTCACACGTGCATATCCACTCCAGCGGAAAGAAGTGGGTGCGGTATACTGTTTTTTATATGAAAACCATAGTCGTAACAGGTGCACATGGCGGTATCGGCGAGGCTATCGTCGAGGCGCTTACCGTTGCGGGGCACACGGTCATCGGCGTCGACCGTAAGGACACGGACGTCTCGAATTTCGCCCAGGTACAACGGTTGCAAGAAAAGGTACTTAGCGATGTCGACCATATCGACTGGCTCGTGTGTGCCCATGGGTACCTCGACCCGATGACGATCCTTGAAGAACAGTCGCCCGAAAGCATCGAGGTGACGTTCTTGGTCAATAGCGTCTCGTTGGCATATCTGGCGAAAGCATTTTTGCGCCACATCCCTGCGGGCGGCGGTATCATCGCTCTCTCCTCTACCGCTAGCTTACACGCGAGTGGTGCTACCCCCGTCTATTCAGCATCCAAAGCGGCTGTCAACAGCTTTATGCAGACGCTCGCCCACAATCGAAAAGAGCAGGTCTTTTATGCGCTATGCCCAGGGCCCACCAACACCACACTGCGCGAGAGATTCGCCCATGACGCGGCAAAACAGCAAAGCCCCGACGTGGTCGCATCCGTCGTACTGGAGTTGGTGAACGGCTCTGGCGAACATACAAGCGGCGACATCATCGTCGTGCGAGACAGTGTCACCACGACCTTCGAGAAACTTTCCTAATTGAACTCAAAAAGCATTTTTTGTCATATCGCACCCTGTTGACAAGCTGGTTGCTGATGACTTTTTGCATGCTACCCTTACAAGAAGCGATTTATTAGTTAGATATCCATCGCATATCATGAGAAAAAAGATTCTTGGTTCGTTTTTAGTGCTTTCGCTGTTCGTGGTAGCAGCTCCGTCACACGCCGCAGGACTCACGGCGACGCAGATCAGTGCGGTTATCAGTCTATTGAACGCCTTTGGTGCCGACAGTGGCACCATAGCGAACGTACAGTCCACTTTGACTGGCCAGAGCGAGGGGGGAGGTTGGCAGCCCGGACAAGGAGGCATGCCGCCGCGTCCGTGGGACGGAGTCGCATCGTCGACACACCCTGAATCTTGGCAGAACGTCGCATCGTCGTCTCATCCGTGGATGAGAGAGGCGTCAACCACCTCGGACGTGCGCCCACCCATTCTGCCAAGGCCGGTCGCAGGGACGTGCGCCATGTTCTCACGCAATCTCGGTATCGGTTCGCAAGGTGCGGACGTGCTCAATCTGCAAAAGATCCTTGCCGCTGATCCAACCGCCGGCTTTAGTGCTTCGTCGACCGGATTCTTCGGTAAGCTGACCGCTGAGGCGCTCAAGCGCTTCCAGGCCGCGAACGGTATCGCTTCCAGTAGTGGTATCGTTGGCCCTCTTACTCGCGGATTCTTCGAACAGCGCTGTGGAAACGATCTTGGCCATGGTCAGCAGGAGCAGGGGAACCCACCACCACAAGGTGCCCCGGGTACGCACGTACAGAACACTAACGTCTTCGGCGCCATCAGTGCGAACACCGGGACAAGTATCGTTGTACAATACGTGACCGCAACAACCACCATACCGGTGACGGTGAACGTGCTTGCCTCGACCACGATAGAGGTCTTTGCTAGCACCTCTACCCCGCCGACTATTGGCACGATCGCTAATCTTTCGGTCGGAAAGAATGTCATGGTGGAGGGTCTGCTCAACACCGACAAGTCCGTTACCGCGTTTCGTGTACGAGTCGGCATACTGCCTCCTCTTCCGCAGCTCTACAACAACAGTAACCACTAAGACACAGCATATCGCACGAAAAAAGCCGGAACGAGTCCGGCTTTTTTCGTGCGACGCATTTTCCGTACTAGCGGCGAAACCGCTTACGCAAGCGAGTCTTTTGTTTTCGAAGTTTCGTTCGTTCAATCTCAAACTTGGTATGTACGCGTTGTCGAAGTTCAGACGCCTTTTGTGACGCTCTCCAACCAGCGGTACTCAATACACCATCCACAACGAGGACGACACCGAACACGAGGATGCTAGTCGTCTGAGAAAGCTGCGGTATGAGCAGAAAGAACGTCGGTACAAAACTTGCCATACCAACGACCACATCCATGAACCGGTTCGCCGGAGTTTCCTCTATCTTCATCATCGCCTCCCACATCTCATAGATGATGAGCAACAGAAGCGCAAGGAGGACCGACGCAGAGGCACCGTAGTGCAAGATATGAAGGCAAAACCCGAGCAATACGCCGGAGAGGAAGTGTACGATGCTCCACAGATCGACCCACTCCCCTTCGCGCCAGATATCGGTACGCTCGAATGTATGACGTTTCATATATCGCGGGTCTATCGCTAGATCTGCACACGAGAGAACAACCAACTGCCTATAGCTACAAGTATGACGACCATGATACCGAGCACGAGCGTATCGGTCCCAAGCCCGAACTGAGACACCCCGGTGAGCGCACCACGGAGTCCGTCGACACCGTACGTCAGCGGGTCGAGCCGGACGACGACCGACAGTGCCGTGGGGAGATTCTTCGCCGGAAAGAGCGAACCGGAGAGGAAGAAGAGCGGCATGACGATGAAGTTCATGATGAGTTGGAACCCCTGCATGTCATCGAGCATCGAGGCTATCGCGAGACCGAGCGCAGTGAAGAGAAGTGCGATAAGCGCCGCGAAGCATAGTGCCAGCGGCACCATGAACCAATTGTCCGGTCGAAAACCGACGATCAGCGTCAAACAAAAGACGATGATGCCTTGCAGGAGCGCAACGGATGCGCCACCGGCGGTCTGCCCGAACATGATCTCGAGCCGTGAGACCGGTGCGACCAACGTCTCCTTCAAAAAGCCGAACTGTCTGTCCCAGATGATCTGAATACCCGAGAACACCGCCGTAAAGAGCACGCCCATGGCGATGATACCGGGAGCCAAAAAGTCCATGTAGTTGCCGCCGCCCGCGGCGGCGTATACCGGCCCCAGCCCAAACCCGAGCGCCACGAGAAAAAGGAGCGGCTGGCCGATGGAACCCACGATACGCGAGCGCGCTCGCAGGTAACGTTTGATTTGTCGAAGCCATAGTATGTATATCGCGTTCATAATATGTTATCTCCTCGCAGAGGTGTGCCACGCGCGCATGTGCCCGCCCGCGGCTGCCGCTTCTTCACGGATCTCTTTGCCGGTGAGCGACAAGAAGGCGTCTTCGAGCGTCGCTGTCTTCGTTTCGTCCTTGAGCGACTGCGGCGTCCCCGAGGCGACGATCTTGCCCTGATCGATCACCGCGATACGCTGAGCCGAGCGGTCAGCCTCTTCCATATAATGTGTCGAGAAGAAAATGGTCATCTTCTCGTCTCGATTCAGTTCGAGTAGATATTGCCAGATATGGTTGCGCGTCTGCGGGTCGAGTCCGATGGTCGGTTCGTCAAGAAAGAGGATCGTCGGGTGGTGGATGAGTCCGCGCGCGATCTCGAGTCGGCGCTTCATACCGCCGGAGAAGGTCTTAACCAGTGAGTCCTTGCGGTCGGTCAACTCGACGAACTGGAGCAGCTCGGTAATGCGTGTGCGACGCAAACTCTTCTCGACACCATACAACACGCCGTGGAATTCGAGATTCTCCCAGGCGGTCAACTCGTCATCGAGCGACGGATCTTGAAAGACGATACCGAAAGAGTGGCGCGCCTGGTGCTGCTGTGACACCGGGTCGAAGCCGTTGATACGGATCTCCCCGCTCGTCGGACGCAGGAGCGTCGTGAGCATCTTGATGGTGGTCGACTTCCCTGCGCCGTTGGGTCCGAGAAACGCGAAGATCTCTCCCGCCTTCACCGAGAACGAGACGTCGTCGACCGCCACGACCTCGTCGAATCGCTTTACTAAGTGCTCTGCGGTGATGATGTTCGTGTTGTCTGCCATAGGATGCTGTGTGTGTCTATGATAGCACAGCGAAGGGTCTGTTATAGTGAAGACATGGAACCGCAAGCTGATATAGCGCTCATTGGACTGGCTGTCATGGGCCAAAATTTAGTATTGAACATGAACGATCATGGATACACGGTCGCAGTATACAATCGAACGACCTCGGTGGTCGACACGTTCCTCGACCACGAAGCGAAAGGAACCAAGGTCATCGGCACACGTTCGATCGACGAGTTGATCGCGACACTGAAGCGACCACGACGCGTGATGATGCTCGTCAAGGCGGGTAGCCCGGTGGACCAGCTCATCGACCAGATCATCCCCCATCTTGAACCGGGCGATATCATCATCGATGGTGGCAACTCACTGTTCGCCGACACGACCCGTCGCGTCGCGTACTGCGAGTCGAAGGGGCTGCTCTATGTCGGTACCGGCGTCTCCGGGGGCGAAGAAGGGGCGCGCCTGGGACCGAGCATCATGCCCGGTGGGTCTGCCGCCGCGTGGCCGCAGATACGGGATATCTTTCAAAGTATCTCGGCCAAGGTCGAAGGGGGTGTCCCCTGTTGCGAGTGGGTAGGCGGGGGCGGAGCCGGACACTATGTGAAGATGGTCCACAACGGCATCGAGTACGGCGACATGCAGCTTATCTGCGAAGCCTACAACATCATGAAACAGGGCCTCGGCATGAGCGCCCCGGAGATGCACGATGTGTTTGCGCAGTGGAACTCGGGCGAGCTCGACTCGTATCTGATAGAGATCACTCGCAATATCCTCGCCACACAAGACGAAGATGGCACCCCCCTCGTCGACCACATCCTCGATACCGCCGGACAAAAAGGCACGGGCAAGTGGACGGTAGAGAGTTCGCAGGAACTCGGCATCCCCATCACGCTCATCGCCGAAGCGGTGTACGCACGGTGTGTGTCCGCGCTTAAAGACGAGCGCGTGCAGGCATCGAAGAAGTTGAAAGGCCCACGTCCGCTCTTGGGCAGCATCGCCGCCGACCCAGAAAAGAAGCGACGATTTATCTCGCATCTGCACGACGCGTTATATGCATCAAAAATAATCAGCTACGCACAAGGGTATATGCTTATGCGCGCGGCGGCGAAAGAGTACGGCTGGGACCTCAACTACGGCGGCATCGCTCTGATGTGGCGCGGCGGCTGCATCATCCGCTCCCGTTTCCTCGGCAAGATAAAAGAGGCGTACGACGTTCATCCGAAGCTCACCAACCTTTTGCTCGACGACTATTTCCGCGGCGAGATAAAACGCTGCCAAAAGGGGTGGCGCGAGGTTGTGTCGACCGCAGCGAAGCGTGGCATCCCCGCTCCCGCGTTTAGTACCGCACTCACCTTTTTCGATCAATACCGCAGCGCGGTCCTACCAGCCAACCTGCTCCAAGCGCAACGTGACTACTTTGGTGCGCACACCTACGAGCGGACCGATGCACCCCGCGGCGAGTTCTTCCACACCAACTGGACCGGCCGCGGTGGCGACACCACCTCGCGCAGCTACAACGCCTAGACGACCTGGTCGGTATACAGTTCGGCACTCGGCACTTCGCGCCATATGCGGCACGGATGTTCGTTGAGCACACCTTCTGCGGCGAGCATTGCAGCGATAGCTGACCGTTTACTTTCACCAACTACAAAAAGTATCGGATGCTGGATACGCCGAAGGAACGGGAGCGTCGTGGTGATACGCTGCCGCAACGGGTTCTTGTTCCCCGCGTCATATGCCACCACCCAGCGCGCGTCATCATTGAACGTCTCCTCGAAAAAGGCTGGGTCTTCTGGATATGGCATGACACCCGATGTGTGCGCGTCAGATCCGACACCGACACTCGCGATAATGACCCCCTGGGTACGTTCCATCCACTCACGCAGTGCCAGCTCGAACCGCTCGGCAAGCTGCTCGATCGTCTCGCCAGGATGCACCGTTGTGTCTATGCAATGTGCTCCTCGCTCTCGCGCACGGATCACGAAGTCCGTGGCGGCGAGTTGCGCGGTATTATTGATGGATGGGTCGCTCGAATAGCGCTCATCGAGCACGCCGATGGTGCTGTGTGGTCCGAACGGACCAGCATCGAGATGTTCCAGAAGCGCGAGCGACGAACCACCCGAGGAAAGAAAAAGGAACTCTTTTTCACGCAACACGGCGAAACGAACGATGAGTGCCTGAGCGGCAGCCAGTGCGACCTCACCGCTCGGCAACACATGCACGTTCATATCGCATCGAGCACTCGAATAAGCATATTGAGCAACCCCGGCGTCACATTGAACACGATAGGAAGCGCGAAGAACAGGAGTGCGGCGTCGTCGTGGATGAGCGCGGCAGCGACACCGATCGCCGAACATGCGAGTGTCAGGTACATGCGAAGGGTCGCTCGTCGAAGCATACCCTCCTCGACGTGCGCGGTGTCTATCTCGTCACTGTACATCGCATAATAGATGACGACGAGCGCGATAACGCTGATGATCATAAGGTTGATGCCGTATACGATTCCCGACAACGATTGTTCAGGATAGGTACCGAGCAGTTGTGCCGAGAACGGCACGAGCGCGATGAACGAGAGGTAGAGAATGTTCAACATCGCCAGTACGCGGTCGATGTTCTTGGTGAAAGCGCTGTAGAAGAAATGATGCGAGAGCCAGAACATCGCTAGCACCAAGAACGAGACGAAATAGGACAGCAGGAGCGGCCCGAGCGCGACGAGCGCGCTCCACAGGTCGGTACTGGTCCCCCCGGGCTGGAGCGTTGGCACCTTGATCGAGAACACCAAGATGGTCATGACGATGGCGAACACCCCGTCGGAAAGCGCCTCGAGTCGTGACTTGTTCATACGACTACTATACCAAAGAAAAAGACCTTGGCTGTTACACCAAGGCCTTGTCGCTAGTGCGTGTTAGTCACGCAACTCGCCCATCTGTTGCAAGGCAACCAGCCCTGCATAGAGACCGTTGCGCCGCAAAAGCTGCTCGTGCGTGCCGTCCTCGACAACACGACCACTCGCTAGAACGCAGATCCGGTCGGCTTTGTAGATGGTCGAAAGCCGATGCGCAATCGCAACGATAATGAGGTCACGTCGCTCGGCTCGCAGCCGTTCGATGAAGTCCTGCACCACACGCTCGGACACAGAGTCAAGACTCGCGGTCGCCTCATCGAGCACAAGCACTTGTGCACCCGCAAGCAGCGCCACATACGCGCGAGCGATGCCCACACGCTGTTTTTCGCCACCAGAGAGCTTTACTCCACGCTCGCCAACCTGTGTATCGAGACCGTCGGGGAAGCGCGCCCGGTCGTAGACAAACGTATCGAGACATGCTGCCTCGACCGCCTGCCGCACCCACTCCTCGACTGCTTCGGGATAGGCGTAGACGATATTGTCGCGGATCGTGCCGTCGAAGATATCGATGTCCTGAGGCACGAAAGCGAAGTGTCGGCGATACCAATCACGATCGATAGTGCGAACGTTGACCCCGTTGATCATGACGGTACCACTGGTCGGGTCGTATACGCGCGCGAGAACGTTCGCCAGCGTACTTTTGCCCGAACCACTGCGCCCCACCAACGCAAGCATCTCACCCGGGTGGATAGTGAGCGACAGCGCGTCGAGCGCCGCCTGTGTCTTGCCCGAGTAGATAACGGATACATCGCGCAGTGCGATCTCTCCGCTCCCCTGCTCAGGCACAACCATGGGCGCTTCGTTGGCGACATCAACCTCCTCGTTAAGCAATGTGTACAAACGCTCTGCTGCGACTAGGTCGCGAAGGACCCGCGTGTATACTTGGACCATACTCCACAGACTCTGGAGCGACACGAACCCCGTGATGCAGATGTACGACACGGTGCCTATCGTACTCCATCCAAGGTAGACAAAGTACAGACCCACAAGAATGGTGACGATGAACGGGAGCCCAATCACCATCTCCATCGCAAAGTGGTACCGCTGCAACCGCAGGCAGATGTTGGTGTCGAGCACGCGCATCGCTTCACGCAGGTCTCGATGCGACTGCGCCTCTGCGCGCTCGCGCACGAACGATTGCACCGTCCGCACATTGAGTATCGCTTGGCAGAGTCGTCCGATGGACTGTTCCTTCAGACTCTCCCAGTGAATCCAGTCGGTGTAGAATCGCTCATAACTCTTGAGGTTGATCCACATCGCCGGCACAATCGGCAGAGAGAACAGCAACGCGAGTCGCCAATCGAGCACGAACATGACCACGAGGTTAAACAGTGTGTAGAGCAACGCGGGCATGAGCGTGTAGAACAGCGCATCAAGCATGCCAACCAGTTTTTCGACACCCTTGTTGACCTTGGCAATCTTGCGACCCGTGTTCTCGCGTTCATGGTAGCGAAGCGAGAGCGCGAGCAACTTTTCCAGTGCCATCCTCGGCCAGAGGTTTTCCAACCGGATGAGCGCACTGATGAAGATCGGCTCCTGCATGAACCGACGGATCACCAACATCACGGTGCGTGCTGCAAACAGAGCGACGACGAGCAGAATGATGTCGACCGTGATGCCCTGCACCATGACCGACGGAAGCCGATCCACCAGTGCACGAACAAGCAGCGGAAAGCACAGCGCAAGCGCCTCCACGGTCGCTAGCAACCCCACCGCAATGAGAATCACCTTTCGTTCGGTCGCGATAAGGTGCCAAAACATACGCATACCGCGCGCGACGTAGGCAACGGTCTGTTGCGTTATATCAGGCGGTTCGTCCCAGTCGGGGGTCGCGGCGTCAGCCATTACACTAGCTCCTTTATGGTTGATAATGCTGCGTCGGTGCAGCGCTATGAAAGAACAAAGCCCTGCGACAGCAGGGCTTTGTGGACATCTAGTTCAAAAAATGAATTACATAGCCATAAAACACTGCCCTCGATACATAGCGCCGAAAACGGCGGTTCGTGGCGTGGACGCACCAAAAAGCGCAGGTGTGATGCGCATCGGTTTCCAGTTGTCGTGTTGATGGGTAGTCATGATATGGTTCGCCCACAGAACATGTAGGCGGTTTAATCTTAGCACATGTAATACCATTGTCAAATTTTTCGTACTATCCGTCGATATGGTCGAGAAACCGCTTTTTGAGAGACTCGACGAGCAAGAGGTATGTGGACACCAATATAATGAGAACGACGAAGTAGATGGCGGGAGGGGCAACGAAGCCTAGGTCAGCGCCGATACGTGTAAATGGAATGAGAACCGCGAGTGCGACTATCCCGAGACAGGATATAAGCAACCAGCGGCTCGGTCGGCTCCGAAAGAAGGGGGTGCGCGAGGTGCGGATAACGAACACCACCAACACCTCGGTCATCACCGACTCGATGAACCATCCCGTCTGAAAGAGCGCGCCATGCGACGCGAAGCTCCCGGCACCGTAGTACATCTGGATGATGAAGAACATCGCACCGAAGGTGAGAAAGTCGTAGAGCGAACTGACGGGCCCGAAGAAGATCATGTACTTACGAATGAAGTCGATGTTCCAGTGGCGCGGCTTCACGAGCGCTTCGCGGTCGACGTTGTCGGTCGGGATACTAAGCTGCGAGAGGTCGTACACACCGTTGGTGACCAGGATCTGTACCGGCAACATCGGCAAGAACGGGAGGATGAACGACGCACCCGCTGCGGAGAACATGTTACCGAAGTTCGAGCTCGTACCCATGAGAATATACTTGAGCGTGTTACTGAACGTGCGTCTCCCCTCTCGGATACCCTCACAGATGACATCGAGACCTTGGTCGAGCAACACGATCGACGCCGCCTCCTTCGCCACGTCGACGGCTGTATTGACCGAGATACCAACGTCGGCACCACGCAGCGCCGTGATGTCGTTGATACCGTCGCCCATGAATCCGACCACGTGACCGTGCGAGCGAAGTATCTTGATGATGCGGAGCTTGTTGTCGGGCGTGAGACGCGCGAAGATGTTGTGGCTGATGACGACATCTTTGAGCTGCTCGTCAGTGAGCGTGTCGATCTCGGAACCGATGATGACACCCGTCACCTTCATGCCGACCTCTTCGCATATCTTTCGAGTGACCAGTTCGTTGTCGCCAGTCACGATCTTTACGTCGACATGCAGGTCATTGAGGTCATCGAGCGCAAGCTTCGCGCCTTTTTTCGGCACGTCTAGGAACGTCACATACCCAAGGAGTGTGAGATCGTGGACATCGTCCCACGAGTACGCACCCTTCTTCTCGACCACTCGGGATGCGACCACCGCAACCCGTAGACCATCCGTATTGAAAGCGGTGAACTTCGCCGCCAGTGACGCGGTATCTTCGGAAACGCTATGGGAAAGCATGAAATCCGGCGCGCCTTTTACGATGAGCGTGCGCACACCGCCCTCTTCGACGACACAGAACATCGCTTTGTTGTCGAAATCGAACGGCTCTTCGTCGATCTTGACCACCGAGTCGCTTGGTTTGATGTTCTCCTGCCGTGCGTACTTCCATAGCGCCGCGTCGATGCCGTTCCCGACGATATGATTGTGAGCCATCGCTTCGTTGGCGTTGAGCGCCGCGATGAGCACCTCTTTGTCGCGCTGGTCTAAGAGATTCGCATACTCCATAAGCGTGATGTTATCTTCGGTGAGCGTGCCAGTCTTGTCGGTACACAGCACGTCCATGTTGCCGAGATTCTCTATCGCAATAAGCTGCTTGGCGACAACCTTCTTTTTGGCGAGCTTCCCTGCGCCGTGCGCGAGACTAATGGTCACGATAACGGGCAGAAGTTCGGGAGTAAGCCCCACGGCGATCGCAAGCGCGAAGAGCAGCGATTCCAGGAGCGCATGCCCGAGCGCGAAGTTGATGATGAAGATACCGATACACAGGATGATGATCGTCCGCACCAACAGGTTGCCGAAACTAATCAGCCCTTTTTCGAACTCGGTCTGTGGCTTTGTGAAGGCGGCGCTCTTAGCTATCTTGCCGAACTCGGTATCCTTACCGATCGCGAGTACGACCCCCTTACCGGTGCCGTTGTCGACCGAGGTGCCCATGAACACTTGGTTTGACATCTCGGAGAGACCATGGGGAGAGGTGCCGAGCACCTGCGCGGTCTTGAAGGTCGTCTTAGATTCGCCCGTCAGCGCCGACTCATTCATCTGCAGGTCGTTGACCGCGATGAGTCGCAGGTCCGCGGGCGCGATGTCTCCACGCGAGAGGAGGATGATGTCGCCAATGGTAACGTCCGACACTGGCACCTGCTCACGGGTACCGTTTCGTAAGACGAACGTCGTAGCGGAGATACGCTTCAAGAGCGCTTCGACGGTGCGCTCCGCTCCATACTCGTTCCAAAACCCGAGCACGACGCTTAGGAGTATCATCGCGAAGATGTAGTACGAACTGATGTGTTGTCCAAGCAGATACGCGATTGTGGTTGCGCTCGCGAGGATGAGTATGAGCGGGTTGCCGGTCAATTGTCGAAACAAGATCCCGAATAGGGAGACGGAGTGGCGGTCAAGCATGTTCGATCCGTAGAGTTCGCGGCGCTGCGCGACCTCGGACGCCGTAAGTCCGGTCGCCCGCGTATCGACACGTTGCAATATGTCGTCTATGGAGAGACATTCCGGCTGCACGATATTTGATAGCATACCGATATTGTAGCAAGAAAAAGAGTGCCTTGGTTGCGTGCACCGTCAGAAACGATGGGTGTTGGACCCCCACACGTAAAAAGGTCCCGCACCTAGGAGATGCAGGACCTGATTGAACGTACGAAAAGAAAGGAAAGGAAGCCACTCGGGGAGGAGCCGAACATGTCGAGCGGGGCGGGTAACCCGTCTCAGCTCGTCTCAGCTCGTCTCAAAACTCACCCGAGTGGCTACCGAAGGCGGCTTAGTTGGCGAAGACGGTTGCGCGGGCCATCCGTTCGCCGTTCCAAGCTTTTAGTGCATAGCCTTTTCGATACTGCCTTGCTCTGCGGGTGGAGCTCGGCAGACCTACTTCGACCTTGCACTGCCCTCGGTTCTGTGCAACTGACTAAAGTATAGCGAAGTTCGCCTAGAAGTCAATACCCTGGAAATCTGCTAGGGTACATGAAAAACGTCCAGTCTCGCTAATCTCCACCTCAGTCCCGACCATATATGGTCGACGCTCAAGTGAGTACGACCGGTACATCTCGACCGCCACACTCGTTACACGTAAGCGCTCTCTCAGTGCGTCGATCTCCCTGAGCAACCTTTTTACTTGTTGTGTAGGATCCATGTCTACCCTCCAGTGTCTGGTGTGGATAGTCTTGTAGCTGAAGATAGTATACCACACGACAAAAAACATCACGTATCGCCTCAAGCATCTATCGTTCGGCCACGACCGAAGCGAGTATTGATAAAAAAGCTGCCGGATTTCTCCGACAGCTGTCTACAGTAGACATGTGCTACCACCCGAAATGCGCGGCCACGTTGGTCACGGGCACATCCTCCTTATTTCGGCGACGTCAGGTTCGAAGCCGACCGCAGCCCGGTTGTCGCACAGATCGCCCGGGCGACGACAGTGTTACTCGCGATACAACCGAGCAGGTACCAACCAATCCACTGGTTCCAGACAGCATCGGTCAGGTCCAGCATCACCAGCAACTGCCTTTTTGTATGGTATGTATCCATTCGCATGTTCTCCTTTCTGAAAGAAACAGTGCCGTACAACGTTACGAGCGCTTCGAAGGGTCTGTTATCGAGCCACCACAGAACAACCGATTAACGTGTCCGGGCGGAAGACTCCTCGCCACTCGCACTAAAGAGCCAGCCTCTTGTCGCTTCCGCTCGAGGTCTCGCTCAGATGCCGTCTTCAGCCTGAGCTTGATCCACACGAGCGGCACGAAAGCGATGGTCGAGACAGAGCCGCCGAGCAGAACCGCCAGTGCGAACGAATACCCGAAACACGGCAACAGAACCATCAGAACGATCCAAAAAAGGACACCGATTTGTGCAATCCTACGCATATCACATCCTCCGTGTGAGTCGTTAAGAAAAGAGCACTTCCCTTACCCAAGGGCTACTTGTTTGTATATCATGGATATTTAATACGTCAAGGTACGCGGTTGTTACGAACGAACGTGCGTGCCTCGCTGGATATGGAGTAACACGAAGGCTCCTGCGTACGTCAGTACCAGCCCTACTGCTAACATATATAACCCGGCAGAAAGGACGATCTTCTCTGGACTCAGCAGTCTGATGATACACAGAAAGAGACCGCCACCAATGAGACGCCATACCCACAAAAAGAAGTCCCGGAGCAACATCGTCGCATAAAAATCCGTCTCTTTCCTGCCAATCTCCATCGAGTTGAGGTCGATTACGTGCGACGATACGTTCATGACGGGCGAGATGATCCCGTCGGCGAGTGTATATACGACGAGCGCCGCAAAACTGAACGCGTACCCGAACCACACCGTCACAGCGACGAGACACAGGGTCGTGATGCCATAGATCTTGAGACGATTTGCGGGAGTCCGATACTGCGCGACGACGAGGATACAGACGGCGGAGAAGACAGCGAAGAACGTGTTGTAGATACCAACACGAAGGGCGGACCCAAGGATGAGCAAGACCACGAGCGGCGGGACCGTGACGCCCAGTATCTGCTGGATACCGTTTCCCATGGTATATACCTGGGCAGCTTGGTTTCTAGTGTCGATGAAATAGTGCCGTACATCCGCCCACACTACAGGGTTGGGGCGATAGTCGCGAATACTCGAAAAACAAAAGAAGCCGAGCAAATAGACCGCGGGAGCGAACGTAAAAAGGAGTGTGTAAGTGCCAAGGTGCAACACCACACTCGAACACCAAATCAGGAGCGTTGCGGTCGCGGGTCCTGCGAGCGATAGTACCTGGTTGCCCGCGTTCAAGACCGACGAATAGTAGTCGCACTCATGGTCTTTGGTCTCGGAAAGCTCGAACGTGTTCACGGTCAACCAGAACACGCCTTGACCCACGCCCCACAAGAACATCGCGCTGTACGCGTGCGCGACTGTCTCGGTACGCAGCAGGTACAATATCGCGAACCCGTTGAGCACGAAGCTCCACATGAACCCTTGTTTGATGTTCAGTCGCCATGTGGCAGCAAGAAACCCTGGGACACAAAACCCGATCATGATACCGGTATACAAAATCATCGCTGCGATGACGTTCAGTGTGATGCTGGTGAACTTTTGATACAAAAATATCTGTGTGAACACGCCGACCATGCCACCGGTGAACGCATAGATCCAGTACAAAAAGACGAGCGAACGTACCGACGGGCGCATTGCGAAAAAATGGTCGAGGACTTTACTGGACATATATATCGAAATAGTACCCCACTCGCACGAGTATGCAAAAAAGTGCCCCGTGATGCTACCACGGGGCACAGGGTTTATAACAAAGGTTTACTTTATGTGCGACGAAGGCTCTTGTGCGACGCCGTTGTGTTCGTCAATGACGTCTGCGGTAAAGCAATGTATACCACGCACTCGTGGTACCGACACCTCGATGCTACCGGTGACGCTCGCTATACCAACGATCTGGGCCCGCACTACCCCACACTTCATCGGCACCTTGACCCACTGTCCGATAGCATACTGCCGCGATCGTTCAATCCGTGCGGACTGTTCCGCTATAATTCGAGGATCCCATAACGCTTCGGCTCTTTGCCTATTCGACAAATCGGCAAGAATCTTGCTACACGCTATGTCTGCCTGTTTTGGCAAGCCATGCTGGGATCGCACGGCTCGCAAAGAAGGCATGTGGCCAGAGTATGCCGGCATTTCCTCACATTCCTCACAAATACATCCGCAGTAAGCTTTACACAGAATCGGTCGGTGTGTCAACTGCCCTTAACACAAAAAGTGTCTATAAAAAGGGTCGCTGGTTTCCAGCGACCCTCAAGATCACAAGCGCAGACCATGGTACCCCTCCCTCTGAGAGGTGCTGAAGGTGCGCGTTTTGTCATCGTAGTTGACGGCCATGGTCAGCGGGATACACAGCGCTCCGATAGCGGCGACGAGCACCGTGCACAGTCGCTGTGCCAGAGAATCGCCGTTCGCTATCGGCGCCGTCGCTACTTCTTCGTGAGTCAGTTGGAGTACGATACCGATACCGTCGGGCCGCGTCTCAGAAAAAGCGGTTCTGAGCGTTTCGGGTTTCGTGAGGTCGAACGGTATCTCTCGGCCGTTCAGTCGTGCCATGGGCAGCATCCTTTCGTGTCTGGTGGCACATCCAAAGCGCCACCCCATAGATATACTCTTTGATGGATCAAAAGTCCACAGGACAGAGATCGCCTGGACACACGAAGATAAAACCTGCCTCGACCGAGGTCGAAGCAGGTGGTGCCGAACCCAAGACCATCCAGAGATGACTCTCTCACTCCACCAGAGGCACGGTGCCTATGTTCAGCCGCAAACGCTTGAACAGACGAGAGAACACAGGTCGAGGAACCCACACGATCGTGCCACGTTTGCTCCAGTTGCAGGCTGTTATCTGCGCATACCAATCGTCCACATATTGTTGACACACCGCCCAACCGCAAAAAAGAAAGACACCGAGCGATACGCCGACACCTTGGATGATCGGAACCAGCACTCTTCGTACGAAAAACCAGGCGAACAGTATGCCGAGCAATTCACCGACGCCAGACATCGAAAAGAAGAGCGTCATGCACAGGCGCACCCCCTCTTCAAAACCTCCGACCACCCCAGCGTCCGGAGCAAGACCGCATCCCATACGTCCCTCCATCGTGTGTGCAGCCACATACACTATAAGTCGCGCACGACCACGAATGCAAGCGGACCTTGTTGATCAGTGCAATCCTGCCACTTTGAAATTCCAGTGCAGATTAAGCAGGTAGTTGAAGATACCAACACCACCTGCGACGAGTACTCGTGCGACTAGGTATGGCAGCCCAACATACTGCACCAACAAAACGACCCCAGTCGTGGTGAGCGCCATACCGACCAGCGCAATAATGAAAAAATGGGCGTATCCTCTGTGCCATGAGCGCATGGTCCGTGTGAATACTACTTCTCTACTGATCGTATAATTGATGCTGACGCCGATAAGGAACGAGATTGGAGTCGCAACATAGTATGCAACATGCGCAAAGGTGGTGAGCGAATATAGCAAGCCAAGATCGAGCGCGAACGTCCCGACACCAACGCAACCATACCGCAAGAAACGTCGTAAACCTTTCTGGGTTATCTTCCCGTAGAACATACGACTAGTATATATCGAGCGACACACATCGTGGCACACATATGAAAAAGGCCCTGGCGTGGTGTCCAGGGTCCGTGACGGTAGTTCGCGGAAAGATCTATGAAAAGAACACGATCGGAACACCCCATTCGGGGTTCGTGACCATGAGAGCACCGATTACGATCGCGATCAACAGGATCGTCACCGCCAGGAAGATCGAATACCCGAACTGTGCGAGCGACAGCGTGATGTGCAACGTGCCATCGACGACCTCCACCTTGTCGAGCACGGCCCGAATCGCTATACCCGGGAGAGTGTTCTTCAGCGTGTAGATCGGGTGGCGCGTCAGCACCGCGGTGAGCTTCTTTTGGGCTTTGGCGCTCACCCACTCGTCGAAATCGGCCTTGAACGCCGCAGTGAGGTCCTCCAACTGATGCTTCGCGACAAACTGGGCGAACTTCTCTCGAAAGACTTCTGTCGTCCGGGCGAATAGGTGCGACCCTCCCGACCCTTCTCTCTCGATCTTCATGTGCGTGAAGCGTACCGGCCCCGTCGGATGGAAGTAGAACGCACCTCCCCGATACTCCGGCGAACCCTCGGCATGAGCATCGACTTGGACCAACCGCCCCTTCACCACATCCCAGAGCGTCACGTCGATCAGTACCCGGCCCTCGACGAAGACCACATGGGCCGACCCGACATGCAACCCTTTGGGTTCGCTCGCTTCTCGTTGTTCGTTCACCGCGTCGATACGTTGCTGCACTTCATCCGCCGTGAACACGGCGGTATACGTCCCGCCGTTATAAGCGAACCACGCAATGATGCACGCGGCCACCAACAGACCAAGTAACCCGAACCACGAACCTGCACGCTTCGACATCCGACCTCTCCCACTACTAGAAACATACTGAATGGAGTCCAAGAAACACAGTACGCAACATTACTACTTTTGTCAAACAATCAAAACGTGAGCAAGTGATCTATCTCCATACCGACGCACGGCGATAGTGACCAGCCCCACTTGACCCTTCGTTTCGTGCTTGCTATACCAGAGATGGCTACCAACGTACAGGAGGACTACATGCCGTTCGATACCGAACCATCGACGACCAGCCCCGAGACCGTACACGCGACCACCTCGCCGTGTTCGGATGCATCCGATACCGCACGACCGGCCCCTAGTACCCGCTTCGGGTGGTTGGGTCGCATCATCGGTCGCGCGCGTGACACACGTAAGGCGAATCGTACCGCTCGCGCGATAACGCTCCTGCGTAATGCGCGCGCACTGATCGCCGACGAGAAAGACTGGATCCAGGGAGTGTACGAGCGCGATGGGCGTCGGTGCGCCATCGGCGCGCTCATGGCCGCTAGTCGCAAGACTGACCGCACCACGCGCAGGCTCGCCAACGAGCGTCTGCTGCGGGTCGCTCGTGAAGTCGGATACCATTCGGTCGAGTCGATGAACGACTCCAGCTCGCACAAAGAGGTGCTGGCGATGTTCGACGCCGCGATCGCGCTCAAGTAAATAGAGCAGAAACCTGCTCTAGGCCGGTACCCCATCATGTATGGTACCGGCTTTTTTATGTTCCACCACGGCACGCTATCCGGACGCACACTTGTTGTGTATGAAAAGCAAAACCGTCCTCCAACGGTTCGCATTGGGGACGGCCGATCATGTACGCTTTTCTCTCTTCGTGTCTATCGCCTGTAGTATCTTTTTATTCGGGCGTCCGACGTGCCAGCCATTACAGTTGTAACAATGGTACACAAGATGTCCTGCGCGTAGTTGTCGGGCGTGCGCTATAGCGGCTGTTTGCGTCTCGTGCCGCCTCTTGTATTCACAAGAACGTCTGCGTTTGTGTCGCTTACTTGCCACTCGACCCTCCAAGGAACAGACCCAGACGAATATTTTATAAAAAGGACCCGCTCTTGTCTACGTACACCACTGCTTCCAGGGCAAGCATGTCGTATAGAAAAACGGCAGAGGTGCGGTACACCTCTGCCGTATCGTGAGTAGTCTCGTGTTGGTCATGCCGCTTGCGTGAGATACACTTCCCGCAAACGAGCATACTCGTTAGTGAAGTATGCATCCGCGATAGTGTCGCGCCGGTCGAACCCGAAGGCTCGACGCGACGCAAGGAACACCGGCGGCAGCTGCACCCGTTTGTACTCGATGTTGTACTGCCGCCACGCCCACTCGAGGTCGGCGATGAACGCTTTGCGCGTCGAGAAGTGTCTCGCGACAGTACCGGGTGTGCACCCAAGCATACGCTCGAGGTCGCCCGCGACCGCATGCCGGAGCACGGTCGTCGCGTCCCAGCGACGTTCGATGAACATGCTCAGGAGGTAGTCGTGGTAATCGTAGAAGATCGGATCACCCTTCCCCTCGTCCACATTTTGGTCTTCATCGAGTTCGGCGCTCGGCACGATGTCGAGGATCCCCTGCGGAATCATCTCCCTCCCATGGTGCTCGTTGATGAACCGGGCCAACTCGTAGATCTGACCCTTCCACAGGTCGGCAAGAAACGCTGCCGCGCCTGCACCGTCGCCATAGAGCGTAAAGTAGTTGAGCGACAGCTCGGTCTTGTTGCCGTTGCAGACGAATACGCCGTTTTTGTACGCAGCGATGTTCGCAAGCACCTCCCCTCGAATGCGAGCTTGGATATTCCCCCGCACATGCTTCGACAGGTCGAGATAGCCGAGCGTATACAGCGTCTCTACTTGCTGGTCGTACATGAGATCGATCGGCACAATGAGATACTCGATCCCGAGCGCCAAAGCACTGTCCGCTGCCAGTTTGCGAGTCGTCTCGGAGTTGAACGACGTCGGCATATTCACCGCCAACACCTTCTCCGCCCCAAGTGCGGCAACGAGTAGCGCAGCCGATACCGCCGAGTCGATGCCGCCGGAAAGTCCGATGACCACCCGAGGGAACGGCCCGAAGAACTCCCGCAGAGCGGGGATCATCGCATCGTAGATCTCCTTAATGCCGTTCGGACCAGCCAGCGTAGTAGGCGTCGGTTCGCCAGGTCGGTAGAGAAAGAGTCCCGCCTGATGTTGTGGTGCCTGCCAACGGAAGGATCCGTCGGGAAACACCACAGCTGAGCACCCATCGAACCACACCAGGTTCTTGCCGTTGTTCTCGAGGCCAACACCGTTGACGTAGAGTATCGGGCACTGGGCACTGCGAGCACCACGCTCAAGCACCCGGTTTCGTGCACGCCACTTTTGCGGCGTCCACGGCGACTTGGAGATATTGATAAGCAGGTCGAGCTCTTGGGCCGCGTAGATGTGCGCCGGTTTGCTAAGATACTCCGCATCCCACGAGTCTTCGCACACCAGCAACCCGAGGCGTACACGCGTACCATCGATGGTGACGTCGAACGCGCGCAACAGTTGTTCGAGCGTCAGCCCCATCTCGGCGGCAAGCTTCGCTGCCGGATAGAAGTGGCGCTCATCATCGAAGATGCGGTACTTCGGGTGATTGGTCTTAGGGACCCACCCGGGCAGCACACCGTTGCTCACCATCTTGCCGTCATGGGCGATGAGGGCGGCGTTATACTTGCGCATCCGACCGTCTTCGCCGATCTTCGTCGCGTCCGCGACCACCGAACCCCAGACGGCCACGAGCCCGGTGCTCGCGCGACAGATCGTTTCGTTCGCTGCCTCGATCTCGTGGATGAACTCGTCGTGCTCCCACCGGTCGCCGAGCAGATAGCCGCTCGTCGCCAGCTCAGGAAACACCACGAACTTTGCACCGCTTGCGCGCGCCTCGTCCATATAGCCAAGTATGAGCCCCAGACGCTGTCGAATATTGCCGGACGCACCCTGCAACTGCACGACGGCGATGGGAGCATCGATGTCGATGTCTCGCACGGATAGTCTCCTGTGTCGTTGCTTCATGTTGGGAAAGAACGGATGGATAGCATCCCGTCTGGTGTATATGATACACTAAGTAATAGAAACCGCAAGCGGGTATAGAAACTGCGCCGCGGGTATACCCGCGGCGCAGAAAACGGCCGCATGGACCGATCACCAGTGTTCGAGCAGCAACCGCCCGAGCGGTCGGTGCCACGGCGTCAGTTTTTCGAGCAGATCGGCAACACCAACCCAGTGGACCGAGTTGGCATCGTCGCCGGGCGACGGCTCCCCACCCAGATACTCGGCAACGAAGAAGGTCGTCATGACACCGTCGTCGGTGCCGCGATAGCGCGGGTCGTCGATGGTCTTCGTCCCGACATACATCGCAGGGCCGAACCGAACTCCAAGAAGTTCTTCGCCCCCTTCTCGCCCGGCGACCACGGCAGCATCCGTGTCGGTCTTCATTGCGTGACCGCCCGCGAACGACAGGTAGCCTCCGTAGGCGTTCTTGCCGATAAGCAAGACTCGACCATTCGGTCGATCGATGATGGCAAGATCGCTCGTCGCGTACATGAACGATGGGCGTTCACGCTGCGCGTAGATGAGCGCCGCTCGTCCCTCAGACGTCTTCGGAAAGGTGATGGATTCTCTGTTAGCGGTGCCGTTGTGCGGCAAAGAGGTAGGAACTTCCTCGACCGCATGCACACCCGTGTACAGAGGGATAAAGCTCTGGCGCGAGCCGTATAGCGTCACGGGTACCCCAGGGAACGCCACCTGGATGCCTGCATCCAAATCGCGCGACCACAGCTCATTGGAGAGCGGGTGATCACGCAACGGTACGATGGTCAGCTGGTCGCCTGGATACGCCTGACGCACCATATGCTCACGCTCCTGGAACGTCAACGGATACCGCGCGGTGCGGACTCCCCCACTCACGCCTAGCGCGATGAGCACGTGCGGGTGCCGCGCAAGCACATAGTCAATAAGGAATCGATGCCCCGGGTGCAACTCCGGCACCTGGAAGCGGGCGATGATGACGCCGACCGACGCTGGCATAGCTTGTATCATGGTCCGTACTCCTGTGTGCTGATAGTGAAAGAACAAACATAGCTAGTGTAGATGTTACACTATCTAAAAATAAAAGCAAGAGCGACCATACCCGCGAGCATCATATACAAAGAAGAGCCGCCCAAAAGATGGGCGGCTGGGAGTCTAGGCTCGAATATACACGTTACACGACTGCGGCATGGATCGCCCGTATTGCGGTGTCGCACTCGGATGCATCGACGCCGATGGTCATGCTGATCTCGCTCGCGCCTTGTACGATGACGCGTGCACTAATACCTGCATAAGCGAGCGCACCCAACACGTGTGCTGCGACACCAGGTATCCCGGCCATACCACGCCCGACGACACAGACGAGCGCGATACGCTCGAGCACTTGTATGTCGTCGGGTCGGCAGACGCGTTGGATCTCGTCCAAGACCTCCGAAAGGACGCCGTCGAGCAGCTTGCTTTCGACCACGACGCTTACCACGTCTATGCCGCCGGGAATCTGTTCGACACCGATCCTCCTGCGAGCGAACACGCCAAGCAAGTTGTACAAGAAATCCCACTCTGGATTCATCAACAGCTTCTTGACCGTGATGATCGTGAAGCCGGGACGTCCTGCAACTCCCGCGATCGTTCCCGCTTTCGCGGGCTGTGCCATCGAGTCCGGGAGTATCAGCGTGCCGGGATCTTCCGGCCGGTTGGTATGCAACAACCGGATCGGGATACCCGCCAAAAACAACGGAGCGATTGTCGCATGATGCAACACCTGCGCACCACTATAGGCAAGCTCTCGCACCTCCTCGAATGTGATCTCGTCGAGCGGTCGAGCATCCGGGACGATGCGCGGGTCGGCCGTACAGACTCCCGAGACATCCGTCCAGTTTTTGTAGCACGCAGCACCAGCAAGCATTGCGACGATCGCACCCGAAACATCAGACCACCCGCGAGGGAACGTCTTGATGGTGCCATCCGGCAGTGCTCCGTAGAAACCAGGGATGACACAGCAACTACTACCAAGGTCGAGTCCCGACCAGGCCACCTGCGTCGCTTCCCTGTCGAACAGACCAGCGGAGTCGAAGCGGATGAAGTCGGCGGCATCAAGAAACCGCCACCCGAGCAGCTTCGCCAATATCTTGGCGCTCAGGTATTCGCCCCGACTCTTGAGAAAGTCGAACTGGTCGGGATCGTTCGAAGCGAACGCTATCGCACGAAGGTGTACTTCGAGATCAAGAGGCAACCCCAGATCATCCACGATATGGTCGAACCTCTCGAAGATCGCCCGGCAGATATCTTCGACAGACATGTCGGGCATACCTCGCTGTAAGCCGATCAACAGATCGGTCACTTTCGGGTCACCTTTGTATCTCGCGCCCGGTGCAGAAACGACAACGAACCTGCAGCAGGGGTCGGCCCGCACGATGGCGGCGACCTTTTCGAATTGCGATGCGTCGGCGAGCGATGAGCCGCCAAACTTGGCGACAACAGTAGGTGTATCCACAGCATGTTCTCCTCAAAGAGCGTTCGTGGCTCGTTTGAAACTACAGAAAAAGTGTGCGCGGCGCAAGGTCACATAAAAAGGCCCGGGATCTCTCCCGGGCCAGTGGTCAGTTGTCGAACGTCGTTCCGCACCGAGAGGCTATTGCCCCAGAACACCTTTCAGTTCCTGAAGCGCCTGCCCCGCTTTGGCGAACTCGCCGGCCCTGAAGTCTGCGAGCAGTCTCCCGAACACGGCACGCACTTGCGCGATGGTCCCCGTCTCGTCCGCATCACCCGGTCGCGAAGCGACACTTTGAGGTGCCGCCCCCACGAACAACTGTTCGGCCTGTTCGAGCTGGGGCGCCCAGACAATCTGTTGATCGCCCGGCAGAAGCTGCCCGAACACGACTCGTGTCAGTTGTGGGATCTTCGTCTGAGACGCCTCGACATAGATAGGCTCGATAACGACCAGCTTGTCGTCCTTAAGCGGCAACACAAGCAAGTTGCCGCGGATGACCGTGGAACCGTGTTGGTCCCACAAGGTCAGGTCCTGAGACATCCGGTCGGTCGAACTGATGCGAGACTCGACCTGGGCCGGACCATCCACGAACACCCCCTTGGGGAGCTTGTAGACGATCAGTTTCCCATAGTTGTCACCATCGCACAGGCCAGCCATCCAGCCGGACATTTGGTTCTTGCCAGCCACCGACAACGGCAGCATGAGCATGAACTCCGGACGACTTGCCCCGGGGAGCTGTGCCGTCACATAGTACGGAGACATCTCTATCTCCTCGCTACGGAACAGCTCACGCGGCACCTGCCACCGATCTTCCCGATTATAGAACACCATCGGGTTGGTCATATGGAACGTACCGTACATCTCCGCCTGAGTCGTGAAGAGTGCCGCAGGATACCGGATATGACTCCGGACGAGCGGCGGCATTTCCTCGACACCCTTGAAGAGTCCAGGGAGCTGGGCACGATAGGCGTTGATGAGCGGGTCGTGCGGGTCCATCACATAGAACGCGACGGATCCGTCATACGCGTCGACCACCACCTTCACGGAGTTACGAACGTAGTTCTTATCCTTGAACGCTGCCACCGAACCGCGGTAGGCCTCGCTGTATGGGTAGGTGTCCGAACTCGTATAGGCATCGATGATCCAGAGGTACCGGTCGCCACCGGCGACCACGTATGGATCATCGTCGAAGGTGAGGAACGGCGCGAGCGCCTTGACTCTCTCCAAGATATTTCGACGCCACAGGATCCGACTTTCATCGGTCAGGTAGTTCGAGGTGAAGAGCGTAATCCCATCGAACTTCCACGCATAGACCAACTTGCGCCAGAAATCGGACAGCTGGATGCCGCCCCGACCACCGTACACCGATTCGACGTTCGAGTCCCCCTGCGGGAAGTCGAACTCTCGCTCGGTGCCATGTACGTAGACGTGTTCGTTCGTAAGTTCCCCGTAATAGATCTCGGGGTGCGTCACGCTCAGCGCCGGTAGAGCGGTGACCGGTATGTTCCCCGCCCAGAAACGTGGATTGTTACCGTTCACCGTCTCGTTGGACGGTACCGATACCACACCAAAGCCATGGGTATACTTCAGTTGCGTATTCACCCACACTTGAGCTTGTGGAAGCAGCCGATCCACAGACAGTTCGCGTGCAGTGATCATGACCTGGCGCAACTCGCCATCCACCTTATACCGGTCGATGTCGATGTCATGGAAGGTATAGTACTGACGCAGACCCTGGGTCTGGTGGATCTGCGGGTTTAACACTCGCCAATCCCAGATCCGAGCATCCCGCAGTGTCGCTATGTTCGCCGCAAGATCTGCGGCGGTCAGCGGCTGGGCGGACACGGGGAATTCGTGCTCTTCGACCCGTGGGCCGGAGAGGTTGAACGCCTCGCGAGTACCTGCGATCGTGTGGACGATGAACGGCTCCTCGAGCGTGACCTGGTTGGGCACAACGAAGACGTTCTCGTACAGCAACGCCAACGTTGGCGCACCCACAAAGAGCGCGACGAACGCCACACCCGGCATAAGCCACCGAGACTGGCGAGCGAGGAACCACGCATGCAAGCGTGGGATGAACGCAACCCCCAGAAACGCGAGTGCCGCGAGCAACCACGCAACGCCGATCAACGAGTATATTGTGCTCCACCAGTACACGTCGATGTAGGCGGCACCAGACACGACACTTGAATGCCCGTCGACGACAAGCCCATACCGACCAAGGAACCGGTCCGCTGCGTTCGAAAGGAACAGCAGCCCGATAAGGCCGCAACCTTGACGAACCCATCCGCGCCACACTTCTTGTACGGCACAGAAGTAGTCTTGGACCCCCTCAGTGGTCAGAGGAAAGCCCGCACGTTCGGATGCGTAGCGAAATCCGTACTCACCTCGGAGATGTTTCAGCGTATCGCCCGGTCTCCCGTGTTTTGGATTGATCATAAAGCCGATCACGAGCCAGAACACGATCATGACGACCGTGAGCCAAGACAACTCCTGCGCGACCGACTGGAACAGCGGTAGCACATTGAGATAGAAGGACGTATCCAGACCATACACAGGATCAAGTGTCCCGGTCGGAGCGCTCCCAAGGAACAGGAAGATGTCGGACCAGTACCCTGTGAAGGAGTACGCCCACAGCAGAGCAAGCGCAAACCCCGCAAGAAACGGGATCCGAACGGGGATCAATGCGTATCGTCGCACGACCAGCTGCCCCAGGTTCGCACCCAGGAACAGACCGACCACCACGAGCGATACGGCGAAGATGCCGCATTCGTACGTCAACACTCGCCAGAACCGATCGCTCTGACCGAGCTCTTGGAACCAGTACGCGTCGGCAGAGATGTTGATGGCGCCGATGAGAGCGACGATGGCGCACAACAATACCGCTGTCTGCGTCGCGCTGACCCGCAGTTGGCGCATATACACACGACACTCGGCCTCATCGAACTCATCTTTGAGTCTGAGGCCCCGAAGCGCGGTGCGCGTAAGCGGCACTACCGACACGGTCAGTAGCGCCAGATATAGCAAGGTAAACATTAGCCCTCCTTTCAGACGAAATCATGGGGCAATTCGAACCTTTTTGTGAAGGTGCCCGGAAGTATATTACATGAAAAAACTTGAATGTCAACCGACCAATCTGACGCTACTTACCGATAGGTCACCGCGATCGAACCGTTGACCGTTCGTAAGTAAAACAAATGAAAGGCCACCTAGCGGGCGGCCTTGTTTGGGTGTGCACGTGCACTATGATGCAGGACACTCGACGTCGGTGCCAGGGTGCGCTTCAAGGAACGTGTCCAGGACCGAGATGTTATGTCCCGCCTCATCGCCACCCTCGTCATCGGTGGGCAAGAACTGGGGGAAGGCGTTGGTGTCTTGCGTCCCCGTATCCACGGGGAGTTTGGACACGTCCGCTTCATAGAACCAAAAGATCACTCCTCCCCCACCGAACACCACTCGTTCGAACCATCGCACTCCGCGACGACGTAGATTTGTTCGTATGTCCGGGAACTCACCCTCGTTACTGATCGGAAGGATCGTGCCGATTCTTCTCATCAAGATACCTCCATACCTGCAGCACCGCACTGCTTTTCGCCAAATGATCTTCGTCCTTGGCGCATATGAGTACCGCGTCGATGTGCGGGTCAGCCGACATGCTTTGTACCATATATACATACTCGTGTCTACACACAACAGCACCCAAGGAGCTGGGGTGTTGTTGTGGTTTTTTGCATCATTTCGTCTTAGAGTATAGGTAATGAAAAGAAGGAAAGGCCGAAAGATCCTCCTCTATAGCGCTCTCTCGGTCGTGAGTATCCTTGGCGCATTCGTTGTCTGGCAAATGACCAAAACAGTGCCGACGAACGGCGACTGGCAGGATGTGTCAAGGGTGCAGTCGACCGCAACGTTCGATGGAAACTTCGTGACGGTGCACAATATACGCAACTTCCAATATGATGCGAACCGCACCCCGACTGTCGAAGCGTACTACGACAAGACGTACGATCTGCGCACGCTCAAGAAGGTGTGGTATATCACCGACCCCTTCAGCCCTGGGAGTCCATTCGCACACACCTTCATCTCGTTCGAATTCGCGGACGAGTCGTTCCTCGCTATCACGATCGAGGGTCGGCTCACCAAGGGGCAGGAATACAACCTGTTGAACGGTACCATCCACACATTCCCGCTCATCTACATCGCGGCAGATGAGCGTGACGTCATCTACGTGCGCACGAACATCCACCACGACGGTGTGTATGTGTACCCCATGCGCGCGACTCCTGAGCAAGGGCGACTGCTGCTGACCGACATACTACACCGCATGAACGAGCTGGTGGCACGCCCCGACTGGTACAACTCGATATATGCGAATTGCACCTCGAGCATCGCCAATCACATCAACCGGATCTGGCCCGGGGTGCTGCCCACGTTCGACTGGCAAGAACTGCTCACCAGCTATGCGGACGAACTCGCGCTACAAAAAGGACTCGTCGACACGACGCTCCCCCTCGACCAAGCACGACAAACATTCTACGTTACCGACCGCGCCCAACACGTTGGATATGTCGCAGACTTCTCCACCTTGATACGGCAGACCGACACGCACACTCAAACCCAGTAGTCGGTCGTGTCGAATCACTCTCTGTTGTCACGAAGATACAGAGGTGACATGGGTCACGCAAGGACGCCAACAACATTCGTACTCTTGCTCACATTCACTCCGACAAGGTAGTATAGCGACGGAGGTACCGAATGTTTGCCGACTGGGCCGACTGCTAGGTTGGCAATATGAATGTCTGGGGTGGGGGATATCCAGCCACGTGGTCAACAACCACGCGGAGCCGTATGCAGTAGGGGGTCATTTTGAGACCAGCGCTTAGCATACGCCTAACCATGCTTGGAGAGGATGGGTAACACCGCATACCTCCCGAGGGAGAAAGACTTGCGTCGCCCTAGACCGGGCCTATCGGCATCGCTTTGGAGCGTCTCCTATACTAATCCGTGGGGTAACGGCTCACGGTTGGAGGTGTGCCGATCTTCTGGAATGGATCTTTGATGCAGGGGTGCAACAACCAACCTCACCAAGGACGCGAAGTTCCGAGGAGCCACTATGGGGGCCAGTACGCCAACGAGCGTACGGCCCCCATACCTATGTCTATCTATGTCAAAAAAGAGTGCCTGTTGTCGTCAGACCAACAGGCACTTTTATACTGTATCTATATGTGATATTTTCTCCCCCGGCATCGGCCCGCGATCCGTTTTGCCTCTATCATAGCTTCTCCCTGAAACACAAATATGCTCAAGTCTTTCCTGTGTAACCGGGCTGCACTTCTGAAAGCCCCGATGGTCGCATCTACCGGAGGAATGCCAGCCGCACGCAAAGCGTCGACTGCATGCTGCACCGTAGGGGTGACCCACCGATGATCGACTGCAGCCTTGATGTGTCTCGCATCGTTCATGGTCGCCACCATAACCGTACCAAGACGTTGGTAGTGTGCCGCGATGATATCTAAAATCTGATCACGGGTGAGGGTTGGTCGGGATGGACTGGACGGAAGTGGCAGCCGGCGACCACCAACCACTTTCTTAAAGGCCCTCTTGTACGGCGCACTGCCCCGTACACTTGTTGAGATCATCGAGACTCTCCTGTGCGATTCTAGCGTTCGACCTTAGACAGCAAACTTAGATCGATAGAACGGATCGTTCCTTATGGTTTGGAGTACGATCTCTAGGACCCCTTCAGCCTCGACGTGCAAACGCAACACGCCTCGCCTCCGATCATCCGCTTCTCGTGTGATCGTCGCAGTGACCTGAACCTTAGGGACCGTCCTGATGAGCGAGAGCACTCCCCTTTGGTCGATCTGCGCTACATCACGAAACGGTATGCACATGTCAGGCATTGCCGTGCCCTCTTGATGATTGGAACGTCCTCTATGGACATAATACCGTGCTTTGTATAAAAAATCCCGCTGCGCTCAGAAAGAGCCGCAGCGGGGATATCGGACATCACGGAAACTTTGCCTCGGCAAGGCGTGCGGATCGTTTCGCAGCCCTACGACTCTCTTCAGAAAACCCAGGGCACAGGGTTCTCGCAGCATCGGGATGTGGCGCGGGTTCAGGAGAAACCGCGAGAGCCGCAGGAAGCGGATATCTGCGCGCACGCGCGAGACCTCGCAAAGCATCGTCGAGCGATTCACTCATTATCGCACACCTTGCACTGCGTGTTATCGTCGTCTCGATAGAGACATCTAACCTTATTGTACATACTGCGCATGGGTCATGTCAATACCACCACACACGATATATAAAAAAGACCGCCTCACCACGAAGACCTGCTTGGTGAGAGCGAGTCTTCGTAGTGAGCGCGGTTCAAGACGTAATCAGGCTGCGATTGCCCGCTGCTGCAGTCCAGTGATGGCCGCCTCGAAAGCAGCGTTCGCCTCATCCTCGGTATAGAGACCTTCCCCCAGCAGGGGAAGGAGGTACTGATACCAATATCCAGATGGGTGGTAGTACAAAATCACCGGACATGCCGCGTGCGGTGGCTTCCAGTTGCACGCGATGCAAAAGGTTGCCGGACGATCTTCCGTCGGATAATCGCGCATCTGGATTCGTGGTCCGTTGACGATGTCGTCGACGATATGGACACCAAAATACCTCCTATCAGCCATAGGTCGTGTTTTCCTTTTCGGGCATCTCAACAGTCTGAGTGGTTGTGGGATTGGGAAGAACGATACCTAAAGAAAAACGTAACAATATTTTTAATATAATGCAAGACTATACCAGCACACATATATGGGTTACCCTGGAGCTGCTGCAGACACGCCGACCTTTCGATAGTATCGAGGGACACGGTAGCAACCCCATGGTGGGGCTTCTGCATGGGAGAACCTTTACATGATACGTCTACTAATCGTGGCCGCACTGGTGGTCGCGGGTCTGCCTGCTGCCTATGCGCAGCAGATCACCGGCGCGGGTGCGACATTCCCCGCGCCAGTCTATGCCAAATGGGGCGAGGCTGCGAAGGCTGCCCTCGGCATCGAGCTGAACTATCAGTCGATCGGGTCGGGTGGCGGTCAGAACCAGATCATCAACCGCACGGTCGACTTTGGCGCCTCCGACGCACCCATGGATGCGGCGAAGCTGGAGCAGAACCACCTGCTGCAGTTCCCCACCGTCATGGGCGCAGTCGTACCAATCGTCAACCTGCCGAGCATCGAAGCGAACAAGCTGCGTCTCACGGGCGAATTGCTGGCCGAGATGTATCTCGGCAAGATCACCAAGTGGAACGACCCGAAGCTCGTCGAGGCCAACCGCGGCCTGACGCTGCCGAACGTACCGATCGCGGTCGTGTATCGCGCCGATGGCTCGGGCACGACCTTTGTGTTCACGTCCTACCTCTCAGCCGTGTCACCCGACTGGCAAGCACAGGTCGGTGCCGACAAGAGCGTTAGATGGGCGACAGGTAACGGTGCCAAGGGTAATGACGGCGTCGCTGCGACGGTCAAACAGGTTCGCGGTGCCATCGGCTACGTCGAGTACGCGTACGCCAGGCAAAGCGGACTCATCACGACGCAGCTGCGCAACAAGGCAGGGCGTTTCGTTGCTCCGACGTCGGCCGCCTTCAATGCCGCAGCCGCCGCTGGCGACTGGAGGGGTGCTCGCAACTATGCCGTGAACCTGATCGACACCGCTTCGCCCGAAGCCTGGCCGATCGTGTCGGCCACCTTCATCTTGTTGCCGAAGGACCCGAGTGACGCGAGCCGCAGTGCCACTGTCATCCGATTCTTCGACTTCGCCTACCAACACGGTGGCGATATTGCCAGAAGCCTCGACTACGTCCCGCTGCCCGAAGCCGTGCAAGCTGCGGTTCGCTCCTCCTGGCACACCGAGGTGAAGAAGTAGGACAGCACCACGGTCTGTAACTGCCGACGAATAAGTACAAAAAATGGGCTGCCTCTGGGAGGAGGCAGCCCTCTTTTATTTCTGTACACAACCCATGAGCTTGTTACACACCGACCTCGCGCCCGTTCTTGGAGTGCGGGTTGGTGGGGTCGAGCACGTTGCACAGTTCCATCAACGCAAGCGTCGGGCAACGACCCGAGCCGTTTCGCAGCGGAAAGTATGCTTCCAGATACGACTCGATGGGCGGGATGCCGAGCGCCCGGAGCACCTCCACAGCATCCATCTCGTCGCACAAGCACGAGTCCTGGATGAGTGTCACCCACCGATTATTGACGCGTCTGCTGATAGCCCACCTCCCACGAGGTGCGGGGTACAAGTATGCGGTATCGTCCATTGAGTCCTCCTTTCGGCACTGTCCTGAGACGAAAAGAGCCCGCTGTGGGCGGGCTCTGGTTTGGAAGTTTCGGGAGGAATCATCCAAAGCACAACCCACCGCGCGGGCTGCTAAGGAGGACGACGACATATTGTCGGGACGGCTGCATATAAAAACTATGCACGATACGAGATATTTTTGCAACATACAGAACGGGAACGATCCCCATACAACAGAAAACCGCCTCACCGAGAGCCGCATAGGCGGCTCCGCGGTGGGCGGCATTTTTCCAGCGTCACTCGCCATTTATGCTTTTAGCCAGCGCAAGGATGTCCTCGTCCGGGACATCCCCTTCTCCGTATCTGGTGTGGAGATCGTGCAGCGCCAGCACCACCTCCACTCGCCCAGCCTGGTCGAGCTGTATATCAGCCCGCACCAGTACTACCAACCGCTCTACACTGGCTCGCTGCGGCGAACCTTGTGTAAAACGAAGAGCCAGCGTTCCCAGCCATTCCTTTGTCGTCACCACTTACCTCTTATTTTACTGATTGCGGTCGCGCAACCGATACGGCCACTCAGCGGATTGGTACCAACTGCATATAAAGAGTGAGACCCGTCTCGTCCGGGAACGGCGTCACTTCCAGCGTGGCGAGGAAGCCTCGCTGTCGAAGTGCTAGAATGAGCGCGTCGAGACGATCTCTCTGAAGCTTTTTGTCGGGGAACAAGTGTCGCTGGTAGAAGCAGCTCCAGCTTCCACTCATGCAGTAACCCGACGTGCGCATCACGTCACAGCTTGTGTTTACGTGTGCCGCCCATCGGACAACCCGACGAGCAATCTGACGAGCAATAGCGTCCTGACACATCATGTCACATTCCTTTATAACCAAATTCTTTTATATCATATTAACATACGTGTGTCAATAATATAAAACGATTCTCGAACGCCCGTGGTCCGAGAAGATACGCCGCGAACGTCTCGGCCACATCCTTGGGCTGCATACCCTCGGGTGGGTTAAAACGCAGATCTTCGTTCATGCATACTCCTTCCGGGAGTCTGTGACGGGTCGTATGACTCCCGACATATTAAACTACCAATTATACATTTTGTCCACCGCTCTTGGAAATGTCATACAGTAGCACCACCTCAAAAAGTCCCAAACTTGTCCGCATCGCTCCCCTGCGTGACGGGTTCAAGATGGAGGGACGGACGCCGGTAAGTACACAAAGACAGCCTAGTTTACATAAAAAGAAACCGCCCACCAAGAGTCGATGAACGGTCTTTGCGATGAGCGGTTCAGGTGGTCGGCGAATCGTCCCACGAGAGATAGAGGACGAAGTGCGGCATGGTCTCGTACACTTCAATGCCTGCCGATTGGCAGCGTCTGACGAACTCTGCGATGAGCTCATCCCAATGCTGCCCTTCAGACCTCCACGCATCAACGACGTCCGAGCAGTTGCCTGGCGAGTCGGCCGAACTCGTGATGCCGTAGTGAGTCTTAATGACGAGCAACGGAACTTCCCACTGACCTCGGAACTTCGCCCTCTGATGGCCGCGAATGTAGTGCTCGACCGTCTCCAGCCCTTCAGGCACGCCCTCTGGATAGAGGTACTGGAGCAGCCCTTCGCCCCACGAAAGGGTGTCGGTCCTGAACCGCATCAGGTGGTCGGGAACGCAGCAATCGTCATTTTCCGCGAGGATAATGCCATATGCTACGTACCCGTATATCAAGTTGGACATTTCGGACTCCCAAAATTTCAAACTAACCCAAATAGATATATACCACCTTATAAAGCAATTGTCAAACTCCGCGTAACGGATCAATAATCGCCTTACGGAAGAGCGGTTTTAAGAAGGAATGCATCAGCAATGGGTGGCACCGGGTCAGCGAGTCGGGGAACACGCTCTCGTATCGTATAGTACGCCGGCACCGTACCCGTAGGCGTAAACTCCCACGCGTATGATTGATTCTTATGATCGTTCATGACACGAACGAGCACTACCCTATGCGTATCCAGCCCCTTAAAATCTCGCATAGCCATTCGCAGAAGCTTCAACAAGTGAGCAGCGGATCTTCCTTGCGAGTTGGTTCGCACGAGGCATCTATGCTCCGCTGGGCAATACTCCCGTATGTAGTCCATCCCGTTCTCCTGTAGGATCTGAAATCTGAAAATACGATACCAGAATATTCAAACTTTGTCTTGCTACCCCGTATGGTCCGGTACAGAATGGTTGATTGAGCACACATAAGCATACAACTCCAAAACACCCGTACTGTGGCTTTTTCGACCATCACCATTCATAATCGACACAACGAGTCGAACGTTACACACTTCGCACCCAACACGGACAGGCTCAGAACGATGGACAGACACTCTTTTTCTTATTTGGTGACGATAAAGAAGAGCGAGTTGCTCTTGCCTCGGGCGTTAGACACCGACACGTCATACGTACCAGGGGCGGCACAAAAACTAACGTAGTCTGACTACGTTACTATCCCTCCTCTAACTCTTCTTTCGTACACATGCCCTAACTATAGCAACTTCGAGTCCTACCTACAGGACCAAAGTAACACACCATTGCACTACACTTATTACTGATTAATGACGCCTCCCCATTTCCTCCGGTATAACTACTTTCGTAGAAAGTTGTAGGCCATGAGCGGCGCCCAGATAAGGAAGCTCGCGAAGCCAATAATAAAAAAGGTTGGTACCAGCTGTTGGGGTATACCATCGCCCGTCCAAACAAGTACCAGGGAATGGGGAGGCGTCCAATTGATTCAGAACTCGTGTGGTGTAGTAATTGGTACCTACCATGCGACGCTGATTCGTGTGGTGGATGGTGGCCAACATTAAACCATGCAAAATCGTCATTAATTGGACGCCCCACCTTTTTTCTTATAGTAAGAACACTGCTTGTACATAGGTAAAAAGTCCCCACAAAAGTTTTGTATAAAAACAGCTTATTTACTGAGCCTTGGAGGTGGCTTCAGCATAGTCAAAAATCCGGTGAACGCCATTGTATTGCTCTGGAGTGTAACTACGCAGCAACAGATTCTCATCACTCGATGAGATTCCATCTACTAATATCGGAATATGGTGCTCTTTTATGGTAGTGATAATTTCATTTACTTCCAAAAACGTTGGACTGCCTATTCCCAAACCTCCCCAAGCTTCATAGTTACCCTTTTTTGTTTCAAATTCTAAATGTGGTGCAAAATATGGACCTGAGCAACCACCTCGACCACGACATATGGTGTACTGAGATGAATATAATTCCGCTTGTTTAACTTCCGTCCATTGAATTTTTTTAGCACCAACAATATCATCTCCGACTACAATTCCATCAGTACGGATTATTGTGTATGTATTAAAGAAAAGTATTGCAAGTAACAACAAGGACCAAAGAATAATCCCGAATTCTAAAATACAAAGTAGGTCTTCCTTTAAGAAAAGTTTTGGAGTTCTCTTCCCACTTAAAATATATCGTTTCATTTGATGATGAAACCTTTCACGAGAGTTTAAAAACTGGTCATATTTCTTAAAGAAAATCTGAATGCACAACCTCCCAATAAGCCATATGGTTAGAGTTACAAGCCCTCCCAAAATGTACCCGAGAAAAAGCTCTCCAGAATTATCTACAGAAAAAGCTATATAGTTATTCTGAGTATAGAAATACCTCTGGAAAGCTGCGACTGGACCAAGACTAAAGAAAGCAATAACAAAAAAACAACACACAAGGGCTATGGAGGAGGTTGTTGGAATGTATTTATAAAACCATTTAACTGACACTTTTATAGCTTCTGGCTGTTCTGTAAGTTGTTTTTTGGTCTTCTTGTTACTTCTATAAAACGAAATTAGCCAAGCCTCCACAACTGCCCAAACAATAAGTGCAAAATAGAATGCTGCGGTTTGTAAATTTAAAATAGGCATACCCGCACAACAGACATACTGTAAATATTTTTAAGTTATCTGTCAAACTTTGCTCCGGCGGTAGGACTCGAACCTACAACCAACTCCTTAACAGGGAGCTGCTCTACCATTGAGCTACACCGGAATGTTCTTTTGTGCACCCGAAAATCGGGCACTTCCATACTATATCGAGTTTTAGAAAAAACTCCAGCAACCAGTACCCCACCACACGCTTGCTCGCCTTGCTTATACCCTACCCCAGCTGCACACACATCCGTTTACTTGTTATACTGGTGGCATGGAAACCGTAAAACGAGTTGTCGCCGTCTCCGGCGGGTTCGATCCTATACACATTGGGCACGTGCGCATGTTGCAAGAGGCACGAGCGCTGGGCGACAAGCTCGTCGTCATCCTCAACAACAATGATTGGCTGATAGCAAAAAAAGGGTTTGCCTTTATGCCTCAGGAAGAGCGCGCCGAACTTTTGGCCGCATATGACTTCGTCGACGAGGTGGTGCTCACCTGCCACACACTCGAGGAGCTCACCCGCGAAGAGGACTGGGCATACCACCGAAGCGTCTCGCGCGAACTCGCAAAAATCAAACCGCACATCTTTGCCAACGGGGGCGACCGCGACGAGAACGATTCCAAGAACCCTAAATCTTCACTCTACTGGGATATCAAAACATGCGAGGACCACGGCATCGATATGATCTTTGGCATCGGTCACGGCGGCAAGGTGCAGTCGAGCTCGTGGCTCATAGCGAAGGCGAAGGAGGCGCAGAAGGTATAGTAGTACACTCCCTTTCTACATACATACAAAGAGAAAGCCACCTGGTTAGGTGGCTTTTTTGTCGAGATGATCGATCCCCGGTAGAAAGTATGAGGCGACCCCCACGACGACGAGCACGCAGCCGCATATCGCGAGTTCGGCGGGACACCCGAGTCGGTTCGCGACGATACCCGCTCCCCATGAGCCGAGCACCATCCCGCCACAGGAGAACGTGTAGCTGTAGCCAGTGACGATACCAACCAGGTCGTATCTCACCAGATGTGTGATGGACGACCGGATCGTGATAAGACTCACCGTGAAGCCGTACCCCGCGAAGAACAGCAGTATCGCAGCCGAAGTAACATCCTTGGTGAGCGAGAGTAGCACGGACGCGATGCCCAAGGTCACCACACCGCTCACGAACAGCACCTTGTGAGACAGGAACTTGTGGCAACAGGTGACCATGACCAGGGTAAGGATCGCTCCCGCACCCGACGACAGGGCCAAGTGACTGAACACCACCGGGTTGCCTCCGAGCATGTCGCGTACGATGACCGAAAGGAGCGACGTGTACGAGAATCCGAACGTACTCACGACGCCCGTGAGCACGATACACGTCGCTATCTCTCGATGACGCAAGATGTAGACCGCCCCACGTACGAGACTCTCGCGTACTCCCGGTTGTGGCGCAGTGCGAGCCGGCAGGCTCCGGTGCGGAGCCAGACGTATCATCACGAGCGCCGACAGGAATACGACGAACGAGACACTGTTCACCATGAAGGTGATCGGATACCCGCAGTACCAGACGAGAAACCCCGCGGCGCCTGGCCCGACCATCTGCGCGATGTTGCCGAGCGAGAGAAACACCATGGAGGCGTATCGCACCTGGTGCCTCCCGACGAGCTCTTTGACGAACACATTACGTCCCGGCGCGTCGATCACCGTGATGAGTCCGGTGCAAAGTACCAGGATGTTTATCGCGAAGATGCTTGCAAGATGTGCATACGTGAGGTACGCGAGCGCCACCGCTTGTATAAACCCGAGCACGGTGGTCACGAACAGTATCCGTTTCGTGTCACATCGGTCCAAGAAGAGTCCTGCGAGCGGCGCGAGCAGTGTCGCGGGCCCGAGCATCAAACCCCCGATCACACCGACCCAATAGGCGGCGTCCACGGTGCCTGCCAAGTCGATGATCAACAGCGAGAGTACCGCCGATTGTAGGAGCGAACCGATCACAGACACGAACTGACCGGTAAAATACCAACGAAGATTCGTATCCGCGAACACACCCACGGTCGTCGTGCGTGATAGTGCCGATGTCTCGGCGTTCATGCAGTGTCCCCTTTCAGAGGCAAGATATGATGGAGAGCTTCTATACTAAGTAGTACAATACCGGCGAAAGCAGGTCAACCCGCCCATAACCACTTGACCCGTCACATTGTGTGATCTATGGTGTATGCGGTACGTATAGAAGAAAAGGAGACCAGCTATGTCGTTTGACCCGTCTGCGACTCGCTATCGCCTGGGTCCATGGATCCTGTTCGGTGTCTGTAGTGTCGTGTTCTTTGTAGCGATCGGACACATGGTACAGACAACACTCGCCGAGACGATCACGTGGATCATCGTGTTCCGTGTCGTAGAGATGTACGTCTTTCTCGCGGCCTATGCATGGATATGCGTCATCTTGATCCGTAAGGAGTCGCGCGCCACCGGACAGTGGTTGCTCCGAGTCACCCACAGTGGCGGCGTCATGTCCGAACCCATGACCCACGAGTATCAGTTCGACTCGCTGGAACTTCTGGAGCGAGCATGGCGCACGTTGTATCTCCGATTTCGCAGTACCCGTACCGTGACTGGCACCGCCACAGCACCTGACGGCACGGTCAGGACACTGCAACTCGACCCGTTACAGTAGCACGCATGTTGCTATTAGGGAAAACGTGCGGTATGGTACGTTTCGGTACACAACACAAGAGGAGTGCTTGCCGTGTCGGACAAAGCGGCTGCTATCGTTCGTAACCTCACGACGTTCGTCGCCTGGGCACACAAACGGTTTCACCAAACTTGGGTGTTAACCGTTACCTACAGCGGGGGTAGCCTGCGCAAGCCGATACCTGACGTCTCATACCCGTCAAGGTCACGCCGAAAGGCTCTGCGCCAATGGCGCGACCTGTGCCGCCAGTTCAGTGGCGGCGTCAACAAGATGCACATGGTCGGCACACTCACGTCTCCCGACGGTGTGGTGGAGCCGCTCGGCACTGTGGAGTCGGGGGTGATCACCCATCCCGACGGGACCACGCAACCCGTCACCTCGATGAAATAACGCCACACCTCCCGGTCCTGTCGCACTTGTGCGACAGGACTTTTTTGTTACAGCATGAAAAAAGGGTGGTCGCGCATCACCTGCCAGCTATACATAAAAACCGCCCCTCGTCGAAATGAGCGGACAGTAAAAATTGACACGTGTAGCACAAAGTCGTAATCTGCAATTTAGAAGACCTTCTTCCAGAAAAGGAGTCGGGAGATGTTATGCTTCGAAGACGTACCGATCAATGAGACCTGCTTTGTCGCAGGACTGGGGATTCATCTGCGACGTATCCCCGACCGTATCGTCCCCGGGGTGACCACGGACGACGACCGGCCCGTCAACGCAGAGGTCGTCTCGAGCATGAGCGCTCGGGCCGTGTGTCTGGTCGACCCAGACACCTTCGTCGCTCGTTGCTGAACAGCGAGGACGGAGGCTCGTATGACACACAACGGCGAAGGTCCCAAAGAACCACGGGTTGCGGAAACGTGCATGGTCACCGAAGAGGTCGAACTCGGACCGGACGGGAAGCTCGTGCGCGTGCTATACAAGTTCGGATTCCCCTACCACGAGATCCGATCGGATGACGCCCCACCCGCCGAGGTCGAAGCGTAATCCGTCGACATAAGTCGCAGTACACCCATACTGCGACTTTTCTTTTGATCGTACGAAAAGAAAATCCCACCCGCGGCACGCGAGTGGGTAGGCGCACAGTCAGACAAAGATCCGTTCGAGATACATGGCGGGAGCACATGCCCTCCCGTACTTCTCGCCAAAATCTATAGACGCCCACACCACCGAAATCGGTTCAAGCTGGTGCTGACGCGTCACAAAACCTCGAACCGGGGCGATCGCTTTCACCTCACCCACCGCTCCCGCTGGCACCAGTTTGCTCTTGTGGAACCGTGGTATCGGCAACAGCGTTTGCACCTTCTCACCGACCTCGGTCGGTGGATATTGTGCACGCACCACCTCGGGTGCGTGTATATCGAACGGCCCCGTGTCATCATCATCGTCACTGTCTTCAGGAGCCAGAGGTTCGGTCGACACCATGTCTTTTCCTTCTTTCCCGCGCGCTTCTGCAACAAGACTTACACGTAATACAAACCATGTCAATCGTATTGCTGCCCGAGGGCTCGGGTGTAGAAAAAAGTCCTTGCAGGAGACAACACCCTTGCCGAACGAAACTCGTCTCGGTAGGATGGCTATAGAAGAGCACATGAGGAGGACGTTGTGGCAGTACCACGATCGAAATACTCCCTACCCGACATCGAGACCCTCAGGGGGTTGGCGAGGCGAGACCCTCCGCTGACGGCCGCGCAGATCGGACGCACCCTGGTCGACCACCATGGATGGGGTGTCAAATATAAGTGGAGCGGGCTCGACAACCATGAGTTGCGGGGGCGCGTCAGAGGTATCTGCACATCGAACGGCATCGTCCTAAAGCATAGCGAGGTCATACAGCAAGAGCGCGGGAAGAAGCGGGACCCGCGATTCATCCGCGCGAACACGCTGCCGCCGCTCCCCTCTGAGATCGGCAAGACATAGGCCTCACGAACACCACGCCGCCCCGACGCAGGGCGGCGTTCTTTCGTCAGATGCACACACGACACCCCGTCTTGCATGCACGCATAAAAAAGGTCGCCGAGTGTCGGCGACCAGGTAGCAGGCCTAGTGATGTAAGACTCGAACGATCAAGTCGGGCGAGATGAAGGCTGCGGAGCCGGTCACCCGCACCCTGCCGTCTTTGATCTCCTCCACGTCGACGTGGGCACCATCACCGAGGACGACACGCATACCGACCTGGTGGAGCCCTAGCGCCTCGAGCTTGAGCCGACGATCCCGTAGCGCCATTCGAGGCAGCGGTGGCGTCTTGATCTTCCTGTCCTGCCAATCGAACATCGCACCTCTCCTTTCCTTCCCCGTTATACGCTAAAACGAAGACGAGCGCCACCGTGTATAAAAACCGCCCCTGGGTCGGGGCGGCGAAGACGATCAAAAGGTCGGAAGGATGGTGTACGATCGCTCTCGACCCTTTCGCACCTTCACGTGTACGCAGCGCTCACTGGGCCTGATCTGTCGCAAAGATCGACGTAGTCGTGGGTACGCGAGCTTCTCGAGCGGATCCCCGGCAAGATCCCCCCACTCCGACACAAGCACGTACCCAAGCGTGATGGAGCGACACGACCCGTCCGTGTCCTCGAGGACGGCGACGAAGATGAACTTCTCGTGTACCGTCGTGCCGTCAGGATAGTTGCATGCGAGGTCACGCACCCGGTCGAGCGTCGCCTGGCCGAAGGATCTGTTCATGTAGCGAAGCGGGAGCACCGTCACGACACTCCCGACCCCACGATCGACGGCCGCGATGAAGTGCGCCTGATCCTGCACGCTGTAGAACAAAAGATAGATGATCCTCGTGCCGGGCTTGCGACCGACAAAGACGAACTTATTCTCGTCGATCAACGCCCGCACCCGCTCCAACGGCAGGCGAAGCCGCTTCTGAGCATGCACTACCGCATGCCCCGTCGACACCGCTCTTTTCAACACGTCCTCCTGTCCCGTTTCGGGCACGTCCCACTTTCATTCAACCAAACAGCATTCTACACAACATACCCAACTTGTGCACACGAGAAAGGCCTTCCGCGTTGTCGGATTCGACCAGCATAGGGTCTACATACTCGGCTCGTGTCACTGATTCGTTCATATTATGTTGCTATAGCCGCTTCGTGTCGTGCGCGCTCGACCATGAACCGCACCCCCTCGGACATGTTCTCTGCCTCGAGCTTGATGTCGGGATGCGCATGATGAAAGACTCGAAACACTTCGTCAGCGAATGCCTGCCCAACCGTTGGCACCTTGTCGAAGTCGAAGACGACATACTTGAACTTCTCCAGCCCCGTTAGCACACGCCGCGCTTGGGAGCGAGAGATATGTACACCACCTATTGTATACAACTTCACGCGCACCTCGGTCTTGTCGAACCCATAGTCACTGGAGTCATCAAGGTTGGTGTACTTTTTAAATACGTCCTGCAAGTGTCGCTTGGACGTAGCCGAGAGCGTGAACGATACGCGCGTACCCCGCTTCATCTTCGACACCTTTTTCACGAACACATCTGGTGCTTTGTTGTCGACTATCAGCTGATATCCAAAACTGTCGAGGATGAACATATCAGCCACGCGCGAAGTAAAGAAGATACCTTCGCCCGAGTGCGACTTCGGCATCGTGGTTGTCTTACCTTTGAGAATATCTTGGATAGCCTCAAGTTCGGAGGCGAGGCCGCGCTGCCGCATCACGTTGCGAAACACACCGATGCCTGAATCTTGAATGACGAACGAGAGCGTCTTGTGGGGCACCGACACCTCGACCCCGATGCGCACTGACTGCGAGTGTTCGATAGCATTGTTGAACATCTCTGAAAACGCATACGTGAAGATACTCCGCACATTCTCAGGCAAATTCTCAAGCGTCGGGAATGCATGTTCTATCTGGTCGAGAACCTTGTGCTCTTCGAGCTGCTTGTTCGCAAAAGACTTAGCGTATCGAAGCGGCAAGATCTCTGGGTGCGCCCGAGCGTACTCGGGCAACACATAGAATGCATAGCGCGTCGCGCCAAACTTCATAAGCTGTCCATTGGCCACAAGCTCCTGGAGCAAAACGTGTATATATTGTCGCGACACGCCAAAGGAGTCTGAGAGTTCAGTCGAGGTTATCCTCCCCTTCTGCTTTGCCAAAGCAACTATATTTTCGGGTGTAATCATAATGGTATCGACAAGTCATTGTCAACCAAAGTATATTCTATTGTCAACCCATTGTCAACCAGCCACATCACACGCACCTGTGAATAAAAAGGGTACTCAGCACACTGCCAGACTCTACCCCTGCTCCGTCTCCCAAATTTTTATTTTCATAGAGTACTGTATATCCCCAGACTAGTAACTATTTAGAATATAGCCCGATTTGAAAAGCGAAAAACTGCGAACGAATAGCGTCCACGTCCCCGAGTACCTGTTCGGCGTCTGAGAGCGCATGATATTTAAGATTAAGAAGCACTGGCAACTTCTCCTCACCAAGTTCCATGTCGCCCCCCTCCTCGTACTTCTTGAGAACAAACGACAGAAACTCTTTTTGTGCTCCGCTCACTGAATCAAGGATGGTGCTTTTGTTGCGCTCCACTCTGTCCTTTCGTGTTATTGGTCGTGTTGCGAACGAGACATATGACAGCACATCAAACAGGTCGCTGTTTTCGGCATCAATCATTTTCTGCAACGTTTCCAACTCATCACGACCAAAACCAAGCTCGGCGATACGATCGAGAAATGCCTTCCGCGTTGTCGGATTTGACCAGATGTTTCGAAGCTCTTCTTCATTCTTAAAGAACTCGGGCATCGCACCAAACATATTTTGAATAAACTCTTCGGCAGAGATTGGCTTACCGTCTGCACCCCAAAACGAAGTCGAGATCATGTACTGGATTTCTCGCTCCTTGCCGTCTCTGAGTTTGATTATAATTTTCTTTTTCTGTTCAATAGGCTCTGGAGTTTGTTCAGGCTCTGTGTGCTCCCTGCGCTCTTTTGGCTTCTTGGGAGTACTGGGTTCCACATCCTCTGCCTCAATCGGCTCGCCATCCCACTCTGGGTCAGCGAAGTGTTTATACGCATCCACGAAATCGTAGATCGTAAAATACTCCTTACCGTCAAACAGTCGGGTGCCGCGACCGACAATCTGCTTGAACTCAATCATTGAGTTCACAGGACGCATCAAGACAATGTTTCGCACATTGCGAGCATCCACACCAGTCGACAACTTTTGCGAAGTGGTGAGAATGGTCGGAATACTCCGCTCGTTATCCTGGAATTCGCGCAAAAACTGCTCGCCGCGGGCTCCATCGTTCGCCGTGACACGGACGCAGTAGTTCGGGTCGGTGCTGTCTTTCATCTGATTCACCAAATCGCGCACCGCGAGCGCGTGCGTCTGATTGGCACAAAAAATAATAGTCTTCTCGTCTTGGCGTATTTCATCAAGCACGATACGTACGCGCTTGGCCTCGCGCTCTTTGATCTCAATAATCCTATTAAAATCCGCTTCTTCGTATATCTTACCCTGCTCTACTTCACCCTCGACTACCTCGTCGTCCGACGTGTACACATAGTCGTCCAAGGTCGTCTGGATGCGCTTCACTTTAAACGGCGTCAGGAAGCCGTCATTGATACCCTGCTTGAGCGAGTAGGTATAGAGCGGATCACCGAAATACTTGTAGGTGTCTACATTGTCGACGCGCTTCGGGGTCGCCGTGAGACCTAGCTGTACCGCTGGAGCAAAATAATCGAGGATGCTGCGCCAGTTGGATTCGTCGTTCGCTCCCCCACGGTGACATTCGTCGATAATAATCAAATCAAAAAAGTCTGCCGGATAATCGCCAAAATACGGCGTATTGTTTGACCCACCCTGCGGTGAGGTACTCGAACCCGTCATGAACGTCTGAAAAATAGTAAAGAATATGCTCCCGTTGGTCGGGATTGCGCCTCGCTTGCGGATCTCGAGCGGGTTAATACGTACAAGTGCATCCTCGGGAAAAGCGGCGAAAGCATTGTACGCTTGGTCTGCAAGAATATTTCGATCGGCCAAAAAGAGCACTCGCGGGCGACGCTTGCCATCGCGCTGAAGTGTCCAACGGGCTTGGAAGATCTTCCATGCGATCTGGAATGCGATAGTCGTCTTCCCCGTCCCGGTCGCGAGCGTGAGCAGGAGTCGCTTCTTGTTTTCGGCGATAGCATCGAGCGCGCGATTGATAGCAATCTCTTGGTAGTATCGCTTGCCATACTCACCCTCAAGAGGGATCGAAGCGAATGTCTCCTTCCACTGCGCCGTCTGTGACTCCTCGTGGCCAAACAGCTGCGCCCACAACTCCTCAGGTGTTGGGAACTTCTCGACATATTCCTCCTTTCCACTCTTCATCGACACACAATAAATCTCTCGACCGTTGGTCGAATAGGTGTGCTCGATTTGGAGCTTCTCTGCGTACGCCTTCGCCTGGGCGACACCTTCGGTCGCAGGCAGGTCGAGCGCTTTCGCCTCCACCACAGCGAGCTTCTGGTTCTTGTACACCAACACATAGTCCGCGATCTCGGGTTTGGCGCGCACGCCACCCGTCTGGATCTTGCCGTCCGTAATGCGAAACTCGCGCAACACGCGCGACCCTTCCACCTCACCCCAACCGGCTTCCTTGAGCTTAGGGTCTACGTACTCGGCTCGCGTCTCTGATTCGTTCATTAAAACCATTATGCAACGCGGCAGATTTTATGTAAATGACCCACAGGCGACACATGAACACCCCTTAAAAGAGATGTTTGTAGGCTGGGTAATTATTCTTAATGATCTGCTGCCACTCTGCTGTTTCGTTGTGCCCGCTGAGATCCGTCTTGGTATACACGAGCAGCACCGACACCGACTGCTGCTGCTTGTGCCACGCGACTATACAGCGATTCCCCGACGTCTTAGCAGACTCTTGTGTCCCAGCAACACGAAACTTCGTCTTGATGATCAATATATCACCAGCATCACACACCGTCTCAGCCCTGCTCGTTAAGATGAGTGCATCGATGCGCTCAAGCTCTGCCATAATCGCGAGCAACGTGACGTCCCATTTCGCCTTGTATTTCTTTGAAAAACTTTTGATAAAGTGACGCTCGGCAAACACCTCGATATTAACAGCATTATTGCCTGGCATATATGCGCTAGAACACCTCGTCGGGGTCCTCTTGGGTGATCAGTTCGTACGGAATAATTTCGTCCATGCGGCACAGCACATAGGGCAGCTGATTGTGCGTAAACGTAACGATCTCCTGCGTCTTTTTATCTTTCCACTTCGCGGCGATCTTCTTGAGTAACGCTTGCTCTTTGGGTGACACTGTTTGTATCTTTTCGTTCCTATTACTCTCTGACTCACCGACCAAGAACATCTCCTTTCCGTTCTCATTCTTGTGGTCGATCACGATCTTACCATCCTGCTCGAGCTCATCAAGCGCGCGAAAGAACGCATCCGGCACGGGGCCGTATGCGATCTTGCGATATGACATACCACTCATGCTCTCCATGTGCTCATAGAACCAAGCGAAGTCCGCCAAATAGAGCAGCTTCGCGAGCTTGGTCTTGGGTATCTTACCGTCTTTCGACAGGTTCATGCGTAGATAGAGCAGCAACATCTGCTTGTACTTGGCGATGTTCGGAATATTCCCTGACAATAACTCGTCGACAGTGATACCAAACAAACTCGCCAGCTTCTGAGCTTCGTCAGTATCGAGCTTCTGCTTACCCACCTCGATGGCCGTATACGTGGGACGAGACACCCCAATAGCCTTCGCCACCTGCTCTTGGGAAAGCTTGTGGGCGACGCGAAGCTCCTTGAGCTTTCGCATATACGTATTCATACCCAAAAGTGTATACGAACCATGTAAAGAAGTCAAGCGATTTTGGTCGAAATATTGACGTACAGATTCTGAAGCGTAAAATATGTCTACTGGCATGGTCGAGCCAGGTAAGAACAAGTGATCAAATCGTAATAACATGAGTAAGACAAACGGAATCAGAAGCAGTAAGAATCTCGCTAGTAAAGCGGCGAAAGCTCTTAGTAGTGGTAGCACCAGCAAGAACACAAAGTCCCTTGCTGCAAACACCCTCGGCAACAGAGCAAAAAAGAGTCACTAGACGGAATGAAACTATGCAAAAATCCACACTATGCCAAGTAGGGTGGATTTTACTTTACAACTCCCCTGCGAATGCCTGCTGCAAAATCGACTTCTTGAGCTCATCCAAACAAGCCAACTTCTTGGCATAGATCTCCTCCAGCTTTTTGGTCTCCCCCGCCAAAGCATCCAACTTTTTAACTATCGCTTTTTGTTCTGGAAAAGGCGGCAACAGAAACTCAAAGGCAAATAGATGCTCTCGATTTACCTTTGGCATACCGGCTCTATCCGAACCCAAAATTGCATACTTAGTGAAACCAGATGTTAATAGTAGATAATACAAAAAATCTCTATTCAATGTTTTTTCGTCGGGCAATAGAGGATATATGTCCGCACTGCACAGTCCGTCAAAATCTGGCCTAACTACTTTCATTAAGTATGGTCGTATTTTGCTGTATAACACCATATTCTTATCAAAAATAAACTTTCCAGAAATAAGTTTTTCTTCTTTTGCTGTCTTAACATCAATAAGCTCTCCTGTCTTTGCTTGAATATTTCCAGCTCCAACGTGCCGCATATTTAGAAACCGCTTCTCCCTCGGGTCGACCAGTTTTGAAGCAATCGCGCACACAGTATCTAGTCGAATTAATTTCCATCCCTCCCCCGGATTAGCAAAAACACCTTGTAAATAAGACTCAAAAAGCTCGCGGGAATTCTGCAAATTCTTTTCTGTGTTCGCTTTCGCCTTTTCAATTTTCTCAAAAACTTCATCCAGAATTTTCACAATCCTCTTTTGCTCGGTTAGGGGTGGGAGTGGAATTTCTATTTCGCCCAAATTTTTACGACTAATTCTTGTTCTTGTCGTCCCACTAGTTTTTCCTGCAACTGCATCTAAGTAGAGATTTGATTGAGAATAGTAATTAAAATATCGGGGAATAATTTTTAGTGGATCAAAACGAGCAATACTACAATCAACCGCAGTTATCATTCTTTCCCCGGTATTTGGCAAAATACATGCACGACCTACAGGGTCGGGCAGACGAGAGATCAGGCAGTCGCCTTTAAAAATTTCGGTGCACCTCAATCTGTTAAATGTCTTTTCCGAAATATAACGCGCCTTCTCTCCCCTGTCTTTGAAAACACCGACACCTACGTTGCCGGTCTGGATAAGACGAATTCCATCTCTCGATTGATCCTTACTCTCTATCCAATTACCATCCGTAAAGACCTTACAGACTTCACCTAGTTTCTTTGTTTGTAACATCATACGTATTGAGCCTTGTTTTCTTCGCAATGTTTTTTTACAAAATTAAACCAGTTTTCGTACCAATACCATGTCTTTTCAATTTCTACCCCAAACCCTTTAGACAGATCTTTTGCATTTTCGCTTTTCCAAAGCTGTGTATGTTTATGTAATCCAAACCGGGTATACCCAATCTTGTTCATTTCGCTAACTATTTTTTTGGGCAAATATTTTGGCTTTTCTTTATCTCTAAAAGCCCAATACTCTTTATTTAGGCCTTTTGCTATTTCAGAATTTGGATCCACAAACTCTATCACCTTATCAGCTTGACCTTTTCTATTTGCAGTCTTTGGGACAAACAAGACTCTATAAGAAAATCTACTATTATTGAACTCATCCTCAGGCAGTCCTTCATCAAACGCCTCAATATATGTGGCAATATTACTAGGAAGATCTTTATAATCTGAGAGCTGATTAATTTGTTTCTCACTTAGTGAGGAGAATTGTAAACTGAATGAAAGGTGCTTTTCGATACTTTTTTCGTTCGGAAATAATTTTTTTAGATACTCATTATAATTCAAGCAGCAAGCCTGAAATCTTGCACTTAAAAGATCGTCTATTCTTGTAGTCATCTGATGTTCGATTTCGTGCCTAAGACCTATCAGAAAAAGCAGGTTGGACACAGCAACCCTGTCGATTGGTGATTTTTTATCATTCAAGCACCGTTCAAGTTCCCAATATTTATAAGCACCATTCTTTGTAAAATCAAACTTCCTGTTTTTGCCTTTTTGCTCAAAATACCTATATTCAATTTTCTTGCTACGATAGTACGCATGCAACAGATATGTCCACGCAATAATTGCTAGCACTATAAAAGATTCGGATTTAAACTGAATATTTGGATTATTAAAAACTTGAACAGCTGTCAATATAGACTCTTTCGATTTTAAGATTAGTTCGTCTTTGACTGAGTGAAGCTTTCTCTTTCTCTTTGCCATACGGTCTTATATTTTTCCTCCAAGCTTACCCGTGATTACGGAAATTTCTTTATCAAGCGCTTTCATTGCTTTTAAAATCTCCTTAGGGCTGCGCAGCGTCACTTCCCCGCCTTTGTTGGGGTTCTTGACTGAGAGGTCAAAGGTTTTTGGGTCTATGTCTTTAGCGTCCACGCTCCAGGAATTTTCGGAGTCGGCTTTGGTTTTTTGGAGCTTCACGAAGTCGGCGAGGTCGGCTTCGCTCAGTGGATTTGTTTTACCGAGGTTGCGTGGGAGGTTGAGTTGGTAGAACCACACCTTGCGGGTTGGTTTGCCTTTTTCGAAAAAGAGGACGACTGTTTTGACTCCGGCACCTTGGAAGGTCCCGCTCGGGAGGTCGAGGATGGTGTGGAGGTTGCAGTTCTCCAGCAAAAGCTTGCGCAGGCTCACCGAGGCGTTGTCGGTGTTAGAGAGGAAGGTGTTTTTGATGACGATGCCAGCGCGGCCGCCAGCGCGGAGAATTTTGATGAAGTGTTGGAGAAAGAGGAAGGCCGTCTCGCCTGTTTTGATAGGGAAGTTTTGTTGGATCTCGCTGCGGATACCCGCGCCAAACGGCGGGTTGGCGAGGACGATGTCATAGCGGTCTTTCTCTTGGATGTCGGCGATATTTTGTGCGAGGGTGTTGCCGTGCACGATGTTGGGCGCTTCGACGCCGTGGAGGATCATGTTCATCGTGCCGATGATGTAGGCGAGCGATTTTATCTCTTTGCCATAAAAAGTCTTCTTTTGGAGCGTCACCCAGTCTTTTGGTTGCAGCTTCTCGGTGTCCCCTTTCATGTAGACGAACCCTTCGGCCAAGAAGCCCGCCGAGCCGACTGCCCCGTCGTAGACGGTCTCGCCAATTTTTGGATCAACGACTTTGATGATTGTGCGGATGAGCGAGCGCGGCGTATAAAACTCGCCACCGTTGCGTCCCGCGTTGCCCATGTTCTTTATCTTGTCTTCGTAGAGGTGCGAGAGCTCATGCTTTTCGGAGTCGGTGCGGAAATGCATCGTATCGACTATGTCGAGGATGTTGCGCAGCGTATAGCCGCTCTGGATCTTATTCTTCAACTCGCTAAATATCTCCCCTATTTTATATTCGATAGTGTCAGGACTCTCGGCACTCGCTTTAAATTTCTTGAGGTATGGGAATAGGTCACGATCGACGAACGTGTTGAGGTCGTCGCCCGAGAGTGCTTTATTGTGGTCGAGTTTGCCCTGTGGCGTCTTGGGTGCTGCCCAGACCTCCCAGCGGTACTGTGGCGCGATGATTGGTTTGTAGGCTCGGCCGGAGAGCTTCGCCGCTTTCTTCTTTTCTTCCTCCAAGTCGTCGAGGTACTTGAGGAAGAGGATCCACGACGTCTGCTCGATATAGTCGAGCTCCGTCCCCACCCCCGCGTCGCGGTGGAGTATGTCGTCTATGTTCTTAAACGCCTGCTCAAACATGTTCAAAGAGTACCACCCCTACCAATTTTCGCTATTCCCCCGCCAGTTCGGTGTACTTTTTGTGGTTGCCTTTGGATTTTTCTACCGGGTATTTTGCTTCGTTCTTTTGGAGTTTGTCGAGGAAGGCTTGGGAGACGTCGATGTGGAGGTCGTTGGCCATCAGGAGCACCCAGTAGAGGACGTCCGCTAACTCTTCGGCGATGTCTTTGGAGTTGGAGATGACGTACTGCTCGATCTCCTGTGGGCTCTTCCACTGGAAGTGTTCGAGCACTTCGGCGGCCTCCAGCGTCAGCGAGATGGCGAGGTCTTTGGGGTTGTGAAACTGCTTCCAGTCTCGCGCGTCGCGAAACTCACGCACCTTCTTCGTAAGGTCTTTGATGTTCGACATATGCACATACTCTACCAAATGTACCGACTTTGACTATGACGGCGTGCGTTGACACGATTCCATCATTTCTTGTATGAATAGTGCAGTGTTCTTTACGCAAACATCCGACAGGAGAGACCGCATGGTCAAGGAAAGAGACGAACGGAGGATCATCCCGTTCCCCACTAGGCCGCCCGGCCCAAGCGAGCCCGTGCACTACGTGGGTATAGCAGTGATCGACTTCGCACAGCGAAAGGCTGGCGACGAGTTCTACCTATCGACCGCGCGCGGGTTTGGGTACCGGCTCACCATCACAAACACGCGAGCATACACCGCCACGCTCGTCGCCTGTACGCACAAAGGTCCGTTCGTCGAACGTGAGATCACCGTGAGGGACGGCAAGATCCACACTGGCCGCAAACTCGCATACGTGTTCGGCGGCGCGCTCGAGCACACGGCGGACGACATTACATTCATCTATCTTCTGCTGTGACGCAGCACAATAAAGACCCGGTCCAACGTCGGACCGGGTCTTATGCAATGTGGTCTATGGCAAACGTTGCGGCCGCACGGACGATGGTTCTCCGCGATCAGCCGGGTGTTGCAGGGCCGACTCGATCGACACGTACACATGATGCACGTAGTTCTGGAGCGCGTACCCCCAGACACCGCACACCGTAAGCGCAATGACCACGAACAGGCCGATGCCGAGCGGCCACGAGTCTTCAGGCACCGGTCTGAACTGGAACTTATCTTCTGTCATCACAGACCCCTTTTGTGAACATGTAGCCTTGTGCATTAAACACGAAATTGTACAAAACGCAACACTCCCGATCACGCACAAAAACACCCCAAATCGGGGTGTTTTTGTAAACATACAAGATGGCCTGTATATTTTTGCTTAATAGTCCATGTCGCCCATGCCACCTGGCATCGCTGTGCCATCCTTCTCTTCCTTCGGCTCGTCGGCAATGAGCACTTCGGTGGTGAGGAGTATCGCTGCGGCCGAGGACGCGCGCTCCAGCCCAATGCGCGAGACCTTGACCGGGTCGACGATACCCGCGGCGAGCATGTCGGCGACGACTTCGTCCTTGACCGCGTCATAGCCGGCGTTACCCTTCGCGTTCTTCACCTTGTCGACGACGACTCCGGCGTCCACGCCCGCGTTGATAGCGATCTGGCGCAGTGGCATCTCGAGCGCTTTGAGCAGCACTTCGTAGCCGACGCGCATATCCACCGTCATCTTGTCCTTATGCTTCGCGAACGACTCCGAGACCTTCTGGGCAGCTTTGACGAGCGCCGTGCCGCCGCCGGGGACGATACCCTCCTCGATTGCCGCCTTGGTCGCGTTGACTGCGTCCTCGATCTTCAATTTCAGATACTTCATCTCGGTCTCGGTCGCGGCACCCACGCGGATGACCGCCACACCGCCCGCGAGCTTCGCGAGTCGCTCCTCCAACTTTTCTTTATCGAACTTCGAATCGGTATTCTTTATCTGTACGCGGATCTGGTCGACGCGCTTCTCGATGTCCTTCTTCTCGCCCTTGCCGCCGACGATGGTCGTCGTGTCCTTGGTCGCGATGATCTTTGACGCCTTGCCGAGCATGTCGAGCGTTGCGGTGTCGAACTTGATACCGACATCGTCCGAGATGACCGTGGCACCAACCATCACCGCGATGTCCGCAAGGATCTCCTTCTTGCGATCGCCATAGCCGGGCGCCTTGACACCAAGCACATTGAACGAGCCGCGAAGCTTAGAGAGTACGAACGTCGTGAGCGCCTCACCCTCGACATCGTCCGCAATGATAACCAAATCTTTCTTGCCGCTCTGGCCGATCTTCTCCAGCAGGGGGAGAATCTCCTGGATGGACGAAACCTTCTTGTCGGTTACGAGCACGAGCGGGTCCTTGTAGCTCGCCTCCATGCGCGAGGTGTCGGTGACCATGTAGGCCGAGACGTAGCCCTTGTCGAACTGGAGTCCTTCGACGACCTCCTTTTCGATACCGAGCGACTGCGACTCCTCCACCGTCACCACACCGTCCTTGCCAACCTCTTTGATAGTATCCGCGATGATAGCGCCGATTGTGTCGGACTCTGCCGAGATGGTCGCGACTTGGCGGATCTCGTCGTCACTTTGGATCTTCTTGGCGAGTGCTTTAAGCGCATCGGTTGCCTCGGCGGTCGCCTTCTCGATGCCAGCGCGCACACCCATGGCCGAGAGGCCCATCTCGGTGTGCTTCATCCCCTCCTCGACGAGCGCCTGGAGGAGTACGACCGAGGTGGTCGTGCCGTCGCCCGCGATGTCGTTGGTCTTGGTCGCGACCTCCTTCACGATCTCCGCGCCCATGTTCTCGAACTTGTTGGAGAGCGAGATCTCTTTCGCGATGGAGACACCGTCGTTGGTGATAGTCGGGCCGCCGTAGCCTTTGTCGAGCGCGACGTTGCGACCGCGCGGGCCCAAGGTGACCTTCACGGCACCTGCTGCCTTGTCGATGCCGCTTTTGAGAGCGCGGCGAGCTCGTTCATTAAAGAGGATTTGTTTTGCCATCGTAATACAATATTATTGAATAATCGCGAGGATGCTCGACTCGGGGAGGATAAGATATTCGACACCAGAGACCTTAATCTCGTCGAAGCCGTACTTGGAGAACATGACGCGGTCGCCGACCTGCACATTGAGCGCGATAAGCTCGCCCGTGTCGCTGCGCTTACCGGGGCCGACGGCGACGACAGTGCCCTGCTCCGGCTTCTCCTTCGAAGATTCAGGGATCACGATACCGAACAGGGTGACGGTCGCGAGATCCTCGGCCGAGAGCGCCTTCACGAGCACACGGTCACCAAGCGGGGTGACGCCGACCGAATTCTTTGGTACCTGCACCGCGGCCTTTGGCGTGCTCACGTGAACCGTCTTACTTGGAGCCTTCTTGACTGGCTTCGAAACCTTCTTCACACTCTTGGTCTTTTTCTTCATAGCAAAATCGCGTTTATGACTTAGTAATTAATGGGTAATGTGAAGCGCCCAGATCGCACTGGTTTGTCGTGACAATAATAGACAACCCTCGCGAATAGTCAACGTCCGACCGCGTATCTATCCTGCCCAAGGAGGATTGCACCCTTTTTGGGATTGTGGTAGATTGGCAGTAATGAACTTGCACGGCATATTGCCGTATATTCAGATAGTCCTCTCTGCCGCACTCATTGGGTGCGTCCTTTTGCAGCAGACTGGCGCATCGCTGGGTGGCGCATTCGGTGGGGACAACTTTAGCGCGGCATACCACACCCGTCGCGGCAGTGAGAAGTATCTGTTCTACGCCACGATCATCGTCGGCGTCCTGTTCGCGACTTCGTCGTTCGTATCGTTCATCGTGCACTAGGCTCTCACCACCAACTAACAACCGCTCCTTATGCGCACACAGAGCTCGGCTTCATCTGCCTACTCCTCGCTTGTCAGCACCACGCAGGACACTATCCGCTCGTTCTCACCAGGCGGCAGGGTTTTGTTCTATTTCTTTTCACTGCTCCTGGTCGTGAGTTCGACCGCTTTGCTGTATCTGTTGAACGCGAGACTGCTCGTCGAGATGCCGACCCGCGGCGGTTCGTTCACCGAAGGTGTGATCGGCGCGCCACGATTCATCAACCCGGTACTCGCCGTATCGGACGCCGACCGTGACCTCACCACGCTCGTCTATTCGGGACTTCTCAAGGCGTCTCCGCAGGGTGGGTACATTCCCGACCTCGCCTCGTCCTACACCATCTCACCTGACGGGAAGACCTATACGTTCACCTTGCGCCCGAACGCGAAGTTCGAAGACGGCACGCTGGTCACTGCGGACGATGTCGTGTACACGATCCAGGAGACACAAGACCCGGTCCTCAAGAGTCCTGAGCAGGCGAACTGGAGCGGCATCGTCGTGCAGAAGGTCGACGAACACACCATCTCCTTCTCGCTCAAGCAGGCGTACGCACCGTTCATCGAAAATCTCACCATGGGCATACTGCCGAAGCATCTCTGGCAGAACGTGAGCGACGATGAGTTCCCCTATAGCGACCTGAACACCGAACCAGTCGGCTCCGGGCCCTTCAAGGTCGACTCACTGTCGCGCACATCCTCCGGTGTACCTTCGTCGTACAAACTGGTTGGCTCACACTACTACGCGCTCCAGCGACCGTACCTTTCGGACATCACCTTCCACTTCTACCAGAACGAGGACGACCTTATCGACGGTCTGAAGAAGGGTGAGGTGTCCGCTGCGAGCGGCATATCTCCCTCTCGCCTCTCCGAAGTGTCTGGACATATGATCGACCGCGCGCCGCTCAACCGGGTCTTCGGCGTCTTCTTCAACCAAAATCAGTCGGCCGTACTGCGCGACAGTGCGGTGCGCAACGCGCTGAACGAAGCTATCAACCGCGACGAGCTCGTACAACAAGTGTTGGGCGGCTACGGCGCCCCGCTTGCAGGCCCGCTCCCGCCGAGCGTCTTGCCGTCGAATTTCATTACTACGACGAGCTCCGCGAACACCGCCGACCTGGTCGCACGAGCGAAGAGCGATCTGCTTGCCGCTGGCTGGCAGCCCGGCCCTGGCGGCATACTCCAAAAGACCACCGGCTCGGGTAAAAGTGTGACCACGCAACCGCTCACGTTTAGCATCTCGACCGGCAACGTGCCAGAGCTCCGCGCCGCCGCCGAGTACCTGCGAAAGACCTGGGGAGAGGTCGGCGCGCAAGTGAGCGTGCAAGTGTACGACCAGGGCGACCTCGCTCAGAACGTCATCCGTCCGCGCAAATATGACGCACTCCTCTTCGGCGAGGTCATCGGCCGCGAACCGGACCTCTTCGCCTTTTGGAGCTCCAGCGAGCGACTCGACCCGGGACTCAATATCGCCATGTACGCGAACGCGAGCATAGACAAATTGCTCTCCCAGTTGCGTGCTACGACGGACGAAACCCAAAAGAGCGCGCTCTATCAACAGTTTACGACCGCGGTGCTAAAGGACGACCCTGCCGTATTTCTCTATGCGCCGGATTTCGTGTATATTGTCCCTAAAGACATTGCGGGGCTCGACCTCGGATTCATTGAGACGCCAAGTGACCGTTTTTTGAGCGTCACGAACTGGCATCGGGAGACAGACAAAGTCTGGCCTCTGTTCGCGAGATAACATGATCAAAAAAATTATTTAAGTAATTAATCGTATGGAAGAACAAAACAAAAGACCGCAAGGAGGTCGCAGACCACAAGGTGCGCGGACCGGTGCCCCACGAAAGTTCGGTAAAGGTCGCCCGCTCAACCGCCGCGGCGGCCGCAACAACGGCCCACGCCCGCACCAGGCTCCCCCGCCTCGCCCAGCACTCGGAGGGACACGTGAGTTGAGCGACCAAGGTACCAATAGTCCGAACGAGGACAAGCCTATCCCGCCGTTGGAGATGGGTAACGTCCGCATCATCCCACTGGGTGGCGTCGAAGAGATCGGCCGCAATATGACCGCGGTCGAGTTCGGCGATGATATCGTCATCATCGACTGCGGATTCCAATTCAAAGAGGACGACACTCCCGGTATCGACTATATTTTGCCGAACACGAAGTATCTGGAGGACCGTGCCGGTAAGATCCGCGGCATGTTCATCACGCACGGCCACCTCGACCACATCGGCGGTATCCCGTACATCATCGACCGCATCGGCTACCCGCCGATCTTCACCCGCCGACTCACGAGCGTCATGATCCGCAAGCGACAGGAGGAGTTCCCCAATCTCCGACCCCTCGATATTCACGAGGTCGAGAGCACCGACTCTATCAAGGTTGGCAACCTGCGCGTACGCTTCTTCGCGGTGACGCACACGATCCCCGACTCCATGGGAGTCGTCGTCGAGACGCCCTACGGCCACATGGTCTTTACCGGTGACCTCAAGCTCGACCATGTCGACGGTGTCCCGACCGAAGCGGAAGAAAAGGAGTTCAGCTTCTTCGATGACAAGAAGGTGCTCTTCCTCGCCGCGGACTCGACCAACGTCGAGCGTCCGGGATTCTCGCTGCCAGAAAGTGTCGTGCAAAAGAACATGGACGATATCATTCGCGACACGAACGGTCGCCTCATCATCGGCACCTTCTCCTCGCAACTCGAGCGTATCATGCGCATCGTCGAGTCAGCGGAGCGCTATGGCAAGAAGATCCTCGTCGAAGGTCGCAGCATGAAGGTCAACATCGAGATCGTGAAGCAGCTCGGCATGCTCAAGGTCTCGGAGAAGACGTTTATCGGTCCAGAACAGTTAGAGTCGATACCTGACAGCAAGGTGATCGTGCTCGCCACTGGCGCCCAAGGCGACGAGTTCGCTGCCCTCATGCGCGTGGCTATCAAGACGCACAAGTACGTGAAGATCAAAAAAGGTGACACGGTCGTCCTGTCCTCGTCGGTCGTCCCTGGCAACGAGCGCTCGGTGCAGAAGCTCAAGGACAACCTCTCTCGACAGGGCGCGCGCATCATCCACCGCGACACGATGGACGTCCACGCCTCCGGTCACGCTAACCGCGACGAGACCTTCTGGATCCACTCCAAGATCAATCCGCGATTCTTCATGCCGCTGCACGGCTACCACTACATGCTGCGCGTCCACGCCGACATCGCCAAGGCTTGCGGCCGCGCCGAGAGTGACATCATCGTGCCCGACAACGGCGCGATACTGGAGATCCGCGACGAAGGTACCGTCTTCACGCGACTGAAAGAGACCGCGCCGAACAGTCTGCGCCTCGTCGACGGCTTTTCTATCGGCGACATCCAAGAGGTGGTCATTCGCGACCGCAACGTCCTCGCCCAAGAAGGTATGTTCGTCATCATCGCCACCGTCAACCCAAAGACCGGGAAGCTCCGCAAGTCGCCCGACATCATCTCGCGCGGCTTCGTGTACCTGCGCGAGAACCAAGACCTCCTCTCGCAAACGCGCCTCATCATCAAGAAAACGATCGAGGACACAACCCACAACATGCAGCCGGTCAACTTCGACTACGTCAAAAACAACGTCACCGACGCCGTCGCCCGCTTCCTCTTCGAGAAGACCAACAAGCGCCCGATCGTGATCCCAGTTGTCTTGGGAGTATAAAGTTGGTATAGTGCGCACGGCTTCGTAACAGATAGAAGGGAGCGTCGCGTGTCTAACCCACAAAAAGATCATTACTTCGGTCTCGAGAGTGTCGGCGGCTTTGGGGTTGCTAATGTTCTTTCTGAAAAACTCAAAGAATGGCGGCGCGATAATCCGACACTTCGAATCGTTGCTTGTAGCCACAGCGTACAGCCTCGGCAACAAGGAGGGGTCCGAGTAGTTGTGTGGATTATCACCGAGGAACAACGTGAGTAGGCGTCCGGGCGATACAATCTGCAAAATCGAGTATATTCCCCCACCACCGACACGAGCGTCGGTGGTGGGGCTATTTTTTCGAACACCTGCATCTAGCTTGATTTTGGTAAAGAACAGCGATAGCATGTGTTTCGTGTCATAAAAGGATGGACAGATGTCTCACAAAGCCCAGATGGTCTTTGATGATGAATCGTTTAGGATACTTCAAGAACTCAGGGAGATGTTGGAGGCCGATTCGTGGGGCGAGATCGTCCGCAGGGCCTTATTGGCCGAGGAGCAGCATGGTCGACTCTCCCCTCCTTTTGCCGATACTGCACGAAAATATAGGCGCATACAAGTGGTTCTACCCGATCGTTCGAAGAGCCGACTTGAGCGCTTGGCGACCACAGATATCTCACACGCAGGTGTAATCCGTAAAGCTCTGCGCACACTTGAGTGGTGCCTCAAAAGCCATGCTGAGGATATATCCAAACATCGTCTGTAGGATCACACACCCGAAGCAGGAGAAACCAAACCCCTCATCGACACACGTGTTGGTAATGGGGTTTTACTTTTTTATTACGAACCCACTTCCCTTTTTCTCAATCAATTTTTCTTTTTGTAATTTACTCAACTCATTTTTTATTTCATCCAATGTGCGGGCAGTGAGTTTTTGGAGTTCGTCAATTGTCTTTGGAGACTTCAGGAGCTCACGCAATATGGCGCCGCGCAGCTGGCGCGCGGAGCCTTCGAACTTCGACTGCTTGGTGTAGTGCTTGCTCTTGTTGTTGACGCGCACACCGCTCTTCTTAAGGAACGACCCGTAGTCCATCAGCGCCGCATAGAAATTTCTCGGCTGCATCTTCGACTCCCGAAGCGCTCGAGCCACCAGTGGCATGATCTCTGCATCGGTAATACGTGTCTCTTTCTTTATTCTAGTATTTTGCAAAAAACTAGAATATATGAAGATGGTACGGATGTTGGTTTCGATAAAGACGACCGGCTCGTTGTGGGCGAAGGCGGCTATCGCACGCGCAGTGTACGGACCCACGCCGGGCAACTTTTGGAGTTCGTTCACTTCCTTAGGAAATTTTCCATCGTGGTTCGCGACGACCACCTTCGCTGCTTCGTGCAAGAATTTCGCACGGCGATTGTAGCCAAGGCCGCTCCAGTGTGTGAGCACATCCCTCAGCGACGCCTGTGCAAGTGAGTGCACCGTCGGGAACGCTTTGAGAAACTCTGCATACTTGGGCAGCACCCGATCCACCTGCGTTTGTTGCAACATCACTTCGGACACTAAAATTTTGTACACATCGCGAGTCTTCCGCCACGGCAAATGACTCCGACCGTGCACCGCATAATATTTTGAAATAGTCGTAGTCAGTTCCGGCATGGCCTTTGGTATGGTATCAAAAAATCCCCCGGGTGGGGGATTTTTTGATTCTCTTGGGGAGAGATGTAGGGGAGATTACTGCTGGCCCTCCTTTGGGCGCGCGTAGTCCACTTTGAGCATACGACCTCCGAACTCCTTGCCATTCCACATAGCAATTGCGCTCTCAGCCGAAGCCTCATCTGCCATCTCGACGAAGCCGAATCCGCGAGACTCGCGGGTCTCACGATCCATAACGATGGATGCGGAGACGACCTCACCTGCCTTGGCAAATGCATCGTGGAGTTCATCCTTCGTGGTCTTCCACGGGATGCCACCTACGAACAACTTTTGTACCATAGTACTGTACTTTGTTTGTTTAATTGGGTATAAACCCGTTCTTCCGTAAGGCGACCTCCCCTCTCACCGCACTGCGGACGCTGGAGAACTTACATCTAGAACACCGCCAGCATAGCACACTGGCTCATAAAATGCAAGCCGCTTCGTTAGTCTGCCAAAAGGCGTGCGAAGACGACGAGTCGCTTGTCGAACGAGTGCGCTTTCGCGTCCCAGTCGCCCGCGCACGTGATAAGGACCACTCCAGAGGCGGTAGCGTTGGAGAAGATATCGCCAAGCGGCGCGCCCTGGTCACTGTAGTCCTCGATGTCCTGTACGACATACGTCAGCGAGTTACCGCTCCCATCCGTCACGATGATACGGTCGTTCAAACTCACATCGGCGAGATGTTCGAACACTCCCGCTTTGGTGAGCGCATTGTTCACGTGCCCCGCAAACACCGCGTTGCCAGTATCACCCGGTTTGGTGCCGAGCGCATACCATGCAACATCCATAAAATTCTTCGGCGTCGCCATGGCACCGCTTGCGGTATTGCCCACCTGTTCGACGGTTGCATCCACACCGATAGAGGGGATGCTGAGCTTCACAGGGGTGATGGCGGGTGCGCTTAGGCGCAAGCTCGGTGTCACGGAGACGCTTGCACTGTGCGAACTTCCTGGAGGTGTCGCGCCAGCGAACAGGTCGGTCGGATCTATTCCCACCTGCGGCAGCCGCATACATATATCGTGTGCGCCATAGAACACTACCAAGGCACCGACCACACCGAAGAACACGCGCACGTATACCGAGCGCGTGTTGGTCGACGACACACTATACGATGGCAGCGAAAGTTTTTCGGACATAGGGAGCGACGAAGATACCCACAGCGATGAGTACCACGAGGGCAAACGCGATCTGCGTTGCGCTTAACGGCTCGAAGCCGGTGTTCGGGAGCGCCGGAATGTACGTCGCGGTCAGCGCGGTCGCTGGCTGCTCGACCGAGATGACAGGAAGCACTGACGAGGGGACAGTGTACGAGACGGGACCAAGGGCGGCGACCACATTGACGGTACAGGTCGCCGTTTGCGTACCCGAGGTCACGTTGACGGTTTGCACTCCCGAAACGCGCGGAGTCGAGTTGAACGCGGCACCTATCGCCGGGTATGTGGCATCGGGGGTAGACCAACTATACGGTGCGGAGCCTCCGACCGCGGTCAACGAGACCGACTGCCCAAGCACCACCGTCTGGTAGGCAGGCAAACAGGTAAGCACGCTGTTCGTGTATGGATACGAATAGGGGTACGGCTGCGGAGCATTGTAGTACGCGGTCGAAGCACTCTCGGTGATGACACAGGTCGCTTCTTGGCCTTGGGTGACGGTACCGGTACAACCGATCGAGTAGGTCGGGTTAAAGCCCTGTATTTGAGCCACCTGGACCGAGTAGCTACCCGCGAGCGTGACGCTGACGCCGGACTGAGACCCAGGGAACGACGATATCGAAGGATTCTGGGCCTGGACCGACACGGTAAAATCGGATGGCTGGCGCGTGTAGGAATACGTCGGATTATTGTTCACCAACATGTACACATGGAGCACTCCCGGATTGCAGGAGTTGTTCGAATACCACGAGCCACAAGGGGTATACACCTGAGCGAACGAAAGCGCAGGCACAGCAACGAGGGCTACAATGAGCGCGAACACGGTCTTTCGCCCAAAAAGTGGAAGTTTCATGATGTGTTTAGTTAGTGAATAAGGCGCGAATAACTTCCGCCGTAACATACCACCTTTTTAGAATATTGCAAGGTCTAGAATCCGAGCGAGCCCGGCGAGCCTATCCCCTGGCTAGCTAAGAACGCTGGCACAAAGAGGGGTATGAGCAGGAGCGGAATGACGATAACCGCCGCTGTGATGATACCCGTCCACAACATGATCTTTCGCGTCTTCTCAGCCGACGCGAACGTCGCATCGATCTTCTTCTCTATCGCCTCCAACCGCGCCTCCAAACCTTCGACATTCTCCATGCCTCTAGTGTACACCAAACTCTGTATCGATGACACGGGAGTCTCTGTGCCAGTTGACAACCAGCCTCACCCGAGTATAATGTTTAGGTTAACTAAGTATTAGTATGTCAAACAAACGAACCGAGGCGTTCTCTCGACTGTTCGCGCTCGGCAAGCTCATTCGCTCCCAGGTGGACGCGAGCGGGTCGCTGCCGATGGCTCAGCTAGAGACCTTGCGCTTTATCATCGAGCACCAGTCCCCGACCATGCACGCAGTGGCCGAGTACCACCGTATCACCGCTCCGTCGGCCACGACCCATGTGCAAGAGCTGGTGCGACTGAAATATGTGAAGCGCATCAGCGACACGAAGGACCGCCGGCAGGTTCGACTGGCTATCACGCCGCTGGGTGCACGTACCTACACCAAAGCGATCGCCGAGCGAAAGCAGGTCATCGAAGCATTGTTCACCCACCTCACCGACCAAGATCTCGACACCTTTAATAGAATTCTCGATACCATCATCGCCAAACACTAGTATGCAGAACAAATCATTCCTCAGTCGTGAAGTGCTCGCTCACCCCCTCTCGTTCATCTCGTTTGGGGTGGTGGGACTTATCGCCGTTGGCGGGTTTGTATATTATGCGCTTGCCACACGTACACCCAACCAGTCGTGGGTCTCGCCCATCGTCAGACCCATCGTCGAAACGGTGACCGCCAGCGGTACCGTCGAACCTGCGCAGAATCCGAACCTCGCGTTCCAAAGCGGTGGTAAGGTCGCCGTGGTCAATGTGTCCGTCGGTCAGACCGTGTCGCAAGGGCAACGACTCGCTTCGCTCGACCTCAGTGCCCTGAGCGCCGCACGTGCGCAAGCGGTCGCGAACCTCAACGCGCAAAAAGCGCAGCTCGCGCAGCTCCAGGTCGGTCCTCGTACGGTCGACGTCACCGCCAAGCAGACCACGGTCGACCAAGCGAACGCCACGCTCACGAATCTCTACTCGAGCATCCCGGCGAACATCGCACAGGCATACGACAAGTCCTTCAGCGGCGTCTCGGGTGCGACCGATGTGCTGTTTAGCCAGCCGAACACGACGAACCCGACGCTCGCCTTCTCGACCACGAACAGTCAAACGGCGGTCGATGCGACGACCGCGCGCACAACCGTGAACACCGAACTCGCGACATGGGAGCATGAAACGAACACGCTTACCAATGCGAGCACGCCACAAACGATCGAGGAGGCATTGGCACGCTCGATCACCCACCTCAGTGTCGTGCGCTCATATTGCGACACGCTCCTCAAGGCGCTGAGCAGCGCGACTCCGTCCGGCGCACTGAGCCAAAGTACGCTTACCGCCGCCCAGACGTCGGTCGGCGGACTACGCGACTCGGTGAACGGACAGATACTCTCGCTCCAAAGCCTGCAACAGCAGCTCACATCGTCGAAGCTTGCCGTGCGATCGGCAACGGATGCATTGAACCAGGTCACTGCCGGTGCGACCCCTGAAGCTATCGCGGCACAGCAAGCACAGGTGGCAGCGGCACAAGCGAACGTCGAGAACGTCGATGCCCAGATCGCGAACAGCACCGTCGTCGCACCGTTCACTGGCACTGTGACCAGTGTCGCCGTGAAGAGCGGCCAGATCGTCGGCCCGAACACGGTCGCCGTGTCTCTGACTCCCGAAAGTACGCTCCAAGTGGAAGTGTATGTGAGCGAGATAGATATGGCGAAACTGAGCGTTGGTGCCAGTGCGGATGTCACGCTCGACGCCTATGGATCATCGCGCATCTTCCCCGCACACATCGTCACCATCGACCACTCGCGCTCGACCGCCAACGGTACGTCCGCATACAAAGTGACGCTCCAGTTCGCAAGCAATGACCCCGCGATAGCGACCGGTATGACAGCCAACGCGTCAATCCTTGCCGCGAGCAAGACTGGTGCGCTCACACTCCCCCGCAGTGCGATCATCGAGAACGGCACCAACACGTTCGTCCTCGTCTCGAGCGGCTCGGGTACGACACAAAGACCAGTGACGCTCGGCATCGTCGGTACGAGTACCGTCGAGATCGTCTCGGGTGTCACGGCAGATGATAAGGTACTTATGCAAACGAACTAACATGACCACACACACTCCAGAAACGAAGAAAGGTCTCGATCGACGCGTACTGATACTTGCCGCGTTCATGATAGTGGTCGTCGGCGGTGCACTCGCCGCGCTCGCATACGTCGCCGTAAGCAGCAAGACCGTCTATATCGACAAGGCACAGATTACCGCCCCTACCGTGAACCTGGGGCCAACGAACCCAGGCACACTCACTGCGGTGTACGTCTCCGTGAACGACGTCCTACCACCAAACACCGTCGTCGCACAGGTCGGCACCGAACTTATCAAGTCATTGAACGGGGGGCTGGTCATATCGGTGAACAACAATATCGGTAAAAGTATCGCGGCGAACGACACGGTCGTGACGGTCATCGACCCGACACAACTGCGTGTCGTCGGCCAAGTACAAGAAGATAAGGGTTTGGTGGACATCAAGCCTGGACAGCGTGCGGTCTTTACCGTGGACGCGTTCGGGGGCGAGCAGTTCAGCGGCATCGTCGACGAGATCGCGCCGACCGCCGAGAGTAGCGACGTCGTTTTCTCGGTCTCCGACCAGCGACAAGAACAGAACTTCGATGTGAAGATCCGTTTCGACCAGACCACACATCCCGAGCTCAAGAACGGCATGTCCGCGAAGGTGTGGGTGTACAAACAGTAACACTCGAACGCAAGAAACACTCTTTAAAAAGTCCAGGCGGGGGCGCGCCGCTTTTTAAGGAGCGAAGCGACTATAAAAAGTGGGGCTAAGGACTTTTTAAAGAGTGTTTCTTGCGTGAGTTACAGATTATGACCGAAACCATAAAAGAAAACTCAAAGTGGCTCGTGCTCTTCACCGTGATGGTGGGGACGTTTTTAGGTCGTCTTGACCAGACAATAGTCAACCTCGCGCTCCCCAAGATAATCAACGACTTCTCTATCACCGTCTCTGCCGCGGGCTGGATAGCGACCGCCTATATCCTTGCCAACGCCGTGTTCGTCCCCGTGTGGGGCAAGCTCGGCGACACCGTGGGACGCAAGAAGGTGTATCTGCTGGGCTTCGGTATCTTCATCGTCGGCTCCGCGCTCGCAGGGTTCGCGTGGAACCTCAGCAGTATGATCGTCTTTCGCATCATCCAAGCGATCGCCAGCTCCGCCGACTACCCGACCGCCATGGCCATACTCGCCTTCACCTTCAAAGAAGGGCGTGAGCGTGCGCAGGCACTTGGCATCTGGTCGTCGGTGTTCGCTGCTTCGGCCGTCGTTGGTCCGTTGCTTGGTGGCCCGCTCATCGACACCCTTGGGTGGCGCTGGGTCTTTTTCATCAACATCCCGGTCGGCATCTTTGGCCTCCTGTTGGCGCTTATCGTCGTGCCAGAATCCAAGGGTCGCGACGCACACTCCTTCGACTGGTGGGGCGCAGGAACGCTCGGTGCGGCGCTTTCGGCGCTCGTACTCGTGCTCGACCAGGGCACCTCGTGGGGTTGGCTGTCGCAGGATAGCTTGCTCTGTTACGCAAGTGTCATCCTGTTCACAAGTATCTTCTATCACATCGAGAAGCATCATCGCGAACCGATCGTCGACCTCAAATTCTTTCAGAACGCGATATTCGTCAATACACTATTCAACAACTTCATCGTCTTCATGGGGCTGATGGGGAGCGTCTTCCTCATCCCCATCTTCGCTCAGACCTTCCTCGGCTATGACGCGACGCAGACCGGATACCTCTTCATACCGATGGCGGTGGCGCTCATGTTCGCCTCGCCGTTGGGAGGTGCGCTCACGGGCCGCATCAAAGCGAAATATATCATCGCAACCTCGACCGCGGTCGCCGCACTCGGACTCTTCCTCTTTTCGTACTTCATCGACGTGCGAGCGACCGCGGTCGATATCATGTTCCCGCTGTTCGTGATGGCATTCGGACTAGGCTTCGGGATGGCACAGCGTACCGCCGCCGTCGCGGCGGCGGTGCCACAGCACGAGATTGGTGTCGCCTCTTCCATCCTCGCGCTGGCACGCAACATCGCTGGCGCCTTTGGTATAGCCCTTTTCGGTACCATCCTCAACAGCGCCACGAAACACAATGTCCTTACGATTGCAAGCAACTCGCACCTCTACGCGCACACCGCGGTCGCCACACAGACCTACATCGGTCTTATAGAGCTCAAGGCCCAGGTCGATGCATACCACACCATCTTCCTCGTTGGCATGAGCATCTTATTGACCGCAGCGATCATCGCCCTCCTGTTCGACATACCCGAGAAGAAACTCAAAGAGCCAATAGTAATCGAGGGATAGACGGCGCGAAATGTCACTATATGAATAAGCGGTCACCCTGCTACAGGCGACCGCATTGCCGACGAAAGAGGCACTGTGTTAGCCAATCCGACTATGGGGCTTCCTGGTACCAATCACGAACCTTAACAATTCGCCTGATTGGTCTTATGTGTCTTCCGTTGTAATAGTTGAGCTCACATACATAATACTCCCTATCAAGACGACCCACTCGGTCACCGTAGTGTGTAAAAACATGGTCAGGAATGCTTCGATCATCCATGTTTTCAATTGACATCTGATTTCCTCCAGCATCGTAGAATCGTTCGATGCGCACCAGACCCCTTGCCAGTTCTCTGGAGAAGACGGCATAAATTGCCGAGGCAACTGCAGCAGCATTGTGCGAGCCCAGAGATACAACAACATATCCACACCTCCCCATCAAAGTAGGCAGACGATATACCGACTCAGGGTAACCGTCGACCATAACCTCCTCCACCTGCTCCATATTTTCTATCCTTTTGTTTGATGCGAGGCCAAACCCCCACATGCGGTTCAGACGGTTGGCTGGGACAGGTCGAGGACGGCAGTAAAAGATTTACGATTTCCTATTGGAGACAAGCCCCAATCCCACCTGTTTTGATCGACGTACATACTCAAGAAGCCAACATGGCGAGAGAGGTCTATGATTGCTGTCCTTTCGAACAGTATAATTCCTCCATCATCGTTGCCATGGGGTCGAATCGGGTTAGTCACGAACGGCATTTCAAGCAACTTATTCCTGTTGCGCCAGAGCCATAGGAAATCTCTCAGACCAAGAAGGACAATCCCTGCTTCTTTTGCACAGGAACTCTCTCGACCACTCTGAATGAGTCGCATATTCCGATAGTTCCCTTCATTAAGCAGCTGAGGGATCTCGTCGTCGGAGATAATGCTCCACCCATTGCGAACCCATGTTATCGGGTCAGTATGTCGCTCATTCGTGAGGTCAAAATCCGGCTCCGGATCGAGCCCGAGACTAGCGCGGAACACCTCTGGAGATGGCAACGCCCTACCACCTGCAATTGCCTCAGCAAGTGTGGAGACGTATGCATGGAGTTGCACCATTTGCGCATCCGCCAAATCATGTCGAGCAACAGCGCTCAGCAGGGGCTCACCACGATGCCAGCCTGTCACACGAGTATTGTTCACGTCCACGACTCCTTTGCCTTTGGTTTACGTTTTGATGCGAGACGCACTGCGCGCCATCGCTGCATCTGTCATTAGCATAGCGAAGTTGCAGTGGATAGCCATATGTGTTTATATTAATTCATAAACTATGTCAGCAATTACCAGCACACTCACTGCTATCGGGCTCTCTGCAAAAGAGGCGGCGCTCTACGAAGCGGGGCTCAAAAATGGCGAGAGCGACGTACCAACGCTCGCGCGCTTGCTCGGCATGAACCGCGCGACAGTCTATCACCACCTACACACACTTGAGCGTCACGGACTCCTCTACAAACGTATTGAAAACGGGCGCATGGTCGTCACCATGGCTCGCGAAGAAGGATTACGCGCATTATTCGCCTACGAAGAGCACGCGTTGCAAGAGCACAAGGAGCGCTTGGAGACACTGCTCCATAAGTTACCAAAAGCAACCCGAGTTGCAGCTCGCCCCGACGTGCAGTACTTCTCGGGGCTGGAGGGTATTCGCATGGCGCTGGAGATCGCCTTTCGCACCAAGACCAAACACTGGGACATTATCGCGCCAAAGAAAAACTTTTTCTCGGACATCGACGAGGAGTATGCGGCATACTACCTCTCGGAGCGAAAGCGCCGAAAGATCACCTCACGCTCGCTGTGGGAAAAAACCTTCGAGAATATTCGCCTGAACCAAGACGTGATACGCGAGCGACAGCCGCGCTACCTACCCAAAGAGCACCTCATCCCCTTTCGCTCAGTGCTCATCCTGTTCGACACTCGCGCACTGTTCATCTCGTCAACCAATGAGATGCAGGCGGTACTTATCAACTCGTCGGACATCCACTCGACACTGCAGATGCAGTTCTCGGTTTTGTGGTACCTCTCCGAACCATATTCGTCATCAACATGAGTGCTGATATACATAAAAACACCCCGTGCTTGTGGGGTGTTTTTTATATGTGACCCTGGTCTACTGTGTGGTCGTAGTGGTCGACGGAGCGGTCGAACTTGCGGAGACCGTCGGTGTCGGAAGAGACTTGAGACCTTTTACAATAGTATCGGCATCCTTACGCGCCGCAAGAAGGTCCTTCTGCGCGGCGAGGAGGTCGGCGCGCGCGGTCTTCATCGCAGCGGCGTTCTGCGCTTGCTTGGTCGCGTCCCCGTTGTCGGGAGAGAGGCCTGCGCTCACCGAGACCGATGCCTGTGACTGCGCGCTCGCATCACTCAGTTTACTGCTCATGTCGGTCAACGCCACCAGGAGCTTGCTCACATCCGCTCCTGCGCTCTGGGCTGCGGACACACGTGCCTGGAGCTTCGCGCCGAGCTGGTTCATCATAGTGACCAGCGTGACCTCTCGGTCCGCTGATGCGGCGACGCGCGCCTGTGGGATGACAAGCATGTAGACACGGTACGAGTCAGTGATCATCTTCACATCGGCTTTAAGCGTCGTCATGTCCGTGTCAGTGTCAATCTTTGCCTTCAATTGCGTGAGTCCAGTAATTTGATTACTGATGTTCGTCGTGAGCGTCTGTTTGAAGTTCGCGGTGACACGCTGCATAGCGTCGATGCGCGCTTGGAGGTCGTTGAGCGCTGAGATCCGTCGATCTATCTCCTTATCCGCCTTATCTATCGCTGTCTGCACTTTTGGCGTGACCGCTGCAGACGTTGGCCTCGGAGCAGAAGAAGGAGTCGCTGCCGACACCGCGGGCGGAGTCGCCGCATCGGGAGTAGGCATCGTGACGGTCTGAGCTGAAGCAAGGAGCGGCACAGCCATTGAAACGGTCATCGCTACTGCCGCAAGCATCGTATATTTCATGTGTGTATTCATGTTCATATAACCTCTAGATTAGTTAGCCTGCGGAAGCGGCTTATCGGTAATGGCTGCGTCGAGACTTGCACTATCGGTCGTGAGTCCCTGCAGCTGCGTGTCGATAGCTGCGGTATCCTGCACCAGAGCCGCATCGCTTGCATCCTTCGCATCGCTCATGCCGTTCATGTTGACTGGCTGCGGCGCGGGTGCAGCAGGAGGAGTCGTCGTGGCGACAGGAGGAGGCGTAACCGTGTTCGAAGCTGTCTTGGGGCCTGTGAGCGCTGTGATCCACCCACTGTACCAAAGGAGCCAACCACCACCCGCGACCACGATGAGCACTAGTATCCATTTAATTACACTAGACATACGTTATTCTATTATTGGTAACTTGCCCATACAGTATACCCTCCCTCTTTTGGAATATCCACACGAACGAGCTCCTTATTCGTTGATGAAATATATCGTCTCGACCTTCGGACCGACCCAGGTGGTACTTCCGTCACCGGTCACGAAGAATGTCGGTCCAAGATACTGCGGTGTACGATGCGTCAACAGGTCGAACACCGCCTTCATCGTCGCCGGTATCTCACGCAGCGCGTTCAAAAGATACGAATCGGTTGGACCGGATGCATCGAGTCCGACCGCCGACACGCCGAGCACGTCGGCAATGAACAACGCACGCGGTAAATGGAAGCGTTGCGAGGTTATGATCATCGAACGCACGCCAAAGATCGTCTTCGCACGATACAGACTGCTATAGGTATCGAATCCGGCATAGTCAAGAAAGACGTCCGCCACCGGGACCCCCCTACTGATGAGATACTTTCCTACCGGATACACTTCATCATAGGCGAGCGTTGAATTGTCCCCACTGACCAATATCTTGGAGACTTTGTGTGCCTCATAGAGCGCAATAGCTGCGTCCGCTCGCTCTTTCAGTACTAACGAAAGTGCGCCGTTGGAACGTATCGAGGCGCCAAGCACCAGCGCCACCTGCTCGCTCGGCACGTCAAGGATCGTCGCATAGATGCGATGCGTGGTTACGCCAACTACCCACAGGACGATACACAACATCACCGCGATGACCACGACGAAACAAAGGACACCGGCTTGCAACAGGGTACGCAGCATATATCTACACCGTTCAGTATATATGGTCTCTCGGCGGCCACATACCGCGCAACTATCCACAAACGATTCGTTGACGTGACCCTCCGTTGTTGCTACGGTTATGAGTGGACGTACATCGATAGCCCCTCGTCCGGGCGTTGAAAAGGAGGTAGGTGTTGAGACGTTTTCGTTGGATCGCCATGACGGCGATTTTTATCGTTATATGCAGTGCGCTCGCTCCACCAGCTACAGCTCGGAGCGATCCGCACACGTTCTTCGTGCACTCCGTATCGGGAGAACAAGGGGATAAAGAAAGATTCCTCATCTTCTTGGAGCAAGAACTTAGGGACCCACTGTTGACCGTTGAGACCTTCAACCGATACTTTGGGACTTACCTTGGGTTCACGGTCACCTCGGTGACAGACCTCATAGAGCACTTGCGCGGGCAAGACTTCCACATGGTGCGCTGCGAAGGCGCAGCACACGACTACGGCATCACCGACGGCGGGTTCCTCACGATCGTTGAACGTGATTGTTATCGTGGCGAGTATATGCTCGTGCACGTGCCGACAGGATTGCGAGTGTTTTTCGGCACATGTGGGAATGTGCAGGTAGCACCGCTTCCGCTCCCCCCACCTTCGCCATCACGGCGACCGACCAGGGTAAGTAGGACCACCATCATTACGTGCGGGTTCCGTGTCTTGTTCGGTTGTCATGAAGGGCGATTGGTCGACTATTGGGACGCGGGTCCTGACGACCAAGAACTGCGCGTGGCAACTTCACGACCTCTCGACTGACGCATAGCAAAGGATATAGAGACGTGTGTACGACAAAGCTTCTCAGGCTGGTCTCAGCCCTGAGCCTGGCAGTGACATTGGCCGCTTGTGCGACCGATCAAACACAAGTCGTTGCCGATGCACCAGATGGCAGCAGAACGGTCATCAACTTCGTTCAACGGGTGAACCCGGTGGCGCAGGACCTTTCGGTGATCACCGTTCAGCATTGTGGTAAGCCGCCGTTCGAAAGATGTTCTCTGGTGAGCGTCGACAACAGCACAGAACGCGGGTTCGCTGGTGCTGTGTTCGAAGGTACCGGACCGGCCGCCGCTTTGGCGCTCGGAGGTGCAATCGGGCTGTCGAACTTGCGTCCGGCTCGTACGAACATCCAACAGAGCGGGTCTATCACCGGCGGCAACACTTCTTCTGCCGCAGAAGCAAGGTCTGCCTCGAGTTCTAACTCGTCGGTGACGTCGGGGTCCGACCCCACCCTGAGCGCGGGTTCTGGGGGTGGATCGGGTGCTTCATCAGGGGTGCAAGTCTACCAGCCGTGAATAACGGGATCACGGCAGGTGGTACGAGTGTGTGGTTAGTATAGGCATACCAGCCTTCTAACAACAGGGCGGGCCGCAACAAGCGACTCGCCCTTTCTACTACCCCACCCATGGCGTATCGAACGACTTGCGCGTTTTAATACTCGTCCAGAGGGATGACTTCTGTAAGCTCGGTTTGTGGTGCAGGAATGACACACAACACTCTTCCCGCGATCTTAAAATCCTCTTTCAAGATGATGGGCTTGAATCGTGGGTCTCGAGACTCGGGCCACAGGATGGTCATACCGTCTCTGCGTTCAAGCCGCTTGACGGTCACCATGTCGTTGACTATCGCGGCGACGCGGTCACCGTTCTGCGCCTGGTCGGTGAAGCGAATGAGCACATAGTCGCCCGTGTTGATACCGGCATCGTTCATCGAGTCGCCTATGGCGCGCACGGCGACGATGCCACCGTCCTCCTCATCGACGATACGCTTGTCGACCTCGATATATTCATCGCACTTCTCCTGCGCGAAGACGGAAAGGTCGTCGCAGCCGACGTTGGCGAGCACCGGGATGGACACCGTGCCCCACGCGCCGTCGACGTTTCGGAGTTCGATATTGCGTTTGAACCCGCGATGACGAACGATGTATCCCTTTTCCTCGAGCGTCTCGAGATACTGTGTGACCGTGCGAAGCGAAGCAAAGCCCAAGGTCGTACGAAGCTGCTCAAGCGTCGGCGAAACCTCTTTTACTGCTAAATGGTCCTTCACAGCGTCAAGCACACGCTGCTGTTTGTATGTTAGTGCTCTATTCATATGTGTATGATACACCCACCTTTTTGTGTATCAATACACACGATACACACATTGTGTGGATAACCACATTTGGCGGCTCTTGTGCTCACACCTCCTCGTCGTCCTCTTCATCCTCCTCATCGTCGGACATGATCAGGTCCTTCGTTTGGATCGGGCTTTGGATGAACGGGGACCATTCGGCGTTGATGGTGCCGAAATTCTTCTCGTACTCCCCTACTTGGTGGGCGAGGTACTGCGAAAGCCGCTTCATGTGCTGCGGCGTGAGCGCGAAGAAGGATGCTCCGTCGCCGTTGAGCATGCCCATGACGAACAGCTCCTGCGAAAGCCCGATGACGACGTTTTCACAAAATTGCTTGGTGACCTTGTTGAGATCCATAGATAGTGGCGTGAGACTAATAATCGTTCATAAGACTACCAAATATGGAGCGTACGACAACCGGTCGACGTCGCTCGATCGTACGCAGCGCTTGACGAAGCGACCGGTGGTTCGGTAGCACTTCGGCGACCGCGCACCAGAACTTCGGTGAGTGATTGAACTCACGCAGGTGACACAGTTCGTGCACGATGACGTAGTCGACAAGTTCCGACGGCAGGAACACAAGTTTGTAGTTGAAATTGAGATTCCCCCGCTCCGAACAGCTCCCCCAGCGAGACTTCAGGTTTTTGATGAAGACCTTGCGGATGGGTAGTTGGTAGTATTGGTTGTGTTGAGCGAGACGTGCATGCACGAGTGCACGCGCCGCTTCTTTATGTGCGAGATACTGTCGCCGATCGCGTCGTCGAAAGAACATGGTGCAGGTTACAGTCCGAGCACAATCGACTCACGAATCTTATCGAACTGCGCAAGGAGCGCTGCCTTGTCGAATTCCTTCACGGTGCCCGACGTGTAATTACCGATGTTGGTCGAGTGGATAAAGTACCGTACCGCGGTGCAGACGGACGACCCCTGGATCGCATACACGGTCTCATCGTAGAAGTTCCCTGCCCCGGCGTCGCTGAGATGCGCGACCTGGTAGGTCACCCCACCATCGGTCACTGTCTTCTCGGTCGAGGATGCGGAAAGAAAATCGTTCGGGGAACAGGTGGTGTTCTGGGGCAGTTGTTCGATCGACACGCCCGTATCGAAGCCGGAGAGGTTCGTCCCCTGGTAGAGCGCAGAGGGAATGGTGAACTTCACCCCAGAGATTGGTGCCTGATCAGGGCCGCGCTGTGTGTACGTATACCCAAGTTGCACGCCGTACTCGCTTGGGTAGCGTACCGATATACCCATCGTCGAGGAGGCGAACGTACCCCAATTCTCGACGCCCGGTAGAGCACTCGCGCTGATACAACCCGTGTATGTCTGGTTCTGCGACGCTCCCTCTTCGATGAAAGCAGTGTTGCCTTTATTCCAAAAAACAAGCGATTCGTCCGCGTTGGCATACCGGACACCTGAACCCGAGATGGTCTGTGGCAGTGTCATCGAGCGCCCATCGCTCAGCACGAGAAAGATACTCCCCGTCGGGGTCGGCATGACATCGGGCAATTGTGTCGGAGGATTCTTCAGGTCGAAAAAGGTGGCCGTAATCGTCTTCCCTCCATCGCAGGTGTACGTCGCCTGGCCGACCTGTTTTGTCCCACCGTTGGAAGTCGTCGTCGCCACGTTCGACCCCAAGAATGTGGCAACGTACGGCGAGTTCCGTCCATCCCACAGAAGCACCCCCACAAGAACCAGAATGACCAGCACGATACCGACGAGTAGTGTCGTGCGTTGTGTGCGTCCGCTCGTTGTTCTGTTCGTTGGTGACATGGTGAAGTTTTATTGTACCACCGGAGTCGTCGTTCCTGCAGGTATGTCTGTTGTGCTCGTAGCTGCTCGACTTGGTTGATAGTCCGGACCGTTCGGGTCGGTATTCACTTGTGTCTGTCCACTTGGCACCACGGACGTGTCGGCGGAGCTTGTTGTCGGAGAGATCACCGGAGTGGCATATTCGCTTGAGGAAATGCTTTGCGCCCACACGTACCATCCCAGACCAAGGAGCACGAGCACGAGCACCAAGATCCAAACCATAGAGGATGTTCTCATAGCATATCGAGAGGTGGGTGAATATACCCTGAGTATACCACGCGACTACTGGAGCGTGGCGTACACCACCAGACGGTGATCATATGTCTTTTTACCAGAGATCCACACACCATCACAGGTAATGATGACAAGGTGTGCTGCGTCGTCTGAGTGAAAGATGGTGTCGGTCGGCACCGCATCATACGGATACGCTTCTGTCCGATCGACACCATAGGTGTACGTGGTGCCGTCTTTCGTCGTAACGAGTATATGCGCACCTATGGCGATATCTCCCAAATGCTTGAAGACACCATCAAGACCGAACCCGTTGTCGACATGACCGTCGAAGACCGCGCTCCCGATGTGACCGGGACTCGTCCCACCCTTATACCACGCCACGTCTGTGTAGTTGGTCGGCACGGCCATGTTGCCGGTCTTCCCGACCCCGACCGCCTGCACGTTCGCTGCAACACCAAGCGACGGGATCGAGAGTCGTACCGGCCACGAATCAGGTGTCGACACAGCTTTCGTTGTGGATGAGAAAGGCGAGAAAAAGGTCGGCACTGAAAAGACCCCTTCCTCAGGGGCATACCATACCGCGCGAACGAGCGTTACCGAGAATACGATACATCCCGCTACGATAGCGAGGATCGCGAGCGTGTGTTTGATGATAGGTGACATACGTAGATACAAGATACGAAAACGGCCTCGCCACAGTATACGTGAACGAGACCGTTCTCTGAAAGTCCGCTAGCGAGTAACTCGTTGGCGGAACAGGTAGGTTGCGCCCAAGGCGACGCAAAGCGCTGATGCGACGAGCAGAAGCTCGTTCGTTGTCGCTTCACCGCCGGCACCCGTGTTCGGCGTGTTCGGCGTGACGACGGTACTCTTCGTACCAGTCGCCGCGGTCGTCGTCACCGACGCGACAGGCGCTGCTGAGACGACAGCCGCCGTAGAGGTAGCTCCGGTACCTGCGGTCGTACCGGTGGTGGTACTCGTTTGTGCGAACGCAAGACTCGCGCCGCTCAAAAGGAGCGCGGTCGCAACGATCGCAGAAGCACTGATCCGTGTTGTGTGCATATGAATCAATTCAGATTAGCTGCTCATACTCGACCCAAAAAGACTATAGAGGGTTCGGTCGGAAATGGCAATAGCCGAGACGGCTAGCGAGCGAGAGAAAGACACCGTAGGCATTTTGCCTGGTTTCGGCGAGTCTTGAGATATCGATTGCCGCACTCGCATATCAAAATGGCTGTTTTATTGGGTTTTTCGATCCAATGGCCGTCCTGTTGGAAGGTCTTTCGAGGCTCGCGCAGAGGCGAATGCCGCTTTTCAGCCGGAGCATCTTGCTTTGCGTTGTTCTTAGGCATGGGGCACAATACTAGCAAACAATTGCACCATTGTCAAACCGTCGCGGTGCGCGGTTTTTACCGTATCTGCGGGCACGAGCGGACACCAGAGTTGCCCTTTCAGGCATTTTGGTCGATACTCTACACATGGTCAGTGAACAACTGCTCTCGTACATAAAAGAGAATCTACAGGCTGGATTCTCGCGACACGACATAGAAGCTACGTTGCATACGGCCGGATGGACTGACGCTGATGTGGCTGCAACGTTCGAAATGATCAAGCAAGCCAAGACCCTTACAGGAGCGGCACAAACGCCCGCCGTTTCACACGCTCAATCGATCGCGGACGCGGAAGTCGCTCGTATCCAAGAAGAGCTCCGGGTTGCGAATGCAAACAAACACACTCCCGGCACCACCGACGAAACAGGGATTGTCGGTTTTATCATCAAAACGAACATGGCGACGACCAAGCAGGGAGCGCAGATACTGTTGGGCGTACTCGGTGTGGTCGTCCTCGCACTTCTGTATATGCTCTTTTTGCGCTAATCGGAGATGTATGCCAAAGTGGCTACTATGAGCTCGCTACTTCCGTTGGTGCTTTCGTTCGGCTATGTAGGCCTGTGCCTACTCGTTTTCGCCGAATCGGGGCTTTTTTTTGGTTTCTTCCTACCAGGAGACAGCGTGCTCTTTAGTGCAGGATTGCTTGCTGCGCACGGTACGCTCGATATCTGGGTACTGGTTCCGCTCATATGTGTCGCTGCGATACTCGGCGATAGCGTCGGCTACTGGTTCGGCGCTACGGTCGGACCCTCGCTGTTCACACGCGAAGATTCGTTCTTCTTTAAGAAAAGATACGTGCACGAGACCCATACGTTCTATGAAGCGTACGGGCCACAGGCGATTATACTTGCCCGTTTTATCCCAGTTGTCCGCACCTTCGCACCGATACTCGCCGGTGTGGGCCGGATGCGATATACGACCTTTCTGCGATACAACATCGTCGGCGGGCTACTGTGGGGCGGGGGTGTCACGCTCCTTGGATACTTCCTCGGCAACACGATCCCTCACATAGATGAGTATCTCTACCCCATCATCGCGGGTATCATCGTCGTCTCGGCCCTTCCGGTACTTATCTCGTTCGTCCGCGGCCGTCGGCGAACTACTTAGTGGTGTTTGGGTAGCCGGAAAACTCTTCAAACCGTACGTCGTCGCCACTCACACCGGCACTTTGGAGCATGGCGCGCATAGCGGTCACCATCGGCTCCGGGCCGGCGAGGTAGAACACGGGGCGCGTGTTGCCCACCACGTACTTTTGGAGCATCGACGCGGTGATATAGCCCGTCTCTCCGGTCCACACCTCCTGAGATTCCCCCGCATTCGTCATGGTCGGGACAAAAACGAACGTCGACGTGCGTAGCTCGCTCAATTCACGCAAAAAGGCCGCATCCTCAGGACGACGGTTCGAATAGAAGAGGTATATAGTATGCGGGAGACCACGTTCACGGGCGTCGAGGACCATCGAACGGAACGGCGTCACCCCGATTCCGCCAGCCAAGAACACCGCCGGCCGGGTCGTATCTTCATGCAAACAGAACGACCCGAACGGTCCTTCGATCCGCACGGCGGCGCCGACAGGGAGACTTCCCAGCACTCGTTTGAACGCTGTGTCGCGCATGCGCATGGCGACCTGCAGATCCGCTTCGTGTGGTGCCGAGCACAGTGAATAGGCACGGGTGTTACCTTCGGCATCGGTCTCCGGCGGGTCCACAAGCGTCATATCTATCGATTGTCCGGCGGTGAACACAAACCCTTCGGGCTTCGTGAAGGAGAAGAGCATCGTCCCTTCGGCGATCGTTTGCTTTCCATGATAGATCGTTTGCATGGCAGCTTTAGTTTACCAACCGTAATATGTATAGCCAGTGTTCGGATATACCGACGGTGGATACTGCAGGTAGCCGTTGTTGTAGTATGGGTAGCCTTGTGCCGGACCATAGTAACTACTCTGATAGGTGTATGTCGATGCGTAATAGTACGACGTCGGCACATACTGATATGGTACCGGCTGATACGATACGGGCTGTTGGTAGGTAGTATAGAACGGCTGATACTGCAGATAGTTCTGATACTGCGGGTTCACCGGATATGGCTGGCAAGGATACGACGAGTAGTACGACCCACACCAATACGGCGCGGTCACATACTGTCGCTGTTCCATCCCCTGGTGCCCCCACGCGAACGAGACCGCCGGCACACACCCCACACCCAGTATAAGTAAAGAGATCGCCCACCGTTTCATATACGTTCTTTTCATGCCCCCATAATGCTCCTTTTCGCTAAAAAAGCCAGTGAGGCCGCGAGCGAGCGCAGAGCTACTGCGGATCAACAATGACCACGCCGGTGTATGACGGATTGCCCACCAAGTTATAGTAGCCCCAGGTACCGGGATTATTGAACAAAAAATCGTAGGTACCACCCTTCCCAACCACCTGCTGTTGATCAAGTCCTACGTATTCGCTCGGTCCTTGTGTGAGCGTGTGTACACGCAGACCAAGATTCGAGGTGTTCACGAAATGCACCACCTGCCCTGCCTTGATATGCACGACTGCAGGCGAGAAGCCTTTCGACGTGTACTGTACCACAGCGGCATAGGCGGTCTTCGTCCTGTTCTGTACGGGTATCTTGGTGCTTTTGGTCGCACCGTTCGTCGCAGTGTCGGATGTCGTCCCCACCGTCGAACCCCCGCTCGAGGTGGCGGTTCCGTTCGTCGGCACAGGGGCAACGAGCACCTGGCTTGCCGAGCCTTGTAACAACCACACCACCGCCAAAACGATAACAATGAGTATACCGACAGCTATGTATGTAATCAGACGCTTGTTCATTCAAGTGATCCTTCGCGCACCGAGCGCATCGGTTCACGCATAGGCAGCATAACTCTCACGCGCCCTTAAGGCAATGGCGCGCCACACTCCTCGCGTACACTTACTCGCAACCGTTAGAGAGACTTGTAGAGGTAGTGCTCGTAACGCTTATAAGCCCCGGACCAACGGTACCGCTGATAGACGGCGTCTCAAGGAACGTACAGATCTGAAAATCCAAGATCGTGGGATATCCATACCCATAAGAACCCGTTGTTGCTCGCGAGATTGAATACTGGCACGAACTAACTGATTTTGCTCCGCCTGCGGCATTTCCTTGGCAAGCCGTGGATGAATTGTATGCATCGATATAATTAGCGAACCCTGTCTGATATGCGCCGTTCACCGCACCTATACCCAAACAGCCAGTGACGTTTGTGTATGAAACCGCACCGTTCGTGCCACACTGGGTCGTGCCTCCGTTGCCTGCTGTATAGAAATTCCACGTCGCGCCAGTATTAACCAACTCGATACTTTTAGCCATCTCCTGTAGGGAGGCGACCCGATGTGCATCACGCCCTTTCACCCGAGCACTAAGCAAAGACACCAACACAATCGAGGACAGAATGCCAATAATAGCCACAACAACTAATAGCTCTATCAAAGTGAACCCAGCCTGACGATGAGCGGGACCTCGAGGGTGTAAGTACATACTATGGATATTACCGCACAACACACGATGGCGAAAGCGCTCTCTGTGCATAAAATGTCTTATAGCTTCTTTAACAGATATTCGGCGGTGATCGTCGACGCGCTCAATGCCGTCGGTATGGCGAGTCGCCGCTGCATCTCATCGGCTATTTCATGGTCGAAGATGCGCAGTACGAGCGGTACGCTCGGCTGTATCGAACGGGCGATAAGCCCGATCTCTAGGTTCTTCAGGTCGTTTTGGATGACCGACAAGAGCGACTTAGCTTGCGCTATGTTCGCGCGACGCAGATTGCGTGAAAGGCTCGCGTCGGCGATGAACACGTGCCCGCCGCTCGCACGGATATGTTCGGCGAACCTGTTGTCCGGGTTACTCTCCAGCACGAGCACCGTATACCCACGCCGAAGGAGTTCATACGCCACTTGATACCCCAACCGCCCAAGCCCGCACAGGATGATGTGGTCACGCAACGTGTACTGTTTGCGACCAAGCGCGAGCTCGGCACGCCGATTCAAGAGCCATTCGACGATGAGCGTGAACGCAATGGAGCTGAACGACACCCCGATGAACATCAGCACGATACCGAACAGCTTGGTCGCGAGCGGCGCGTTCAAAAGAGTGATATCACCGAACCCCGTCGTCGTTATGACCGCCGCAGTGAAGTAGAGCGCGTTGATCCAGGACAAAGCGTATTCAAAATGGAACATACACGCCGACACCGCAACGATCACGAAGAAGCATGCCGCTATCATGATGATCGGCGTGAACAAAGGAGAACGACTAGACTCGTCCACGTCCGAGATCCCCGCAACCTGTGTCTGAGATTTCTTCGGTTTCTTCAATGCCGCATCAGCGAACTTGGCGGCTGCGATAGCGGCAGGGTTGAACACTTCGAGCGACTTATGCCCAGACCGAAGGTGCGGCGCAAGGTGGTCGTTGAAGAGCGACACGATAAGACGTGCGTTGGGGTTGAGCTTCGACGCGATGAGGAAGAATTGGATATTGAACCGGTCTTCGTCGTCGATAAGATAGACCACGTCCGCCGTCCCTATGCCCGCAAGCTCGAACTTTTCTTGATACTGCTCATAGATCGAATGCTCGCCGTTGGCGGCAAGCGACTTCTCCGTCGAGTCGGACACGACACGGGTCGCATTTACCCCCTTCTCTTTGAGCTTGCGGTACACCTGAAAGCTCAGATGCCCTTCGCCAGCGATAAGTACTCGTAGGTCCTTCTTCATATCTGCACATAAGTATATCAGAAGTCCTTATACACAACCCACGTACCGTCGTATAAAAAGGGCAAGACAACTTGTGTCTTGCCCTGCGATTATTCATCCCTCTGATTCGACATGCGCGTCAATCCTTCTGTTGAGAGCCCACAACAGGGCACGAAAATGTGCCATGTTCTGGAGTATCTGGGTGAGCAGGAGTTGCGCCATCGCATCCCGCACATCCTTGACGGTCTGTGCGTTCGTAAACAACTTCGTATACCCTGACACGCCTCCCGTGAGCGGGTCCACCAGACTACCAATAAGTCGCAAGGTTTCGGCTATAGCACTCAGCTGTATAAAGTCTCTGCGACACGCCGTACAATGCCGTTCCTTGGCGCGCGCGAAATCATGCATCAACCTATCATACTCAGCCTGAATTACCTTTGGATCGGTAATATGCTCGCCGAGCACCATTCTTTGGTACTCCCGCCCCGCCTGCACCTCTACCATTGCAGTGAAGGTCGGGTTCGCTCTCCTATCCTGCATCACCGCAGACGACGCAGACACTTTACCCTCCCTTTATACAAAGAGCTTCTCCCCAGCCATCATGGCAGAGATGGCAGTAATCGTATACCTACCGCTTATTTCGTCAATCTGGTTGTGCACTCGGCTTATCTCGGAAAGATATCGGTCAGTTCATCGGACTTGTAGAAATCTACCCCAAGCTCGCCGTACGTATAAGTGTTGCCCCCTGTCGTGATCGCCGCACCACCCACACCCGGGTCGCCGTTTGGGTGTGATGCCTGATAGCCGATATTGAAAAGGGTCACGATGATACCGGGATCCCTCGACGCATCGAACCCCTGACTCTGCCATTGCGCCTCTATCTCTTTGATGAACAGGGCGGTATAGAGATACGAGTAGTAATGATTGGTCGGGTCCGTGAGCCGCGCATAGAGCTCCGCATCATGGTTAGCGCCCGGGTCATAGGCTATGAGTTCTTGCATCCCCGCACCCGGGTAAAATGGCGAGGTCGTGCTCGCTGCATACTCTTCGATCCTGTTGGCGGTCTCTTGTTTGATACCCGACACGCCGAGCGAGAACTGCGACAACGAACCGAGGATCTTCAACGGCTCGAAATACCGCTTGAACACCTCTCTCTCGGCAGTAAAGAAGCGGATCTGCTCCGGTACGACCGCCGCGACTATCATACGTTCTGGTATGCCTGTCTTGAGGCTCACGTCGTTCAAGATCGGTGTATCCTTCTCGATACCAACCTTGATGACCGACCATTCCGGTGTTTGGCTCCATGAGCACGCTCGAGCAGCCGGGTCGGTACACACGAGCGTCGTACTCGCGGTCGAGGTGTTTGGCGCGCTCGGCAAGAAGAATTGGTCACGCTCCTTGCTGGAGCCGCGGACGTTGAGCAGTCCGAATTGCATAGCGACAAAGACACCCGTAAAGAGCATCCCTATGAGCGCGAACGCGCCCACCACGACGAAAAAAATATACTTCAGCACCGTCTTCAGCATTTATATTCTGGACAAGGTGGTCGAACTCGCCGCCCGGGCACTTTCGGCATCCAAGCGAACGAGCGCGAGACGAGTCTTGTCACCCACCATACCATATCCGGTCGTTTTTTCGCTACCACCACAGGCGATATGATGGTCGCATTGGAATCGTTGCACCGCCTCGCGCGTCTTTTGACCGAAGCGACCAGTTTCGTGTCCCGGCGAACCGTCCCCGTCTTGGGCGACGATGTACCCATTGCTGTTGAGCAACCGCTGCAGCACTCTCACCTGTGTCCCTGTCGAGCCGACCCGCAGCGTCGACCTGATGGGCATCGGGTCCCAACACGCAACCGACCCAAGCCACGGTGCGGTACCTTGTGTCTCGTATAGATAGCGCGCGTAGCCCAAGTTCCCGTCGAGCGTGTTTATATTAAACCCGAGTGCGGCGGCGCTGTCGCCGTGAATAGCGGCCGCTTCTTGAAAGACACCCACCATACCACCAGTCCCGCCGAAAAGTGGGTTACCGTACGGGTCGAACTGACGAAAACCCGATTCGCATTTCGCGATCCGGATCATCACGGGGACATCAGCAAAGTCCTGTCGAACTTTCGCTTCGACATCGTCCGAGTTGAAAGGGTCAAGGGATATGTTCGTTGTCGTCGTGGTTGCGGGAATGTCCGGCGTCGTAGTCGCGGTCTGTGCGTGAGCGGTCTGAGTCAGTATAACTACCGAAAGCAGCACTCCAACCAATATCAGGCGGTGCACCCCTTTAGTGTAGCATAGCAAAACGCACCCCTGGCAAGCCCCTCTTACTGCAACACGACCGTGTCGCCATCCTTAAGCAAAAGCTCCGTCACGACGAAAAGCTGCGGAAACACCTCTCGCACGATCTCCTTCGCTTTCGCCAACTCTTCCTCATGGAATCGGATCTCATCCTCTCGTGATGGAAAGTTCGCGCTCCCGCCGTACGCTCCGCAGTCTATGTGATTGGTGAGGATGATCTGGTGCGGATCATGGAGCTTGATCGATATGCCGATATTTTCGAGCAGCGACGTCTTGTCCTCGGCCTCCAGCGGCGACGTGAGGTTCTTGCATGATCCTGCGACCTCTATGAGATCGAAATCGCCGTATTTCTTCTGCAACAGTGGCAACGCCTGCGGCCAGAACCGGTAATCGATGCATGACACGACGATCGATAACTTTTTTGGATGAGACATTCGTATAGTATAATGCACATATATACAGTTTAATAAAGACACATCGATACATGGACACTTTTTTCGTCGGGTTGCTTGCGTTCGTCCCCATCGCCATCGGCGCACACCTGCTGGGTGTCTCACCTTCGATCGTCTTCTTTCTCTCCGCACTCGCTATCGTACCCCTCGCCAAGTTCATCGGTGAGTCGACCGAGGAGCTCGCTTCGCGCACCTCACCTGCGGTCGGCGGACTCCTGAGCGCCACGTTCGGTAACGCGACCGAACTCATCATCGGCATCTTCGCTTTGAAAGCCGGACTGATCGAGGTCGTGAAGGCGTCCATCACCGGCTCCATTATCGGCAATCTCCTGCTCGTCCTTGGACTTTCCATGTTCGTGGGCGGTATGAAGAGAGAGAAGCAGACCTTCAACCGCACCGGGGTCCTTGCGAGCGGCTCGACGCTCTTTCTTGCACTCATCGCGCTCGTTATGCCGGCGATATTCCTCCAAACCGCACCGACCGTAGATGGTGCGATCGTCGAGCACCTCAGCGTGCTCGTATCGATCGCACTACTCATCATGTACGCCGCAAGCCTCTTCTTTTCCTTGCATACACACAAACACCTCTACACCGAAGAGGCTGGGGAGTTCGAGTCGAAGTGGAGCGTCACGCGTAGCCTCCTCACTCTGCTCGCAGCGACGCTCGCGGTGACCTGGGTCAGCGAGATTCTGGTCGGCTCGATAGAACCCGTGGTCGCAAGCTTCGGATGGACACAGCTGTTCGTCGGCGTCATCTTCGTCGCCATCATCGGTAACGCCGCGGAACACTTCTCTGCCGTAAGCGCTGCCCTGAAGAACCGCATGGACCTCTCCCTCCAGATCGCCGTGGGCTCAGCGACACAGATCGTGCTTGCGGTCGCTCCCGTGCTCGTGCTCGTGAGCCTGCTCTTTAGCCAACAGATGAGCTTGGTGTTCAACCTATTCGAACTCGTCTCGATCGTGCTCTCGGTGATCATCGTCAACTTCATCGTCGCCGATGGCGAGAGCAACTGGCTCGAAGGTGCGCAACTGCTCATGGCGTACGCGATCATCGCTATCGCCTTCTTCTTTCATCCCTAACACACGACGACCCGGCAACGTACCCGGTCGACCAACATAGCTGGAGCGAATAGCCGCCGGAGGGACGGTTGATGTGCAAAAGGTCGCCCGTGAGATAGAGGTTGGGTACGATCCGCGAGCGCATCGTGCGCATATCGAGTTCGGTCAACGGCACACCACCGTCGGCAACGACCGCTCGGTCGAACCCCATCAACCCCGTGACGGTAAGTGGGAGCGCCTTGAGCATGCGCGCGATGACCTTACGATCTTCTTTCGTGACCGAATGCACCTTTATCTCCGTGTCCAGGCGAGTCTCCAGCAACATGAGCACTCCTTTCGCCACACCACCCGTCACGAACTCCCCGCATACGTTCCTCAGTATCTTATTTTTGTTCGCATCGAATATACGTATGATCTCTCGCTCGAGCGCACCAAGGTCGAGGGTGGGAAAGAGGTCTATGGCCGCGGTGACCGTGTCACTGCGCAGCAGATCGGCAACCGCGCTCGCGCTGTTCAAAATGAGCGGTCCCGAGAGTCCAAAGTGAGTGAAAAGAAGCGACCCCCGCTTAGAAAACACCTTCTTTCCACCGACCTGAAAGGTGATCTGCATGTTGGGGAGCGTCACTCCGGCAAGTTGCGTGACCCACTCTTCCTTGACCGCAAGTGGCACGACGGTCGGCGTTGGGGTGACGATCGTGTGACCAAGTTCGCGCAGCCACGTGAAGCCATCGCCCGTCGAACCGGTCTCTGGGTGCGAAACGCTCCCAGTGGAAAAGATGAAGGACCTCGCTTCGTGACGCTCCTTGCCGCAATGGACAGCCTTGATGCTGCCGTCGCTCATCTCGATACGAGTCACTGCGGTGCCGAGCCGTAGTTCGACACCGCTCGATCGAACATACTCTTCGAGTACGCGCAGCACGTCCAGCGCGTTGAACGTGTGTGGGAACGCGCGTTTGCGTTCCTCGACGACGAGCGGCAACCCGCGTGACTCGAAGAACTCGAACGTCTCGGCAACGCCGAACTGTGCAAAGAGCGAATATAAGAACTGCTCCGACGCGCCGTAGGCCTTCGCGAACGTACGAACATCGAACTCTGCATTGGTTATGTTGCAGCGGCCATTGCCGGTTATCTTCAACTTCTCACCAAGCGATCTATTCTTCTCCAGCAGGAGGACGCGCTGTCCCACCTCGGCAGCTCTCCCTGCAGCCATGAGTCCCGACGCACCTCCGCCTATCACGATACAGTCGTACATTTATGAGAGATACTTCTGACTATAGCGGATCATCGCGGCTTCGATGATGCGGATACCTTTGCCTTTGTCGGTGAGCGTATACACTCCTTCGGGAGAACGGGTCAGCATCCCCTCTTTCTTCAATGTCTGGAGCTTGCGCGTAAGGGTGCGCGTCGAGATCCCCTCCAACCATCGGTCGAGTTCGTTGAAGCGTTTCGGGCCTTCGGTCAACGCACGCATGATGAGTATGGTCCACGTGTCGGAGAGGAGCTCCGCCGTACGAGTGATAGGACAGGTCGTCTTGCAGGGGGTTGTTATTTTCGTCTTAGCCATGGGGAGAGTATATACCACAATGAGCGGCTTTACAAAGTAAAGTATACGACATACACTGTATGTATATTCATTAAACATATATCTCATATGGATTCGACACTTGCGCCTTCGGCGGCTCCGCTCGCTCTCACTACCAGTATCGACACGACCGTCACCGCGCTTATCGCCAACGGATACCACGCCGAAGCCCTCGACACGAAGGAAGAGGCGCTTACAAAAATTAAGGAGTATATCCCGCAGGGTGCGTCGGTCATGAACGGCGCATCGCAGACGCTCCAGGAGATCGGATTTGTCGACTACCTGAAGTCCGGTACGCACGGGTGGAACAACCTCCACGAAGCAGTACTTGCCGAAAAGGACCCAGCGAAGCAGGCGATGTTACGCAAGCAGTCGGTCATCTCCGACTTCTATCTCGGTAGCGTGCACGCACTCTCCGAGACCGGTGAGATGGTCATAGCCTCCAACTCCGGCAGCCAACTCCCCCACCTCGCCTTCACCTCACCCAACATCATCCTCGTCGTCGGCAAGCAGAAGATAACGCCAACACTCGAGGACGCGCTCAAGCGAGTCGAAGAGCACGTCATCCCACTGGAAGACGAACGCATGAAAGGCGCCTACGGCTTCGGCACCCTCTGGGCCAAGACCCTCATCATGCACAAAGAAAACCCCGCCATCGGTCGTACGGTCCGAGTCCTAATAGTCAAAGAGTCGTTGGGGTTCTAGACACATCGACGAAGAGATTTTCTTGACTTAGCCACAACGGAAATGTAATGTACTTTCCAGACTACAGAACTTGGTGATATATAGTTCGTAGCCTATATACCATCACAAACACCCAAAAAGGAGACTGCCGATGCGTCGTCTGTCCATCGTTTTAATTGCCCTGGTTATGAGTTGGTTGACTTCGTCACCTACGAAAGCCGCACCTGAACCTGGGTGCACCACCTTCATGAAAAGTGACCACTTCTTTGCATTTTCCGTAGACGGGTTTCAGCATGTGCGAGAGGATCTGTACCACGTTCGTGATGGCAACCTTATCATACTGGACTCAAGACTGTTTGACGCTTCTCCAGTAAAAAAAGCTATGGAGGATTACGCTATTGCGTGCATTACGGGAAGCGTTCGAATACAAGCGTTGCCATCGATCATATCTTTGACAGAAAAACACCCCCGTCCTGTTCTTCTTCCAGACCCGGCAACCTGGGAAGGTGTCAGAGATCTTGTGGTGCAAGGGAGGTTGATTGTCTTGTATGATCAATTCATTCTGGATCCGCACTTCCAACAGGCGGTCGCTGATCGTATCGAAAGCGCCATTGTACAACCGTCCTCACAGAATCTCGTACACCAACCCGTACACTAAAGAGACAGCGTCAGTTCTCCAACTCTTACTAGTTGCGTGTACAAACACGGCGCAGGAAAAAATCCTGCGCCATTTTCATAATACACCGCTTACTGATTAAGCAGCGCGACCATCAGGTTTAAGTAGCCAGCGAAGGAGACCCAGGCGATGTAGGGGGCAAGGAGCCAGCTCGAAACAGGGTCAATGTTGTAGAAGCGCACTGTCGTAAGTACTAGCAACACCCAAAGCACGACGAGGCAGGCAAAGGCTGCGGCGGGTGCGTGGAGACCAAAGAAGATGAGCGACCAGAGAGTGTTGACCAAGAGTTGGAGCGCGTACAGGGCGAGCGCATCCCGTATCTTCTTCGTCCGACGACCTTTCGTATACACGCGCCATGCAGCGACAGCCATGAGCGCGTACAGTATCGTCCACACCGGACCAAAGACCCAGTTAGGCGGGTTGAGCGGCGACTTCGCCAGTGTTGAGTACCACCCAAGGATTTCGGACATGGTGAAGTACGACCCCACTGCCGCCATGCCATAGGTGAACCCGAGTGACACCAGCAGTGATGTGAACTTGTTCATGTTACTTCTTTGAATCACCGCGGATCATTTGGATAGCTTCCTGTACCGTCGTCATGAATTGTGCGGGAAAGATGATGGTCGAATTCTTCTCGACCGAGATCTCCGCCATGGTCTGGAGCGTGCGCAGTTGAAGCGCGACCGGGTGCGCCGAAATAAGGTCCGCTGCCTCGCCGAGCTTCTGTGCTGCCTGCATCTCGCCTTCGGCGGCGACTATCTTGGCGCGACGCTCACGCTCGGCTTCGGCCTCCTTCGCCATCGCACGCTGCATGTTCTCTGGGAGCGTGATGTCTTTGATCTCCACCGCGGTTACCTGCGCCCCCCACGGCTCGGTGTGCTGGTCTATCACATCCTTGATCTGCGCATTGATCTTGCCGGTCTGCGACAAGAGTTCGTCGAGCATGAACTGGCCGACCACGTTGCGCACCGTCGTCTGACTGATCTGGTTGACCGCATCATACACGTTCTCGATAGCGATGACCGACTTCTGTGGGTCGACGATCTTGTAGTATGCGACCGCCGCGATATCAATCGAGACGTTGTCTTTAGTGATAATCTTTTGCGACGGGATATTCATCGTGATGGTGCGCAGTGTCACCTTCGTCATCATCTCGAAGATCGGGATGAGAATAATCAGCCCCGGCCCCCGCACGCCCGTCACCTTGCCGAGAAAAAAGATCACTCCACGGTCATACTCCTTCACCACGCGCAACGAAAACACCAGGAACAAAATAATAAGCCCCACGACGATTGGTAGCCATTCCATATGACACCAGTATACCACCGCATTCGAAGCCTTCTTACCCATCAAAACCCCGGCACGTGTGCCGGGGTTTTGATGAGTGTATGAGAGAATTACCAGTGCCAGCCGTGTCGCTTGACGGGTGTCTGCACGGGAGGGGTGGGCGTCACTGGCTTGGTGACCTTCGACCACTTATCATCATCCTTGCGCCCAAAGAAGTCGAAGTGACCAGTAAAGAAGTTCTTCCAGTATCCGTACGCATGACCCTTGGGCGACTTGGTCGTCTTGCTCGTGCTCGAGGCGTTCGCGAAGTTGAGCACTCCTGTCGGGCTTGCCGAGCTCACTGTGACCGACGCATCCGAAGTGGTCTGCTGCCAGCTACCCATATTCACTTCCTCGACATAGTACGTGCCGAAGGCAAGGTTGGGGAAGGTATACACACCGCTTGCGTTCGTGGTTGCGGTCGCGACCACTGCTCCACTGTTTGAGGTGCCGCTGTACAGGTTGATAGTGAATCCTAAGATACCCGGCTCACCTGCGGTGAGCGCGTAGTCTTTATTGAGATCATTGAAGACCGTACCACTGATAGAGCCGGTGCCGGTCGGAGGAGTGACCGGTGTCGTGGTCACGGTGAGCACTTCGCTCCCGCAGGTGCTCGTGGCGGCCGCATTTTGTGCGTCACCCGAGTAGACCACTTGCCAGTAGTACGTGCCAGCGGTGCCGAAGACCAACGAGCTTGAGTTCGGAACGGTCGCGTTCGCAACGGTTACGGTACCCGCATTCTGTACACCGAGGGTACACGCACTGTCGGTATAGACCTTGTAGTTGACCGTGCCGCCCGCAGTGTTGGTGACACCCGAGAGCGTCGCACCATCGAAGACACTGCTGCCGGTCAACACGCTCGACGCCGAAAGCGTGGTCGACACCGATACGCTCGAAGAGGTCGGCACCACCGCAACACACTGACTATCGGCGACCGTCGTGCTCGCATCTCCGTTGTAGTGGACAGTATACGAGAGTCCCGAAGCACCCAAGGTCGTTGTGGCAGACTGTGCCGACCCATTCACGAGCGCGACTCCCGACTGGGTCGTCGGTGTGCCCACACAGGTCGTATTGTTGAACAGGTTAAAATTGACGGTACCAGTGGGAGCCGTCGAAGCGGTCGATGACGCGACCGTCGTGCTCGCGCTCAAAGCGGTCCCGATAGGGGCCGTGGTGACGACCACATTACTGCCGTTGTGTACTGAAACCGTGACCGAGGGGCCGACGCTCGCGTGCGCGAAACTGGCGAGTGCCAGGCATCCACCGACCGCAAGTCCGGCGATACTAAGAAAGACCAAGAACGATGAGGCTCGATGACTTGTGTTCATATGAATAAGTAATTAATTATATATAGCTACGGATAATGGTTGATACACAGGAACGGTTCTTGCAGATATGACGAGTGGCCTACCTCCTCCTTACCATCACACGATAGTGGAATAAACAATACGCTTGGCGTCAATTCCCCAGCATCGACCGAACAGCCTCCAGCCTATCTCGCAATTCTTGTACCATAGGATCGTGTATCCGCTTCTCTACCACCCTTACCGCCTCATCATAGAACCACAGCTTCCCCTCTGGGGCATTAAAACGACACCAGAACGCATCACCCTCGTCGGCGATCCCGTCCTCCATCGATAGCAAGTTATGGATCTTGTCGGCAATGGACACGAGCATCGACTCTTCCGGTGACGTTTCAAGATGCGCAAGATACTTCAGTTTACGCTCTTTCCAGCCGATCTTTTCATCAAGACCCGACATCGGATCCTTTTCTTCCGTCACCCCGCGGACGATATCGAGCACCCGTGCTCCGAACGACTCCGCAATCAACAGCTCCTTTTCCGCATAGGGCAGCTTCACATCTTCGAGCACGTCGTGGAGCAGCGCCGCGATGAGGATGTCCTCGTCGCTCGTGTAGTGAGAAAGGATGCACATCACCGCAACAGGATGCATGATATACGGCGTCCGCATAGCATCCTTACGCACCTGTCCGTGGTGTAGTTGGGTCGCGAGCTTGAGCGCTTGATCGATGCGTTTCGTATATTGCATAGGTTCGTTCGTTCAGTATATACGCAGCACACACCACCCTACAATCCGCATTCTGTCTTGAGCTCTTGGAGATCTTCGGTGCTGAGCGCGAGACTGGAACTTTGATTCACCGGACTCATGATCGAGTCAGGGTCGCTGTCGTGTGCAAGCCCAAGCGCATGCCCAAGCTCGTGCGCGATGACCCGGACGAACGCGGTCTTCGTGTCGAACTGATATATGTCGATCCTCCTTCCTTGTTCATCGGAGATATACACCCCCTCTTCGAACTGGGTCCCGGCCAACCCGTCGGAGTTGAACGTCTGTACGTTCGCGTTCACCTGGTCGACCAGAGTATTGTAGTTGTCGACCAGTGCGTTCGTCTCTTGCGCTAATTGGTTCACCGCTTGTCGCTTCGTTTCAAGAACGTTCTGCTCGGTCTGGAGCGCCTGTTTCTCTCCTGTTAGTGCCGCGTATTCGCTCTTCGACGCACCTCCTCGACCATTCGCTGCCTGTACACGGGCATTGTACGCATCTTGCGCCTGGGTGAACCGCGCAAGTTCGCTCGAATACGCCGACTGCGCGGCTTGGTACTTCGCTTGACTAGCCTGATACTGCGCCTTTGCTTGTGCGGCCGTCTGACTCTTCTCATTAATAGTCGTGCGCAGCTTACTCTCTGCCTGTGTCGCCTGCTGTCGCGTGTCATAGACCAGGTTGATGGTCACCTCCCCCCTTGGGTCGTACACGAACAACGGCTTGTCTATGGCAGTGCTCCAGATGCCGCTCGCCTGATCGATATCGCTCAAGAACTGGCTCTGCGACACACCGAACCGAGGATCGATCGTGCCGATCTTATATGAAATGGGGGCCACGCACGGACGGTGTGACTCGTGATACCAATATACATATACCGCGACCACCACAAGCAGAAGCAACCACCACACATCTTGTTTGTTGAAAAAACTCATACGTCCCTATATTCTAGCGCGTCTATCGCTTCAGCATCGACCCGGTCTCGAACGCATTGCGTACCCACGAGATTTTGCCGACGTACGGCCCGAGTATACCGAGCGCGATGGTCGCAATGATAGCAGACCCGACAAAAAAGCCGACGCCGTACACCACCCCCACATAAAAGACGCGTTTGACAGAATTCTGTCGCGCGAGCTGGTTGTTCACACCCTCAAGAAGCTCGATGACCCGGTCCATTGGTGTACCTTCCTCACTATCCATGAGCCACAGTATAGCATCCTTGACACAGGCTTCTTTGAAAAAACCAGCTCCGGTGGTATGGTACCTGTGCGGGACGAATAACAGGAGTAGACCACGATGCAGACCGATACTGTCGGTACAATCACTTCGATTTGGGAGACTGGCCACAACGGTCCACCCATTGAACCATTGGACATACACCGCAGGGATAGCTTGATACGTCCTGGCCCTGCGGGCCGTTGCCGCTGTACACATTGCTCTGCAGGCGCATCCACGCGAATGATGCAGCTCGGAGCAGAAATAGCGAAAGAGATGGGATTGCTCACCAGACAAACCTAACGTTCCCACCTCAAGCCGCAGGACACGTCCTGCGGCTTTTTCATTACTCCAGATCTTTGAGCGGAAGACCGTTGATGTAATCAGCTTTACCGACCGCAACACCATTCTTGCGCACGATAGCGTACGCAACGGTGACATGAAACAGGAAGTTCGGCACCGCATACTCCAACGCATATTCCGCTCCCGTCATGTACTTGCCGGGGAAATATGGCAGTGTCACCCTTCTCTCGGCGGCACCTTCGAAATCTTTTTCGGTTGCCGTCTTGATGAACGCAAGAGTGTCGTCGATACGTGTCTGGAGCGCAGCGAACGTTGTTTCAGTATCCTGCATCACGACGTTCTCTCTGTTCGTGAGACGAACTATCGCACCTTTCGCGTTATCACATGCGACCTGAACCTGCTTCTTCAGAGGAAACATATCCGGTGCGAGCGCATCGTTCAAAAACACCTCCTCGCTGATACCAACCTCCTTCGCGCGACGCTCAGCCTTCATGAGCACCCCCTTAAGCCCACCGAGCATCTTCGTGAATAGAGGCACGGTGACCACATATGTCGTATGTTGCATCGGTACAGTATAGCAACAGGTGGGTAGTTTACAAATGAAAGCGGTCGGCCCATGGATGACATTGACAGCTACATAGAAACATACTACTCTCTAGCGAGATCTGGGAATGTTCCTCGATCACAACCCACCATCCCCTGCATTGGCGGGGGTAGGAAAGGAAAGAATCATGTCCGCTTCGCCAACCGCCGACCAACTCGTCGGTATTCTGAAAGACACGATCATTGCGCTCGTGCGGCGCGACGGTCCGGACCTGTCGGCCCGACAGCTGGGCGTGTTCCTGACCTGCTACCTGCAGGATGGAGCCCAGACCGTTCGCGGCCTGGCTGCCACACTGAACGTGTCGAAGCCAGCGGTGACCCGAGCCCTGGATCGCCTTGGCGAACTCGACCTGGCCCGCCGCAAGGTGGACCCGCTGGATCGCCGCAGCGTCCTGGTGCAGCGCACCGCAAGAGGCTCACAGTTCCTGCGCGACCTGCGCGGCATTATGACCGAAGCTGCAGCTGGCGCGAAAAAATCCGGCAGCGAGACCCTCACTCGCAAGACCGCCTAAGCTCAAGACAGGCCGCACCCGGGACAGCAATATGCCCCGGGTGCGCCAACGAAGATCCGACACTCGTCGGATCTTTTTAGTTCAAAAACCCCTGCGGCTGGACCACACTTGTAGTCTGCGAAGCGAACACGCTGGTACTCACAGACGCACCAGTACTATCTGGAACAATCGAGACACTGCTCGGCACAACGACACTACTATTGTTTGTTGTACTAGTAGCAGGAGCGGTCGAGTGAGTGGTGGAAGTTTGACTCGCCTCCACCAACCCTCTACCGTGTGACGGTTTTTCTATCACCACGTTAACAACGAAAGGTGTGGCCCCGGCGCCTGACCCGTGCGAACCCCGATTCCCCTCTCGGTGGTTCATACCAAACCCCGGACCTGCCGCAAAAGCGGTGCTACTGAGCACTACCGAACCGAGAACAACGGAAAAAACAACAAAACACGCTGATTGGCGCTTCATGTGATGCGGATGAATTATTTAGAGATTAGTAAGACGGTCCGAAGACCTGCAAGTATGTGTACGCGACCACGCGTCTCCTTGGTGCACGTTATTCTTTCCAATATATCTTTTGCAATAAGGCAAATGTTTTCGCACCCACGCCATTCTCGTTCTCGATAGCGTTCTTTTTTTGGAATGTGACGATCGCCGCGCGAGTACATGCACCAAACGCCCCACTGTGCGGACAACTGTGTAAACTTTTTCCCGCGGGTGGAAAATCGCCATCCATCAGCAAAGCGGTCTGCAGTGCGTAGGTGTCTTTTGGGTCGGCATCCACGCCCGCCACTGGCGTGCGCCACGCGTACAACGTCGAAGGGTCATACGAGTCGGTCGATGTGGTCGATGCATGTCGAGTAAAAAAATCTTGTACACCAAGATACGTCTGGTACGCGAGATCCTGTAGCGCGAGCGACCGTACCTTCGCATTCGCGAACTGCGGCTGATAGATGTAGTCGTATTCGATAAGCATCGTCGCCGAGCCCGCGGTGTTGTGGGCGCCTACCGCGATGAGTTGCGGGTCCTCTATGACACCACCGGACTCTTCCGGGAGATTACTTACCGGGTTATACATCGACAGTCGTCGTAGTATCGAAGTGGCGACAGCTTTCGATGTGGCACTATTGTCGTACTGCTGCGCCGGAACATAGATCGCCACACCGGAGTATGGACCCGGTGCACTGAGGCGGGGACGATCATGGTCGTTGAAGTGTAGGTGCAGCGTTATATCGATAGCGTTCTCATCCGCCCACTTCGTAATGCCGTAGAGTCTGAGCGCCACATTGGTCGGCGCACTGAGATGGTCGACGAGCGGTAAGGTGTCGAGTCCGAGACTCGCCGCACTTTGCCGTGCTGCAGCATCCCACACCTCGATTGCATCCTTGTTCTCGGTGAAGTATCGCGCGAAGATTGGATTCCATGCGAACGCGTCCCTGGTCATGATGGTCGTGTAATTCCCCTGGGTATCCATGTACCTCTGGAGGTACTGTGCGATCTCGACGACCATGTCGTGTTCTTTCGCGCCATGGAACTCCGCTCCACCCGAACCGGGCTCGTGCCCAGGAACGATCAGTACCCGTGTCTTCTTTGAAGAAGTCACCGCATCGTAGTTGGCATACAGGTCTGCGACCGATACCGGAGCGCTTGCGTATGCCGCAGATGCGGGACTACCGTCAAAGAACGGAACCGCGACACGTGGAGCGATGAAATAAAAAAAGACGTACCCGAAGGCACTCGACACGATGAGCACCGTTGTAAGTGAGAATGATCGACGCATGACCATGCTCCCTGCGGAGACTTCTCGTATTGTACCAGTACTTACATACTATACTAACGGTCATCATCCACTTCTTGCACACGAACTTTTTTTGAAACAACGTTCGTTTGAGCGGTCGTTGTTCTCTTTTGAGTGACGACCGATATAGGGACCGCGACAGGTTGCGCCGATGACGCAGTCGCGGCGACCATGGTCGGAGCCTGGACTGAAACGTTTGCCTTCGAGATTGACACCATCGCCGCAGCTCCGTTCGACGAAGCACGTTGGGTTGCGCTTGCAAAAGCCGTTGCGGGGACCGTCGCCGCGTTCACTGACTCAGTATGCGTATCGTGTGTGCTTTGGAGTACCTGTGCACTTGCTACAAGCCCCACCAGCAACACCACACTTAAGAAGAACAATCTATTCTCGTGTACGAAGTCCGACATATGACTTATACGAAACCAGGGAAGAAGTCACTCTTGATCTTTAGTCGGGAGACTCCCATGCCCGTGAGCGTCTGTTTGAACGCTTCGACCATCGCATGCGGTCCGGATATGTAGTACGTGCGTTCGAGGTAGTCGGGTATCTCCTGCTGGATAAGCGCCGCGTCGAGCGAATGGTTGAACATCCCTGGTATCGGCTTGGTCTCACCGCTGAGCGCGTAGACGGTCTTGATACCGAGCTCGGTCTGCGCGCGATCGAGAATGGGTTTGTAGGCGACATCCGCGGCGGTCTTGTTCGCATAGAGTACGACGACCGGGCGCGCGTCTTTGGTGTCGAGCAAGTACTGGATCATGCTGCGAAACGGCGTCATACCGATACCGCCCGCGATGAACACCAGTTTCTTCTTCGGGTCCTTCGGCAGCACGAAGCCACCCGCGATGTGCGACGCCGCTATCGTGCTCCCCACCTTCATCGAAGCGAGCGCACGCTTGAAGGTGCTCGACGGCGAATAGAACTTCACCCCGAGCCGCACCTGCCGCTCCGTCGGTGCGGACGCTATCGTGAAGTAGCGACGATTCCCGCGGTTGTCCGGGTACTGATGCCCAAGCGTCCACTCCATGTACTGCCCCGGCCGGAACGTCATGCGACGATCGGCATTGAAGACGAAGTCGTACACATCGTTCGCCTGTTGTTCGATGGCGGCAAGGGTCAGGATGTATCGACCCTTCGGACTTACGGCCCACGAGAACACGTTACCGACCAAGAGCGCCAACTCCGGCGTCATATAGAAGGTGCCGATGTGGATATTGGGAGCGAAGAGGAACCCGACAATCGCACCGTATGCGACGCGCAGCAGCATGGTCGGTGGTGTCGTGAGCGGCTCCGTGAGCATCACGAACGCAAGAAAGAATATCGACGTATGCAACACCGGCACGAGAGGAGTGACGATGTCGGTCGGGAACCCGGATGACGACATAAGCTCCGTCGTCACCAGCGTGACCGCGAAGAAACTGCCGACCAAGTCGAAGCGACGGATCTTGCGCACCAAGAGCAGCCCACCGACGATCACGAACGGCATCAGATAGGTGTTACCGCCCACCCACCAGGTCGCTGGCTGGTTGATGACAAGTGCCGTGAGCGCGACCGCGAACGCGGCCGGATTGAACAGATGCTTCTTGCCTATCGCAAAGATGTACTTCGCCGCCATCGCCCACACCGAAGCGAACACAAGGAAGCCGACACCCGCATGGTCCGTGGCAGACACTGGTGTGATGATGAGTGCGAGAATGAGCGCCGTGATATAGACCGATTCGACGTTCGTCGCCGCCTCGAACACCCGCGCGAACACAAGGTTCGTACCCCAACACACCGCAAGGATGACAAGAGCCGAGAACGCAAGCTGCGTCGCATCGAACGGGACCAGGTTGGCGAAGAACCCAAGCACGAACGCCACCACGAGTAGACCCACCAAGTAGTACAGTACGAGACGGTACATGGTGATACGATTCAAAAAAGTGTCGATGGAGGTCATGGGGTTCATAGCGTCAGTTGGGTAAATCCGGTGGTCATCGTGGCGATACCGTGCGCATCGATCGCATAGCCTTCGAACCCGGGGAGCTGCTCGATGAAAAAGATGCCGTCCCTACCCATCGCGAACGCCGCGGTCGCGAAACGATCTGCTTCGTAGATGTCGGGGCCGACGACCGTCAGACTCACGACTTCGGTGAGCGCTGTCCCGGGCACGTGTGGATTATAGATATGCTGACCGCGAACGTATGTGCCGGAGGTCGCTACCCCGCGGCCGCCCGGTCGTACCACCTTGACAATCTCCTGATGTTTGAACGGGTTTCGAATACCGATGGTCCACGGCTCACCGCGCTCGTCGACGCCCTTCGTCTGGATGTCGCCGCCCACCTCGACGTAGTAATGGTCGAACCCACGCGACTCCACGAGCTTCGCCGCTTGCCATATCGCCCACCCCTTCACCACACCCGAGGGGTCGATATGGCCGTCGGGCCGGACGATGGAGAAAAATCCTGCAGTCTCCCTGGTCGTCTGCTCAGCGAGCGCGAATATCTCGCGCATTTCATCGCTGTAATCTGCCGCCCCTATATCGCCGCGATCTATCTTCGATATCTCGCTGTCTTCCTTGTAGGTACTAAAACGCGCGTCGATCGCGGTAAAATAGTCGAACACCGCGTCGAGCGTATCGCTGGTAGCCGTTGGTATGTCCACGATGACCGGCATGCCCATGATGATACGCGTGTCTCTCATATTAGGAGTTCTTCGCTTGCGCGAGCGCATCGCCAAGGGACTGTTTGAAGGCGGCGCTCGTGTAGCTCGCACCGGAAGCGCCACTGACGTTCGCGCTCTGCGCCGCTATAGCCTCTTGTTGCAAGGTCGGCATGGCCCGCGAGTTGATGCGGATGGAGTTCTGTCGGTCGTTCGGATATTGCAAAAACGTGACGGTCGCCAACTTACCGCCCTGTATCACCACCTGAATTTGTACCGTCCCATAGTACGCGTTCGCGGCAGCACCCGTATACGTACCGTCAACATATTGCCCTGTCGGCTTCGCTACGGGAGCTGGCGTCGCAACGGGCACCGGGATTGGTGTTGGTGCAGGGGCGGGAGTCGGCGTGGTAGTCGGTTTCGGCGTCGGTGTCGAGGTGGAAGTCGGTGTCGCAGGCGCGGTCGGTTGTGCCACGACGGGCATATCGGCGGCAATCGGTGGTGTTTGTGTAACCGGCGCCGCCGACGTACCGCTCGTGTCGAGCGCGACATGTGTTTGAGGAGACGTTCCTATGGCGGAGACCGCAGAGGAGCCACCACCGAGATACTGATACGCGACATAGGCTGCCGAGGCGGCGAACACGAAAAATGACAGAAAAAACTTCTTCATGAGCGAGTATGATACTCTTCAGTATCATACTATCTACGAACGCACTCAGTAAAGAGTTTCATCCGAACGAAGAAAATGCGCTATACTCGTACCATATGAACAGGACGACCGTACGCATCATAGTGGGCGCGATCGTGGGCGTGGTTGTGGTCATATATCTCACGACACCCAAGACACCCCCCGCACCACCACTGGCGACCACTTCGACACATTCGGTCACCCCTACACAACTACCGAGCGATTATCACGAGAATATATATCTCAGCAAGACCGACCCAACGAAAGGCGCTTACATGACCGACTTCGCGGGCATGACACTGTATACCTCGTCCGATGACCGAACAGGAGTCAGTAACTGCACGGGCGAGTGTGCAAAGGATTGGCCACCTTACTCCTCGGGTGCCGTATCGCAAAAGCGGTTCCCTGCCAACATCTCGGTCATCACTCGACCCGACGGTTCCAAGCAACTTGCATGGCACGACATGCCGCTCTACTATTATGCGAAGGATATGAAAGTGGGTGACCTGCTCGGAGACGGCATCGACGGCGTGTGGCATATCGTGAAGCCGTAGATGGGTATACATCTCGACCATCGACGCCGTTACTCACGAACCGTGGGTGTACCGGAGGCGTTCAGATAGTCCACCAGAGCCGAGAACGTGACGCAGCGGACCTCGGGCCGCCCACATACGTGCTCGGCGAACACCTTCATCGCCTCCCAGTACACGCCGTCGTTCCACTTCGAAAAGTGGTGACCGATGACCACTGGTGCACGGTCGCCATAGTAGTTGGTATCGAAGTAGTCCATGTACGCCGACTCGACCTCACTGAGGTACGAGGTCCACAGCGGTGTCCCTTGGGTCGCGAGATTCTTGGCACCGGACTGGAGCATCCACAGACTATAGTCCATCGAGATAGATGGGCTCTTGTGTGGTCCCACAAAGATGGTGCCGAGCGGGATGTGCCAAATACCGTCCACGTCCTTCTTTGGCCAACGATACATCGCCCCCACCCCGCTGCCGTCGTAGGTGAAATGTTCGTCGGCGAGCACTTTGTAGAGGTTCGCGTTCACGCCGAGGTTCGGCGCGCGGAAGCCGTGGATGCCGTTCAGGAACGTCGGCGCATCTATCGGCTGCGTCGGATTATTCTTCTGTACGTTCGACAGCAGTGCGGTGAACGAATCGAACTCCTGCTTCCACTCGTCATAGTTCCACCCCGCACCATCGAAGTGACCAGCCGTGTGCGAACCGATCTCATTACCCGCCGCGTACGCCACATTGAACGCTTGTACACGCTGCGCTATGTCCTTGGTGGAATCCGAAAAACCGATAGCCGATACACCTCGCGCGTGCCCGGGACCTTGGTAGAGCGTCGCATTGCTCGTGGTCAAAAAATATGCCGCATTGATGAAGTACGTGAAGCTCAGCGGCTTGTGCTCCGATCGCATCTTTTGTTCGAACGCGAGCGTCTCGTCCAACATGTCGACCGACTTCGAACCGTCGAACGACAGGAGCACGAACTGCGGCGTCGAGCTCGAGACCATGTAAGTCACCTTCGCCACGGGAGTACTCGATGCGACCGCGGTCGAGTACGCATGCGAGTCCTCAGCCAACTCGTCGGCCGGGTCGGTGTCGGTATCCACCGCACCAACCACTGACGATACTCCTCGAGCATGCGTATGCAGGATATACAAACCGAACACTCCACACAGTATCAAAAACATAACTCCCACCCCCACCTGATATTTTCTCGGCATGAGGACAGTATAGTATAAGAACCGTCTGTACGCCGCATAACACGATACGGACCTGGCATCGCGAGAACTGCAGGACAAAAAAAGAAGTGCGCCGCTCGGTAACCCGAAGCGGCGCATGTGTTCGAACGTCGGAAACGAATAAACGAACCACCTAACCAATGATACGTAGCAGGCGTAGAACGTTAGTGTTTCGCGTCCGATTCTTGGCGAGCATGATCCTCGGCATAGGGGTTGCGAACGATCGGCTTTCGCTTACATCCGCCCGCATGACGTGCTTTCAGACGATTGACCGTACGGGCGGCTCGCTCGGAGGTAAACACGGTTTCATACGCCACAAAACCACAGCGGCTGCAGTGGACACTGATGGTCACCCCACCCCCATCTTCGTCCTCTATGGGCGCACCAATCATTATCTGCACTCCTCCACACCCTAATCTTATCCAAAAATGATTGTAAACAAAAAATGAAGTCTGTCAATACATTTGGGTACAAGGGTTACCCTTGTACACATCGCACTTTTTGTAAGTCCAAGAAAAAGCCACAGAGGGTATCTGTGGCTTCGTAGATTTTAGGCGATCTTTCGAAACGGCACCACGTTCCTCATGTCGCGTTCCACCTTCTCCGTCTGAGTAACGAAGCCGCGAAGTGTCGTGAGTAGGCCACTCAATCGTCGACGTTCGGTCAAGAGGTCGGTGATGCTCGTGCTCCAGTTAGCGGAGAACGTGCAGCATCCGTTCTTGATGATGACGATCGTACCGACCGCCTGCGACACCATGCCGACCGTCGCGACATCGCTGCAGTAATTGACGTACAAACCCAGCGTAATCCACGGCAGCACTTCGAACATCGACAGATAGGGTCCTTGCCACAGCGACACCAAGACTTGGTGCCAACGCAGACGCGCGTTGATGCAGCGTAGTTCCTTCAGCGACTCCCGAGCTCGGTAGGCGTAGGCGTCCAACGTCGATACCGCTTCATGGCCACCTTCGAGCACCGCACGGAAGCCGGACTCGGCGTCGCGCGCCACGTGTTTGATCTCCGGTATCTTCCTGCCGAGCACCTGTGTGAACAGTAGATCGAATACGCAGACCAACACGACCCCCCACACCAAACACCCGGGAGCGACGTCCCACGAGAACTTGAACGCGGCATCCTGCCCATGGAGCGCAACGAGGTTGCCCACCACGGACAGCACCGCGTAGACTATCGGGTCGTACGTCTCGAGGTACCAGCGAGTCGCATTCGCACTGCTCTCCTGGACCGTTTGGGCGAAGGTACCGAGCGACTCGTCGGTGTCTCGCTCCTGCATACCAAGCAACACTCCTTTCGGTCGGTTCGCTCGGGCTCGTTCGATGCGGTGACGCAATGCAAGACACTCTTGGATGAGCGCGTCGCGCCACCACCAGGTGTAGAAGAGTTTGAAGTTCACCTGCAGCATCTGCAGCAATGCAAGTGTACCTCCGTACTCAAGCAGACGCGCCGCCGAAGCAAGCACAGCGTCGAACGCATGCTTGTCCGGTATCAAGTCGATGAACCGGCCAAGCTCTTGTAGTAGCACTATCCACAGCGCGCAACGAGCCACCACGCTCAGCGTGATGACACATAGACCACCCATTGCACGCATGCGAATGCGCAAGTCGGGGTTGAGAAAGAACACCCGCTCCATGTCGCACTCCCATACGGTTGTTACGTTTTAGAACGCTCTACATGGGTATACGAGACGACAACACTTATTGGTTCATGTCACGCAACACACCGTGTGTGTCCTATAGTCCGAAGTCTTCGAGGGTTTTCATGAACTCGAGACGCTCCAAGCCGTGTTCCTCCGTCTCTTCCTCCAAGACCGTGACGCAGGCATCCAACCGCTCGAAGCGCTCATCCTCGCTCATCTGTTGTCGCTCCTGCGGCGTGTACCGTCGCGCGAAATCGCGCTCACCGAGCCGTTCGCACAACTCGCTCCAGAACACCTCTTCGTTATACTCCTCGCGCAGTCGAACCAGCTCGCCCGCGTGGCCTGTGTCGCCAAACTCCAAGTCATGCTCGATATTCGCCGGAAGCCCGAACTGCGGCGCCAGCGAATAGAGATGCTCGGCGATCGCGTCGTACTCTGGCACGTTCGGGTCGTGGTCGTGTCCACACCGCTGCGCGTTCGCGACCCAATTGCCCAGATACACCGCTTTCACCAACGCCACATACTGCTCCTTGGTCAGATCGATCTTCATATGGAATGCATAGTATCACCTTCGCCACCTTTGGTGAAAGGTCGAGCGAGTTTCCACCACCACAGCGGTAATTGACTTATGTGCGTGATATATGCTTACTTGTGGTAGTAAGTTCTTTGAACTACAGGAGGACGTGATGGCTACTTTTGGCATCGATTATCTGACTGACTACTATGCGGTTCTGGGCGTGGCTCGAGACACCCCGAGGAACGAGATACGTGCGGCGTATGTGCGTAAGCAGATGCAATACCATACGGACCGCTTCCCGGGGTTGGCGCCGGAGCTGCTCGCTGATGCGGCGGAAAAATCCAAACTCTTGAGCGAAGCGTACGCCATCGTCGGCGACGACGACAAGCGACGAGCATATGACGAACAGCTCGCGAATTGGACGGGGCCGCTCAGCGTACACGGCGGGAGCATAATCATCCTCGGCGAGTCGAACTTCTCGCTCAATACGCTCCTTGAGCATCTCACAATGGACCCCGAGACTCGTAAGCGAGAGGCGGAGAACCTGGCGTTGCAGTACTCGGGTTTCGACAAGGAAACGTACGAGTTCTTCCGTACACAAGCCAAGTCACCAGCGGGTATCCCACCGGCACTGAAGGCCGCATATTTCGAACAACTTTCGCGCCGCGACACGTATCTCGCTCTGCTCGAAAGTTTTATTTGGGAGAGTATGGGCCAGAACGAACACACCCCCACACCGCACATAGAATATGGTGCGCAAGCAACAGCTGCTATCACCGCGGTTAGAGCGCAGGCGCACCAAAGCGTGCGGCGAGAGGTCTTGTCTATCGCCGCTGGCGAACGAGCATTACTTCCCGCACCAGACGGCATGGGCGAGAAAGTCGATGCTGGTCAGATGCTCGCGTACTACACCGCTCGACTGGACGAACATTTCGCTCAGCAAACGACTCTACTTGAGCCGATCGTCGCAGAACGCGAAGAGATTCTCACCACCCTCTTCGACTTGGGCGCACAGATCGAGTACCACCCCGACACGACCACCTACACCGATCGGGTCATGCTGGGGATGCTACGCGACGAAGAGATCGTCTGGAGGCTCGTGGTATTAGACGGCAACGCGGTGCGGATCCTCAGCCTGCCTGATGAGTTCGATCGATCGATACGATCTGCCGCGCACGTATCCAAGAAATGGCTCTCTCGCGGATACACTGTACTCACCTTCCGAGTATTAAGGGAGATCGACGTCGAAGCTCAACTCAATCGCATCGCCGACCTGCACGCTATGAAACGGAAGACTCAAGCGTAAAGCATCAGCGATCGGGACCCCACCGCTCACCATCATGGTGAGCGGTTCTTATTTCATATCGTTCGTGAACACATAGACACAAACGACGAACTGTAGTATTTCTATAGTCGGCTGCACACGCTGAACCAACAGAGGAGGGTTCTATGGAGATTACTATGCATCCGAGGCAACTGTTGCTCGATGTGGTACGCGACATATACACGAACGGCACCACGAGCGGTTGGGGCAGGCTTGTGCGAGATCCTCCGGAAGGAAGCGCTCCGCTTGGTCGCGCGACCGATGAGATGCTCGCCCTCCTCGTTGGGTGCGACACCATCCTGACCGACCTCGAAACCTGCAGGTATCTTCTTGCACAATTCGACGAAGGACGCACACCCTGTGGCAGGAGACTCAACGCCGCCGAGGCGATCATCCAGATCCAACTGACCGAGCAACACCAGGCCAGACTTCGTGGATTGCTCGAAGCCTTCATTGGTTTATTCAATGGTGTGCTGGGAGGCGAACACCCAGGCCACCCGGCCGAGGGTGCATACACACTGACCGCAGAGCGACTTATCTTTTTCACCCCCGGCGGACCCGCCTCAAAGATCCCGCCCGTACTCTCCATCCTTGGCGTATCCCCGGACGATCCCGATTAAGGCACAGTTACACTCGCTCGACCCCTCTCACAATCAACGCCGCCCATTCAGGGGCGGCGTTTCTTTAGAGTGAGAATTCACCCATTCTTTTTTTGACAAAACTCAAGGAGTAAAAAATATCACGGTTTTTTGCAACATACCGTTATCATCAAAACGGGTGGATAGGACGTGTGGGGGCCTCGTTAATAGAGCTCCGGATGTTTGAACGGGACAAGTGCCAAGACAACCGCTTCGCTAAATAGTTTGGTGCGCACGACCACGTCGCCCGTGAGGAGGCCGACCGCGCCGTTGTGCATCCCGGAGTTGTTGCGACCAAAGACCTGGTCGTCGGCTTCGCCGAGCGTCTTGCCATCATTCACCAACTGGGCAACCTTTGGCGGCAAGAAAAAAGTCCCCGTACGCCCCTTGCCATAGACGCCACCCCGGGACTTCACCACCACCCACCCAAAGGCGACCATCTCCTCGCTTACTTGTGGTGAGCTTGTCGCACTCATCACTTGCACGCCGCCTTCAAGCCCAACCCAAAAGTCCGCATCCGGCGCTGCCACCGACGCGGCATCGACACGATTGCGCGCACCCACGAGCGTCTCGACGTCGCTGCGCGGCTGCTCATCCACACCCGACGGCACCGACACGCCACGGATATCAAACGTCTCTTCGGGGAACATCCGCTCCAACCCGTCGAGCACGGCAGCGATCTTCACCCGGTTCTCGGATGCGACGACAACTTTTTTCATACCCCTCAAGTGTACTACACCTCACGCAAGCATCTGAGTGACGAGTGCGACCATGGACTTTTTTGAGTATTGCTATATAACAGATGCGGACGAAAGTAGCCTTCAGTAACTCGCACAAGGGAGGGCGCATGAGCGGGACGAGAGACAGTTGCACGTGCGCACGATGCCAAGCGCAGTGTGCGCACAAGCCGGGGTGGCTCATACCCCGAGACGTCGACCGGATAGCCGCATACCTAGGGCTCTCGGTCGAACAACTTTTTTCGTGTCTTCTGGTGGTGGATGTCTGGTCAGGGAGACGTCGTGACATCTACACACTCTCCCCCGCCATCGAACATATCGAAGCCGGTGGGGTGCTTGAAGTTTCTGCGTATACGGGGCGATGCGTCTTTCTCGTGAATGGGCTTTGCAGTATTCACGAAGTAAAACCGTATGAATGCAGAAGAGCCTTCCACGAAAAAGACGGGCGTAACGCCCACGCCGTCGCCATGCTCGCATGGAGCAGTCGACGACATCAGACCACGATTCATGACCTACTTGATGAGATTCACGCACTCAGACGCCCATCCCCGTTCAAAGGAGAAGTCCTCTAATAAGCCGCCCCGCAGTGGGCGGCATTTTCATGTCACATGGAGGGTATCGTTTTTACGCAAGCATTTTTGGAATATGCTTTTATTGCATAATGCTTTCACCCCTCCCGCGAAACATCCCCCCGCAGCTCGATAGCTCCCTTCGGGTCGACTTCTACATACTATCAACGTAGACACAAGACGAAACGGCACGACCCCAATGGGGTCGTGCCGTTGTTGTTTGGAGAACGATAGACAATAGTCAGTGAGCGCCCTCCAGCCGATCTTCCAGCTTCCCTGCCAGGAGGCTGTAGAAGAACGGATTGCGCGTGGCGAGAATCTGCAGAGCCGCCAAGAGTGCGTTCCCGGGACTGAGCACAGTGCTCACCGGGACGCCGCTCGGCATCCGCAACGAAGACCAGACATCCTCAGAGAAACTGCCGACGGTTGCAGGAACCGTGATAACCGGAGCGACCGACGCAGCCGACAACAGAGGCCCGGCAGCGTTGCTCATGCCGACGTACGCGATAACCACCGAGCTTGGCACCTCTTGGAGCATCCGCCGAAGGGTCGCGAGCGCCCGCTCCGGTTCCTTGTGGGCGGAGCAAGTTACGATCGGCATAACGAAGTTCTGAGGCAACAATGCACCAAGCGCTTCACACGCCCTATGGAACACCTCAACATCGTCCGACTCCGACCCACGCCACAGAATGATCCTCTGGCGAGGAAGGTGGAATCGGTCGGTGAGTTCGGCAACCAGCCGATACTTGGCGAGCACGTCATCAAGTGCACCACCATCGCGGTAAGCTTGCTTGTCGATGTACGCGCCGTTATCGAGAACGCGCCATGAATCATTATCGATGACGTCGGCAAGAAGCAAAGCGCCGCCCGAAGTAAGACCGAACTCCACCTTAAAGTCGACGAGAGTGCGGCCTTCAAGTTGCCACGCTTTCTCCAACACGAGGAATGCCTGACGAGCAATGCGAGCCATCTTGTCGAAGAGCGCAGCTTCGTTATCGACAGTAAAGACTTCCGCGTCGCTGAGCACGAGGAACGGCTTCGCGCCATGGATCGGCTTCGCGGGGTCGTACAGGCAGATCCTCGGCTCGTCGGCGTTTGGATCATAGATCATGAGCGGATCGTCGCACGGCAATGCACATTCGCCCCAACGCTTACCGTTCGTCTTAAGATAGAACTCGACGACAAGTCGCGGGAAGAGGTGACCCTTGGAGATGTGCGGATGTCGCTTAAGAAAGGACCCGTGCGCCTCGCGCCGGACCACCACTTCGTACGGGAGCATGTCGCAAAGGTGTGCGACGAACGACGTTGGGTCGCGCTGAAGTATGTACGCGACCGGAAGGCCGCACGCACTCAACAGTCGAAATACGTTGGAGGTCGTTCGAGTCGCGAGCGCCGCCTTGCCCGACAGGATGTCGTGCTTAGCACCATCACCCGCAGTGATATCGTCTTTTGCGGCGAGGACTCCTAGACCAGGCCGTCCTTTGACCGCAAAAACTCGCTTGGTCTTACCTTCGGCGAGCAGCTCGCCGTTCGGATAGGCGAAGATGAGATCATCGGCTGTCTGATTATTCATCACCATTCCCCTTTCGTGGGATATGTGGTTGATCGAAAGAAACAAGTCCAAAAATACCCTACTCGAAAAACAGAGGCTTCGCAACAACACTAAAGGCGCTCACCAAATAGTTGCACCTTAACCTTCCCGCGAAACATCTCCCCGCAGCTCGATAGCTCCGTTCTTGGCCTGGCATACATGGTCGTCGCAGGTGTCTTTACATACAATAATAAATATGTTACATAAGTACTGGCAACCTGTTCTGGGAGAACAACCATGCGTTTTGTGTTCGGTACGCGTTTTGCGTTGTGGATCGTTGTGTGGGCAGCGATCACCATCACCTTGACCACTTGGGTTACCGCTTTGCTTATCGCGTGGGGTTTGGACGATACTCAGTCTGTCCTCGACCCGAGTGCGCACCTGTACGTCCTGCGCCAGTTTGTCTGGTGTATGGAGCTGTTCGCCTATGGCTCAATGGGGTGGAATGCGCTCGCAGGCGGTTACCTGATGCTCATGGTGCTTGGCATGCTGCTGGTTGGCGACCTTGGCATTCAGTTCGGGCTCTTCAAGAATGAGCTCGGCGAGATCGACAAGGTGCAAAACCGCGTTCTGCACTACTGCACCGTTCTCTTCCTCATCCAGGCCTACATCGGCGTCGGGAGCTGGATGATTCTGTACTTCATCAGCGAGCCCAGCGCTCACCTGGCGTCGATGACCCTGATTGAGGGCTCGAGGAGGCTGTTGTTTACGATTGGTGCACCCGTCCTCGTGATCATGAGCGGTCTGTACATGATGGATTTCCTGGGCAAGCAGTACATCATCGGCACCGCACCCCCGCGCTGGCTCCCCTCCCCCGAGCTTCGCGCCCGCATGCGCCGCTTCGGCCTGGGGCAGTAATCCCAACCCCCGCCTCGTGCAAAGACTCGACACAAAGTCCTTGCACCAGCGGGGACTTTTTTATATGAAGTTCGTTCAACTAACGCAGTCAGACTACGTTAGTTCCAAGAAGCTAGAGCGTTTCGATAATTTTTGAAAGTAGCTGAGTTATACGCACTTTTGTTGTGTCAGAAAAATTACTCAATTTTATTTTCTCTTCATTGACTCCTATCATAAAATCTCTAGCGACAATAACTTTAGATAGCTTTGCAGCTTTCATAAACTCAGAATTTGTCGTAGCCTCATGGTTAGCATTATTTGATTTGAGGACAACATGATTAAACTCATCTCGAGAAAAAAGATCTTCAATTCCTTGGCAACCGTCGATCTTTATAAGTTTTTTCTCCTCACAGACCATGGAATCCTTTAGCTCTTTAAGAACTTTTCGTCCATGAGGTTCATCATCAAGCACAATTGAAAAACTAAGCCCCCAACCGAGCATGAGATTTGCCAACAAAGGGAGATTCGCGCATCCGGTAGCTGGCAAAAAATTGACAGTCTCACTTTTTGAACAAAGTTTCCAAAAAGCTTTAAAATAAAAAAACGCTGATATCTCTTCCAACAAAACATTATTACTTCTAGAAATCACAGTCTGATGAGATACGTCTATCCCCATGTTTGTGTAGAGAGGCATCAAAGTGTCCATAGAGGCGCTTCCGAGGTCTTGAAAAGGAATAATTCTTGTCTCACTTTTTTCATCCTCAGTATCTGTTCGCTCAATTGCCAAGATACGATAGACCTTATCCATATCCAGCAAATACGGAGAATGGGTCGTGAAAATTATTTGAAGATTTTTCCTTTGCTTCTCAAACACCCTAAGGATATCCTCCTGCGCTTTGGCGTGTAGATTAGCTCCCGGTTCGTCTATCAAGAAAACCCTGCCTCCCCCTCTCCTCGCAGAAGCCTCAAGTTTTAAATAAAACGAAATAAACCATTTAACCCCCTTGCTTCGCTGGGCTGGAGACTGGCGCCCATTCTTATCCCTAATCCAAAATATAAGGTATGGTTGTCCGGGTTTACCTAACTCTGAACTCTTGTGGTATTTTAACTCCAAGACGATCTCTATTTTGTCTTTCTTCCCAACCGTCTGGTGCCAATATTTTTGCAATTCAACATTTACCTTTTTACTTTGCACTTCGAGAAAGTCATCAATGAGGCGGACACTCGAAGGATTCAATAGATCCTCTATCTTTACGTCAGCTATATATAGAAAATTCTTTGCACCCTCATAGCCTAGAGCTTTTGTGTTTTTCTTCACTAAATCATCGAGATCAATTGTGGGAGGGAGTAAGCTGTCTTCTTTAAATATGTCTATACTTGGCAAACTATTAAATAATTCATCCACAAAATCACTTTCCTTTATTAAAACAAGTCTTTCGACTCGCTCAGAGATTTCTTCTAGACTTTGGGTGGTGGTGTTATTTCCAACCTGGCTCTTTTCAGCCTCGGCAAAATTCTGCCACACACCTCTTAACTCTTCGTTCTCTAGAACCAACTCACCACCCTCGTAGTTGCCTGACTCCCATACCCTTTTCAAAGCAATACACTTTCCAATTTTCTCAAAGACTTTTTTGAAATTTTTAGGTAATTCTTTACCTTCAGATAAACACTCTTGGAGTTCTTCGAGACTATCGAACTTAAAAATACAGGTAACTTCTGGCATTAAACCAGTGCTCCGAATATCATCTTGGTATACGTCCCCGGTTTCAAAGGCATGGATACCATCCAATACCGAAGATTTTCCTGACTCGTTTTGTCCAACAATAAGCGAAATCCCATCTGGTGACAAATCCTGAAATCCAGTATCAATAATTGATCGAAAGTTTTGAATCCTGAATGCTTGTAATCGCATAATGGTACAAATCTACCACATTCCTTTAAATAAAATAGCAACAAGACATATTACTTCGGATTTTTGATGAGCCCGACCACTTTGCCGCTGATGGAGAAGTCATCGTCTTCGTGGATATAAATGGGCTCGTAGTCGAGGGAGGACTCGGCTTTGAGGACTATTTGGTCGTTTTCTTTTCGGTCGTCTATGTAGCGCTTGATGGTGGCTTTGTTGTCGACCAAGGCTAGGACTATGTCGCCGGTTGAGGCAGTGCGGCTTTCGCTGTCGACTATGACATAGTCGCCGTCGTCGATGCACTTCTCGCCCACCTTCGCGCGGTTCATGGAGAGGCCGTCGGTTTTGATGGCGTAGAGGCCGCGCGGGCGGGAGCGGCCGACGAGGCGGCTGGAGACGCGGAGGAAGCCTTGGAAGTTCGCCTCCGCGAAGATAGTCGCGGGGCCGCAGTTGGCGGTGCCTATGACGGGGATAGAGAACATGCTCGTTTTGTTTTCAAGCAAGCCCTTGGACCATGTCGGCGTCGTGGCGGCGCGGGTCATCACGCCTTTGGCGCGGTCGAGCGTGACGAAGCCTTTTTTCTCGAGCTGGAGAAGGTGGTGTTTGATCTTCTGCGGAGCCTCCTGGGGGGCGCCTATGAGCCGCGCGACATCACGAAGCGAGAGCTTCGCTAAATTTTCGCTACGGGAGAGCTCGAGTATTTTCTCTTGGATCTCGTGCATACAAAGAAGTGTACCACAGCGAAGTTATACAGCAAGTACTGTACATACGACTTGACGTTCTTTACACCCTTGCTACGATTAAAGAGTTCTCGGGACCATTAGTCTCCTCGCGAGAAGTCGAGTCGCGAGCGCGAGGACCAACACATGACACGCATGCCATCGAGCAAGCGAGGGGCGAAGGGCACACCCCACCACGTGGTGACCGGCAGGCCAACCACCGCACAGTACGCAGCGCTCCACCCGGAGAAGGTGCAGTGGGTGAAGCAGGCACGGCAAGGGGCCGGGGCGTTAGACTAGGTGCACCGGTGCAAGAGCGAAAAGAAAAGTACACGAGAGGGACCCGCGCGAGGAGGTGAACACTCACCTATTCACGCGGGTTTTCTATATATCACTGACAGGTGGACAAAGGAAAAGCCCATGCCGATGCATGGGCCAAGGGGTCATAGAAAGGTCTAGACCACGCCGACGACAGGCGCGTCGTTGTAGTGAACGACGAGGATGTCGTGGGTCGTTTCGTAGTTGTCGATGGTGATCGGCGGCTCGAACCGCTCCCACCCACCATCGACGGTCGGCCGACAGAAGATGTAGCCGAGCTTCCGGCTGATGCCGATGATAGGCATCAGGTCCCACGGGGTCTGCCACCCAGGTCGCAGGATCGCGGCGGCGACTTCACGCTTCCACAGTCGAGCCATCCAGATGCCGATGCTGCCGCCGTCGACCAGGTGCGACTTGAAGACTGTTTCGACCAGTCGTCGAGACGCCGCGTCGTACGTGTTGACAGGGTCTCGCAGTAGGACGTAGGCGTCACCCGGCTCCAGCGGCTTGTAGTAGGTGAGCTTCTCGAACAGGTCGAGCTGCGTTATGCGGTGCACGTGGTCGGAGCCCGGCCGATAGCCGTACACCTCTTCGGTGTTGATGTCGCCGATGTACGCACAGACGACCTCCTCATCGATCACCAGCGCGACCATCGTCCCGACACCATGCGACTGACGACGGATGTACGCTTTGGTGCCATCCAACGGGTCGACTATCAGGTAGGCACGACAACCGTTCTTGGGAGGTATGCGAAGATCCTCTTCGCCGATCACACCACAGTTCGGGAAGCACTCCAAGAACGTACGGAGGTACACCTCCTGTGCTTCGGTATCTATCGACGTGAACACGTCGATCGAGATACCGTCGTAGCCCGGTTTGGTGAGCACCTCCAGCGTCATCCGCCCGTTGCGGATACGAACCATCGCGCGCCGGAGCGCCTCCTTGAGCACGCGACCAACCACATGGCCATTGATCTCGCCAAGGCCGAGAGCCAACCCCTGACCCATCTCTACATATCCTTTCTTGTACCGTTCGGTCTAATTCCAAAATACAAGAAATATAAAACATGTCAACACCCCGACGTTCATTCTCCCTATGTCATAAGGAGTGCATCGCCAGGTACTCCTTGGCAGCTTGCAGGATGGCGATGTCTCGCGGGACGATGTAGGCGGCACCCTCGAGGTCGTCGGTGTGACCGCTCGCGATGGCGAGCTGCGCCTCATCGAGCGACAGCCACTGGGGTTCGAACCCGCGTGCCATCTCGAGGTCGGTCAGGTCGTTCGCGCCCTTCTCGCCCTGTACCCGCGCGAGGTAGCAGTATGAGATTTGTTTGAGCGAGAACATCTTTCGATATTCGACGATGGACCCAAGCTCGCCGATGATGTCGACGTCGCACCCGATCTCCTCTCGACACTCGCGCCCGAGCGCGACCTCTTTGGTCTCGCCCGCCTCGAGCCCGCCGCCGGGCAACTTGTAGTAGCCCCGGTTCGTGACATGCAACAAGGCGACATGTTTGCTGCTGTCGACCACGACCGCCCGCGCCGCCTCACGCACCGCAAAACCCGCGAGCTCCTCCTCGGTCACGTTCTCTGGATTCAATATCAATAGATGTTTCATACTACGAGTATAGCAGTTCTGCACACGACCAATACAACGAAACATGCCGCCTCGTGGGCGGCATGTTTCGTTGTGGGGACGATCGTTCGCTTACGCGCGCGATACGTTCACTGCTGCGGGACCCTTTTCTCCCTGCGTCACATCGAACGAGACGGTCTCGCCCTGCTGCAGGTCATCGAACTCGACACCATTGAGGTCTTTCGAATGGAAGAAAAGATCCTTCACCTCGCCATCGCGAGAGATGAACCCAAACCCTCGATCCTTCACCAACGTCTTTATTTTTCCTGTCATCTTGTTTATCTACTACTATATGTGCTTTTGAGAAATCCGACCTCGTTTCTTTAGTCTCTGCGACCACTCCATGCTCTCAGACAATGGACATATTGTCCATAGCCCTGGGTGCGGGTCCCTGGGTGCGCCTTTAGAATTCCTCCGAACCGCCCGCCGCAAGACCGCGAAAGTCGATACCTGCCGGCCGCAAGAACCGGTCGCACATCTGCCTACTGTAGCAAATAGCCCCTGAGATATAAAAATCCGCCCACCACAGCGCTCCGGTGATGGGCGGTAAGACAAACAGAACGTACTGATCCGTCAGGACACGAAATAAGCGACCCGATCCTGGTAACACCGAAGTGTCAGAGCGGTCGACTCCATGAGCGGCTCGGGCAAGCTGCCAAGTGGGAACCATCTCCACTCGACACACTTCTCTGGCTCCATCACGCGAGGCTCACCCCCGTCGTAGCGACCCAAGAAGCTGATGTCGACGAAGTGCTTTCGGTCCGAGTCTATATACCGCAGCTCATCGCACACCGACACGAACGTGAACTTGACGACAACGAGACCCGTTTCCTCCTTGATCTCGCGCGCGACCGCCTGCTCAAGAGTCTCGCCGAACGCGACCGAACCACCGGGTAGCGCCCATTCTCCCGCACCATGCGACCCCCGGCGCCGACCCAAGAGCACCTCGTCTCGCTCGTTGAGAAGTATGGCTCCGACCCCGACCCGTGGCTGCAACTCGACACCTGCCGTACGCATCACCAAAACACTCCCTATACAATACAGAACACACCCAACCTACCACCACACCACATATTATTCAAATACGCGGCCTGTCCGTATTTTTTGGTATCGGCATATGTAAGCTATACTGTTTGCATTCATGTTGACCTACACCCAAGCCATACTGCTCGGACTGCTCCAGGGCGTGGCGGAGCTCTTCCCTATCTCGAGCCTGGGACATACGGTACTTATTCCGTCGCTGCTGCATTGGCAGATCGACCAGTCGAGTGCGGACTTCGTCGCGTTCGTCGTGCTCACCCACCTCGCCACCGCGCTCGTGCTGCTCGGATTCTTTTGGAGCGATTGGCTGAAGATCGTCGGCGGCATACTGCGCTCGCTGAGGGACCGGGTCATCTCGGAGACGGACACCTACGCCAAACTTGGCTGGCTCATCGTCGTGAGCACGGTGCCGGTGGGCGTCCTTGGACTCTTGTTCGAGGAGAAGGTCGCGAAGCTCTTCGCCGAACCGAAGCTTGTCGCCGGAGCACTGCTACTCAACGGCATCGTGTTGTATGTCGCCGAGAGACTTCGGTCGCATGCATCCGACGAGAAAGGCGACGCATCAATCGCACGACTTTCGTGGATGCAGGCAATAGGTATCGGGTGCGCCCAATGTCTCGCGCTCGTTCCTGGGTTCTCACGAACCGGACTCACGATGACGGGCGGCCTGCTCACCCATCTGTCGCGCGAGAACGCCGCACGATACGCGTTCTTGCTCGCCACCCCGGTCATCTTCGCCGCAGCTGTGTTGAAGGTGCCCGACCTCTTTCTGAACGGCGGGGTCGCGCTCGACACCTCGCTCGTCGGCGCAGTGTGCGCTGCAATCGCAGCGTACCTCTCGGTGAAATTTCTAACACAGTATTTCCAACAAAAAACGCTCACCCCCTTCGCGGTGTACTGTGTACTCGCCGGAGGAGCGACACTGCTACTGTTGTGGTAACTCGCTAACCTTCGCCGGGGCGCTCCCGAACCATGCGAGCGCGAAGAGCCCGAGTCCGAGGACGAACGAGCCGATAGCGTGTTTGTAGTGTATCTTCGCGGACGCTACGTCGAAGCCAGGCATGAAGCTCGGCAGCGACTGTGCCGGGGTGATGAAGTACACGACCGCGACACCGACACACACGATACCGAGGATACCCGCTCCCCACGCGATGATCTTTTTCATATCAGTGGATTGTACCATCGGCGGCCAAATCACCAAAGTTCGCGCAAATGCTTCCAGATCGCGTACATGGCGTACGTGTCGAGACCGCAGTAGGTCTTAAGGTCCTTCGCTATGAGCTGACGCTCCTCTGGCATGTCGGAGGTGACCATCGTCCACCACGCGTCGGATGCTTGTGCGCCACCATGGATACTCAACTCCTTGTACTGCAAGCTCGGTACGATCGCCGGTAGGACATACTTTATCGACACACTTCCCTTGAAGTCCGGATGCACATAGTGCTGCTTATGAAAGACGTCCTTGAGGTCATAGAACATTCCCTGCATGCGCTCGATGAGCGGGGCGAACTGTGGCAGCCGATACGCGATGCGTTTGTGCACGTCCATCTCGAACGACTTGTTCCATGCGATGATGGTCCCCTTGGCACCGATGTGCTCGTGCAGGAGCACCGCCACCGACTCGGTCGGGTCGGTCTTGTCTGGGTGCAGATATTCGACATGTTCGAGCTCCCCCTCCTTCGTTCGCAAGATGTGGAGCGAAAATTGGAACGGGATCTTGTCGAACGGCCCATAGCCCGGGAATAGTGGGATGGCGGGAGCGAACGTCTCGTAGTCGAGGAAGTAGAGCGGGAACTGCAGCGGCTCAAGCTCGTCCCGGATAGCATCCGGCGATATCATCGGCGTCTGCCGATGGTGCACGTTGATCTGGTTGACCTGGATGTCCGAAAGAGCGATCTCGTCGAGCGGGACCTCGATGAGGTCGAAGATGTTCCGCTCGACCAACCACTGCAACTTCTTCTTGCTCGCACCGATGCGCGAGAGGTCGTGTACCGAGTACGCGGGTACCTCGGGGTGCGAGTAGGCAAAGGTGGTGCACTGGTTACTGCGTCCGCGATACTGACACTCACACCCGATGACTGGCTCGTCGGTCCGACCAAGATATTCCAGAGCTGCGGCCATCTTGGCTTCGACGTCGGGCAAGCGGTCGAAGACGAGCGACGTGACATCCTCCGTCGTGAAGAGCTCGGACACATCGAGTTCGCTCGAGCGCACATAGTCACTGTTGAGGTGCGTCACGAAACAACGCCCGATAGGCACACCGAGACGACGATGGACCGAGAGTTGGAACGCGAGATCGTCGAGATGATTGCGGTCCGACCCGGAGGTGTGCACCGAGCTCGTGCCTTTGATCTCGTACAAGTCCCACATGTCCGTCCCATTGTCATAGGACAAGACGTCGCTGCGCGCCAAGAATCCATCGACGATCCCCGTTGCCTGGAAGATAGGCGACGTGTGCGAAGCGATGAGTCGTGCGGTCTCTTCGCACGCCTTTTCGCCGAAGCTCTGCACCTCCACGCCGCCGGGAAAGAGCGTGCGGGCGCACGCCTCGACCTCGTTCCCCTCCTCCGCAAGCCGCTGCTCGTACTCCGAGAGCGCGAACTGCTCCAGGAGTTCGGGTTTATGCAATTTGAGCCACATGTTCTTAGGGCAGAACAAGAACTCTTGAAAGGTGGTCTTCGAGATCGGTCGGGTCATAACGCTGTCTATAGTACAACCTTTACGTCGATAGTTATACCAACCGAGGGCTTCAGGAAGATGGCTGCGACCCTATCAGCTCCAACTTCTTCGCTCGAGTCAACCGCTTGAGCGCAGCTTCCCGCGCGCGAGCCTCTGTAAGCGTCTCGAAGGACTCAACATACCGAAGTACGACTGGTCGGCGTATCTTGGTGTAATGTGCACCCCGCCTGGAGGTATTGTGTTCGACAAGCCGTTTCTCGACGTCGTTGGTGCAACCAACATACAACGAGCCATCCGCACACTGGAGTATGTAGGCCGTATGTGTCACGTGTTGATTCTACACCCTTCACAATTTCTCTAATATAGTGCAAGATGTCACCGGGTACAGGTACCACAAGGAGTCCTCAGTATGCCCGCACCGCAACCCGAAGAAACTCATTTGGAACGACTGCAAAGACTCGGTGTCCCAGCGGACGTGATCAAAGAGGTCGAGAGGGCGCAACAGGAAGGACTGTTCGATCGCACCCCTCTCGACGAAGCGTCGGCACGAGTGCTTGCACAGGCTTTGCCTCTCTTGCGAAGACAAGAGCGATAGCTGTTCTGACGACATCGCCCTACGAACGGGGGGCGATCTTTTTATGTATATCTCACGCTTTTTCGAACGCTGTTCGCAAACCGTTGATGTCTATCTTTTTCATACTCAAAAGGGCTTGCATCACGCGGTTCGCTTGTACCCGGTCCCCGCTCGACAACATCCGCCCCAACTCGTTCGGGACGACCTGCCATGAGAGACCGAACTTATCCGCCAACCAACCACACTGCTGTGCTCCCGCATCGCCACCCTCGGACAATCGCTCCCAATAGTGGTCGAGCTCTTCTTGTGTCTCACAGTTCACCGTAAAGGACACCACCGGCGAGAACTTGAATTGTGGACCCCCATTGATAGCTCGGAACTGCTGACCCTCGAGCTCGAACTCGACGACCATCACCGACCCCCGTGGCATACCGGACGCCTCCGCACCTGCGTCATAGTAACAAGAGGCGCTCAGGATCTTCGAACCGCTAAAGATCGATGTATAAAAGTTCGCAGCCTCTTCGGCTTGCGTGTTGAACCACATGAATGGCGTGATCCTTTGCATACTGCGGTGTGGCGTATGACTCCTATTCTACTATATATATCTACCCGAGGTGCGAGTGGTCATTGTATATCCACAGCCGCCAGTTCGGCTCCTCTTCGAACGCGCCACGGTACCGCAGGACCGTCAGGCCTGTGTTCTCCGTGGCGGCCATTTGCTGTACCCGTTTGAGCGTCTCACCCGACATCAGGTCCCCGAGCAGTACGCGTGCGACGAGCGCGCGCAAAAAGAATCCGTGGGTCACGACCACGATCGAACGCTCAGAGCGAGCAAACAGGTACGCGAGCGCCTTGTCCGCACGCGCGACGATATCGTCGAAGTTCTCGCCGTCCTCGACCCGCAAGCCTGACCGGAACAAACTCTCGTTCCACTCCCGCCAGGTCTGGGTAGCGACCGCATCCGTATGTGGCTTACCATTGATACTGGTCGGTTTGATGCGCTCGACGAACAGGTCCGAGTAGTCCGGCTGCATACCGGTCATGCGCGTGATAGCTTCAGCGGTCTCCTGCGCCCGCCTGAAAGGACTGACCACGAGCGACTGGAACGAGAGTCGCGCGACACGCTCGGCGACACGCTCGGCCTGCATGCGCCCCTTCTCGCTGAGCGGAGAGTCCGGCGACTGGAACACAGGCGAGGCATTATCATCGCTCTGGCCATGACGTACGAAGTATACGATTTTCTCGATGGATGGTTCGGACATATGATCTTGTAACCCAGTATGTCCCAAAAACGGACAAAAGCATAGACGCTGCTGTATCTTGTGATATCATCCTCTTGCTGTTCTTCCCAAGAAGCACCACCAACAAAAGAGGGTGACCATGACGTTCGGTTCGATCTTGCTGTGTCTACTCTTTGTCGTTGCGGTCTTGTTCTGTCTCTCACCGCCCGTTCATACGGCACGCACGGGACCTGACCCTGAGTCAGAGTGAGCAAAAACTAAAACAGGCCCCGCAGTTTCCACTGCGGGGCCATTTCTATAGTTATCGTCTGCGCGACGGCCGCTGACCATGTCGCGCGACGTACTCATGGTAGACCGCGACCCAATCGGTCGCGATCATACGCTGCGCGTCCGCAAGCACCAACTCGCGACGACACACCCGCGCGTGGAGCCAATTCTCGACCTTATCTTTCGCATGAGCACCAAGCTCGTCGTCCGAAAGTAGCCCGGCTTCGAGCTTCGCTTCGTCTTCGTACGCCTGCGGGAAGAAGTTGGCAGGGTCGTTCTCCGCCCCACCCAGCTCCAGGCTGATCACGTGGTCGTTCTCGCGGGGTACGCCATCCTCGCGCGAAACTCCGTACGAGGCGAACACCGCACGAACGATCGACTCCTTCGTGCGCCGCACCTCTCTTGTCGACCGAGTGCATAAACGCTCCCAAGTAGCACTCGTATCGACCGCACCCGGCGTACATGCCGAGTCTGGGAGCGCATGAACAATGACGCACCCGCTCGTCTTGGTCCGGGCTGGTGGGTGATAGTAGACGGTATGGTCCCGTCCGTGCGTGAGCATATACCAACCAACCACTCCCGCGACCACCAGTACCAGTACCAGCAACATGAGCCAATATTTACGCACCAGCAACCTCCTGTGTTCCAGAATGGATATAAACATACGGAAAAGTATGTGTCAAATCACACCTACTTGCAACACTTATAAAAGTATGGTAAAATGCTCCCCGGCGTCACGCTCCGCGTGACCTTGTTCGTTCACAAAAAAGAAAGGATGCGACCCCCATGTCGCACGAAAAAGTAACGTTCTGGGCGTTCCTTGCGCTTGCGACACAAGCGCTCGGAATTGTCTTCGGCGATATTGGCACCTCGCCGCTGTATGTACTCAACGCCATGGTCGGCACTGACCCCACCTTCTACACCCACGCGCACATCATCGGTGCAGTCGGACTGATCGAGTGGGTGCTGATCATCGTCGTCACGGTGTTCTACTGTGGCTTCGTACTGCCAATCAACCTGGACGGCAACGGAGGCATCACCGTCCTCTACAGCAAAGCGAAGCGTCCCATCGACCAATGGTGGGGACGCGTCGGTATCGCTGGTGTTATCGCAGACGGCCAGATCACTCCGGCCATCTCCACACTTTCAGCGTGGTGGGGTCTGCTCACGGTGCCGTCATTCATTGCCTTCGCTTCGCTCGTACAGAGTCGTGCGGTAAGCGACGGTTGGCTGCCAGCCGCGACCACACCAGACCTCGTCAACGCACAACTTGTCGAGGTTGGGAAATGGATCGCAATCGCACTGACGCTTGTCTCACTGATCGTCTTGGCGAGAATGCAGAAGAAGGGTAGCAGCAAGATCGGGATGATATTCGGCCCGATCATGCTGGTATGGTTCGCGATGCTCACCTGGGGCGGCATGCCACAGATCGTGTCGCATCCCGACATTCTACTGGCACCGCTACGCTTCGACTATATTTGGAGCCTGCTGTCGCACGACCTTCCCTGGTGGAGATCGTCCGCACTCTTCGGAGCGACCGTACTCGCGTCACTCGCCGCGTTCGGTACGGGTCTGCTCGCTGCCACTGGCGGCGAAGCGTTGTACGCTGACATGGGGCACTTCGGGCGCAAACCAGTGATCATCGCATGGACGCTCGTCATGGTCGGTCTGTTCGTCAACTACATGGGACAAGGAGCTCTCCTGGCCTATGGCGGGTACAACGACGCACCGTTCTTCGCGCTGTACGAGCACGACCCGTACATCCTCACCTTTATGGTAGGACTCGCGGTCGCTGCAGCGTTCATCGCGTCGCAAGCGCTCTTTACCGGGTGCTTTAGTCTGGTGGCACAAGCGGTGCGACTCAATCTCGCTCCGCGCATGCAGATTGTCTACACATCGGACGATCATGCTTCGCACGTATATGTGCCTACGGTCAACCTGTTCCTGCTATTCGGTGCTATCAGCTTCGTGCTGATATTCCGAGATCCGGACCGGATGACCTTCGCCTATGGTATGGCGGTCGGCACGACGATGAGCATCACCTACATGCTCATCCAAAGTATCTACCGCGAAGTCGGAAGCAAGTGGGTGTGGCTCATCCACATCTGCGGCGCGCTAATTATCGCTTTGACGATCGGCGCTTACTCCAAGCTCTTGGAGAGTCCGCTCGGCCTTATACCGCTTGGCAGCATGGTGATCTTTACGACCGCTATGTCCATCTGGGCGAAGGGTCAGCGGATCATCCTCGACGCCGAGAATCGAGACGACATGCCACTGCTCGCGCGCCTGACCGATCGTGTCAACGTATCGACGGTCGTGGCACCGGTCACGCGGGTGTTCCTCTGCCCGTCAGCGATAAAGGTGCCGCTCGCCTTCCTGCACTATGTGGGCAGCGAGGTCAAGACGTGGCCCTTCGTGTCCATATTCGTGAACGTCACGACGATCAACGAACCACACGTGTCAGCTGAAGGTAACGTGGCACGGGTGGAGGTGCACGAGATCGGAGGGGATCATCTGTCCTTCGATGTCGCACTGCATGATCTACCCCCTGCGACGACACCGATACGGATACTGAAAAGGTGGATTGAGCGTTCCTTGTCAATCGCACCACGACGGATCCGAGAGACAACGTCAGTGGAACAAATGTTCGCCTTGTTCAACCATGAACACGACGAGCACCCAGACCACCGCATCACGTTCGGCGAAAAACCGAAAGTGGTTATCGTGACGATCTACCGGGGGTGGAATGATCCTTCGTTCTTCGTCCGAGTGTTGCGTCACCTCGGGGTCGTGCTGTTCAACGCCACAGAGGAGCCGAAGGCTGGCGAACTCGTCGGCAAGGTGGTCGCCCATCGTCCGCTCATTCTCGTCGATGAAGAGACGGTGTGGTACACGCGGTGGCTGATCCGGACCTACCTTTGGATCCGCACACGCGTGCAGACACTACCAGAGCATCTTGGCGTCCCCGTTCCGGCGACCATGTTCGTCACCCTGCGGATCGACCTGCAGGGTGCGAAGGGTGGCGAGCCGGTCAGCACACTGCTCGCTCGCTACGTGCGCAATACGACACTTCGATGGTTCGTACTCCTGCCGAAAGGCTGGAAGCAACGCACCACGAAAGCCGCCGACTAACAAACTTCACACGCAACACCGCTCCAGTAATGGAGCGGTGCTTTCTTTTTTTCGACCGCCGTATTTCTAAGCACACAAAGATGCGTGTGGGTACATACACCTCCGCAGCGAATCGTCGTATAATCCATACATGAAAGACATTCTCGTCGCCGCGGTCGCATGCGTGGTCGGGCTTGGCACGTTCGTCGGGCTGATGTGGCTCTCGATCTTCGCGACGGACTACGAGGAGGGGGTCACCGACCCGGTTGCGCGCATCCTTATCCACCTGCTCCTGTGGTCGTTCGAGGCGATCATGTTCGGGATCGTCGCGTACATCATCTATCTGGTCTATCGACAATACACCGACCCCGACGTCCCCACTTCGGCACTCCGCAAACGCAAAGAACTCCACAACCCCGAGTTCGAATGAAAAGGGGTACAAACACTTGACATAGTATGGTTAGTCTGTAAAGTGTTTATAGTACGTTCATCCATATCGGCACCTTTGCCGCCTGTGTCGCTTGGGTAAAGTGACTTGGAGTACCGCATAATGGAATACGTTGGTCATGCCGTGATTATGGCTGCAATTGGCGCAAGTCTCGGGTATCTTTATGTCAGGTTTGTAGAATATACATGCGAAAGATTCTCGCCTTCGCTCTTCCTTCTTGCGCTGCAAGTCCTGGTTGGGTTGGAAGTTTTCTTGAAAGTTCTAGACTTTTTCGATATATATCTACCCTACCGGCCACCACCGTCGAGTCTATTGAGCGTTACTGGTAACATCGCGTGGGCAGTGACCATTATATTCCTGTGCCTTGATGACGACAGTACGTGGCGCAAGCGCTTGAAGTAAAAGACCTCGGCGGCGAAGGAGCGACTCCTGGCACGAGTCCGGGAGTTGGCACCAACACCACTACCCGCTCCAGCATATGTACCGGTACGTGGGCGCTGAACCTGCGTCTACCGCTCACCACCTATCACTGGCACGCCACTCCCCGAGTGTGCGTGCCTTTTTGATGGACGACATCACCCACACAAAAAACCAGCGCTCGTAGGAGCGCTGGTCGACCGGTGGACAGCATTTAGAACGTGGGTGTACCGAGCGGGTGGGCGTTGATGATCGTCCGAGTGCCGTTCGTGTCTTTTTTTATGAGCAGCAACTGTGTGGGAACATGCCGCATACCAGGAAGGAATGCGCGACCATCGTGCGTGGTCACGTGCGGACGGTACCCAGCCCCCACCCACCTGAGTCGCATGAGCGAGCTACCGGTCTGCAAGAGGTAGACGAGGAGCGTCGTGTGTAGATAGTTCAGCTCATCACATCGCCTGAGCGTATGCACCGGTATATCCATCGTAGCGCCGAACAGATCGGGCGCCTCCGACACGAGCTCGATACCTTTGGCCAGGGACGCCAACATACTCAACTCGTTATTGAGCCGACCGACCGAGTCGGCCCGGGTCGCATTCACACGAAACCACTGCATGACCGTACAGTGGAGTGGCCAATGCTCGGTCCGTTTGATGACCGAACCGCAGGACATCTCCTCGACCGGCAACGCAACGAGATATTCGGTATCCATGAACGCCTCTCATCACATGATTCGAATCTGTTGGTAGCGTACAGAATCATACGCCTCCTGTCTATCCGTCCTGATTTCGGTAGTATATGGGCAGACGAGAACATTCTTCAGGGAGGTACGGCATGGACATGTTACGGTCACCCAGCGTTCGTCGAGTGCTGTTCGACTTCGACGGGACGCTGTTCGATACACAAACGCTCCACGCGCAGGTCGAAGCCGAGCTGTGCAAACAACACGGCGTCATCGTGTCGCCCGACGAGATCACCGAACGCTTCGCTGGCACTTCGACAAAAACGACCTTCGAGACGCTGCTTGGCTGTGACCCCGCTACAGCGGCAGCACTCGCACGTACGAAATGGGACATTATGTTCCCCCGCATGTGCGAAGCTCGGCCTCTTGCCGACCTTCGTCGCCTCTTCGTGATACTGCAAGCGCTCGACGTCAGTATCGCTATCGGTACCGCTTCTCCACAGAAGTGGGCGCGGGGCATCCTGGAACGAAACGATCTTCTGTCTTTCTTCGAACAAGACAGCGTCGTCGGTGGCGACATGGTAGCGCAAGGCAAGCCTGCCCCTGACATATGGCTGCTCGCAGCCACGCATGTCGACCCGAGCGCCTGTCTCGTGGTCGAAGATGGTGTGGCAGGTGTCGAAGCGGCACGGGCGGCGGGCATGCGTGCTTGTCTCCTGACGCCTCGAACGCACGGCTACGCGAGCTCCATATCGGAGCTCGCTGATATCTTGAGGATCATCTTTGGTTAAACGTTCTTGCGATACACGATCGATCACTACACCCCCGGCACGATCACGTCGGGGGTGCTTTTCATCTGCATAGTACAAGTAAACGACCACTGGCCCTTGGGCCGGTAATCGTTTACTGCACAGTTCTCGTCGGTCGCCACCACATGACCACGAAAAAGGGCGGCCACTCTGTGTGACCGCCCAAGTAACACTAGATGGGTACCCCAACCCTCTTCAACATGTCTTTGAGCTTTCGTTCACCTTGAGCGATCCGTCGCAGCTCAGCTTCGACCCTGTCTTTGTGGTCGGACATGAGCGACCGGAATCTCCATAGTACGCGAGTGCCCATAAGGTACTGTGCCGCCCAAGGATCTGTCGCAGCGAGCACATCTGCTCGGTCAACTGCTCCAGCGGCAACAACTTCAACCCAGCGAACAATATCGAGGCCCAGAGTTCGGGCTGGATACAGGCGGGATCTATCGTCGCCCGACCGGTGATGAACGCAAGCTGCTCAGCCGCCGAAGCCTCAGTGATACAAGCCATGGTCGCAACCATGCTGTCCTCCTACAGAGATGTTGTTGGTCTGGAACCTCGGTTCCGAAAACAAAATAGCATATGTATCTAAAAAGTCTAGTAACCCGGGTCCCGACGAAAAAGACCGCAGCGGTGACTGCGGTCTAGTGAAGCATCCTTATCGTCTCGGTACCCACACGATGAGCGATGCGTTGTCCTCGAGTCCTTGTTCTTCTCTCCATCGAAGGACATCTTCGGCGTCACAACCAGCTGCCGCTCTCGCGAGGAGACCGGTGAACGTGCGCGAGTCGATACTTGAGCGACCCGAATCGAACACACCATCCGACGCGACCATCACCACGCTACGCACACCGAGACGGTAGTGAGACAAGGTCGGCGTTCGACTAAGTATCCGCCGCAGCGTTCGGTTACCCAACGCACGACTCAACTGCAACCCTGCACCAGAGGGCACACCGTCTTCGGATACATCATAGATATACCCACCTTCGTACACGGCTCCCCGACCGATCGCCGCCTGTCGCTCGACTTCGTTCGTGCGAACGTTGTGTTCAACACTGACACGGACCTGGCTGTTTCGATCGACGATGATGACGGGTGAGTCTCCCACTACGACCGCGGTAACGATGCGTTTCGATTCGTTCACGCACGCGAGCGAAAGCGTCGTGCCAGCGTCATCAAGCGACGTACGAGCATCCAGCTGCGCAACGATCTTGGCGAGCTCGTACCCTATGTCTGGCGCTTCAGGGTCGAATAAACGCGGCACGACCTTCGAGCAGTATCTCGCCACCTCCCCACCGCCGTGACCGTCCAAGACACCAAGCAGATGACCTTTTCCGTTGCGTGCACTCGCGAACGGCACATGCACCAGATGGTCCTCCTGATAGTCACGCGGACCCTGCACTTGAGCAGCACTCACGACCCCTCGCAAGAACATGACCGTTTCCTCTGTTCGACCTACATTTTATACAACACCGTATTTAACAGCGCGTCAACTCATAGTGTTTGACATACAATTTCATCACTTGTACTATCGGCATAGAGACACCTGAGTCCTTTCACAGCAAGAGGGCAGCCATGGCCGCAGGATCACATCCGACCGCTTTCGAGAGCGACCTCTACCGCAGACTTGGAGTACGCTTTGACGCGCCCGTCGAGGTCATCAATGCCGCATACACGGCCTTGATGAAGCTCCACGGCCCACGCGCTATGAACGACGGCGACATAACCGCAAAAGAACTCGGAGAAGCAAAAGCTATCCTCTCTGGCCGCGACCGATCGGCGTACGACGCCTACCGAAAGAGTTCCGTACGCGGAACGATCGGACCATACCGACTTCTGCATCGGGTTGCGGAAGGAGGGTTCGGCACCACCTACAAGGCCGAGCATGTGCTCGTGGGAGAACCATCATGCATCAAGCACTGCTCTGAGATCTCACCGACCGCAGAGATGATCCTGAAGCAAGAGACCAAGGCTATCTGGAATCTTCGACACTACGGGATCCCGGTCATGCGGGACCTGTTGAAGCTCGATGATGGCAGCTACGCGCTCGCGATGAGCTGGGTCGATGGACTCACGCTTCAGCAAGTGGTCGAGCAGCACGGCAGACTCGATCCCGAGCATGTCGCATGGATCACTGAGCGCATTCTGAACACGCTCACGTACTTGCACCACCACGGTGTCGTTCACGGCGACATCAAGCCGCAGAACATCATCGTGCAAGACACGACGCATATCGTCGTGTTGGTCGACTTCGGACTCTCGGTGATCAAACCTTCGGCTACGTCCAACAGCAAGGGATACACCGACCTGTTCTCGCCGCCGGAACAAGTCGCGGGTACGACACTCATCCCAGGGTCCGACTTCTACAGCCTGGGCATGACGATGCTATACGCACTCGGCGGAGGATACTCGGCGGTCGAACGCAAGGATGTCCCAGCGAGTCTACCGGACCCGATGTGTGATTTCATCAAGTCGCTCATCGTCCGTGGCGTGCTCGAGCGCCCAAGGTACGCCGAGAAAGTCTTCGAAGACCTCAAGCGTGTCCGCATGCGAAGCTTCGGCAGAGAACATTCGGACATGAGACTGTTCACCCACTGACCACAGGAGAGGCGTATGTCAGAAGATGGCAACTTCACCCCAGCTCATTGGGGTGGCGGAGGTCATGATTTCAAAGACGCTTACAGCGCGTACGACCAGTACGCTGGTCGCAGCTACGAGACCGCGAAACTGAAGCAGAAGGACCGCAAAGATCTTCTTCCTGCGGAGCTCACCACTAACTCCAGCGCGCCGCTCGTGATCGTCACCGACCAGACCGGCTCGATGGACGAGTGGCCGAAGATCATGTTCTCGAAACTCCCATACCTTGAACTCGAAGCATGCGAGTACCTCGGCAGGGATATGGAGATCAGTTGGTGCGCCGTCGGCGATGCTCAAAAGGGCGAGGACTATCCGGTCCAGGGGCGCCCCTTCACCCACGGCACTGACCTCAAGACGAAACTTATGGAAATCGTGCTGGAGGGTAAGGGCGGCGGTGGCGGCAATGAGACGTATGAGCTCATGGCGCTCTATCTCGCCCGTAACGTGCGGATGCCTCGGGCAATCAGGAGGCCGATCTGTATCCTCATCGGGGACGAGATCCCGTACGACATGATCTCGCCGGAGTTGGCAGCAACCTACGCTCGTGTCAAACTCTCGCAGCCTATCTCGACACACGAGGTGTTCGAGGAGCTTCGAAGAAAGTTCTCGACGTACATCATCAGGAAGCCATACTACACATCCAATGGTGACTCGATGAGCAGCTTCGACAAGAAAGCGATCGACTTGTGGGCACAGCTTCTGGGCGGCGCCGACCACGTCGCGTTCCTGCCACAACCGGAACGCGTGGTGGACGTCATCTTCGGTATCCTTGCCAAGGAGACAGGTCGCGTCGGGTACTTCCGTGAAGAGCTCGAACAGCGCCAGCTCCCCGACGCGGGCGGTGATGCGAAGGTCAAGACGGTGTACAAATCGTTGAAGACGGTCCATGCACTGCCGCCACCCAAGGCTGGGGGGTCCGCGAACCTGTCGAAAACGCATGGGCTCGGGGGTGGAACACCCACGAAGCCCTTGATGGAGTGACACGGTGGGGAGAGTGAAAACTCTCCCCTTTTCTTTCTCACAGGAGTACGGCGATGGTTTTGAACATCCACGCACTGCCCGTGCCGGCACCAGTCGAGCTCATGGTGACCTTGCTGCCAAGCCTCCCCCACTTCGCGACATTCGCAAGCGACTCGCGACTGGGAGGTATCCGCCTCAACAGTGCGATGCTTACCGCGTTCGACCTCGACCACGAACTCGCGCTCATTCCTACGGACACGGCGCTACCGCTCTACTTCGACATCAAGGGACGCCAACTGCGCGTCACCAAGGTGCATCCGAACCAAGAGTTCTTGGATTTCGAACTCAATCACCCGATCTGCGTCGACCTGCCCACACCAATCTTGTTCAAGGGCGGTGAGGACAGGGCGCTCTTAACACGCACGCACGACGGTGAGCAGTGGCGCGACACCACCACGCCAGGTCGCTGGTACCAGAGGTTCGTGACACGAGGTGGACCAGAGTATATGGTCCGTCCTGGTGAGTCGGTCCATATTCGTGACAAGAGTCTGCGCGTTGGAGGCACCCAGTTCGTCGCGGCAGAGCTCGACAAGATCGAGCGGGTCAAGGCGTTCGGGATCACGCGGTGGTTCCTGTCATACGTACAGAGTCAACATGACGTGGACGAGTTTCTGGAACTCGTCGGCCCCGACGCCGAAGTAATCCTCAAGATCGAAAGCAAGCAGGGTCTCGAGTATGTCGCACGGGAGTTCAAAAAACGCGACAATCTGCGACTATGTGCGGCCAAAGGTGACCTCTACGTCGAACTGGACCGACCACACGACATCCTGCAGGCACAAAGACTGATCATCGGGAAAGACCCACGGGCGTGTGCAGGCTCGCGCATGATGCTGTCGGTGATCAAAAAAGTGCCACACCTCCACCACAATGAAGAGTCGAAAGAAAACACCATCAGGTGGTCGATCGAACCGAACCCCGTTCCTTCCGATGCCGACTTCGAACAGATCGCCTGGCTCTATGAGATCGGCTTTCGCTCCTTCATGCTTTGCGACGAGTTGTGTCTGCGAAACGACCTACTCTCTGTTGCCACCAACGCTCTGCATGAATTCATCTGTTCCTACCAGCACTAAGTACGAAGCGAGTCCTCCGGGACTCGCTTTTTTGTGTACCAAGAAAGTCTTGTATATAGCCGATACCCATAGTACCTCTTGTGGCGTTATAGAGCGTTTAGAGTGAGAATTCACCTACAAACACTTGACATACAAAGATTAAAAATGTAGTATATTTTCGTAAGGACGATCGTTCTTACAGGGTATCCGTGCCCTACACGGACCTGGACCAGGTACCGCTGGCAGGAGACACCGCATGTACATGCGTAACAAGTTGAAGTGTGGGGTTCCACTCACGGTTATCGTCCGTCAGAACACCACGAAGCGTCTGTGGACGAGGTGCTTCCGCGGGACCTCAATCGCACGAGCGGGAAACTTCTCGCAGTGGGGCACAGCCGAAGACCTCTTTGCGGACGGACTCGTGTGGGAAGCGCTCCTGGCCGAATGCGATGATTTGTGGCAAAAGATGGATTTCGGGACGCACAGTCTGAACATTACTCATGTGCAACTCATCGGCTGGGAAAGCACCGCACCTCTTGCGAACTACTCATCCGATGCGTTGGAACCCTTCGACCTGAACCGCAGGAGCCATGGCCTTCGGGTGAAGCAGAGTCGCACCGATCTGCTCGCCCCTCGGACCCGGGAACTCACGATCGTCTTCGAGTTCAAGCAGGAGCGCAGTCGTCCTGTGGTTGTCGTGCACTCAATCTACCCCGGCTTCGACATCGGCGAACTGGTCGACGATGTGACCGAGCGCGAGGGTCGTATTTTCTTTGATTGGAGCCACCCGGGCGAGTAACATCCCGCCCACCAAGAGAACTGACCCACCGAGGTCTCGCTCTCTTGGTGGGCGGTTTTCTTATGTATATCGTCACCCATGCTGTGCGACTCTCGATAGGTGCTACAATGACATGATATGGCACTCTCACTCAGTATCGTCGTGTGCATTGTAGCCGCATGGTCGCTGTGGGGATACCTGTCCTCTCGCGTCGAACAGGCCGCATACACCGTGACCACCAAGGCGAGCGGTTACGAGATCCGTCACTATCCGGCGCATCTCGTCGCGCAGACGACCGTGACGGCTCCATATCGACAGGCGCTCCAAGAAGGATTCCGCATCGTCGCCGCATACATATTCGGTGCGAACACGAAAAAGGAACGTGTCTCGATGACCGCCCCAGTCACCGAACAAAAACGTGACGGACGGTCGATAGCCATGACCGCCCCGGTCACCGCGAACATCGAGGGCGAGTCGCACACGATCGCCTTTGGCATGCCGCGTTCGTACACACTCGACACCCTCCCCACGCCGACCGACCCACGCGTGACTCTGGTCGAAGTCCCCGCCCGAGACATGGCCGCGAAAAGATTCTCTCTGTGGCGAACCGATGCGCGCGTCCGATCCACAAAAGAAGTACTCCTTTCCGCACTGTCCCATGACAAGATTAAGGTCCTTGGAGAACCATACTATGCGGGATATAACGCCCCCTGGACCCCACCCTGGATGATGCGCAACGAGGTGCTGGTCGAGGTCGAAGCGTAGCCTCCCCTGGCATCCGAGTCGCTGGTGGTATATATTCGCAGATAGGTGTTCATGGAGGATAGGACGATGCTCCTTATAGAGCCGACGTTCCCACCCGAGGTGCAGGCACGATTGGATGAACTCGAAGGACTGCTAGCAATCGAACCGCTCCTCGCTTTTTTGGATGCGCTCCGAGACGAGGTGCAGACGATGCCGATGCCTCGGCGCTTCAGCCAGACTCGTGTACCGACGAATGAAGTCTGTTACATGGGAGGCACCCTCAACCCCACACTACAGGGATGCACTGAAGCCGAACACAAGCGCGGCCAGCTAACTATCGACATAACCTCGGTGATGTCGAGACTCCTGAGCGTCGCTACCGACGTGAGGAATGTCCTCCAAGACGTAGAGGTGACGAAGCTGAGCGATGATCCGACTGCGGTCGTGTCTGCACACCAAACATCGTAGTGTAACGATACCACTGAGTCAGCGAGCCTCCCCACGGAGGCTCTTTTTATATGTACCTCCAGCAAAAGCTAGGAGGTATGACATATGAAAAAGGCCGCCCCACGAGAGGGCGGCCGAAGGAAGACAAGGAATGTTTCTGCAAATGTCGCTCAGCGACAAGTGAGCCACAATGGCGCATGGTCCGACGCCAGCGTTGCGGTGCCGACCGCGAGACCGTACACACACATCTCACGCGAGACGAACACATAGTCGGCATGTCTCTGTTCGTCCAGGTAGAACTTCCGATACCGGGGCGTACGCGTACAGTCGATCTCATCCTCGCGGATGAGATTGCGCAGAGGGCCGCAATACTGCGACCCCCGCTCCAAGATCGTGATCGCATCCGTATCCAGTGCGAGATTGAGGTCCCCACCAAAGATGATTCGTCTGGTGGAATACTGTCGTGCTACCTCGTCGAGATACCGCAAGACCTGACGCGACTGTTCGTCCCGACGAGGATCGTCACCCTTCGTATTCTCGGGGATCCAAATCCCGTGCAAATGAGCGACGACGTAGGTGTGTCCATCCATGCGCACGACCACATACTGCAACATTCGTTCGCGGACACCCGGCGTGTCCTGCAAAATGGGGACACTCGCATGCTCGAGAACCTCGAGACCGTGCCTTTCCAAAAGCGCGCTGCCAAACCCGATGCCGTGATAGTCCTTACCCGTACGCCTGCACTGCCAAGTATTGTAGGCCGGTGTCGCATACTCGATGTTATAGCTCGGACTAAACTCCCGCTGCAGTTCCCCCAGACCATCGATGTAGCTCGGCGGCTCGTCGGGATTCGTACTCGTGTGGACGCGCGGCACGGGGCTATAAGGATGCCCCATGCTCGTGACCTCGGTCAGACAACAGAGATCGTACGGACGCCTGCGCAGATAGTCGCGAATACCGCTGGGGTCGCGATGACCCCAGATATTCCAGAACAGCACCGATAGTGTCATCTTCTATCTCCAAAGATCCTACAATTAGATTAACACACAATTATTTTTATGCAAGGTTTGCGCAGGTGCGGGGTTGGAACTTGTCGTGTGACTCCCGTATACTAACGAGTACATGACCACACCCTTTCTTATCCTTGTCGACGGGCCGATGGGTTCGGGCAAGACGACCACGACGAAACTGCTGAGCGAGAAGCTGCCCGACGCGGCACGAGTCGCGTTGCCGGATATAAAAAGACTCGTCCCCAACTACCGGGAGAACGAGCAGACGCTCACAGTGATCCGGGAAGTGATGCGTGTGATGATCGACACTTATCTTAAGTTCGGGGTGAGCGTCATCGTCGAGCAGATAACGCGAGCCGAAGGCGTTGCTTTGCTTCGAAAAATCGCCGAGCAACACGGTGCTACGTTCTCTGCCTACCGACTCACGGCGCCGAAAGCCGTTCGACTGAAACGGGTCCACGAGCGGACGCGAGAGATGCTGGGCGTGCCAGCACTCCCCCAGTCAAAGATCGACGAGCTATCCAACTACTTCGAACCGAACGACGCATTCTATACCAACAATCCCGTTGACGCCGCTGAAACGATCGATACGCAAGACATGACCGCGGAGCAGGTCGCGGAAGTTATTCTAAGCAAGCTATCGTAAGGATCGTCGACAACCTTGATTGCTGTCTCCATCCTTTTTGACATCAGGCACTATTTAGTTCATAGTGTCTGCTGGTGACCCGCCGGGTCGGCACACCATTTGGGAGGACATGACGATGCCTCGTCGATCGATCTACGAGAGAGAGATCATGCACACATAGCCGCGCGAAGATTACGAGACCCTGCAAAACCGCACAACGATGCGGTCGAAGCGATTCGTGCAGCGTTGGCCGAGGACGTCGCCGCATGGAACGAGCGCAACAGCAAGACGGTCGGCGGTACGCTTGAACTGGTCGTCGAGCAGAGTCGCAAGACGTTGATACATACCCTGATCATCCAAGGCAACCTGCTGGGAATAGCCTTTACCCTTGCCAGGATCACACCCAGTGACGACGGCACGATGATGATCAGATTCAAATTCGCCGAAGATCGTCCCGAGCCGACGTCGATTGAGCACATGAGGCGGACTATCCAAAGATTCGATCCAGGCGCTCGGACCTAACCTTCACACTCGCGCGGTATCGTACCGCGCGAGTGTTTTATGTTCGCATCTGACATGCTGGTTCAAAGCGGGAACATATGTCGACCTATCCCCGATGCGTGCAGCCAGCCCAGCAGCACGGTCGGCGCATCCCGCCAGCAAGCTTGGAGAGCGCCTTTTGTATCCGAATATCCCTCGTTTCTGCTTTTTTGCCAGAGGTCACCCAACAGATCCACTCATTGCGCGCAAGTGGCGTGATGTCCTGCCACAGCGCCCGCGCCGCAGGCGTCGAGAGGAGCGCCTTTCGCAAGTCTGCTGGCAACGCATGCACCACACCTCCCGCCATTCCCTCGTTGGTCATACAGTCTATGGTACCAGACACCACGCACACCATCGATCACTATTATTTTACTAGTCTGTCGTAGCCGCAGGCTGACGATCTTGCTTGATGCTGGAACCATCGCACAACCTATGGTAGGTTCTATGCGGACGTGCCGAAAGCAACAAACCGAGGAGGCCTACATGGCTCACATAACCTTCGACGAAACCGCGAGCAAGTCTCGACTGCCCACCTGGCGTGTAGCCTGCGAGAGATACCCCGGCCAAGTGACTCTGGAAGGAACGCCCTATCTAGGCATCTTCGAGTCCTGGCTCAAAGGTGTCGCTCAGCCGCTCGACGGCTTCACCCCCACATCTCCCCCAACATGGGAAGAGTTCGCAACTGCGAAGCACTACCGCACGAACAAAGGGGTGGTATCGGTAATAGGTTTTACCATTGATCTCTTCGATAATCTCATCACCGACGCGGAAGAACTTCGCCGGATATACGAGGAGCGATGCCGCGCAACTCGGGTCGTCGAAGTGACCCAAGGCAACCGATCCGTCGCATGGCATCTTGCCGTCGACGATTCGCCTGATGCGCATGTCTGGTTCTCCCGGTTCTGGCATCCACAGGAAGTCGTGGAAGACGAAACGTCGGTCAAGATCTCGTTCCAACCTTCACTGCTCGCCCAGCTGCGACACTGGTTCTCGCTCAAACCCTGGTCGATCACGATCTACGCGCCGCAACTGGCATAACGCTCCGCGGATACGTCACACGACGTATCCGCTTTTCATATGGTCGAACCAATAACTGCGTTTATTTCAGGAACCGCACAGCGAAGGCGGCGCACACGAGCACGATGCCGATATTGGCGAGCAGTCGCTCCCAGAATCGATCCCTAAAAAAGAGTATGTCGACCGCGACGATGAGCGCTATCATCCCCGCCACGCACGCCGCGACCACTATTCTAGATGTTCCCATGCCTCTATTCTACGCTACAGAGGGATCTGTTCTATGGAGCCGTGCAATATCGTGGGCTGCATACCGAGAATCTCTTCCTTGAAGGGTGACTGCGCGGGCAAGTCGTTTAGAATATAGATCTTTTTCCCAGTAGCGAATGCATACCCCATCTCTAGGAAGCCGTTCGCGCCGATGTAGTTGGGCTGGCCTTTCTTCTCCCAGTTCGTGATGAGCACCGCGTCGCTCGCGTCGATCTTTGCAAAATGTGTTAGGATCGCGCTCCCCTTCTTCTTCCATACGTCATGTTCGGGCGGGAAGGCATCGGCGCCTCCCTGCTGACCCACGAACTTCCCGACCGAAACACCATCTCCCGCGACCTCCAACTCAAGTGTCGGGGCAAGGACGGTATGACCCATCACCTCTAACGTCTGTTGCAGTTCGAGAAACTCAGTATAAAAAGCCATCGACGAGCAGATGCAGATCTTCATGGGAGCCAGTATACCAGCAAAAAGCGTAGTGCTACGATCATACTTCCACGTTACCAGATCCCCGGGCCATCTCCATCGAGATACCACAAGCCGTCGATCAATACTATTTTGATGGTCTGCCCATTCGCAACAACGCAGTCGCCGTACGTATCCGTCTTGTCTACCAGCCGCACACACCCACGAAACGCGTAATACCGCTCGAAGGTCGTGTGCGCGAGGTGTGTGGTATAGACCTGGTACACCAACACCACTCCCGCAACCAGCAACAAGAGACCAACTTCCCACAAAGTTTTGTGTTTGTGTATTACCATACATTCTATAGAACTGCGCTGAGGCACATAAGTCACCCTTGAGTATCTCTTTCCATATCCCACCCTCACACATCGCACTACTTTTATAACACCAAAGAGTTGGCTAGTGGACGCAAGATAATCTTTCGAAAACAGTACCAATATGCAGACAAAGTACGAAAAACGAACCTCCATGTGGGAACTGTGGGGATCAAAGATAAAGAGAATTCACGCAGATACGTAGAAGCCAAAGACACCTTTATGACCCACTACACCCAACACGTGTCCCGCGACCACTAAGGAATATGTAGAAAAAGAAATGCCGCTTAGAATATAAGCGGCAAGGGTGGTTTGAGCTTGTCCAGTATTTTCCCCGAGGCACCACCAGGGAATTGTTGAACGATCACCGCCAGCAGTGGCCACCCAAGAAGGGTCGCGTCATTGTCCAAAAACTACTCTTGGACCCCACGCCCACCTGACGTTCAGAGCTTAAGCCCGTATGATTGCCCAAACCATCCATATCTAATCACACTCCAACAAAAACACAAACATGGAAATTGGGGAGGCGTCCAATTGATTACGTGGAAATTGAAATTGGGGAGGCGTCCAATTGATTACGATTTACTGTGGTCTAATGGTAATCTCCATCCGCTATGTTAATCAATGTAGCATAGCAGGAACCAATTACCACACCACACGATTTTCAAATTAAACGGACGCCTCCCCATTATTCCATTATTCAGGAAAGGAAAGAAAGGAAAAGGCCACGGTTACTTGATTAACCGTGGCCCAGTATCGCCGGAGCGTGTCGGCTAGCGCTCGAACGCTCTTCCCGCTATCCGCTTGTAGAGCGCGGCAGTGTTGCCGCGCTCACCCTCGAAGTGTGAGGTACGGATGATCCCCGCAAGAATCTCAAGGCGCCAATCATACCTGGCGGTCCCCGGGTCGGTTACCGAGGTCAGGATAATGATGCCTTTCGGGCCATAGAACTCCTGGAAGATGATACCGAGGGTTCGTCTCCAATATTCAGGCGCTTGCGCGTCGAACAGTATCTTAGCGAGGCTGGGATCTTTGCCGAGCGCCTCCAGCACATCCTCTTGCATCTGCTGGAGGAGTGGGGAGACGAGGTCGATGTCGCGATGGTCGTTGTAGACCCTGTTGACACCACGCAGGTCGGACCTCATCCACACGTCCGTGAGCACCCCACTCACGAACCCATGACGAAACCGAGGACCATGCATCGTACCGAATCCATGCAGCCAATGACCGTAGTAGTAATCGTGGCTGATGTACCGACCCGAACGAGCATCTTCGACGTGGGCCAAAGTCCAGGCGGTCACAAGTGTCTGAAACGCAGACGCCAGGTCGGCAACTTTCTCGAAGAAGGAATTCGAAGGGTTGCCCGCGTAGGCGTCGTCTGGGCCTTCATATCGAAGGTACAGGGTCTCGTTATCGTGACTGAATCCAGCTTCGGCTTTCGCCCATTCGGGAGAACCCTGCTCAACCTCAGCGATCGAGAAGAAGCCACCAAAGCCAGCGTCGCGTCGAGGGAAGATGGTGGTGAAATAGTACACCGTGCGGTCTCCCGCATGCACCTTGACCTCGTCGACCTCGATCACACTCTTTTGGATCACCGTGTCGGCGAGATGGAGTCTCAGTAGACGGTCTCCCTCCCTCAGCTCATGCAGATTCACCCACCTCAACCTCACACCGAACATGCCGTCGGTGATCCCGAGTTGACCTATGTCGGCCTTGATCCGTTCCAGATCCTCGCGTCGAGGTCTCCGTTTGCCGGGAACCAAAATTCGAGAGGACTGTCCATAGAGATACGGCGCGATGTCGACGAGATCGTCCTCGCTTCGGACTTGAATAAGCGGTTTACCCATTTTCGCCACCTCCTTAGTGCAGCGTTTTTAAGGGCGATAGTACCCAAAAACATAATATCACACTCTAAATACATATGTCAACAGGTTGTCGGGGAACATAATTTCCAGATCAACTAGACGGCTCCGTAAGCTTCCGATGAAAGCGCCCCGAGATAGTCCCACAGTTTGGTGATACTTTTTTCTCTCGTCCAAAAGTTCAGGATCTTCTCACGAATGTCCTGATGCTGCGGATAGCCTTCGTCGTATGCTCCCTCGGGCATCAGATCTTTACACTCCACATTAAGCAGGACGGTGAGCGACTCTTTGAGATCATTATACTTGAGCGCTCCCAGTCGCTGCTCTTCGTCTGGGCCCAGACCATACCATGTGTAGAAATGCCACAGCTCATGCATCGCTATCTTGCGTGGATAGAACACCGGCACCGTAACGAAGAAAAAATCGTTCTTGATGTTGTATGGGCGGCGGTTGTTGACCGTGAGATACGCATGTATGTCACGAGGAAGAGATACGCCAAAAAGAGCCTCCGCCCGTTGTTGGTACTCCCCCGCAACCGTGTCCCAGTCCTGTTGGTACTTGCGTATGTGTTCCTGAACATCGATACCCTTTTCGGCGATATACGCACGAACGAAACCCTCGACCATCTCGAGTGTCGGATCCTCGCCGCAGCGTGCCACCAACTGCTCATACACCCGAGTCGGCACCGAGGAGTTGTTCGAACTCTTCCCCTTGTTCAGGAGACACCACACATCCTTTCCTTCATCGTATGCAAAAATGACTTTCATGTTTTTTCCTAACAATATCTGGCAACATCAGAAATGAAGGAACCTATAGCCTACTGGGACTTTGGCACAAAGATCTCATGTAGACCTTAGGATGTCCTTGCCAACGTTTTCAGCTCTGTGACCAACGGCCGCTCGTCTCCTTCAAAACTCGTTACCATCGCCTGCAAAAAACGCTCGGGGTCGAGTCGGTCGAGATTAAGCGGATGGCCAGCATGGTCGGCAAGGAGCAAGAGAAAGGATGTCTGCACACGGCCATTACCCTCACGAAATGGGTGGATCGCGTTAAGTGTCGCAAGAAAATGGGCAGCACGCTCCGCAAACACGTCGGTAGAAAGTCCGCAGAGATAGTCCTGACGCTTCAGTTCATTGAACAGTGTTTGCATCTCTTGGTCGATATGCTCTGGGTAGCAAAATGCGCTACCACCCTTGCCGATACGCACCGTGCGAAATTCTCCCGCCCACGAATACACATCCTGAAAGAGGTGGTGGTGAATGGCACAATAGTGAGTGACATCAAGCAGCCCGAGCGGAAGCGGTTCGTCAGAGCGCTGAGTGGTCATAGCCGCCTCAAACTCATCGAGCAAGTTTTGCTCTCTGCTATCGAGCAGATTCTTAAGAACTGTCGTCCCTTCGTAGCAATAGATATCTTGTACTGCGTCGTACATGGTCTGGAGTTACCGAGCGTACTTCTTGGAGATAGCTTGGCGTCTGTCTGCGTGAGAGAGATTCTTCTCCTCGAACACTTGAAAGTCCTTGCGCATCCCCGGAGTCAAACTGATACCCTCCACAGCGCTAATTTTAGCGAAGACCTTGCGACCAATAGTATAACTTTTGGGTATGTTTTTCACATTCATATTGTACCACACATCACCCATTCTCCAAATTTAGGAAAATTGGGAAATTGGGGAGGCGTCCAATTGATTACGATTTACTGTGGTCTAATGGTAATCTCCATCCGCTATGTTAATCAATGTAGCATAGCAGGAACCAATTACCACACCACACGATTTTCAAATTAAACGGACGCCTCCCCATTACCCATTACCCATTACTGGACACCTCCCCGTTACCTAGAGTCCTTGGACATAGGGCGCTAAGGGATAGTACTCAAAGAGCGACTTACCTGATGCATCCTTACAGGATGCGATTTTGGCTGTGATTTGTGCGCGTTGTTGCGCAGAGTCAGCGTTCTTTACACGAACGATCTCCTTTTGATCTTCACTCGCCATGGCGAGTTTCCCTAGGTCATTACCATCGACCGAGTATTGGTCGACATAATCTTCCATATCCATCATTAGAAATGTCTTATCGGTACATACGAAATGCGTCCTGTAGATGGACGGGTTCATGTCGACATACGCCCCTTTCACCAAGGAATTGAAAATGCCCGTTGGGGCCAAGATTACCACAAGCACTAAGACGAGCAGTACCAGCAGAGTCAACACATACTGCTTGCGTATATACAGCACCCAACTCAACAAGAAAAGGATCGCTGGATATATAGCAAAAAATTGGCCCCAAGCGATGAGGCCTGCATACATGTCCCCTGGCGTGTCGTGCTGCATACCGAGCACAAGCAGTAGAGGCTCCAAGCCAATACCGACGACCCCCAAAAGGATAAGGAGTATCTTTGCAATCTTCCTATAATCCATACTAACCAGTATAACGTACAAAAAATTTGGAACCGACGCACAATCACACTCGCAGGTCGACCTCCCTCACGAACTGAGGTTGGTCGTCACGTTTTGTTTCAGAGCCCGATAAAATGAAACCATTATACCTCCTTGGACCACTATCGCTGTCCAGTTATGTGACTGTCCACCTCCCTACTTCCTCCCCTCCCACTCAAGGAGGAACTGCTTCATGTAGGCTTGGAGGTATTGGTGCCTTTGTTTGGCGATCGATGTGCCGGTTGGGGTGTTCATGAGGTCTTTGAGGAGGAGGATCTTTTCGTAGAAGTGGTGGAAGGAGGAGCTCTCGAGTTTGCGGTAGTTGGCGGTCGTGTTGATTGGTTGGGGCTTTTTGGTCGGGTCGTAGAGGGGGCGGTGTTTGCTGCCGCCGAAGGCGAAGGCGCGGGCGATGCCTATCGCGCCCAGGGCGTCGAGGCGGTCGGCATCTTGCACGATGTGGAACTCCTTCGAGGCGTCGGTGCGTCGCTTGTTCAACGAATGACTGAAGGACATGTTTTTGATTATGAACAACACTTGGTCGATCACCTCCCCCGGCACCTTGTTTGCCTTCAAAAAGTTCTCGGCAATCGTGTAGTCGTCCTCCGCTTTTCCTATCACCTTTCGGTCACCGACGTCGTGGAGCAAGACGGCCAGGTCGATGATGAATTGGTCGGCCTTCTCCTTTTTGTTGATGGTCCGGGCGTTGTTGTACACCCGCTCGATATGCCACCAATCATGCCCCGTCCCCTCCCCCACGAGGGACTTCTTTACAAAGAGGACTGTTTTTTTGAGTATTGCTTGTTTGTTCATACGTTCAGTTAAAGAAGTCGTCTTATCGCTCTGGCTTGGCTCCATTATACTGCCGAATCACCCCGGCTATGTTCCGATAATGTAGTGAGGAGGACGGTACGGTCACGATTAGACAATATGACCCGAAACATATTTGGATACACAAAGCTCCTGTTGAAAAAAAGAAAACCGGATGCGTAGACTAGTGGTTAAATTGGGTGGACGCCACTATCTTTCGTAACATATCTTCGTATGTACTCACTTCAGAATCAGATACGTTGGCGATATCGATGTACAAACGGTCGCCAGCACTATCGAAAGGACCTGACAGAGCCTCAATATCATTTGCGTTGTCGGGAGATCCGTTGACAACGACACCTTGGTTTCTGTGATGCCAAAGGAGTCCTGATGTGTTTCCGATTGATACCACCTCTGGCTTCCCCGTGTTGCTAGGTGTGATCATACCCTTATTCGCCTCAGTAATAATGTGTGTCGAACCAAAAATTACCATACCCTTCGGCACACTACCCGTGATAAGTTTGCCGGTATCTGATCCTGTGGGAACATACATGGTGAGACTAGAGGGTACCTCAAAAGAAAACGTACCCTGAGGATCTGCGTATGTAACCCAGCCGTTTCCCATATCGGTTACACCACTCGCTACACCACTTTTGTGTGCACTCCAATACACACCACCTGCAATAACCAGAGCGAATATACTGAGCAGAAAGATGGTGGAAAAACCTTTTTGAAAATTGTTCATGTGGATATTGTAGCTCCAATTAGCCGTCAGTTCCACCCTTTTGCAGAACTCGCCCCGTGGCTCACGCAAAATGACACAAGGCTCCCTCTCTTGTGCTGTCTTAGTCACGTGTGGCCCGCCACGCGTGAGTGAGCGAAGCGAACGAATTTTGCGTGGCTGCGAGACTAGGATTCGAACCTAGATAGACAGATTCAGAGTCTGTCGTCCTACCATTAGACGATCTCGCAATGATCGAGGGAAAACCCGCGACGTAGCACCACAATACCGAAAAATCGACAAAATCTCAACTCCTTGCCAGCCATACGGTATGTCACATATGGTCATCTACTTGACATAATACGATCCATTGGTACTCTACGTCCTAGATCGGTTGGAGAAATATCAATGACACGCGAAGATCTGCTGGATGCGAAGGCGGCAGAACTACAAGAGGTTCTCGTGGCGTGGGCACGGGAACATGGCATTTTGGGTGCAGGAGAAGAGTTAGTCTTTACTCTTCGTGTCCGCCCAGTCGTCACTGTCAGGAGGGACGAGTCGGACACCACCCTCGACTCTCCTGAAGCGTTACCGGTGAGCAATATCAAGTCTCATTATACGGGCACGTTCGTGCGACCGGCGCAGCTGGGCAATGACGACATGCGTTTACTTCTTGCCGAGTTGACTCCACAGGCACGCAGCGAGATGCGGCGACTGCTTGTCGACTATAAGAACAATCCGACACGCATCTATTCCGCAGCAAGACAGCAGTTCAACAAGCGGCTACAACGCAAGACTCTCGACGGCAAGTTCTACCGAGTCGTCTCGGTCGACAAGAAAAGTCAGTTGTGGGAAGTGCGGCCACCCCAGTCTGAGCGCTCATAACTTTTGCCACGATATTGGCGCACGACATGGTTGGGTTAGGAGTGAAACACGGCGGTCACTAGTGACCGCCTTTTTTGTTACGACTCAAGGTGTGCGAATGCTACGATATACCGTTCGGGGATGGCCGTCCTCACACTAAACCGGTCCATTTGACTTCGTTGTGCGGTGCGGTACTGTGTCGCATAGACTGCACCGCTCGATAGAGGAGGATCCATTGAGCACTTGTACGACCAAAAACGACTTTACCGACTTCGTGTCCCAGGTCGAACAGGGCGCAGGGTATGTTCGCCCACGCGCGTTCGGTATCGGCATCGCTTCACTCAGTAGTACCGGGGCCTTGTTGGATACCTGGTTTCCATTCCCCAATCACGAAGCGAACTACGGCACCGCCGCGGTACTTGCCGAAGCGTTTGGATATACCCACAGGCACGCCACCTTCTACAACTTCTCTGTTTCGGTCATCGATGACATACTCACTCGCTTCGCATGGTGCGAGGGCGACGGCACAACCCACCACAATATCGTGGTGCTCAAACGCCTTCGCACACTTTTGCTGCACAGCAGTTCACCGACCGGGAAGGTCGGTGTCGTATGCTTCATCCCACCCGATGATCACGACGATGGTGCGCGGCATGGCGTTGCCGATGCCTACCTGCGCCTCCACCTGCTCAGTCATCGACTCGTGAAGCCGCACGGCATCAAGCTGAACGACATCTTCTCGACGCTGCCGAACAACTATTGGACCAACGAAGGCCCGATCGCCGAGGAGGATCTGGAGACGCGACGGTTCGAAGCGACAGCACGGCGGTACCCACTGCTCGTGCATGGGCGAGATAAGTTCCCGCCATTGCTCGATTATGTGCAACCGACCGGGGTGCGTATCGCGGATGCGAGCCGGGTGCGGCTTGGCGCGTACCTCGGCCAAGGCTCGACCGTCATGCACGAAGGTTTCGTTAACTTCAATGCGGGCACACTCGGCGTTTCGATGGTCGAAGGGCGTATCTCCTCCGGCGTCGTGGTCGGCACCAACTCCGACATCGGCGGTGGCGCTTCCATCATGGGGACGCTCTCCGGTGGCGGCAAGATGATCATCTCGATCGGCGAGCATTGCCTCATCGGCGCCAACGGCGGCATCGGCATCTCGCTGGGCGACCGTTGCACCATCGAGGCGGGTCTCTACGTTACCGCTTCGACCAAGGTGCTGCTCGAGGATGGGACGGTCGTCAAAGCGGCGACACTCTCGGGACACAGCGACATGCTCTTCATCCGTGACAGCCAGTCGGGCGCCGTGAACATGCGTCGCCCCAAAGGCCACGTTACGCTTAACGACACATTGCACAAGAACACCTAATACGCCAACGGCCATCCTTCACGGGGTGGCCGTTCTTTATTACATGTTCGGAATAGGTTTACTTGTCTCACGTACACATATCGTATGTATATGTCGAAACCTTGTGCTACCATTCCTTATAATAAACACTAAAGCATATGCGCACGAACAGCATCGACCAACTCACACGCTTCCTAAGACAGCCGATCGTGCTGTCCGTGGTATTGGGGGCGGCGATACTTGGGACCGGAGCGTACTACCTACTCCATCAGGCAACACCGCTCCCGCCTCACGATTCGTTGCAGACGCCGCCACAACGAACCTCCTCTGAGACTTCCTCATCCACACCAAACACTATAACCACCCACACCCCACCACAAGCCGATGAGGCTGTGGTCAGTTCGATATCGGACACAAATACTTCCGCCACCTACACTCCGCCACAAGCCGATGAAGCTGTGGTCAGTTCGATCCGCTGGAAACCTCTTACGAACGCCAAACCGATGCGGGTGATAGACCGCAAGGACGACACGGTGAGCGTGTACGCCGTCGGGACCTTTACCACTGGCACATACAACAACAAGATACTCGCGCTGTATCGTGACCGCACCGGTGGTGACGACGCTGGGTATGGCTACTTTATTTCTGACGCATCGGGTACCCCTATTGCGTGGGATACATCGCTCTTGGTCGATTGCATGGAGATGGGAGGGTGCGCCCCGACGTACCCGGCTCAATGGCATGAAACCGCTGAACCAAAGATTGGCCTCACCGATCTCTTACACACTACACTGTCCAGTGTCCCTGCCGAGTTATATACCGACTCCCCATTCATCACCCAGACCAAAAAAGCTTCTTTCCTTTCTGGCAACGTGGACTTCACTGCCACCAACACACCAGGACAAGTCGTCGACATCACCGTGAGTGGCTCTACACTTGTGCGGACACTTGTCACACAAAGCGACTATCAAGCGCCATTCCTCCCTACATATGCCTATACGTTGCAACTGCCGTTCGGAGTTACCGAATCGGCATCGCTCGTGCCCCCATTCTTCGCGCACGACCCTTGGAAGCAGCGTCCGCCAGATATATCGTGGTCGACCGGGAGCACGAGCGTTGTCCGATATGATTGGTATACTCCCGAATATTATGCGGGACATGGTATACCAAGCTGTATGACCGGTATATCTTTTGCGCAAGCGCGAGCGGCGTTCATCATAACTGGCCACACAAAGGATGGCGAGCCTCTCTATGAAATAGACCCGGCCACATATCCGAGCGTCAACCGATGTTTGAGTAAAGAAAGAGAAAGCACATCTACTCCGGACGAATTAGCCACGGCACATCCGCTCTTCTTCTGGCAAAGTCCGTACGGCGAATGGGAAGCGTTTGTACGCTCCGACATACTTTCGACGGCGTGGTTTGGCCACGACTAGCGTCGCGTGGGTATACACCAGGTCAGACGACGACCAGTGAGCCTGCCATGTGTTCTTTCGCGGCTTTGATGAACGCGACAAAGAGTGGGTGTGGGTTCAGTGGGCGCGATTGGAACTCGGGGTGGAATTGGGTGCCGACGAAGAACGGGTGTTCGGATTTGGGGAGTTCGGCGATCTCCATGAGGATCCCTGATGGTGACTTGCCCGAGAAGACCATACCACTCTTCTTTATGCGTTCAATGTATTCGGGATTCACTTCGTAGCGGTGGCGGTGGCGCTCGGTGATGGTGTCTTTTTTGTATGCATCATGCGCGATGGTACCCGGTGTGAGCACACAGTCGTAGGAGCCCAGCCGCATCGTGCCACCATAATCGGCCTTGGTGAGCTTCTCGACCTGGTCGGGCATCACGTCGATGACCGGGTGCGGTGCCGCCTTGTCGATCTCTACCGTGTTGGCACCGTCGAGCCCTGCTTTGTGGCGGGCGGTCTCGACGACCGCAAGTTGCATACCGTAGCACAGACCGAAGTACGGGACCTGGTGTTCGCGCGCATACTGCACGGCAGCAATGATACCTTCGACACCGCGAGTGCCAAACCCACCCGGCACGAGTACGCCGTTGTACGAGCCGAGGTCGTCCAGTTTGCCTGGATCCTTCTCGTATACCTCCGAGTCGAGGTAGGAGATCTGTAATTTGACATCATTTGCGTACGCGGCATGTTTGAGCGACTCCAGGACCGAGATATAGGAGTCCGCGAGCACGAACTCGCCCGACTCGAAGTACTTCCCCACCACGGCTATCCGCAGCGTCTCACCGCCGTTCTTCGATTTCGCGACGAACTGCTCCCACTGCGAGAGGTCGGTCGGCCGCCTGTCGAGCCCGAGCACATCGCAGAGGATGTCGCCCATACCGTCCTTCTCGTAGTTGAGCGGGACCTCGTAGATACTACTGACATCGGGTGCGGAGATGACGCGCTCGGGGAGGATGTTACAAAATATCGCGATCTTCTCCTTTCGCTTGGCATCCAAGGGCACTGTCGCGCGTGCGAGGATGACGTCGGCTTGGAGTCCCACGCCATTGAGCGAACGAGCGGCATACTGGGTCGGCTTCGTCTTCATCTCGCCGATATTGCCGGGGATAGGAACGTAGGAGAGCATCACGACGGCAACATCACGTGGATACTTTTGTTTGAGCATGCGCGCCGCTTCGAGAAAGATGATGTTCTGATACTCGCCGATGGTACCGCCGACCTCGATCAGCGTGATGTCCGCGTTCGCACCCTTTTGCGCCTCACTGATACGGCGCAGCACCTCCAGCGGGATATCGGGCACCACCTCGACGTTCTTGCCGCCATACTCTAAGTTGCGTTCGCGTCGGATCACCTCCTGGTAGACGCGACCGGTGGTCATGTAGTTGATGCTCGGCAGTGTCGTGTCGAGGAAGCGCTCATAGTTGCCCATGTCCTGGTCGGTCTCGTAGCCGTCCTCAAGCACGAACACCTCACCATGCTCGGTGGGGTTCATCGTGCCCGCGTCGACATTGATGTAGGGGTCGATCTTGATGGCGGTCACATTGAACCCTTTGGATTTTAAAATGCGTCCTATGGAGGACGTCGCGACACCTTTCCCGATACCCGACATCACCCCACCAACCACGAAAATGTATTTCGGACTCGCCATGTACGTTGTGTATTAAATTCGTAAATATCTGCGCACCGCCAAGAAACTCGCGATCGCCCCGAGCACCACCCCCGTCCCCACGATGATCAGGAAGAAGAGCGGGAAGTGCAGGAGGTAGTAGTTGAAGATGTTCACCCCGCCAAAGAAGTCGGCGGTCGCGCGACCGAGGTAGTAAGTGAGCGGGTAGAACAGCAGCAGCGTGAGGAGCCCCGCGATAAGACCATAGAGCATCCCTTCGACCACGAAGGGTGCGCGAATGTATAGCTGGCCGGCACCGACAAGCCGCATGACCTGTATCTCGTCACGAGAGACATAGATAATGAGTCGGAAGGTGTTGAAGGATATCGCGAGCGTCGTCAGGATGAGTATGATAACGATGATAAGCCCTAGACGCTGGGACGACGCGGTGATGGTCTGCAGTTTATCGAGCGCCGCCCGGTGGCTCGCATCGAAGTAGTTTATCTTGTCGATGATGTTGGTGTTCCCAGTCGCGGCGTCCTGCTGTTGCCTCAGGAAATTCGCTATCGCGTCGTACTGCGAGATATCCTTCGCTTTGATGTTTAGTACGGCACCCAGCGGGTTCGTCCCGAGCTCATCGAGCGCCTGGAGCGTCAGCTGGTCGTTCTGGTGGCGCGCACGAAAGGCGGCCAACGTATCGTCCGCCGAGACATACTCGACCGACTGCACCTGCGGTTGTGCTTCGACCGTCTGTTTGAGCGCCAGTATCTGGTCCTCGCTCGCGGTCGTCGTGAAGTAGACGTTGATGTCGGCCTTGTCGCGCAGTTGCGCAAGCGTTGTCGTGAGTATGACGCCCGCGAAGATAGTGGTCCCCACCACGAACAGAGTGACCGTCATCACGAGAATCGATGCAAGCGACACGAAGCCGTTCCTCCAGAAATCGAGGAAGCCCGCACGAATGACTCGCTTAATGGTGACAAGACTCATCGCCTTCCAGTATACCGCGCGATACGCACACGGGGCAACTTACAGTATGTACTTCCCTTCCCGGTCGTCTCGCACCACACGACCGCGGTCCATGGTGATGACCCGCTTCTTCAGTGCATCGATGACCCCCTTGTTGTGCGTTGTGAGGATGATGGTCGTACCAAGATCGTTGATCTTTTTGAGGATCTGCACGATCTCGAACGTATTGACCGGGTCGAGATTGCCGGTCGGCTCGTCCGCAACGATGACATCCGGTTGGTTCACGATCGCGCGCGCGATCGCGACCCGTTGCTGCTCTCCACCTGAGAGCTCTCCTGGAAAATTGTTGATCTTGTCCTGCAGGTCGACGAGCTCGAGCACATGGGGCACGTCCGAGCGGATCTCGTCCTCGCTTCTGCCTGCCGCCTCCATAGCGAACGCGATGTTCTCGTAGGCGGTCTTGTTAGGTAAGAGCCGAAAGTCCTGAAAGACGGTACCTATCTTGCGGCGCAGACTGTTGATGCGGTGGAGCGGCACTTCGTGGATGTTCACCGACTCGAAGAAGACCGCACCATTGGTCGGTTTCTCCTCGGCGAGGAGCATCTTCACGAGCGTCGTCTTGCCCGCGCCGGAGTGCCCAACGATAGATATGAACTCCCCCGGTTCGACCGAGAAGGAGACGTCCTCAAGCGCAACAGAGTTGTCGGGGTATATTTTACTGACACGATCGTAATATATCATTGTGAAGAATGAAGGATAGGCGGGCGACTGTCCCATTGTAGTACGAGACAGTACCCCCATGCAAACCTTTCATTGGTCTTGCCGTGCACCTATCGTTCCTGATACAGCGGCAGGATCCCGACCGTCACCTGCGTTGACGAGGCTCCACACGTAAGCGTGAACGCTTGTGTGCCTGTCGGAGACACTTGTGTCGTTGTTGGAGTAATAAACCCTATCACACTGCCCGGTGTTGATGTCGAAATAGAAAGTCCGGGTCCGGTGAGCATGCAACTGGTCACATACTGAGCGGACCAGTTGAGCGTCGTCTGTCCCCCCGCCTGGGTATGCCGACTCGATGCGGTCAGCGATAGTTGTGGGGTACAGTAGGAGTTCGGGGGTGCGCTTACCGCGCAACTGCAGTCGGTCTGGACGATCCCGGTCGTCGTGGACATGCCACATAGGTTCAACGCGGACGCAGAGCCGGTGCACTGTGCTCCCGGTGCAGGATTACACGCTGGTGCGGATACGACTACGTTCGTCCATGACCCGCAGTTGTTCCCGGCGTTCGCTAGTGCGTTCAAGCCTTCGTTCGACTCGGTGACTTGACGATTAGTGCCATTCCTGTCCGCCATGTCGGCACACAGCCGAAGTGAGTACGTCGCTACGCTCGAAAATTGCGTCGTGAGAGAAGCGGTATCCGAGTTGCCGTTGGCAAGGGTGCTCATGGTAGAACCGGTAAGATCAGATACGGCGCCAGTGCCGCCTGGACCAGTCGCACTTTGGAAGAAATACGGGAAGGAACTACCCGTACCCGTGGTTCCAATGTTCGTAATCGTGCCCGAAAACGTTGCGGATAGGTTCTGCGTGGCGGTCGTCGGGGTGATGCTGCCTGTGACGGTTAGGTCTGGGAGACCCGAGGTCAGTATGTTCGATCCTGTGGTGGTTGCACTACTGCCGCCCGCACCAATAGCGGATACGGCCCATTGATAGGTCGTGAAGCTTGCGGTAGGGATGCCACCGATCGCGGGAACCGTTACCGTTTTAGTGCATCCTGCGCCGCTCGACGTCCAACCGCCCGATGTTGGACAGGGGGATATCCATGCGATATAGGATGTCGCTCCGGGTGACCCGGTCCACGAAGTAGAGGCCAGCGTCCCGTCGGGACTGGAAGATGCTTGAAGGTTCGTTGGTGCCGTCGGCACGACCGATATGTTCGTCCACGGTCCACAATTGTCGGTGTAGACCGATTCAACGACCGGATACGACACATCGCCCGAGTTCTTCTTGTTGGTACATAGACGCATAGAGTCTACAGCGCTGGTAGAGAAAAGCGTGGATGTCGAAACAGGACTTGAGCCAAGCGCTGCAAGATTGCTCATGGAAGCCGGTGACGTAGTGCCAAGATCCGTCACAAGACCACTGCCATTTGGGCCGGTCGCTTTTTGGAAGAAGTTGTAGAAGGTTGTCCCTCCGGTGCCCGCGACCCCGCTGTTGGTGACCGTACCGGAAAATGTATTATAGGTATTAAGAACAACGGTCGTCGGCGTAATCGTGCCAGCGGTCAGGTTCGGGAGGCATGAGGTCACGATGTTCGGCCCCGTTGCCGCGGGGCTGTTACCACTCGCGTTGACCGCAACCACAGACCATTGGTACGTCGTACAACCGACAGTGGGAATGTTTACTACGGTCGTCGTCGTTGTAGAGAGGCTGCATCCACTGCCACCGGTCGATGCCCAACCGTTCGGACATGTTCCAAAGGGAGACATTTGTATCGAATATGAAGTGGCACCGGCCGACCCAGTCCACGAGGTCGAAGCCATCAATCCGTCCGCACTCGAGGTCGCTTGCAGGTTGGTTGGAGCCGCAGGAGGTGTTGCGACTACGGTGACATTTGCCGATGTCGAGCCAGCCTGATCGGTACAAGTGACGGTGTATGTTTGTGTCCCGACTGGAAACACGGTCGCAACACCAGTGGATGCGTTACCGGTACTGAATCCTGTCCCAATGCAGGTGGTGGTTGCAGGTCCTCCCATGCTCCACCACCTAAGTGCTGAGGAACTCCCTCCTGTCACGACGGTCGGTGTTGCGGTGAGTGTGACGTCTGGTGGTGAGCCGGGACCAAGACTGCTAATGTATACATTTCCAGAGCTACACGACAAGCCGAACTGGACCCAGTTTCCTGTGTTTATGTAATAGGTCGTGGTGCCGATTGCTTTGCCGCCTGTGGTCCACCCAAGAGGCGAAGAGGATGCGGAACAACCCGCAGAGTAGCCCGACCAGTGCACAACTTCACCCAGGTAACAGAGAGAGACACCGGCGCCAACCGCAAAATCTGGTCCACAGTCATAAAGATAATCATAATCACCACCCCAAGGGTCAGTGACGTTCACCTTCTTCCATGTCCCACAGTTATTACCATAATTCGACTCGGTTATGAGGTTGTTGTTACCGGTATCCGTGTTCGCACATGCGCGAATATAGAAGTAGCCTGCTGTCGATGTTGCGAAAGAGACACTTACCCCAACATTGTTGCCTGCACCGAGCACTCCCATCGAGACCGGTATCTTTATCGGTATGCCAGCAAAGGTCGAGGTCGGAGTATTCGCCGGGCTGATCTCGAACAATACGGTAGAACCGCTAGGTGTCGCCGTGTCACCCGCGTTGGAGATAGTGACATTGAACGTATTGTTGTCCCCCCAGTACACACCTGTTGGCGAAACATTGCCAGCGGTAAGATCGACACCAGTCGATGCTTGAGCGTACGTGCTGCACCCAAAGAACAAAACACCGACGATGAAAAGCTTTCGCAACTTTAACAGGCTCATACAACATATTAGACCATAGAACTTACCCCACAGGCACCGTTGTCCCCAGGTCTAGTTCTCGTGGAAGGATGGCAGGAGTCCAATGACC